>CAZNEO010000041.1:0-22249 GCA_964572205.1 uncultured Sphingorhabdus sp.
GCCGCAGCCTTGCCGGGCCTTGGGAAAACTGCCCACGCAATCCGCTGATCCGCACGCAATCGGCCCGCGAGAAATGGTGGTCACGCGGCCATGCAACGCTGTTTGCGGGGCCGGGTGGTAAATGGTGGATGATGTATCACGGCTATGAAAATGGCTATTGGACATTGGGGCGACAGGCGCTGCTCGAGCCGATTGAATGGGCCGACGATGGCTGGCCTGTTCCCTTGGGCGGCGATCTGTCCAAGCCAATGGCCAAACCGCTCGATCTTGGCCCTCAGCCACATGGAATGCCGCTCTCCGACGATTTCACCGTCGACCGTATGGGGACATTATGGGCTTTCTACGATCCTGCACCGGACGAGGCCAAGCGGCTGACACGCATGAGCGGCGTGCTGGAAATTGCGGGCAAAGGAAAAACACCGTCCGATTGCTCGCCCCTGTGCTGCATCGCCGGGGATCAGGGATACCGCGTGACCGTGGACATCGACATTGAACCGGGCTCGGAAGGCGGCCTTCTTCTTTACTACAACCGACGTCTCTACGCCGGACTGGGACTGAATGCGCAGGGACTGATGATGCACCGTTATGGTCTGCAACGTCCACGTGGTGCCATTCCGGGCCAGCGTGAAGCCGCAGATGTAACGACGAACATATTGTCTATCCGCCTGACCAATGACCGTAACATATTAACGATCCACACCAGCGACGACGGACGCAAGAGCTGGCGCAAATTCGATGTGCAAATGGAAGTGTCAGGCTATCACCACAATGTTGCCTATGATTTCCTCTCGCTAAGGCCTGCGCTCTATGCAGCTGGCAAAGGCGAAGTGCGCTTCCGCAATTTCACCTTTGAAGCATTGCCGTGATCATTGGTCGGCGCAGCTTAATCGCAGCAGGACTGGCGACAGGGCTGGTCAGCCGAGGAGATACGCAAACCCCGCCCCCACTGACTGGAGGGCTTTTGCCCGCGGGATTGCCTCAGCCAACCCAAACCGTCGATCTGTGGCCAAAAGGTGCGCCGGGTATGCCCAGCAAGCCGCTGATTGAAACTGTAGACGAGCGGTCAACTGACCCGCAACTGACCGACCGCGCTGTTTATGGCATCAGCCAGCCACGCATGGCCGTATTTCGCCCGGCCCAGTCCAACGGCGCAGCAATAATGATTACACCAGGTGGTGGCTACCGGTGGGTTGTGATTGACAAGGAAGGCTTTGAGCTTGGCCGATGGCTTTCTGCGCGGGGCTATACGGTTTTTATCCTCTTTTACCGCCTACCGAGCGAAGGCTGGGCGGCGGGGCCAGATGTGGTTCTGCAGGATACGCAGCGCGCCATGCGGCTCATCCGTTATTGCGCACACGAATATGGCGTCGATCCAGACCGCGTCGCTGCGATGGGCTTTTCAGCCGGGGGGCATGCCTGTGCTGATCTGGCCGCACGTTTCGCACAGCCAGTTTATGCACCCGTGGACAAAGCAGACTCGCTTTCGGCCCGGCCCTTTGTCGCCGCAACGATTTATCCGGTCATTTCAATGTCGCCGCCCGTTGCCCATACCGGGAGCCGTGAGAAATTGATTGGAGCCAGTGCCTCGCGCCAGCTCGAGCAGGCACACAGCCCGCACTGTAACATTCCAGCCAATGCTCCGCCCCATTTCATCCTGCATGCCGAAGATGACGAAGTCGTGCCGGTTGAGAATGCGTTGCTTTTACGCGCTGCACTTCGCGCGAACCAAATTCCGGTCGAAACCCATCTCTTCACCCATGGTGGTCATGGTTTCGGTTTGCGCAAGGCGGTCGGGAAGCCGGTGGAGGCATGGCCCGATTTGTTTCTAGCTTGGTCCAGAACACAAGGGTTATAAATCCAGGCACCGCTCCCTTTTCATCCAGAAATCCAGTTGCATCAGTCCAGGCACAAGCTGCCCGATCGATCACTCGCCGACATTCTATCGTCCAATAAGTGTCTTCAAAGCGGACGTGCTCGACGGGCTTGCGCTGTGCAAGGCAACCTGACGGCGCAGCATTCTTTGCGGTAACTTGACTCCCAGATTCCCCTCCATGAACGATAGAATTCGCCCCTGAAAGAAGGGCAGGCGATGAAGCGATCATGGTTTACCGAAGAGCAGCTTTTTGGGGTTCTGTTGGAAGCGGAGGCAGGCGCAAAGACGGCTGAGCGTGTGCGCAAGACCGCATTTCCGTAACGACGCGCTACAACCAGAAGGCAAAAATGGCGGGTTAGAGGTGTCGAAGGCAAAGGGGCTATCGGTGGATGCGCATTTAACTGTTCAACGAGACGCTGTTCACCGGTCTGGCCAACGCCCGCGAGAAGATTGCGATATGGGTCGACGACTTCATAGCCGACAGGACGCAGTCCTCGCTCGGATATGCCACCCGGCAGCTTTCGCCGCTGACCTCAAAATGCAAGCAGCTGTTTCGCTCCGAATAGCCCAAAGCTACGCTACGCAGCCCTTTGCTTCAACTCGCTACCCGGACAACAACAATGCAGAGACACTAGCGAAACCGTGCTTACCCATTACTGTAACAAAAATGTCGTCTTTCCGAAATAGGATTGGCGCAAATGGTTGATCGCGCGAAAATCCTTGTTGTGGAGGACGACCCACCACTGGCCGAGCTGCTGCAATGGCATCTTGTCCAGGCTGGGTTTGATGTCATTGCAACCCCCGATGGCGAAGAAGCATTGCTGTTGATCGAGGAAGAGCGGCCCGATCTCGTTGTGCTGGACTGGATGATTGAAAGCCTGTCCGGCATTGAGGTCTGCCGCCGGATCAGGCGCATGGGCGAATTTTCGACGCTGCCCGTTATCATGCTCACGGCTCGCAGTGCAGAGGATGACCGCCTGCGCGGTCTTGAAACCGGAGCAGATGACTATGTGACCAAACCATTTTCGCCGGCTGAATTGGTGATGCGGGTAAAGGCGGTTCTGCGGCGATCGCGCCCGGCCGTGTCCGGCGAGATTTTGCGCGTAGGATCGGTGGCGATGGACACCAGTGCCTATAATGTGACGCGCGACGGTGAGCCAGTCCAGCTTGGCCCAACCGAATATCGGTTGTTGCGCTATTTCATGGAGCGGCCCGGTCGGGTGCTTTCGCGGATGCAGCTGCTCGATGGGGTCTGGGGCCGGGACAGTGACATCGAAATCCGCACCGTCGACGTCCATATCCGGCGGCTGCGGGCCGCGATCAACGTGGCGGGCAAGGATGATATCATCCGCACTGTCCGCGCTGCTGGATACTCCCTCAAAGCCTGATCTCGCCCCAATCCCCAGCATTTTGACGGTCTGCAACGCGCTTGGGCATGTCGCAGCCAATTTTTACCCGTGCAAAATGAACGGCTTGCCAAACAGAACGTCATTTTCATTGAAATGAAACCAAAGAGTCTTCAAACTGTAACAATTGGAAGTTGCAGGGAGAGAGGCAATGCGTTTTCCATTGATGATCATAGTGGCAGCCATGGCCGCACCGGTCGCCGCACAGCCAGACTTTGAAATAGGCTATGACCGCGGGTCGCTGGCCTATGAAGCGCTGATGGCAAACAAGAATGAGCTTGCGCTGCAACAATTGCTGCGTGACAGCTCTGTGTCGGATAATGACCCCGCAAAGCTGATCAATATCGGTCGCGCTTATGCAAGGCTGGGCGAATTTGACCGTGCGAAGGAATCTTTTGAGGCTGCGCTGAACTGCAAGGACGAAATGGACCTTGTGCTCGCCGATGGCCGGGAAATGAATTCGCGCGACGCCGCAAAGCTGGCGCTGAAAGAATTGAAGGCGTCGCGGAAATAAGCGGGTAGCCGGGCGAGATCCGGATCTAGTCGCCAAACTGTAATATTAGAGTCTCTGTTTTGACGCGAAACATGCGTCGCAGAGTCAAAACATCTTTCTAGAGGCCTCATCCGACGACGGGTGGGGCCTTTGTTGATTCGCCGCACATGTCTCTCATGCCTGTCCGGGCAAACATAAAATGGTGCGGAGAAAGCAAATGAACATTGATCCCAAGTTGCGCGGTTTGATTTACGTCACCGCAGCGGCAGCAACGTTAAGCGCATGCGGCGCCGATGATATTGCATCACCCGGCACGGGCGGCAACATTACCATCAACAATCCGGCCCCGCCGCCCCCCCCTCCTCCTCCGCCGCCGCCACCTGCTGTGGTGACGCCTGCGACTGGCTGTCCGACCATTTCCGACCCGCAGGGTCTGACCGATTCGGGCACAATCACTGGACCGACCGGAACCTACCGCGTTTGTACTCTGCCCGCGCGGATCAACACGTCGATCAACTTGCCGCGCGTTTCGGGCCTGCTCTATCGCCTCGGTGGCCGCGTTGATGTCGGCACAGACCAGGGTCCATCCTCCACAAACAACGTCGTGACGCTGAACATCGAACCGGGCGTCATCGTTTTTGGCGGAACCGGTGTTTCTTGGCTGCACGTGAACCGCGGCAACCGCATCAATGCGGTCGGCACGGCCGCGCTGCCCATCATTTTCACCAGCCGTGACAATGTGCTTGGCCTCAACACCGATGAATCAAGCGGCCAGTGGGGCGGCGTTGTGCTTTCCGGCCGTGCGCCGATCACAGACTGCATTGCGCCAGGCGCTACGCCGGGCACAGCCGCCTGCGAGCGCCAGGTCGAAGGTGCGGTTGACCCTGCCCTTTACGGCGGTGCCAACCCAGCCGATAACAGCGGCCGGATGAGCTTTGTCCAGATTCGCTATTCGGGCTTCGTTCTGTCGGGCAACAGCGAATTGCAGGCGCTTACAACAGGCGGCACGGGCACGGGCACTGTGCTTAATAATATCCAGACGCACAACAGCTCCGATGATGGCGCGGAATTTTTCGGTGGCCGGGTAAATGCGCGTTACATGGTCTTCACCGGCGCAGAGGATGACTCAATTGACACGGATGTCGGCATCAAAGCCAATTTCCAATATGTCATTGCGGTGCAGCGTGCATCGGCTGGCGACTCGATCATCGAGGCGGATTCGGACAATGCGCTGGACGGCAATACTCCGCGGCAGAACACCCGCATTTCCAACGCGACCTTCATCCAGCGCGCAACGCCCGGCAACAGTGCAGCAATTCTGCTGCGCGGCGGCACGGACTACGCCATTGTAAACTCGGTCCTGGTCGCGCCCAACACCTCCTGCTTGCGCATCAGCCGCCCGCAGACCATTTCGGCAACTGCCGACCCCGCGATTGACGAGGCTGGCGCTCCGCTGTTCCGCTCATTTGTGATGCAGTGCAGCGCAACCCCGTTCATCGGTTCAAGCGGCGTTACGGCGGCAGAAGTGTCGACTGTCTTTGGCAGCGGCTCCAACGGCAACAGCAGCACCTTCACACCGACCCTCAGCAGCACCTTTATCAACGGTGCCAATGAAACCGGCGTGACGGCGTTCAACGCAAACACCCTTGATGCGTTCTTTGAAACCAAAACCTACATCGGTGCGGTTCAGAACGCCTCGGACACCTGGTTTGCTGGCTGGACCTGCAACAGCGCGACAGCCAATTTCGGAACGTCAAGCAGCAACTGCACATCGCTGCCGACGACCTGATCCATGTGACGACAAGGGGTGGAGGGCGGCCGGTTGCTGCTCTCCACCCTCAAATCCATTCCGAGGACTATAAAAATGCTCAAGCCATTGGCTCCTGCAACGCTGTTGCTGCTTTCGACTGCGATTGTCGCCCCTGCCACTGCCTTTGCGCAAGACAGCACGGTGGAGGAAAATCAGGCAGATACAGTGGAGGAGGCAGTGGAGGCTGATCCAGCCGACCCTGCTCAGGCAAGCGAAGGCAGCGAAGAGTTTGCCGAAACAACCGAAGAGCCGATCGACATATCCGTCCCGGGCGGTGAGGGCATTATCGTGCGCGGATCGCGCATCCGCAACGTCGAAAAGACTGCCCCGCAGGTTGTCTCTGTCCTTTCCAGCGCGGACATTGCGCGCACGGGCGAAGGCGATATCGCAGGGGCCCTGCAGCGCGTTACTGGCCTAAGCGTTGTTGGCGGTGGCTATGTATATGTCCGCGGCCTTGGTGACCGCTATTCACTGGCATTGCTGAACGGCTCTCCGCTCCCAAGCCCTGAACCGTTGAAGCGTGTTGTGCCGCTCGACCTGTTTCCGACCTCGGTTATTGCATCCTCGCTGGTGCAAAAATCCTACTCGGCCAATTTTCCGGGCGAATTTGGCGGCGGCGTTATCAACCTGACGACCAAGGCCATTCCCAGCGAGGATTTTCTGACGATTGGCGGTAGCATTAGCGGCAACAGCGAAACCACCAATGAGCTGGGCTATACTTATTATGGCAGCTCAATGGACTGGAGCGGTTTTGACAATGGCAACCGCGACCTGCCGCCTGCCCTTGCTTCTTTCCTTGCCAGCGGTGAGCGGATCAGCACCGGCACCGTTAACACGCAGGCTATTGCCGGGCAGCTTGTCACCGGGCGCAACTCCATCATTCAGCGTAATAGGCATTTGCCGGCCAACGGGTCTTTCGGCCTCACAGGCGGAACCAGTTTCGAAATTGGCGGCGATGCGACGATGGGGCTGATCGCCAATTTTGGCTATAGCAACAAATGGCGCACGCGCGACACGTTGCAGCAGACCGCCTCAACGCTGGACCTTTCGCAAAAGGAGCTGGATTTTCAGCGCGTCACCACCGACAACCGGATTGTCGTCAACGCCCTTGTCGGCTTTGGCATTGAGGCGGGTGAGCAAAAGCTTCGCTGGACCAATCTGTACATACGCGACACGCTAAAACAGGCGCGCCTTGGCGTTGGCACACGCCAGACAACCTCCCCCGTTGCCACGCTGATGCAACAGGACACCGCCTGGTTTGAGCGCCAGCTGGTCAGCTCGCAGCTCGTCGGCGAATTCAAATTATCGCCGGACGTGAACCTGAATTTCCGCGTTGGCTACGCCAATTCGCAGCGCGAAGCGCCCGGAGAGTTCAGCTATGAATATTTCCGCAGCAATGTTGCCTCCGACCCCTATGGCGCCTTTTTCATCAATCGGTTGAACAACGGGCAGCAAGGCAGCGCAGAGGTCAGCTATTCCGACCTTGACGAGGATCTGTGGTCCGGTGGCGTTGACTTGTCGTACCGGCCTACCGACCAGCTTACAGCAACCATTGGCTATAGTTACATCGATACCTACCGCCGGGTTGAGCGGCGCGATTTCCAATTTATTGCGCCAACCAGCTTTCCTTCTACCGTTGCGCTGTTCCGGCCGGATTTCCTGCTGCAGCCTGATGTCATCAACTTTTATGGCATCAGCCTGATCGATGCGAACGAAGCCAACCCGGTTTTCGATGCGCGGCTGATCAACAATGCCGCCTATGCGCAGATTCAAGCCTATCTGACCGAACAGCTCAGCCTAAACATTGGCGTGCGTTACGAGGCAGCGGAGCAGACCGTGGAACCGGTGCAGGTGTTCACTGTGCCCACGGCCTCGCTTGCCTCAACGTCGTTGAACCGCAATTACTGGCTACCGGGCGGGACATTGACTTGGGAACTGGGCAACCAGATGCAATTGCGCGTTAGTGCATCAAAGACAATCGCGCGTCCGCAATTTCGTGAGCTGATCTTCCAATCCTTTTACGATCCCGACAGCAACCGGCAATATCGCGGCAACCCGCTCTTGACCGACAGCCAGCTTTATAATGCCGAGGCCCGCTATGAGTGGTATTTTGACCGCGACCAGCGCCTGTCCGTTGCCGGATTTTTCAAACGGTTGAAAAATCCCATCGAATCCTTTGCAAGCTTTGAGGACAACTCAGTCATCACCAGCTTCGCCAACGCCCCAGAGGCGGACCTTTATGGCGCAGAGCTGGAGGTGCAGAAATATTTCGATCTTGGCAATGACGAGGGCAAGGGCTTTTTCGGCACGCGCCGCGCCGTGGTGATTGCCAACTATACCTTCACAAAATCGAAGCTGAGCGTTGGAGCCAATGACCCAGTGGCGGTGTTTGCATCGGCAGCCAATCTTGCGACTGACTATTTCCGCGATGGTGCGCCACTGACCGGACAAAGCGACCATCTGGTCAACCTGCAAATCGGCCTCGAAGATACCGAGCGATTGTCGCAGCAAACGCTGTTGCTTACCTATGCCAGCGACCGCGTTACCAGCCGAGGCGCGGGCGGCCAGCCGGACATTTTTGAACGGCCCGGCTTTCAGTTGGACTTTGTGGCGCGCCAGGGCTTCACCCTTGGCGGCAAGGAAGTCGAACTGAAACTGGAAGTGCGCAATATCACCAACAACAAATATCGGGAATTGCAGGAAAGCGGCAACAACCGCATTTTCTATAATCTCTATAAGGAAGGCGTCAGCGCGTCGCTGGGGATCGATATCACCTTCTAGGTCCTGAACCTAGGGTCGGCCTCGGCAGGGCGTAACAAAAGTGAAATGCCAGAGTCGCTTAACTGAAACAGCGCTGCCCTAACCAGCCGCCTGTTATGTGAGTCGCAGGAACCGGCATTGGCCCCATTTCGATCCTTGTTCAAACAGATGCCCGCCCTGCGCCTAGGGCGAGTGTCACTTGGCGACCTGATTGTCGCCATGCTCGTTGGCCTGTGCATCCTGCTTGCCGCCAACCTGTTCTGGGTCATCGTTACGCCGCAGGGCAGCGTCGGCGACTGGAAGGCAAGGACCCCGCTGACATTGTCCGCCTCAGCGCGCAGCGCGCTGTTTGCGTCTTCTGATCCCTTTGCGCGGGTCGGCGCGCAACCGGCGGGCAATCTGACTGTCACGTCGCTTGACCTGACCCTGTTCGGCACGCGGATGAATGAGTTTAGCGGCAGCGGCTCGGCAATATTGGCGGGCGCTGATGGCATTCAGCAAAGCTATACAGTCGGGCAGGAAATCATGCCCGGCGTTGTATTGGCGGCAGTCGCCTTTGACCATGTCATGCTGAGCCGCGGCGGCGTAAAGGAACCGCTCTACATCGACCAATCCGTGCCCGCAGAAACCGTTGGGCAGAACGCCGCCGCGCCTGCCTCGCCCGCCGCTGCATCCGATGGCTCTGCCGAGGTAAAGCTGAACGCTGCAACCCTGCGTGATGCAGTCAATGTGACACCCCGTAATGAGGGCGGCCGAGTCACTGGCCTGATATTGGGTGCCAAGGACGATGGCGCGATGCTGCGCAATGCCGGTCTTGCGCAGGGCGACATAGTCGTGGCGATCAACGGCAGGCCGGTAGGCTCTGTCGCGGACATTGTTGCCCAGTTCCGCCCCGGTGCAAAGCTGACGCTGGAGGTTGAGCGCGGCTCCCAGAAAATCCCCGTTGGACTGAATTTGGAATGATGTTGAAACGCAAAATCCTTCTTGCCCTGTTTGCCGGTGCCGCGCTGTTTTCCCAGCCGCTTTCCGCGCAATATTCGATCAACATGCGTGAGGCCGATGTGCGTGCCTTTGTCCAGGATGCGGCAAAGGTCACGGGGCAGACCTTCATCGTCGATAGCAGGGTGCAAGCCAAAATTTCGATTGTGACCGAACGGTCGCTGTCACGATCGGAATATTTTGAGGTTTTTTTGTCCACTCTGCGCGCCAATGGACTGGTTGCAGTGCCGATGCGCGGTGGCGGCTATCGCATTCAGCTTGCCGATGGCGCGGCAACCCAGCCGGGCAAGATTGGCAGCGGCAAGGCAGCGCCCAGCGAATTTGTAACTGAAGTTTTCCGCCTGCGTTCGATCGATGCGCCATCCGCCGTCGAAACGCTGCGCCCGCTGATCAGCAAGGAAGGGTCCATTACCGCCAACCGCAATGCCAACAGCCTGGTGGTTGCCGACTATGCCGACAATATCCGCCGCATCCGCGACCTAGTGCGCCAGATTGACCGCGACAGCGCCGCCACGCAAATTGTCGCCCTGAAAAATGCCGGAGCGCGTGAAATCGCTTCGGCCCTGCAGGGGCTTGCAGCGCAGGGAGTCAGCGGCGAAGGCGCGCGCTCGCCGGTTACGGTCGTGCCCATCGACAGCAGCAACGCCATTGCGCTGCGTGGTGATCCGACAACCGTCTCCCGCTTTGCCGCGATGGCAAAGGAGCTGGATGGGCGCGCGGAATCGGGCGCTGAAATCCGGGTGTATTGGCTGGACCATGCCAATGCCGAAACATTGTTGCAGACTGTTCAATCGCTCATTGCACCGCAAAATGCACCCGCTGCCGCTGCTTTACCCCCGGCTGCTCTACCGGCGGGGGCCAAGTCTGATGGCGGCGATGCCCCACCCACCAATGGTCCGGTGGTAGCAGCTGTTTCGGCAGGTGGTTTTAACGCGATAGGCGGCCGGGGGCAGATCATCGTTACCCGTTATGAAGGGGCCAATGCCCTCATCATATCAGCGAACCCGGATATGCAGCGCACACTGGGCGAACTGATCAGGCAGCTGGACAGCAGGCCTTCGCAGGTGCTGGTTGAAGCGATCGTTGTTGAGATTGGCAACAATGCGGCCAAGCAACTGGGCGTGCAATTTTTGATTGGCGGCAAGGATGCGCCATTTGCTGCGACCAACTATTCGAATGCCGAACCCTCAATTTTGACGATTGCCGGGGCCATTGGCGCAAATGAACTGTCGACGACGACGACGACGGATGATGGCGACAAGATCACCACGACCACAGGCAGCGCACTAAGCGACAGTTTGCAGGAAGCGGCAGCGGCCTCGATCCTGGGTGCGACCGGCGGGCTTGGCGGCTTTGCCTTCGACATTGGCAAGGATGCCATTTTTGGCGCAATCATCAATGCAGTGCAAAGCGATACACAGTCCAACCTGCTGGCAACGCCGCACATCGTCACGCTGAACAACCAAAAGGCAAAATTCCTTGTCGGTCAGGAAATTCCGATCACCACAGGCGAGGCACTGTCGAATGATTTCGACAATGCCTTTCGCACGGTGCAGCGTCAGGAAGTCGGCATCAAGCTGGAGGTGACGCCGCAGGTCAACGCCCAAGGCGACGTCAAGCTGTTCCTGAAACAAGAGGTATCGAGCGTCGCCGGTCCCGTGGCCAGCGGGTCATCCGACCTGATTGTGAACAAGCGCCAGTTTGAAACCACGTTGACCATAGCCGATGGCCAAATACTGGCGATTGGCGGCTTGCTGAACGATGATGAGCGCCGAACAATTGAACGTATCCCTCTGTTGAGCGACATCCCGCTGATCGGCGAATTGTTCAAATCAAAAAGCAGAACGCGCACCAAAACAAATTTGATGGTGTTCATTCGTCCCACAGTGCTGCGCAGTCGGCATGACGGCGATGCGCTGACCGCACGCCGCTATGACTATGTCCGGGCAATGCAGTTGCAGCGCAACCCCGATGTTGAGCCGTCCATTGACGAACTGGTGCGCGACTATATGGGCGCCGTCCCGCCGACATCATCGCAGCTGCAAAAGGGCGATTTTCGCGCGGAGCCGCTGGCAGACACATCACCGCTTCCCTCCGGTGACATTTTGCCTGTTGCCGTTCCGCCATCGGACAGCGCCGATGGAGACGCGCCATGAAAATTCGCCGCGGTCAGGAGCAAGTAACGGGCGATATCGCCGATGGCGAAACGCCGGAGCAAACGCCCGTGGATAGCGCGCCGCTGGTGGATATTCCCTATGCCTTTGCAAAGAAAAATGGCGTTGTCCTGCGGGCACAGGGCGAAGGACGCCTTTCTGTCGCGCTGTGTGAAGGCGCGGACCCGGTCACGCTGCTGGAAGTGCGACGCTATCTTGCCATGCCATTCGATGTCGAAATCGCCGAAAGGCCAGTGTTTGAACGCTATTTGTCAGAACATTATTCGGTCGATGGTTCGGCGGCACAGATTGCCGATACATTTTCCGGCGAAAATGCCATGCTGGGTGACTTTCTTCCGACCGCCGAAGACTTGCTCGACAGTGCCGACGATGCCCCTGTCATCCGGCTAATCAATGGCATCATTGCCGAAGCAGTCCGGCAAGGTGCATCCGATATCCATATTGAACCCTATGAAACTGGGCTGGTCGTGCGGCTGCGCAACGATGGCGTTCTGGAGGAAAAATTGCGGCTTCCGGCCAATGTTGCGCCCGTTGTCGTCAGCCGCATCAAGGTAATGGCACGGCTGGACATCGCAGAAAGGCGACTGCCGCAGGACGGACGCATTGGTCTGACGCTTGGCGGAAAGATGATCGATGTCCGCGTTTCCACCCTGCCCAGCCGGGCGGGCGAACGGGTTGTGCTGCGCGTTCTGGACAAGGATGGCAGCGGCCTGTCGCTCGACCTGATCGGCATGTCCGAACAATGCCTGCAAATACTGACCGGTGCGCTGGCGGAGCCCAATGGCATCATCCTGGTCACTGGGCCCACCGGCTCTGGCAAGACTACAACACTCTATGCTGGCCTTAAGCGGCTGAACGATGGCAGTCGCAACATATTGACGGTCGAAGACCCGGTTGAATATGCCATGGACGGCGTCGGGCAAACGCAGGTGAACGAGAAAGTCGGTATGACCTTTGCCGCCGGTCTGCGCGCAATCCTGCGTCAGGACCCCGATGTGGTGATGGTCGGTGAAATTCGTGACCGCGAAACGGCGGACATTGCAGTGCAGGCCGCGCTAACCGGACATTTGGTGCTCAGCACTGTGCACACCAACGATGCCGTGGGGGCTGTCACCCGGCTGCGCGACATGAAGGTTGAACCCTTCCTGCTCGCCTCCACATTGCGCGCCGTCGTTGCCCAGCGCCTTGTCCGCCGTCTGTGCCCGGAATGCCGCGTGCCAGTACAATGCGATACGCGGCTGGGTGCGCTGATGGGTTTTGAAGCGGGGACAGTGGTTTATCAGGCACAAGGTTGCCCGTCGTGCAACCAAACCGGCTATCAGGGCCGCATTGGCGTTTTTGAAGTCATTCGCGTTGATGAGACGATCCGCAAGATCATCAATGCCGGCGGCGACGAGGCGGTGTTGGCGCAACATGCCTTCCGGCACAGCCCGAACCTCGCCTCTGCCGCGCGCAAGCTGGTCCGCGCCGGGGAGACAACGCCGGAAGAAGCCATCCGCATTTCGCGCAGCGAGGAAGGCGGCAATGCCTAGCTTTTCCTATCGCGCCATCGACATTGACGGCAAGGAGCGTAGCGGGCGGCTTTCGGCCGCCAATGACGATGCCGCCCGCACCCGATTGCAAGCAATGCAGCTTTATGTGGTCAGTGTCGCGCAGACTGCAGCGCCAGCCAACCCCACCTTGCCGATCAACCTGCCGACGCGGCGCAGGCTGAATGCAAAGCAGCTAAGCCTTTTCACCCGGCAGATGGCATCGCTGGTCGAGGTCAGCCCGCTCGAAGAAACCTTGCGCAACCTTGCCCGCCAGAATGAGACCGAAACGGTTCGCACCATTTTGGATAATGTCCATGCCGGGGTGGTTGAGGGCCAGCGCTTTTCCGAGGCATTGGCGCGTGAACCTGCAAGCTTTCCGCCGCTCTATCGCGCGATGATTGCTGCTGGCGAAGGGGCCGGCACCTTGCCGGTCATCGCCACCCGGCTGGCTGACCTGCTAGAGCGCCAGGCCAAAATGCGTGGCAAGCTGATCGGCGCGCTTGCCTATCCGGCCATCCTTGCGATTGTGGCCATGCTGGTGGTTGCTGGGCTGATGGTGGCCGTTGTCCCGCGCGTTGTTGAACAATTTGACAATGCGCAACAACAGCTCCCGCTGATCACGCGGGTTGTGATCGGCATTTCGGGCCTGCTGGCCAGCTATTGGTGGCTGATCCTGATTGTGCTTGCCCTATTGGCGCTGGCATTCTGGCAGGCGTTGAAAATTGATAGCTTCCGCCTTGCAGTGGACCGCACTATCCTGCGCCTGCCGCTGGTGGGACGCCTGCTGCGCGATTTGCACGCGGCGCGGATGGCGCGCACACTTGCCACCATGGTATCGAGCCGCCTGCCGCTGCTTGAGGGGCTGGTGTTGACGGGCAAGACCATCCGTAACCGTGTGCTGGCGCAGGCCAATGATCTGATCGTGGAAAGGGTGCGGACCGGCGGCAGTCTTTCGGGCGCAATGCAGGCGGCAGGCGTATTCCCGCCCCTGCTTGTCTATCTGACCGCCAGCGGAGAAAGTGCAAGCAGGCTGGACACGATGCTGGCACGGGCAGCCGACTATCTTGAGCAGGAATTCGATACTTTCACCACTTCGGCGCTGGCGCTCCTCGAACCGGCGATCATCGTGGTGATGGGCGGCATGGTCGCCATCATCATTCTCGCCATCCTGCTTCCCATATTGCAACTTCAAAACCTGACGGGACTTTGAACTATGTTGAAATTGCTGCGTTTCCTGTTTGCCGACCTACGCAGGGCCGATCCGAAATATCGCCAGCGTCGGGCGAAAATGACGCAAAATGGCTTCACGCTTGTGGAGTTGATGGTCACGCTTTTCATCCTTGGCCTGGTGACGACCATTGTGGTCATCAATGTGCTGCCCAGTCAGGACAAGGCAATGGTGCAAAAGGCAAAGGCCGACATCGCCATATTGGCACAGGCGATGGAAACTTACCGGCTGGATAATCTGACCTATCCCGATGCCTCAATGGGGCTGAACGCACTTGTATCGCCTCCAGTGACAGCCGCTGGGGCACGGAGCGAGGGTTATATAAAGAAACTGCCCAACGACCCATGGGGGCGGCCCTATCAATATGTGGTCCCCGGCAAGGCAGGCGCATTTGACATCTATTCGCTTGGCGCAGACGGCGCCCCCGGCGGGCAGGATGAGAATGCCGACATTTATGCCGAATGATGTTCGTTCCCGGCCAAATGGCTTCACGCTGGTTGAATTGATGGTTGTCCTCTTCCTGATTGGTATCGCTGCGACTGCCGTCGTCATGACGGTAGGCGGCCTTTCAGGCGGCGCAGCGTCACAGGCGGAGCGTTTTGCCGCGCGCATCGCTGCGCTGCGTGATCAGGCCGTGGTCGAGGCGCGTCCATTGGCCTTTTGGGTGCGTGCTTCGGGCTATGGATTTGAAAAGCGCGATGGCTCTGGCTGGCAACCGCTATCTGCCAAACCCTTTGAAACCACCGACTGGCAGCCTCCTCTTGCGGCAAATGTTCAGGGCGGCCGCGCAATCCGCATCGCGTTCGACGCCAACGGCCTCGCCTCTGCCCCCATGGACGTTAAATTGTCTGACGGGCAAAAATCCTATCGGGTGCAGCTTGATGAAAGCGGAAGCGTCAATGTATCCCGCTAAGCGATCAGCTGCCAATGGCTTTACCTTGATTGAAATGCTCGTCGCACTTTCGGTGTTCAGCCTTGCTGCGCTGGCGATGGTCCATTTGCAGGGTTATTCGGTGCGCACGGCAGCTACGTTGTCCCAAAGTTCGCTTGCCTGGCAGGTGGCGCAGAATCTTGCGGTTGAACGCCTTTCCGCACCGCTTGCCCCGGCGATTGGCAGTGAGGCAGGCGAAGTTGAAAATGGCGGGCAACGCTGGCGCTGGACAGCAGTCACCGCCAAAACCGATGATGCTCGGCTGGTGACGATTGACATTGCTGTTACCGGCGAGGGCATTGCCCGCGGGCGTAGCGCCCGGCTTTCCACCGCGCGGCTGGTGGAACGGTGATGCAAATGGGCTGCGCGAAAGAATCGGGCTTTACGCTGGTCGAGATGCTGGTCGCTCTTGCCATATTCTCGATGATATCGGTTGCGGGTGTAGCATTGCTTCAATCGGCAAGCAGCACCCAGCTTGCCGTAAAGGACCGGTTGGGGGCAATCGGCGACAACAGCCGGGCCATTGCCATCATCGAGCATGACCTGGCGCAGGCGATTGCAAGACCCGTTCGCAGCACGCCGCAAACGATCAGCCCGGCCTTTGTTGCAACCGGCTCTGAAACAAGCGGACAGCTTTTTGGGCTAACCAGAACCGGCACGGCTAATCTGGACAATTCGCCTGCATCTGAATTGCAACGCGTTGTCTACGCGCTTCAAAATGGCAACCTGAAACGGATCGGACAGCGCATGATTGACGGCGGGGAAGCCAGTCAAGCCGTCCTCCTGAACAACATAACGTCCGCAACCTTGCAATTCCGCGATGCAGAGGGAAACTGGCGGCAGGATTGGGATGCAAGCGACCCGTTTGCCGTGCCCCGCGCGCTTGAGCTGGTGCTGGTGCAGGGCAATGCCGCACCAGTCCGCCTGCTGTTTCTGGTCGGCACTAGCGGCCCGACAAAGCGGGCAAGCGATCAAGAAGGCAATGAGGGCGAATATGCCGATCCGGCCTGAAATCCCGCCTTCGCAACAGGGAGCAGCCTTGCTGTCGATCCTGCTTCTAGTAGCGATCCTGTCAGTCATCGCGGCGACAACGCTTGACCGGGTGATCCTGTCGACCAAGCTTTCCGGCAATGGGCAGGCCATGCGGCAGGCGCAGATGCTGGCCTATGCGGCGGAAGACATTGCTCTTGCCCGCATTGCCGATTTGCGCGCAGCCAATAGCACGCAAACAACGCTAGCCGGGGGATGGCTGGCACAGCCGCGCCGTTTCCAGCTCCCAGGCGGCACTATCGAAGCAACGCTGCACGACGGTGGCAACTGCTTTAACCTCAACAGCCTAGTGCAAGACAGCGAAGCCGGGCTGGTGGTCAATCCAATTGGCCGCGACCAGTTTATCAGCCTGATGGCGGCACTGGCGATCCCGGAAAATCTTGCCCGTCCCGTGGCCGCTGCTGCGGTCGATTGGGCAGACAGCGACTCTGTGCCGCAATCAGGCGGGGCTGAGGATAGCGACTATGTCGCTGCTGAATTCAGCCATTTGGCCGCCAACCGTCTGTTCGCCGACGAAAGCGAGCTGCGTATGATCAAGCCTATGACACCAGCACTATACGCGAAGTTGGAGCCGTTCATCTGTGCCCTGCCCGTGGCGCAGCTTTCGCCGCTGAACGTCAATACGCTTTTGCCCGGACAGGCGCCGCTGCTCGCCATGCTGTTTGCGCCGGGCAGCGTCACGGCCAACGCGGCACGTTCCATGCTGGCGAAACGGCCTGCGTCTGGCTATGGCAGCGTCCTGCGCTTTTGGGAGGGAGTAGGAGCACAAGCGGCCAGACCAGTGCAGATAGTGCAGGACCAGATCCGGCTGACCAGCAACTGGTTCCGGCTGGAGCTAAACATCGCCAGCGGGGAAATAAAATTGCGGGAAACGGCGTTGATCGCAGCAGAAAATGCGCCGCCGCGCATCCTTTGGCGCAACAGGGGCGATCACGCATGACGACGCCCTCCATTTTGGTAATCTTGCCTTTGGACGATCACGCTGATCCGCACACCTGGCATGTGGTGAGTGGCCGCATCGTCGATGAAGGGCCACTATCGGGCTTGTTGGTTGACATCGCCGTGGACGAGCCTGGCGCCATCGCTGCAGTTGCGCTGGTTCCGGCAGAGGTAGCGACATATCGGCGCATTGAGCCGCAAGGGCTGCCGCCCCAACAGGAAATTGCCGTCGCTCGGCTGACCGCGCAAGACGAAGCGATTGGGCAGGTCTTTGTTGCAGCCGCCCATGCCGGAGACGGCAAGCTTGTCGTATCAACGATAGACAGGGACGTGCTGCAAAGCGGGTTGGTGCGGCTGGAACGGCGGGGGTTGGCCATCGCCGCCGTTGCACCGATGGCGGGGCTAGTGACACCTGACGCTGATGCGCTTTTCCGGCTTGAGCTTGGCGGCCATGCCCTGTTGCGCACCGCCGACATTGCGCTTCCCGACGAACCGGGGTTGGCTGGGCTGATATTTGGAGAGCGGCAGTTTAGCGAGCCGACATCCACAGAAATTGTGCAAGCGTTGGCCGCCTTTGCACAAGCGCCAACACCTGACTTCCTTGAAGGGATGCCAACACGGAAGGTCCGCAAACCAATTTTAAGCGCAGCCAACCAGCGCTGGGCCAAGCGGCTGCTGATCGCGGCGGCGCTGTTGCTGATGACAACCGGCGCGCTGTATTGGGCAAAGCTGCAATGGGCGATATTCCGCGAAAACAATGCAGCGCTGACGGCGGCGCAGCGGATTGACCCAACGATCACTGATATCGCTCAGGCTGAGGCTGGCGTGGACACAGCACTTGCCCGCCAAGGCATAGACCGGGCCACGGCAGCCATGTTGGCAGCCATATTGTGGCAATCGACCAAAACGAGCGATAATCTGATCATCAATGACTTGTCGATAGGGCAGGACAATATCCTGAAAGCGACCCTGTCAGCACCCGATGCTGACAACATCAACAAAGCGCTGCTTTCTATCCAGCGCGCCGGATACAGAATTACTGCCACCCCCCGCCGTGACCAGAGCGGGCTGACCCTTGTAGATTTGACGGTGCAAGCGCCATGATCGAACGCATCCAAACATGGTTCGCTGAACGAACGCGGCGGGAGCAATGGCTGCTTGGCATTGCTGCCGGGCTTACGGGCTTTGCTCTGGTGGTTTTCGGCATGATCATGCCTGCCATCGGTGCGATCTCGTCCGCGCAAAAACAGCTCGACCTCGCCACCGAACGTCGCGGCCGTATAGAAGCAAGCGCGCTGCTGGTCAGCACGCGGCCAAAGGACGCCCCATCAACGCCGACCGCCGCAAACCTTGAAACAATCATCACCGAAGGCGCAATCGAGAGCGGATTTGAAATTGCCGACGGCGCGGCGATTGGCACCACCGAATATCGCTTCCGCTTTGCCAGTATCAAGGCAAGCGCGCTGCTTGCCTGGCTTGCGCAGCTTGAGGCGCAGCGCATCGAGTTGGCGCACATCACCTTGCGCAGGGGCGAAGGCGGCTTTGTTTCCGCTGACATCATGGTGCGGAGGAAAATGTGAACGCCAAAACGCGCCGCTCGCTGATCGCCGCAATGCTGCTGCTTGGTCTGCTGGCGATCCTGTTGTTCATGCCGCTGCGCGTCCCGGCAAGCGCCGCCGGTATCGCTGCCCGCAGCAGTCAAGGCTCGATCGTCAGCGGTTCGCTGCGCGATGTATCCATCGGCCGCATCCGTGTCGGCGATGTCAATGCACGGCTCAGGCTGTTGCCGATTCTCGCCGGTCGTTTGGGATTTGCCTTGCAGCGCGGCGATGCTCCCTTTGCCCCGGGCGTTTCGGGCACAGTCGGACGCAGCTTTGGCGGTCCATTTGCTGACCAGATTTCGCTCACGCTTGACGGCGGCTCGGTTCTCCCCGGACTGGAAGGCAGCGAATTACGACTGGAAGCAGTGAGCTTTGCCTTTTCAGGCGGCAAATGCCAATCTGCGTCGGGCACGGTCCGTTTGCGCCTTCAGGAAAGCGCGTTGGCCAGCGTGGTGCGTGGCGGCATGATGGGCAACGCGCAATGCAGCAATGGCGATCTTTTCCTCCCACTCATCAGCGATTCGACCATGGAACGCGCGGCGATCCGGTTAAAAGGCGACGGGCGCTTCCAATCCACATTGCTGGTCTCTGCCCCGACAGCGGAAATTGCCGTAGCTTTGGGGTCGGCGGGATTCCAGCCCGTGTCGGGGGGATTCCGCCTCGTCCGCTCAGGCAAGCTGCGTTGACCATGCGTGCAGGCTAGTGGCTTGGGGCCGGATATTCTTCCCTATTGGCTGGTCGCAGGTACGCTGACGCTGCTGGGTGCAATTTGGGGCAGCTTTGTTGCTGCCCTGTGCCAACGCTGGCCAGCCGGGGACAGCATCTTGCGGGGCAGGTCACGCTGCGACCATTGCGGCGAAACATTGCGTGCGCATGAACTTGTGCCGCTATTTTCCTATCTCTTGCAGCGCGGCCGATGCCGCCATTGCGGCAGGGCCATTGGGCGCGACAGCCTGGTTATCGAGGCAAGCTGCGCCGCAATCGGCCTATTGTGCGCAAGCCTTCTGACGCCATCCGCTGCCTTTGCCTCAGCGGCCCTTTGCTGGCTGCTATTGCCCATAGCGCTGCTTGACTGGCGGCATTATTGGCTAGCCGACCGCCTTTTGTTGCTGCTCGGCTGTGGCGGCCTTGCGGTTGGCGGCATGATCGCTGCCGAGCCGTCCTTATGGGATCGGATGGTGGGCGGTCTTGGCGGCTATGCAGGGTTACAGCTGCTGCGTTTGGGTTACAGGCAGTTTCGCGGCATTGAGGCAATGGGCGCAGGCGACCCCAAAATGCTGGGTGCAATCGGCCTTTGGACCGGATGGCAGCCCTTGCCATTAATCATGGTCGCGGCAAGCATGATGGGGATCGCCCATTATCTGATGCGCTCCCGCAACGGCACAAAGGATGATGTGCGATTTCCGCTTGGCAGCTATATGGCGGCGGGAACCATCTTGTGGCTTTTTGCGCTGGAGTTTCCCGGGGCGGGAGCAGGCTGAGCGATGCGATTGCCAGCCATGGCTGCGCGCTGTCGCAGAGGCTGGACAAAAAAAGGGGGGCGGTTGTGACCGTCCCCCTTTTTGATGGCTTTTCGGCCTTGTGACTGGATCAGGCCAGCTTCTCTTTGACTTCAGCCGCGACGTTGGCCGGGACTTCGTCATAGTGCGAGAATTGCATGCTGTACTGCGCACGACCCTGCGTGAAGGAGCGCAGCTGATTGACATAGCCGAACATGTTGGCAAGCGGCACCATGGCCTCGACGACCTGCGCATTACCGCGGCTGTCGGTGCCCTGAATCATACCGCGACGCGAGTTCATGTCGCCGATGACGTCGCCGATAAAGTCTTCCGGTGTCACCACCTCAACCTTCATGATCGGCTCCAGCAGCTTGATGCCTGCCTTTTGCGCGCCTTCGCGCATCCCGGCACGACCGGCGATTTCGAACGCCAGCGCCGACGAGTCGACGTCGTGATAGGCGCCGTCATACAGCTCGATCTCGAAGTCGATGATCGGGAAGCCAATGAGCGATCCGCTCTCCGCTGTCTCGCGCATACCCTTTTCAACCGAGGGGATATATTCCTTGGGAATGTTACCGCCCTTGATCGAGTCAACAAAGGTGATGCCCGAACCGCGCTCGCCCGGAGTGAGCTTGAACTTGATGCGGCCGAACTGGCCCGAACCACCCGACTGTTTCTTGTGGGTGTAATCGAGGTCCACCGGACGCGCCAGATATTCGCGGTAGGCAACCTGCGGCGCACCAACATTGGCCTCTACCTTGAATTCGCGGCGCATACGATCGACGATGATGTCGAGGTGAAGCTCGCCCATCCCCTTGATGATCGTCTGGCCCGATTCATGGTCAGTCGAAACGCGGAAAGAGGGGTCCTCGGCCGACAAGCGATTGAGCGCGATGCCCATCTTTTCCTGGTCCGCCTTGGTCTTGGGTTCCACGGACAGCTCGATAACCGGTTCCGGGAATTCCATCCGCTCAAGGATGATTGGGCTGCGCTCGGCGCACAGCGTATCGCCGGTTGTGGTTTCCTTCATACCGGCAAGCGCGATGATGTCGCCGGCGAACGCTTCGTCCACGTCCTTACGGTCGTTGGCGTGCATTTCCAGCATACGTCCGACCTTTTCCTTCTTGTCCTTCACCGAGTTCAGGTAGGTGCCCTTGGTGAGCGTGCCTGAATAGATGCGGATGAAGGTAAGGCTGCCGACAAACGGGTCGTTCATCACCTTGAAGGCAAGCGCGCTGAACGGTGCGTCGTCAGCCGCGGGGCGGCTATCGGGCTCCAGCGTGTCCATATGAACGCCCTGCACATCAGGAATGTCGAGCGGCGAAGGCAGATAGTCGACAACCGCGTCGAGCAGCGGCTGCACGCCCTTGTTCTTGAACGCCGAACCACAGCAAACAGGGACGAACGACTGGTTAAGCGTACCTTTGCGGATCAGCTTCTTCATCGTCGCGACGTCAGGCTCATTGCCTTCCAGATAGGCTTCCATCGCGTCATCGTCCTGCTCGACGATTAGCTCGATCAGCTCCTCACGATATTTCGCGGCTTCGTCCTTCAGGTCGGCCGGGATTTCTTCGTAGAAGAATTCGGCGCCCAGGCTTTCATCTTTCCAGATGATTGCGCGGTTTTCGACCAGATCAACCAGGCCCTTCAGATCGGCTTCCAAGCCGATGGGGATGTAGAGCACTGCGGGCTTTGCACCCAGACGATCAATGATCGACTGCACGCAATATTTGAAGTTCGCACCGGTGCGATCAAGCTTATTGATGAAGCACATGCGCGGAACGCCGTACTTGTCAGCCTGACGCCATACGGTTTCCGACTGCGGCTCAACGCCGGCAACGCCGTCAAAGCAAGCGACAGCACCGTCGAGCACGCGCAGCGAGCGTTCAACTTCGATGGTGAAGTCAACGTGGCCGGGGGTGTCGATGATGTTGATGCGGTGATCGTTCCAGAA
>CAZNEO010000042.1:0-21862 GCA_964572205.1 uncultured Sphingorhabdus sp.
GATCATGATCGGCGGAGATTGCCCATCATTTGCCAGCGCCTCAAAGCGGGCCTTTTGCTCGACATAGCCATTGGCGCGGAACCGTCGATAGCCGCTTAGCAATTGCGCAAATTCAGGCATCAGAAACGCTCGCCGCGAACGACCTGCACATCGCAGACGGTCAAAAGCAAGCGATAGCTGTCAAGCAGAGGCGCAAGAGCCTCTGTCAGTGCGGCGGCCTTGGCTTCTGATGCAATCATCAGGATGATGGTCTTGGCTGCTGCTGAGGTCACGTCATCATGTTGCCATTCCCCATCGCGCCCGCCGCCCGCGTCGACATGGATCAGGCTCCATCCAGATATGTCAACTTCGCGTGCATGTTTGATCAATCGGGGGACGAGTGGAGTATCAACCAATATCTCGATGCGTTTGCGCGTTACGGTATCGACCATGATTTATCCAATCGCCACAGCAAGCTGCGTGAACACAGTTATGCCAATTATGATGTTGAACGGGAATGTGATGCCCAGAGACATTGCAAGATAGATACCGGGGTCCGCCTCTGGCAGCGCCATGCGCATGGCGGCCGGAACCGCAATATAAGACGCACTGGCCGCCAGAATCCCCAAAGAGGCGGCCGATGCAACATCCAGTCCAACCATCGTTCCCACGATTGTGCCGACCGCGCCGTTCACCAATGGAAAGATGATCGCAAGGCTGACAAGCCGCACATTCAACTTGCGTGACTGCGTAAGCCTGCGCGCAGCAATAAGGCCCATGTCCAGCAGGAACAGGCACAACACGCCGCGAAAGCCCGTGTCGAACAACGGCTTCACCGGCTCAAATCCATCTTTGCCGGCAATCAACCCTATGACAAAAGCGCCCACCAGCAGGACGACGGAGGCATTTGCGAAAACCTCATGCAAAAGCCCGCCATTGCCCTGCGCCGCAGCCTGCGTTTGCCCTTTGCGCGCCAACCATAGGCCACTGATAATCGCGGGCGTTTCCATCAGCGCCAGAACAGCAACCATATAGCCCGCAGGCGACAGGCCCTGTCCGCCCAATATTTCCTGCGCGGTCACAAAAGTTACGACACTGACCGACCCATAATGCGCGGAAACAGCCCCCGCATCGACCCGGCTTAACCCGCCAAAGCGCGTCAACAGGGCAAAGGCGTAAATCGGGATCAGGAAACTCAGCATGATGCCAGCCAAGGCCGCCACTGCCAGTTCAGCGGTAAAGCCGGTCTCCGCAACGCCAATACCGCCCTTAAGGCCGATCGCCGCCATCAGATAGATGGACATCGCCTTGGCAAAGGCTTCGGGTATTGCAAGGTCTGATTTGATCAGCGCGGCAAAAATGCCCAGCACGAAAAAAAGGATGACCGGCGATGTCAACGTATCAACGATCATGACAGTTCCTTTCGTCGGCAACGCCTTATGGCCGTGCGAAATGGTTGGCAAGCTGGCAAAGCACCGCTATCTGCACGCTCATGAACGACATGACGCCAATCCGCGAAACGCCGCGCGAACGAAAGCCTGACTGGATCCGGGTAAAGGCCCCGACAAGCGCTGGTTTCAACGAAACTCGCAAGCTGATGCGGGACCTGAAACTGAACACGGTTTGCGAGGAAGCGGCATGTCCCAATATCGGCGAATGCTGGACCAAGAAGCACGCAACGGTGATGATATTGGGCGACACCTGCACGCGCGCCTGCGCCTTTTGCAATGTGAAGACCGGGATGCCGCGCGCAGTCGACCCGCTGGAGCCTGAGCATGTCGCCATTGCGGCTGCCAAAATGGGGCTGGAGCATATCGTGGTCACTTCGGTCGACCGTGATGACTTGCCCGATGGCGGCGCGAGCCAGTTTGTGAAGGTGATTGAGGCTTTGCGCCGCAATACCCCCAACACCACCATCGAAATTCTGACCCCTGATTTCCGCAACAAGGCAGAGAGTGCCGTCGAGGCGATCATAGCTGCGCGGCCCGATGTTTATAACCATAATCTTGAAACAGTGCCGCGGCTCTACCCCACCATCCGCCCCGGCGCGCGTTACTATGCTTCGCTGCGGCTGCTGGAATCGGTAAAGCGCCACGATCCGTCGATCTTCACCAAATCGGGGGTGATGCTAGGCCTTGGGGAAGAGCGGATGGAGGTCCATCAGGTAATGGACGACATGCGCAGCGCCGACATCGATTTCCTGACGATGGGACAATATCTGCAACCAACGCCGCGCCACGCGAAAGTGATGGAATTTGTGACGCCGCAAGCCTTTGACGCCTATGCCGCCATTGCCCGCGCAAAAGGCTTCCTGCTGGTTGCAGCGACGCCATTGACCCGCTCCAGCTATCATGCGGGCGACGATTTCGCCAAGATGCGCGCTGCGCGGGAAGCGCAGCTGGCAAAGGCTGGCTAGGAACGGCAGGGGGCATGCCGCATCATCACGAACGCAAGGCGCTGCCCTATAGTGCGGAGCAGATGTACGACCTTGTCACTGACGTGCGCCGCTATGCAGAATTCCTGCCCTGGGTGGCTGCAATCCGGGTCCGCTCGGACAGCGATGCCGAAATGCTGGCTGACATGGTGGTGGGCTTTAAGGCGCTGAAGGAGACCTTCAGCTCGCGTGTCTTGAAAACGCCCAAGTCGAAAGTCGTGGTCGATTATCTCGATGGCCCCATGCGCCATTTGCACAACCAATGGCTGTTTGAAGAGACCGCAGACGGCTGCATTGTCGATTTCACCGTAGATTTCACCTTCCAGAACCGCCTGTTTGAGGCACTGGCGGGGCAATATTTCAACACGGCGCTGCGAAAAATGACAGACGCCTTTATCGCGCGGGCAGGGGAGCTTTACGGCAAAAGCAGCTGAAGCGCATGAAGGGTGGCTGCCATGCGAATTTCTGCCCGGCTTTTATCTTCGCCAAATTGGATTTTGTCGGCGACCACATCCTCCGGGTCCTTGCCGCGTTCGGCAAGTGCGAAGACCACTGTTCCTACTGGTTTGGTGGGCGTGCCGCCGTCGGGGCCTGCAACCCCGCTAATCGCAACTGCGACATCGGCGCTTGACCGTTTCAGCGCCCCTTGCGCCATTGCCCAGGCAACTGCGACGGAGACCGCGCCGAAAGTGTCGATCAATTCCTCGCCGACTTTCAACACCTTGATCTTGGCCTCGTTCGAGTAGGTCACAAAACCCGATTGGACGACTGCGCTGCTTCCTGGAACCTCCGTCAGCGCCGCGGCGACCAGCCCGCCAGTACAGCTTTCTGCCGTTGTTATCGTGCGTCCCGCAGCCTTATTCGCCGCAATCACCTTTTCCGACAAGCGCGCTATTTTAGAGGGAAGCACGTCTTTCATCCGCGTGTGACCAATGTCGCCACTGCCTGCGCCGCTATGCCTTCGCCGCGGCCGGTATAGCCCAGTTTCTCGGTCGTTGTTGCCTTCACCGACACAGCGTCTTGCGCAACATCCAATATCGCGGCAACCCGCGCGCGCATTGCGGCACGGTGCGGGCCAATTTTGGGAGCTTCGCAGATGATCGTCACATCGACATTCGAAATGCGATACCCCTTGTCCGCAGCCAGCCCGGCAGCATGGGCAAGGAAACGGTCTGACGAGGCACCGCGCCATTGCGGGTCGCTTGGCGGGAAGTGATCGCCAATATCGCCGAGCGCAACAGCGCCCAAAATCGCATCTGTCAGCGCGTGGAGCGCGACATCGGCATCGCTATGGCCGGCAAGGCCCCTGTCATGGTCAATTTTGATGCCGCAAAGCCAAAGCTCTTCCCCGGCAGCGAGGCGGTGGACGTCATAACCCATTCCAGTGCGATAGTTCTGCATGGCCCATGATTGGCCGCTTTCGACCGAAAAGTCACGGTTGAAGTCATCGGCAAAGGTATATTTCGCAAGCCTTTCATCGCCCGGAACCAGCGCCACTTCATAGCCCGCAGCCATCGCCATACGTGCATCGTCAGTTGCCTCGTTGGCTGGGTTCCATTCGGAATGCGCCTTGATGATGGCTTCGCGGCGGAAAGCTTGTGGGGTTTGGATGCGCCAAAGGCCATCGCGGCTTTCGCTTGTTGATAGCGTCTGGCCGTCATGACTGCGGGCAAGGCTGTCAATGACGGCCAGGGCAGGGACCGCACCATCGCGCATTGCAAGCGCAGCGATCAGCCTCTCTATCACATGCTCCGACAGAAACGGCCGCGCAGCATCATGGATCAGCACCTTCGACACGTCGGGAAAGGCCCCAAGCGCAAGCAAGCCGTTATGGACGCTTTCTCGCCGGGTGGCACCGCCTGATACAAAGACAACATCCAGCGCGGAAAGCGCCTCAGCCGCCGCCGCCTCCTGCCCTGCACCAATGACAACGACGATCGGAGCGATGCCGGAATGGCGTGCAACCGCCTCAACACTGTGCCGGATCATGGGTTTGCCAGCCACCAAAAGGAATTGTTTTGGCACATCGCCGCCAGCGCGGCTCCCGCTTCCTGCTGCAACTATGATCGCCGCTGTAGTCGTCATCGCTTGCGCCCTAACCGGGCAAGACTTGCGCGCCAAGCCGAATGTCGCTAGGCGCTGCCTAAATTTTAGGCACATCGGGCGCATTGGCCCCGTCCACGGAACAGATAATGTCCTTGAAACCCATCAACATCGGTCCATTGACCATCGATTGCCCCGTGATCCTTGCGCCCATGACGGGCGTAACCGATATGCCGTTCCGTACGCTTGTCCGCCGTTTCGGTTCTGGCCTTAACGTTACCGAGATGATCGCCAGCCAGGCAATGATCCGGGAGACGCGCCAGTCATTGCAAAAAGCGGCATGGCATTTGTCGGAAGAGCCCGTCTCGATGCAGCTTGCGGGTTGCACCCCCTATGAAATGGGCGAAGCGGCGAAGCTGAATGAAGAACGCGGCGCGGCGATTATTGATATCAACATGGGCTGCCCGGTAAAGAAAGTGGTCAATGGCGATGCAGGTTCGGCGCTGATGCGCGACCTGCCGCTTGCCGCCAGCCTGATTGAGACAACGGTAAAGGCGGTTTCGGTGCCTGTCACCGTAAAGATGCGCATGGGATGGGACCATGGCAGCCTCAACGCCCCGGAACTGGCGCATATCGCCGAAGATTTGGGGGCAAAGCTCGTCACTGTCCATGGGCGCACGCGCAACCAGATGTACAAAGGCAGTGCCGACTGGGCCTTTGTTCGCAAGGTGAAAGATGCGGTTTCGATTCCTGTGATCGTCAATGGCGACATTTGCACCATTGATGACGCGGCCCGGGCACTGGAACAAAGCGGTGCTGATGGTGTGATGATCGGCCGCGGGGCCTATGGCAAGCCTTGGCTGCTGGCGCAAGTCATGCACTGGTTTCGCACTGGCCAACGCTTGCCCGATCCAACGGTTGAGGAACAATTTCACCTAATAGTCGAACATTATCGCGGCATGATGGAGCATTATGGGCAAGAGGTCGGCGTGCGGTGTGCCCGCAAGCATCTCGGCTGGTATGTGCGCGGCTTGCCCGGCTCGGCAGAGTTTCGCAACATGATTAACCGCATCGACGATCCTTCACAGGTCATTGGCGAATTGAGCCGTTTTTACGCGCCCTATCTTAGCCGCCATGCTGCCTGAGCTGCGAACTGCCGAAGAGTCGCAATTTTTCGACACGCACATTCTGGCGGCGGTCCCTTTTCCCATGCTTTTGGTGGATGGCGATAACCAGATCGTCTTCGCAAATGAGGCGACAGAGATTTTTTTCGGACGCGGCAAAAGGCGGCTGCTGGGGGACCAGATTGGTACACTTCTGCAATTTGCCAGCGACCGCATGAACCGCGCAGTGCAGGCAGGCGAGAGCGACATCAGCGCCCAGAATATGCGGCTTTTGACCAGTGGCGCGCAAAGCAATTATGTTGATCTTTCGATTAGCACGGTGACCGGACCGAGCAGCAGACGGCTGATGATTGTTGTGCCCCGGCAGGTTGAACGCGGCAGCATGGGGGAACAGCCGGACGCATCGCAGCAGTCGATGGGCGCGCCTGCAATTTTGGGGCATGAAATCAAAAATCCGCTGGCAGGCATAAAGGGGGCGGCACAGTTGCTTGCCAAGCGGGTGGAGCCGTCGCAGCAACCATTGACTGATCTGATCGTGACTGAGGTAGACCGGATCGCCCGCCTTTTGGATCAGATGCAGAATCTGGGTCGGGTGATGCCGGGCGAAATCGGGGCGGAGAATATTCACGCATTGATCGAACGTGCCATCCGTTCGTTGCGTGCCGCCAACCCTGTAATGCCTGCCATCGACATTAATTATGACCCGTCTTTGCCCGACGTCCTGATTGAGCCCGATGCGATAGTGCAGGTGCTGATCAACCTGCTGCAAAATGCCATCGATGCGCTGAAGGATGTTGATGAACCAAAAATCGGCATCAACACGCGGTTTGTGATGGGCGCAGCCTTGCGTGGGGGCCCTGAACGCGGCGCAGACAATATGTCAGTCCGTTTGCCGGTGGAGGTCAGCATTTCCGATAATGGCCCCGGCATAGCGCCGCATATCGAGCAAGAGCTGTTCGCTCCGTTCGTTACCACGAAACGGGATGGGCAAGGGCTTGGCCTTGCCATTGTGCGCAAATATCTGACGCAGATGAATTCGCGCATTTCTGTGGAGCGTGACCGCGCACAGGGGCAAACGATTTTTCGCATATTCCTGCCAGTGGCCCGGAAAGAGGCAAAATGATGGATAAGGCCCGCATATTGATCGTCGAAGATGACAGCTCGATCGGCATGGTGGTGCGCGCCGCTCTTGAGGCCGAAGGCTATGATACTGACGTAGTGGAAAGCGTTGGCGCGCGCGATGCTGCATTGGCAGCAACCCGTTATGACCTCATGCTCACGGATGTTGTACTTAAGGACCGCGACGGCATCGCCAGCCTTGAACCGATAATCGCGCAGTGGCCCGACATGCCGATCATTATCATGTCTGCGCAAAATACCCTCGATACCGCTGTGCGCGCCAGCGAGATCAACGCATTTGAATATTTTCCAAAGCCATTCGACCTCAATGAGCTGGTGCTGGCAGCAAAGCAGGGCGTCAACAAAAAGCGGAGCAATGCAGCAGAACAGAATGATACCTTGCTTGAAGCAACAATGCCGATGGTCGGGCGCAGCGCAGCGATGCAGGATGTCTATCGCATGGTTGCCCGGCTGCTGCGCAATGACCTTACAGCGCTGATACTGGGAGAATCGGGCACTGGAAAAGAGCTGGTGGCAGAGGCGATCCATAGCCTTGGCCACCGCAAGACGGGGCCTTTTGTTGCAGTCAATATGGCGGCAATCCCGTCCGAGCTGATCGAAGCAGAGCTGTTCGGGCACGAAAAGGGCGCATTTACCGGGGCCGTGGGGCAGGGCATCGGGCGTTTCGAACAGGCGCAGGGTGGAACGCTGTTCCTCGACGAAATCGGCGACATGCCACACCATGCGCAGACACGATTGTTGCGGGCACTGCAAAGCGGGACAATCAGCCGCATCGGCGGCAAAGCCAGCATCCGGCTTGACGTCCGGATCATCGCAGCCACCAATCAGGATTTGGAAAGCCTGATCGCCGAAGGCAAATTCCGAGAGGACCTTTATTACCGGCTCAATGTCGTGCCGGTGCACATGCCGCCTCTTCGCGCTCGGCCAGAGGATATAGGCTTGCTTGCGCAGCATTTCCTCAACCTTGCGGCGCGGGAAGGCCTCCCTGCCAAGCAGATTGATCCCGACGCAGTGGTCGTCTTGTCCACCATGCCATGGCGCGGCAATGTGCGCGAGTTGAAGAACTTCATCTACCGCCTTGTCCTGACCACGCGCGATGACCTTATTTCGGCCAATATGCTGGCGCAGCTGGGCAGCAATGCGCAAGAGCCGGGCGACTTGCAAAATGGCGGCTGCAGTTTTGAGGCCGCAGTCAACCGGTTCATGGCGGAAAACCAGCATAAAGGCTATGGACCGCAACGCATCTATGCGCGCGCATTGGCCGCTTTTGAAAAACCTTTGTTGCAGCGCGTGATGGCGCAGGCAAAGGGCAATCAGCTACAAGCAGCAGCGATGCTTGGTATCAATCGCAATACATTACGAAAAAAGCTGAGTGATTATGGCCTGAGCACCGGGCGATAACGTATAGTTCAGAAAGAAGCGTCTAATCGCGCAAAATTGTGCTATTATTGCAACGCTTTTGATGGCAATGGTTGCAATATGGCAACATTGCCCAGCGATCCTGACACGATGAAGGCGCCATACAGCTGGCGCGAACGCGCTTCCGCGTTCATTGACCGTCTTGGTCAATCGAGCAGAATCTGGATGTTTGAGGCAGGCTGCGTTGCGGCACTGCTCATCATGGGGCTGGTGACTGCCTTTGTCCTGATCGGTCAGCCCGAACAGGCCGAACCTTTGTCGCCGACGGCAGCAGCAGCACTGCTTGTATCAAATCTTGTGCCGGCCACGACCTTGATCATGCTTTTTGGGCGACGGATTGCGCTAGAGAGAGCGCCAACGGGCGGAGGGCAGCTGCATATCCGTCTGGTCGCAATTTTCACTTTGCTCGCTGCAATGCCCGCCTTGCTGCTTGCCATATTCGCATCGCTGCTTTTCCAAAGCGGCGTGCAGTTCTGGTCATCGGATTCAGCGCGCAGTATGCTTGAAAACTCGGCGGGGCTGGCGAAGGGATATTATGAGGAAAAGCTGCGGGACGTCAGCGATGAAACCGTCACCATGGCAGGCGACCTTCGCTACATCCTGTCGCAAACCTCGACGCAGGACCCAGGTTTTATTCAGGCCTATGTCGACCAGGTTTTGCGCCGAAAACTTAGCGAATCTGCCATTGTCACCATTGGCGAGGATGCCATGCAGCAGACAACTGCGCTGGTTTCTCCCGATGATCGCCGGCGCACCGACTGGATATCGCAGGATCAGTTGAAACAAATTGCCGCAGGGCAGGACATCGTCGTCAGCGCCGCTCCAGACCGGATTGAGGCCGTAACGCCGCTTTTTGATGACGGGAAAACATTCCTTTACACAAGCCGCGCGATCACCGTTCCGTCTTTCATGCTGGGCGAAAAAGCGCAGCTTGTCTTGGATGATTACCGGGCGATGGTATCCCGATCACGAAATTTGCAGTTTCAATTCAATGCTTTGCTTTATTTCACATCGCTGGTCATTATTGGCTTTGCAGTGTGGATTGCGCTGCTGGTTGCGGACAGGCTGGTGCGTCCGATCAACAAATTGGTGGTGGCGGCGCAAAATATTTCTGATGGTGACCTGACGGCAAGGGTCGACGACGAATTTATCCGCAACGACGAGGTCGGCTTCCTTGCCCAGTCATTCAACCGCATGACCGAACGGCTGGAAAGCCAGACCAGCAATTTGATCATGGCCAATCAGACGCTGGACAGTCGGCGCGCCTTTATCGAAACAATTTTGGAGTCCGTGTCCGCTGCCGTTTTGAGCACCGGGCAGGATGGAACCATCCGGATGGCCAATGGCATTACCGAAAAGCTGCTGAATGTTGGTGATAAGGGGATTGCTGGTCGCGGGCTAAGCGATGTCGCCCCCTTCCTTGCCGAGTTGGTCGCGCAAAAGCGGGCGCAGGCCATTGTTCAGCTGGGAGATGGGAAGGATACGCAGACGCTGGCAGTGCGGATTACGCCCCAGGATTCAGGGCATGTCATAACCTTTGAAGACATTACCCAGCAATTGACTGACCAGCGGCAGGCCGCATGGGCCGATGTTGCCCGCAGGATAGCCCATGAAATCAAAAACCCGCTGACCCCGATCCAATTGGCGGCAGAGCGCCTGCAGCGCCGCTTTGGCAAGGAAATTGGCGAGGGGCAGGAAATTTTTGGCCAGCTTACGGCAACCATCGTCCGGCAGGTCGGCGACCTGCGCAATATTGTCGATGAGTTTTCATCCTTCGCACGGATGCCCAAGCCGGTATTCCGCGAAGAAAGCCTTGCGGATATTGTTGGTCATGCTGTCTTCCTGTTTGAAGTCGCGCATAGCAGCATCAAATTTGACTATGCCGCGCCCGAAACGAGCCAGACCCTGCTGTGCGACCGTCGGCAAATTGGGCAAGCCGTCACCAACCTTTTGAAAAATGCCGCAGAGGCCATTGAAGCCGCCGGAGAAAGCCGCGTCGGACAGATTGCCATCAGCGTGCAGGCAAGCGACGACCATGTCGACGTGGTGGTCACGGACAATGGTGTCGGACTGCCCGATGGCAAGGAGCGCCTACTGGAGCCCTATGTCACCACCCGGTCAAGCGGCACCGGTCTGGGCCTCGCCATTGTGAAACGGATCATGGAGGAGCATCAGGGGGATATTCTGCTGGAAAATGCACCAGCAGTCGGTGCGCAAATCACGCTGCGTTTCTTTCCGGCCCGTTTGATTGTGGCGTCAGGCTTTGCACCGACAACGCAGGCCCTGGCAGATGATCGCCCGGCAGCAGATAGCAAGGATAACTGACCCAAATGGCTCTCGACATACTGGTTGTTGATGACGAACAGGACATCCGTGAACTCGTCGCTGGCGTGTTGTCGGATGATGGCTATGAAACGCGCACAGCGGCCTCGGCCGAAGAAGCGCTGACCGCCTATGATGAACGTCGCCCGTCGTTGATCCTGCTTGATGTCTGGCTTCGCGGCTCGTCAATGGACGGACTGGAGCTGCTGAGGATAATCAAGGACCGCGACAGCAACATTCCGGTGATTGTATTTTCCGGCCATGGCAACATTGACACGGCAGTGGCGGCTATTGCCCAGGGTGCGGTCGATTTTATCGAAAAACCCTTTGAGGCAGAAAAGCTGCTGCATCTGGTGGCACGGGGGACTGAAACTGAACGGCTGAGAGCCGAAAATGCCTCACTGCGGGCGATTGTCGGGCAGGGTGATGAACTGACGGGCACATCCGCAGTGATCAACAATGTGCGCGCGACGCTGAAAAAGGTCGCCGCAACCGGCAGCCGGCTGCTGATCACTGGGCCGGCGGGGGTCGGGAAGGAAGTCGCTGCCCGGCTGTTGCATAGTTGGAGCCCGCGCGCTGAGTCTCACTTCGTATCCGTTAGCGCCGCGCGCCTTGCCCCAGACCGGTTTGAAGATGAATTGTTTGGCGTCGAGGAAAATGGCCAGTTGGTTCATGCAGGAATGTTGGAGCGCGCCCATGGCGGAACGCTGTTCCTCGATGAAGTGGCCGACATGCCCTATACAACGCAGGGCAAGATTTTGCGGGTGCTAACCGATCAAAGCTTTACACGGAGCGGTGGAAGTCGCCCGGTTCGCGTTGACGTTCGTTTCGTCTCGGCCACTGCCCGCGATCTGCAGGCCGAAATCGCCGCAGGCCGCTTTCGAGAAGATCTTTATTACCGGTTGAATGTAGTGCCCGTCGCCATACCGCCCCTTGCAGATCGGCGCGAAGACATAACCGTTCTGGCCGAACAATATGCCGCTCGCTTTGCCGCCGAGCACCGCATTCCCGTGCCGCAATTTTCCGACGACGCAATCGCCGCACTGCAATCATGCGAATGGCCGGGTAACGTAAGGCAACTGCGCAATATCATTGAACGGACGATCATTCTCGCTCCCTCGGACAAGGTGCAATTGATTGACGCGGACATGCTGCCTGCCGAGGTAACAAACAATTATGCTGGGCCATCAAGCGGCATCAACGCTTTGATGGGCGCTCCGCTGCGCGAGGCGCGTGAAGCCTTTGAGCGCGAGTATCTACAGGTGCAGATCAAGCGCTTTTCAGGCAATATCTCAAAGACTGCCGCTTTCGTCGGTATGGAACGGTCCGCCTTGCACCGGAAATTGAAGCTGCTGGGTATTTCCGTGCGCAAAGGGCAGGGGGAAGAGGACGAATAGGCCCTGACCCTTGGGGCGGTTTCGGCCAAGCAGGTCATTAGCGAAAATTTGTGCTGCGCCCCAGTCACCACTTATGTTATGTTGGCACCTGGCCGCGTAATTTTATAATGCGGCCCCTCTTCTCCCGAGCGTCACAAACATAAAAATGGAAAAAATAATGACTGAAAAAAGCAATGGCTTACAGGACCTTTTCCTGAATTCCCTCCGCAAATCGAAAACACCTGTCACCATGTTTCTGGTGAAGGGCGTGAAGCTTCAGGGCGTCGTGACATGGTTCGACAATTTTTCGGTCCTCCTTCGCCGCGACGGTCAGTCACAGCTGGTCTACAAGCACAGCATTTCCACGATAATGCCGTCGCTATCGCCGGATCGAAAGGCGTTTGACGACATGATGGCGCAGGTGCCGCTTAAACCCGGCAACCTGCAGGATGTGTTCCTCTATGCCATGTGCGACAAGGGGGAGCCGGTGACGACATTCCTGGTGAATGGGGTAATGCTGCAAGGCTCCATCGCTGCTTACGACCTTTTTTCAGTGTTGCTTGAGCGTGATGGCACGATGCAGCTGGTGTACAAACATGCGGTCTCGACAATCCAGCCAGCGCATCCGGTAAATCTTGCCGAATATAATAAGGACGCCGACGGGGAAGCCGATTGAGCGTTTTTAACCGCGATAGTGCGGACGAATTTTCCCGCGGCGCACGTACCCTGATCATCTATCCCGAATTGCCGGGAGGAAGCAGCCTGACCGCGGAGGCCAGGCTTGAGGAGGCAAAAGGCCTTGCCCTGGCCATCGGTCTTAACGTGCTTGATGCGCAGGCGCTGCGTGTTCGCGCACCCAAAGCAGCGACTTTGCTTGGGGGAGGGCAGGTAGAGGCAATAGTCGACAATATCGGCCGCTTATCGGCCGAACTGCTCGTTATCGATGGGGCCCTATCGGCAATCCAGCAACGCAATCTTGAAGACAAGACCGGGGTCAAGGTGATTGATCGAACCGGATTGATCCTTGAAATATTTGGTGAGCGTGCGGCGACTGCGGAGGGCAGGTTGCAGGTTGAACTCGCCCATCTTGATTATCAGGCTGGACGCCTTGTGCGGAGTTGGACCCATTTGGAGCGCCAGCGTGGCGGATTTGGCTTTCTTGGCGGTCCCGGAGAGACGCAGATCGAGGCCGATCGGCGGATGATCCGGGATCGCATGGCTAGGCTGAGGCGCGAACTGGAGCAGGTACAGCGCACGCGCGGATTGCATCGTGCACGGCGCAAACGCGCGCCCTGGCCTGTCATTGCTCTGGTCGGCTATACCAATGCGGGTAAATCGACCCTGTTCAACCGGCTGACACGCGCCAGCGTATTGGCCGAAGATATGCTTTTTGCGACGCTCGACCCGACTTTGCGCGAAATCGCACTGCCGGGGATTGAAAAAGCGATATTGTCCGACACGGTCGGATTTGTTTCGGACCTGCCGACTCAATTGGTCGCCGCATTCCGGGCAACATTGGAAGAAGTGATCAGCGCCGACATCATCATCCACGTCCGCGACATTGCTCATCCTGCCACCAAAGCGCAGCGCGATGACGTTATCCGGATCATGGCCGAGCTGGGTATCGGGGAGCACGGACCACCCATAATCGAACTTTGGAACAAGGTCGATTTGCTCGGCGCCGACGAGCGCAACGAACTTGAACATATTGCATTGAATCAAAAAGATATATTTTTGATTTCCGCCGAATCCGGCGAAGGGATCGCAGGGTTCCGGGATGCACTTTCAGCTCGGCTTGGCCATGATACGGAAAAGCGCGAATTTGACCTCGATATAAGGGAAGGGGAGGCGATTGCCTGGTTACACAGCAAAGGGCGTGTCGAAGCAGTCCCCGGAAAAGGCAGCACCATGCGCGTAAATGCCCAGCTCAGCCCGCGCAACTGGGGGCAGTTTGACAAGCAATACGGCCATTTGATCAAAATCACTCCGCTGCCTTGACCTGCTGCCAAAGCGCTTCTTTGGCATCCAAATCCAGCTGCGAAAATTCCGGACTGGCTTGGCGCTCCATGGCCCGGAATCGCCGTTCAAATTTGCTGTTCGCCGCCTTCAGCGCCGCTTCTGCATCGATACCGAGATGACGGCTGACATTGACTGCCGCAAACAGCATGTCGCCAATTTCTTCAAACTGCTCTTCAGAATTTTCGGCGGCAAGGACTTCGCCAATTTCCTCGTGCAACTTGGCAATGCAGCCATCAACACTGGGCCAGTCAAAGCCAGTCCGCGCCGCCCGCTTTTGCAGCTTTTGCGCACGCAACAGCGCCGGAATCGCCGAAGCGACGCCAGCAAGCGCGCTCGCATCTTCCGAATTTTCGTCGCGCTCCGCCGCCTTTATTGCCTCCCAATTTGCCGTCACGGCTTCGGCATGACTGGCTTTGACGTCCGCAAAGACGTGCGGATGGCGCCGGACCATTTTTGCGCAGATACCATCAATTACGTCCTGGATCCCGAAGGCCTGCCGTTCCTCGGCCATTTGGCTGTGGAAGACGACTTGCAGCAACAGGTCCCCCAATTCGTCCTTCAATGCAGAAAGGTCGTTGCGCTCAATCGCATCGGCCACTTCATAGGCCTCTTCAATCGTATAAGGCGCGATCGAGGCGAAATCCTGCTCAAGGTCCCACGGGCAGCCAGTCACCGGCGTGCGCAGTCGTTGCATGATCGTTACCAAGGGCCGGATATCCGCGCATTCCGCCATCTAGGGGCCTTTCCTCTATATTCGATAATATATATTATGTTAAATAATATGTGTTCCTTGAGTGGCTACTGCCCCTCCGGCGTCAAAAGCATCACATCGCCCGAAACAGTCCAGCTTTCAAACATGTCGAGGAAATTCATCCCAGCAACATTTGTGTCGCCAAAGCCGTCCGACACAACCACGCGATGTTTGTCGATCTTTACGTCGCCGACCGTAAGCGTTGCGACCGTTGCCGTGCGCGCCTTGACCACGCCATTCGCGGTGTTCAGCGTTACTGAACGATATTCAGGGTTGAGCAAAACCCGCGCTGCCCGAGCAGTTCTCCCGTTGATGGCAGTAATGGTCGCACCGCTATCGACCATCATCCGGGCTTCATGGCCGTTCAGCTTCGATGTGAGCCAGAAATGACCGTCATCTTGCCTGACCAGCCTTATTGCATTGCCCTTCATGTCCTGACGCGGCGCGCCGGTCAGCTCACCAGTGAGCCTGTTCCATATCATCTTCATCTCTGGACGAAAGCTCAGGACCGCAAAAACGGCCGCGAATATGGCGACCCATGCAAGCAGCATCTTCACGAACCGCTTAAGCGGCAAACGCCGTGCACCTAGCGACCCCACCAACAGCGCAATACATAGCAGGCCATAGATCAGACTGGCATTGTCATCACCGCTCATATTATCAATTATTTACTGTCATTTTTGCACAGCCTTGCTGAATAAGCTGAAGAAGTTTTCGCGGCTTGCCCGCGCCAGCTGATCGACATCTTCACCGCGCAAATCGGCGAGAAATCGTGCTGTATCCGCAACAAAGGCAGGTTCACAGGGCTTACCGCGATGCGGGACAGGCGCGAGGAAGGGCGCATCAGTTTCAATCAACAGCCGGTCAGCTGGAATTTCGCGGGCAAAGGCTTGCAAATCCCGGGCATTTTTGAAGGTCACTATCCCCGATAACGAGATGTAAAAGCCCAGATCCAGCGCCTTCCGCCCGAATTCTTCACTGGCCGTGAAGCAGTGGATGACAGCCGAATAGCCCCCCTTCCCCATTTCGTCGGCCAATATCTCTGCTGTGTCCTCTTCTGCATCGCGGGTGTGAACTATCAACGGCAGACCCGTCTGCCGCGCGGCCGAGATATGTTCCCGAAAGGACGCGCGCTGCTGGGCCCGATCACTGTGGTTATAATAATAATCAAGGCCCGTCTCGCCGATACCGATGACGCGCGGATGCGATGCGCGCGCAACCAATTTCGCCGTATCAATGCCGATATGCGCGTCGGCCTCATGCGGATGAATGCCGACCGACGCCCAGACGTCAGATTCATTTTCCGCAAGGCCAATTACCTCATCCCATTCGCGTTCGCGGGTTGAAATATTCAACATGGTTGAAACCCCCGCGGCGCGTGCGCGTGTAAGCACGCTATCCTGTTGTTCTACAATCCCTTTATAATTCAGGTGGCAGTGCGAATCTACGAACATCAGGCATCCTCAGCGGAGGGCATTTCAAGCCGCGGGTACAGGCCGACGGGTTGCTCCAGACGAAAATCACTTTCGGCAAGCGGCGAATACCAGTGGGCCTTGATGCCAGCGAAATTGCGCTGCGCCGGTGATAGCCCCATCCGCTCCAGCAAGCTATCGGCGCTTGCGGGGATGATCGGTGAAATGGCCACGGCCAATTGCGCAATGCAGATGTATAGAGTCGCAAGCACCGTTTCCATGCGTGCAACATCGGTCTTTTTCAGCGCCCAGGGCGCCTGCGCGTCAATATAGGCGTTGCAGGCAAAGACCGCATTGATCCAAGCTTCCGTGCCCTGAGACAGCGCCAGATCGGCATAGGCTGCAGGGATGACGTCAAAAACGGCCTTCCCAACCGTTTCAAACAATGCCTCGTCATCAGGGCTATGGCCATGAATCGCTGGCAGATAGCCTTCACAATTTTTATAAATCTGACTCAACGTCCTTTGGGCAAGGTTGCCGAAGCTATTGGCCAGTTCTGCATTACAGCGCAGAACAATCGCCTCCTCGCTCCAGCTGCCATCCTGCCCGAAATTAACTTCGCGCAGCAAGAAATAGCGCAGTTGGTCGACGCCAAAACGCTCAGCCAGTTCAAGCGGGTCAGACGCATTGCCTGCCGACTTACCCATCTTTGCGCCATCGCGCGCCAGAATAAAGCCATGGCCAAAAACCTGCTGCGGCAAAGGCAATCCGGCAGACATCAGAAACGCAGGCCAATAGACGGCATGAAACCGCACAATATCCTTGCCTATAATATGAACATTTGCGGGCCAGAAACGGGCGAAATCGCTATCTTGCTGCGGATAGCCAATCCCGGAAAGATAGGTCGTCAGGGCATCGACCCAGACATACATCACATGCCCCGGTGAGCCGGGCACTGGCACGCCCCAATTAAAACTTGTGCGCGACACACTCAGGTCTTTGAGCCCACCCTCGACAAAGCGGAGCACCTCATTGCGGCGGCTATCGGGGCGGATGAAATCGGGATTATCGCGGTAAAGTGCCAGCAAAGGCTCCTGGTATCGTGACAGGCGGAAAAACCAGCTTTCCTCCACCGTCCATTCAACCGGCGTTCCTTGGGGCGACAGCTTTACCCCCGCCTCCCCTGCGACAAGCTCTTCTTCGCCATAAAAGGCTTCGTCACGAACCGAGTACCAGCCTTCATAGCGGTCAAGGTAAAGATCGCCATTGGCCTCCATCGCCTTCCAGATCGCAATGCTGGCTTCGTGATGGCTGGCATCGGAGGTACGCATGAAATTGTCATAGGATATATTCAATATCGCGCACATTTGCCTGAAATAGGATGACATTTCATCCGCAAATTCCAACGTATCGCGCCCGGCATTGCGCGCTGTTTGGGCCATTTTAAGGCCATGCTCATCCGTGCCCGTGATCAGGCGAACATCACGCCCCATCGCTCGCTGAAACCGCGCAATCGCATCGGTCGCAATGGCTTCATAGGCATGGCCAATATGTGGACGGCCGTTCGGATAGGCAATTGCTGTGGTAATGTAGAAAGGCTCGGCCATGCTTGATTTCGTTCTATGTCACTTAGGCCCGTTGCTTAGGGTTTTGCAGCGATGCCAGCAAGCTCCCCATTTGAAATATCACCGCTTGTTTATCGAGCGATAAGCCAAGCGCGCGCGAAGCAAGCGCCTCTGCATCATGAAAGGCATCGACAGCAAACCGCATCTCGCCAAGCGAGGCATGGCGCGCATGGGCAGCAATGCGCGCGGGCACGCGGCGCAAAAATGCCTCATACCGCAATTGGGCCGATTTTCCTGATAGCAACTCGGCTAGTTGCTGGCGGATGGCATTGGTTGGATCGCCTTTGGCAACGATAGCATCGATATAATCCTCAATTTCACCGAGATTCAGTCCGGCAAAAGCAAGCGCCTGCCCCGGCGAACCTCCAGCAGACCGAACCAACATTGCACGATCCGTCGGCGAAAGGTCAGGAAAGGCAGCCATCATTGCCTCCTCCATTTGGGCATCGGACAAGGGTTCAAACCGCAAAAGCTGACACCGGGACCTTATCGTCGGCAATAGCCGGTCGCTTGCATGGCTGACCAGCAGAAAATGCGTCCCGGCGGGCGGCTCTTCCAGCGATTTGAGCAGGGCATTGGCCCCGCCCCGTTCAAGATCATCCGCTGCATCAACAATGATTGCCCGTTTGCTGCCCATCGAGGGCCGCGTGGTCAGTGCCCGCTGAAGATCACGCACCTGATCAACGGAAATCGAACGCTTCAACTCGCCATTGGGATCGGCTTCTTCGCCTTCCTTGGCAGGCTCCTTTGGCAGCCGCTTTAGCCAGTGGATATCGGGATGGGCATTTTGTCGGATCAAATGTGTGTTTGATCCTGCCGGATCAACCAGAGCAGCTGCCGCGCGCAGCGCAAAGCCAGCCTTACCCAGTCCGCGCGGCCCGGCCAAAATCCAGCAATGATGCAACCGCGCTGACGCCAATCCTGCGGAAAACTGGGCCCAATTGCCATCATGGCCAATCCATTTTGACGTCATGATGGCAAAAGGTCCGCAATGGCCAGCATCAGCCGTTCGGTCACGATGTCGGCCTCTCCATTGGCGTCAATCAGCCGCACGCGATCAGGTTCGCTCCGGGCAATTTGCTGAAAGGCATGGCGCACCTGCCTGTGGAAATCGGCGTTACGCCCCCCGATCCGGTCCGATTGTCCCGCATCGCGCGCATTTGCCCTTTGGCTTGCTTCTTCATTGCCCATGTCCAGAACGAGCGTTCGGTGCGGCAGAAAGCCGTCGCTGCCGATGCGGTGCAATTCCATGATGTCGGCATCGCCAAGGCCAAGGCTGACGCCTTGATAGGCGCGGCTGCTATCGACGAAACGATCAGATATTACCCAAATGCCCTTGGCAAGCGCCGGTTTGATCAATTTGGCGACATGGTCCCCGCGCGCCGCAGCGAACAGGAGCGCTTCGGACCCTGCAGTCCAGCGATCATCGGAGCCGCCAAGCAACAAATCCCGTATTGCCTCTGCCCCATCAGTGCCGCCAGGCTCCCTCGTGAGGATTACCTCGATATTTTTGTCCTTAAGCGCATCCTGCAAAGCCCTGATCTGAGTTGATTTTCCAACCCCCTCGCCGCCTTCAACTGATAAGAATTTTCCTTGTGCCATCATGCCCCCACCAGCGATCTGACACCATTCCACGCGCGGCCAAGGAAAGTGGCGGTTTCAACATCGCGCGCAGCGACCAGCGGCATGACCTGTTTGCTGCCATCGGGTAAAGTAGCAACCAGTTCGGCAAGTTTTGTGCCCTTGCCAAAGGGGGCACGCACTGGTCCCTTGTAACGGACTGCAAGTTTCACATTCTTGCCGCCGGTCGCTGGAAGGACCGCCGCCAGCGCACGCGGCGCAAGCAGGTCTATTGTCGTGCTGGTTCCAAGCTGAACTGGAATTTGCGCCACCTTGGCACCACGCTTGAACAAGGGGCGCGATGTCCATGCCGCAAAGCCCCAATTCATGAAAGTGCGCGCCTCGCTTATCCGGTCCTGCTGGCTGTTCAGACCCGCAATCACCATGATGATCCGTCGGCCGTTGCGTTCCGCCGTGCCAGCAAGGCAATAGCCCGCCTCGTCACTATGCCCGGTTTTCAGTCCGTCCGCACCGGCGACTGCGCCCAGCAGAGGATTGCGGTTGGGCTGTACCACATTGTTCCACGAAAATTCCCGCTTTCCAAAATAGCGACGGAACAATTCCGGATGGTCTGTGACGATCCGCTCCGCCAATATCGCCAAATCATGCGCCGTTGAATAGGTCCGCCCTTCATCAGGCCAGCCATTTGCTGTTCCAAAGCGACTGGATTTCATGCCCAGCCGCTTCGCCTCCTGGTTCATGCGCACTACAAAGGCCGCTTCGCTGCCTGCTACGCCTTCAGCCAGAACGACCGACGCATCATTGCCTGATACGGTCAGCATTCCATGAAGCAACTGGTCGACCGACACTTTTTCGCGGGCTTTCAGGAACATGGTCGATCCTTTGTTGTTCCATGCCTTCCAGCTTGCATCGCTCACAACATAAGTTTGCTGTGGCTGTAATTTTCCAGCCTTCATTGCCTCAAACACAACCCATGCAGACATCATCTTGGCCATGGAGGCTGTCGGGATTTTCCGGTCGGCATTCCGGGCATAAAGCGGCGTGCCTGATGCCATATCAACCATATAGGCGACGGGTGCCTTGCTGACATAGGCAGCAGGCGTGGACAGGGCCGCAAGGAACGATAGGGCAAGCATTGTTATGGTCTAGCGAGGCAATGGCAGCCGCGCCAGTCCCCGCTATTCGCGCAGCAATCTCGCTTGTGGATAGCCGCGCTTTTGCGCATCGGCCAAGGCGCGCTGCGCCTCTGCTTCACTCGCAAAGGGCCCAAAACGCACGCGGAAAAGGCGGCCATCGGCGCTGACAAAGACTTTTGCCCCCAATTTTCGCGCCAGTTCATCCGCCCGCGCCCGCGCCGAAAAAGCGGCGACCTGGACAAAATAGCCCGCAACGCCTGCAACAGGCTTTGGCGCGGCCGCCGGTTTTGCGCCTGCCTTTGGCGGGCCATCGCCTTCACGGACGAAACGGTCATCACCGGCCCCGCCAGTCTTGGGCGGCGGCGGAGCCCCTGCCCCCGGCTTCACCGGAACCGGCTTTTGCCCAGCGCCCGCAATAGCAGCAGGCCTGGGCAATTTGGCCAGCTTTTCCCGCAAAACCTTCAGCAGCGATTCCGGCGTATCGATACGGGGCGAAGCGGGTTGGCCGTTACGCAGCAACGCCCGGTCCTGCTCAGACGGGTTGAGTTTGCGCACACGCACCCCCGCTACACCCTGCTGGGTGATACCAAGCAATCTCGCTGCACCTTCCGATAGGTCGATCAAGCGATCATTAGCGAAAGGACCGCGATCATTGACGCGAACTATGATCGTGCGCCCGGTTTCAAGCGACGTCACCTCAACATAGCTGGGCATGGGCAGCGTTTTATGCGCAGCGGTAATCGCAGTAGGCAGGAATATTTCGCCATTGGCCGTATTGCGCCCCTGCAATTCGGCTCCATACCAGCTCGCATAGCCCACCTCGTCGTAGGCTGTTACATCCGCAGGCGTGTAGGTGACATTGCCCACCTGATAGGGCGATCCAAGCCGCACCGGAAAATCCGACACCCCGCCCGGTGCACTGGGGGCAGCAGGCAAATTTTCGGCTTTGCCGTCATTGGCGCCATCAAAGCTGCCGCATGACGACAGCGCGGCAACCAGTGCCGCACCTAAACCTAGCCTAATTGCGTATCGCATCGCCCAGCAACCCCACAGAAAGCGCGTAAAAATTTGAACAATTATAATCCAGTATCGCCCGATAATTGCTGCCAAGTAAATAGGCAGTTCGGCCCTCGCCATCAGGCTCAATCAGCGTTGCCATCATATCGCCTTGCGGCCAGCCAGCCTGTGCGACGATGCCAAGCGCGCGCCATTCGGACAATTTCATCCATTTGCTGTGCCGGGCAAAAACGCGCGGACAGCGCGGCGGCGTCAACGTGCTTTTGATCGCTGCCCGGTCCAGCGTTGCCGGAGCATCAACGGCAAAGCCCCATGGTTCGTCACGCCGCCAGCCTGCATTGACCAGATAATTTGCTATGGAGGTCATCGCATCGACTTCACTGTTCCAGATGTCGGCATAGCCATCCCCATCGCCATCACGCGCGAGCCGCAGGTAAACAGAGGGCAGGAATTGCGGCTTGCCCAGCGCCCCTGCCCAGCTGCC
>CAZNEO010000043.1:0-20497 GCA_964572205.1 uncultured Sphingorhabdus sp.
GAGCAAGACGAGCTGCACGGGCATTTCCCCGATTATACCATCCGCCTCGATGAGGCTGGCGAGCTGGTGACGTTCACACCACGGGCGGCAAAGACCGCCCTGCCCCAAGCAAGCCTATTTCCAATGATCTCCGAGAGCGCCTTGCAAAAGGCGCGGATCGTCGCGCCTGGTTATGACGTTTACGCGCTCAAGGCCGATTATCTGACCTTCTGGGATGAAAAGGGTCGGCAAGAGCTGAAAAACGCCGACGCTGCGTTCCTGGGCTGGTGCAAGAAACGGAACGAACGGAATCCGATCCGCCGATAGAAAATCACGCGGCACGTTGCCAGTAGGTGCGGCGCTGCGGTCGAAAATTCGCCTCACGCCTGACCGCATGGCCGAGAGAAGGACTCACCCCTGCCCGCTTCCCGTAAATCGTGCCTTGGTCGGCGGCTTCGTCGCCAAGGTGAAAATGGGCAATGAACGCGGGATCGGTCGCCTTGACGATGTATTTGGCGAGCTTCTTTGCATAGTCCTGATTGATCGGCTGCACATGGCAATCATAAATGCCGCAAACGCCCTGCGCCTTCGTCACCCACTGCGGAAGCTTGCGGCAAAATTCGGCCTCCAGCTCGGGCGGGATATGGATCGCCCAATTTGCGTGCGGGTGAGCATCGTTCGGATTTTCGAGAGCATAGATATAGGCAGGTGCGGGCGTGTCGCCCTGCCCTTTTCTGCGACGGTAATAGAGCCAATCGCGAAAGCGGTGGCGAATGTCGGCAAAGATGCTCGCGGCGCACTTTGCCATCGTTTCGTGCAAGTTGATGACGACATACAACGTCAACGGCGTGCCGATTGCCTTTGCGTAGTCGAAGGCGCGAAAGATGGATTGGGTCACACGCCTATTGATGTGGGCGGTCGGCCTATACCCAATGTTGTTTTTGGATGCTTTAGAGCCACCTATACCAAGAGAGCGTGGCGCGGTCGGTGCTGATTGCATATTCGGCACATGGGAACGTATTGGCAACATTTCAAGAGGCGGCGCGGCGTTATCCCCGCCTCTCTAAATGTTTGCATGTCCGCATGTGAACATGTTCACATGATTACTTGCCAACAGGGCTTTCACCCATCTTCCGCAGCCAATCGTTGAACGCCTCGGCCATAGCGTCCTGTAGGCTCATGCCGTTCTTGCGTGAGGTCATGTGCATGGCGAATGACATTTCAGGGCTGAAATAGCCCGTCATGGCCTTCTTGCCCTGACGGCTTGGCGCGGTGGCTGCGCCCGTGGCCGTGTTGGCGGCTGCGGTAATGGTCGCCGCCCTGCCCTGCTTGGTTGGTGCGGCGGTCGGCTCGATCTGTGGTGAGGCTTGCGCGGGTTCACGATCCCGAAGCGCAAGCAATGATCCTTTGCGGGTGCTCATGCGGCGGTTCTCCGTTTCTTAGATGTTTGCATGTTTACATGTTCACATGCCCACTTGTAAAGCTGGCGGATTTCCTCGGCTGCTTTGCCATTGGGTTCAATTTCCATGGCCGTCTTTCCCTCGGCTGCGGCGTGGCGAAACGCGGCGCGGTCGGGGATGATGTGCGGGCACGATTCCAAACCATAGCCCTGCACCACCTGGGCGGCTTCATCATACATGCGCGGCGCGGTCGGGCTGCCTGCGGTGAAGATCACAAAGGCGGGCTTGCCGCGCATCTTCACAAGGCTGGCCGTTGTCTGCACGGCGGCAAGATCAAACGCGCTCGGCCTGCATGGGATTAGCACCAGGTCGGCAGCTTCAACGGCGGCGCTCGCCGCGCTGTCGGCATGGGGTGGGGTGTCGATCACGATGAAATTTGCGCCCTGTTCGGTTGCCTGCTCGATCTTGGCGGCAAGGCGAGGGGGGGCGCTGTCGATCACCACGGGCGGGGCGTCTTTGCGCCACGCGGCCCATTGGCTGGCGGTGGCCTGGGGATCAAGGTCGATCACTAGGGCGGTATGGCCTGCATCCTCGGCGGCTGCGGCCAAGTGAAGGGCGAGGGTGGTTTTACCCGCGCCGCCCTTCTGGCTGATTATGGCGATTGTTGGCATGTTTGCTTTCCCACATGTTTACATGTTTGCATGTGGTCATTAGGCGCTGATTCGTGGAATCCGTCAAGGGGGCGGGTTATCGCCCTCGATCCCGTGTGCCACTGTCGCGGCCTTGGCCTGCGAAACGGTCGGCAACCTGACGGCGCAAGTCCCGCGACGCTTTGACCTTCGACCATGCGCCGCCGCGTTCGGTGTTCCGCTCGCGCCATTCACTACGAAGATTCTGGCGGTCGTTTTCCTGCGAATTGCGAAGGGCGGCAACGTCATTGCCAAGCCGTTTCACATTTTCGCGCTGCTGCTGTTGCTGTGCCGTGCGAATGGTCGCAGCCTTTTCTTTGACCTCGCGGCGCTGCTCGGCGGCAAAGTTGCGTTTCTCGATCTGCTGTCGTTGGGTGAGGGCGGCCTCACGCTTGGCCGCCGATGTGAGATAGTTGAACGCATTGCCCAGGAAGCCCTGGGCGCTCGCGTCACCGCGCACCGCGCCCATGGACTTGATCGCGGCAATGGCATTGTGAATTTTGCCCGTGAGGCGCTGCTCGCGTTCTTTGAACTGTCGCAGCTCGGCAAAGTGCCGTTTGTGCATCTGCCGCCATGCGGGAAGCCGTGCCGCCTGTATCTCGGCGCGGGCTTGCGACACTGCCGCCTTTGCGCGGGCAATGATCGCGGCGCGGCGGTCGGCATGGTCGGCACGTAGCTTGTCCCATTCGGCGCGGTGGCGCTTGTGCATCTCGCGGCCTTTGGCTGCGAGCGCTGCGTCCTTGCCGCGCTGCTGGTCTTTGACCTTCTGGCCTTGGTTGGATTTGGTGAGTCCCTTTTCCTGCTCGTGCAGGTGGCGCGGTCGATCCTTGGCTGCACGGGTAAACTCGCCCAGCATGTCACGCGCCTGGTTGTTGGCGACGCGCTCCTCGCAAAGGATTTTGCCGCGGGCGCGTTCGTAGGATTCCGCCCATCGGGACAGGTTCAGCTTTTCATTGCTGCTGGACAACATGCGCCCATCTTCGGGCGAAACACGATTCAGGATCACATGCACATGCGGATGCGGCTCGTCCTGGTGGGCGACGATCAACGCTTGGCAATGCTCCGCGCCAAGGGCTTTGATGCTGGCATGTGCCGCGAGTAACATTTCCTCGCGGGTCAGCCCGTCTTTTTCGTCGGGATGCCATGCCAGGGAGTAGGCGAGCACCACGTCCGCCGATTTGCGGCCTGTGTTGCGGATTCCTGCCTGCTCCTTCAGCCGTGCTTGATCCTTGGCCGTTGCGACCATGATCCGCCATGCGGCTTCGGGGTTTTCGGTCGCAAGGTTGACGGTGGCCGTCCAGGCCACGCGCTCACTTGTCGATGCGCCCTTGTCGTGCAGATAGTAGGCAGCCGCGCCCTTAAAGCTGCTGCCTTTGGCGGCGAGTTTAGGAATCATGGCCGCCGCTCACTATCTGCTCGATGATGCCGCGCACCTCGGCAAGCACGACTGCCGCCTCGCGCTCGATCACGATCCCACTGTTAACGGCGTGGGTGAGCTGATTGAGATTGACCCCAATCCTGTTGAGTTCCGTCAACAGGGTGGCGTCGATCTGCGAGCGGGCAGGCGGTACGCGGTGGCCTAGGACACGACGACGCGCATAGTCATGTGCACCGATGCCCGCATGGGCGGCCTGCTGCTGGACATGTGCCAGCTCGGCAGGGGTCAATCGAAGATTGAACCTTTCGGTGCGCTTGGCTGCGTCGTCTTTGGTCGGTCGTGCCATCCGTCGTCCGTATGCCTGTCCAGGGGGCTACCCTGGTCGCGTTCCAAGGGGCGAAACCCTTGGCCAGATATGCGCTAGCATCCGTTTTTGGGCACCAAAAACACATCTGGCTATCCTCTTTTCATAATACCATAAGCAACACACCAAAAGCAACAAAACGCCCTGACGGTGAGGCAATCGCTTCAATTCCCAACGGCAGGCGCTAAGTTCAAAATATGGCTGCTGAATCGTTCCCCGCTCATGCTGAAACTCTCGGCACTGCTGATTGGGAAACAAACGCGCCCCTCTGGCAACCTGGCTCAATCTGGCTTGGCCGTAGTGCCTCCGATGATGCGGTGGGCTGCCTCGATGATCGTCACATGGTCACGGTCGCGGGTAGTCGTGCAGGTAAAGGGCGCTCGGCAATCGTGCCGAATTTGGCGCTATGGCCTGGGAGCTGCGTCGTCCTCGATCCCAAGGGCGAGAACGCGACGAAAACGGCGCGGCGACGTATGCAGCTCCCTGGTCATCGTGTGGTGGTCATTGATCCGTTTGGCGTGGCCGATGTGCCCGACGATCTGCGCGGCACGTTTAACCCGCTCGATCTGATCGACCAAAACGACGAGGGCGCGGTCGATATTGCCGCCGCAATCGGTGATGCTCTGGTCGTCCCTGGCGATAGTCGGGATTCCCATTGGGATGAAAGCGCCCGCCAGTTGCTCGAAGCCCTGATTTTGCATGTGGCAACGGTAGCGCCACCCGAACGACGCAACCTCGCGCATGTGCGGCGGCTGCTGACCGAAGGCGATCAAGAGGCGATGGCGAGGGAAGGTGACAAGTCGCCGTTCAATGCGCTGTGGTCTGAAATGATCGCACCTGATAGCGACGAACGGCTCGACGCGCTCGCGGGTGTGATCCGTGGCGGCGCGGAATCGGTCATGTCGATGGGCGACAATGAACGCGGGAGCGTTCTCTCGACCACGCGGCGCAACACGAAATTTCTAGATTCCCCCGCCATTGGTCGGGCGCTAGCGCAAAGCTCGGTCGATCTCGATGATTTGAAACGGCTCGATGGCGGCATGTCGTTGTATGTCTGCCTGCCTGCGCGTTTCCTGGCGACCCATGCCCGCTTTCTGCGGATGGTCATCAACCTGGTGTTGTTCCGCATGGAAGCCATGGGGCTAAACGCGCCGGCGTGTGGCTCGCCTGTGCTGTTCGTGATGGATGAATTTGCAAGCCTGGGACGATTGGAAGCAATCGAAAAGGCTGCGGGCTTGATGGCTGGCTATGGCGTGAAACTGTGGCCGATCCTGCAAGACCTGACCCAGCTCAAGCGCCATTATCGGGAGAGCTGGGAAACCTTCCTCGGCAATGCTGGCCTGCTGCAATTCTTCGGCAACACGGATTTAACGACGCTCGAATGGCTCGAAAAGCGCATGGGGCAAACGCAAATCACGATCACCACCGAGGGGAGTTCGGTCGCGGAAGCTGACGGAAAATCGGAAGGTGTCACCCATGCCGAAACGAAAGGATCGCAAAAATCGGCGGGACGCACAGAAGGCCATAGCAAAATGGCCGCTCTGTCGTCCGTAGCGGCGCGGCAAGGGGGCGAGGGGCTGCTCGATAGCCTGACGCGTTCGGGCGCGTCTGACATGTCCCTGAGCGGCGGCACGTCCACCTCTGAGGCTCTTTCGGCCTCGAATAGTGAGAGCAAGCAAACGGGCACGTCAAAATCGACCACGGAAACGCGCTCGCTCAACCAATCGGCGCAAGTGCGGCCTCTATGCCGCGTCGATGAAATCGCCCGATATTTTGACCGCGATACGGGACTGCAAGTCGTGTTTATCAGTGGCGGGCATCCGCTCGTGCTCAAGCGAACGCCCTATGACACTGATCCGCAATTCACGGGGCTGGTTAGCGCGTAGGCTGGTCGGGTTCGAGCTGCCAATTAACCTGCTGCCGTTGATCGGCGCGGACACGCTGAATTGCAGGATCGGGCAAGCCGCCGAAAAGCTCCTGCTGTAGCTGCTCGCGGCTCAATCCTACGCCGCCGTTCACGTCCTGCACCTGGCCTTGACGGACTCGATCATTAGCGGCGCACCATCCCTCGACATCGCCGTCGCCGTTGGCGCGGCTCAACGCACACATGAAGCCCGTCCCCATGTTTACCATGCCGCCGCCTGCGCTGCCCGCACGGACGGCCTCGGCGCGATACTGCATCATGGCCTGCTGCATTTGCAGATAGCCCGAAATGAACGCGTCACCGCGACGATAGAGGGAAGCGTAAGCCTCCCTCGTGGTGTCGAGCTGGCTTTGCACACGGGCAACCTGTTCCTGTGCTTTGGCCTGCTCCTGTGCCCGCACCTGGGCGAGCTGCTGCTCAAGGTTGACCTGGGCGGGGGCGCTTGCCTCGATCTGGGCACGAGAAGCATTGCCGTAGAATGACCCCAAGAGCTGCGACGGCTTATAGGCCGCGTCGAAAAGCAGTTCGCCGATAATGACCAACAAAACGACAAAAAAGCTGCCACCTGCGAATGATCCAATGAGCGCCTTTAGGCTGCGCTGCGGTGCGTATTGGGCAACCTGTCCTTGCGGGTGATGTCCCATAGGCGCGGGAAGTGGTGCGGTCTGCGGATGCACCGCGTCCATGTTGGGAAAATCTACCATCGGCTGCCCCTCGTTTCGTCGTCGTAACCGTTAAATCTCGACTCCAATGTTCCAAAATTCAAGAAAATCGGAAAATAAATTCATGCCCCCAATGAGAGAGGCTCCCGACGATCCGCCTTGCGGCTCGTTTTTTCGTGCCTGACGGCTCTCAATGGGCGCTAGACATTCGATGAAATCCAGGGCAAGATTGCATATCGGAGCGATATACAATGAAGCCACAAAAGAGATCGTTTGAATCTACAATAGATATAGATTCACACAGTGCCAGACAAGGCGCTTCTCTCCAGCCTGGGAAGCCTCGCAAGGTGCCCGTCGCATTGCGGTTCGATGTCGAATTGCTCGCGGCGATAGATGCGATGGCAACACGCCGAGGCATGAGCCGAAATGCGATAATTTCTTACTGGTGCTCCAAAGGCGTTGAGAGTGAATGATGTTGAAAACTGTTTCCTTGTCCGATGAAAATTTCGATGATGTGCCTTTCGCACTGCCTCGCGCTGCCGAGGAAATATATCCTCAAAATCGGGCTGCCGAGTTTCAGCGCATTTGCGCGGCACTGAAAAAAGAGGCGGCTTTTCGCTCCGAAAATGTCGCCGTGGTTCACGGTGATTCTCTTGCGCTGCTGCGGAAAATCCCCGCCGCGTCGGTCGATCTGATTTTGACCGACCCGCCTTATCACAGTACAAAAAAGCAAAATATATATGGCGATGCTGATTTCGCTCATGACGATGAATATCGGGACTGGGTGAAGGAATACACAAAAGAGTTTTGTCGTATCTTGAAGCCGAACGGCTCGCTTTATCTTTTTTGTTCATCAGACATGGCACCATTTCTCTACGTGGACATGTCAGATTCAATGAACATGCACGGCATCATCACTTGGACGAAACCGAATGAGCCTGGCTATGATGGCTGGAAGCAAAAAATGAAAAAGACCTCTCTGCGTCGGTGGTATCCGCACACAGAGAGAATCATTTTTTGTTCGCCTGCTTGCGATGGCAATCTAAAGCGCTCGCCGTTTGGATTGTTCCTGAAAGATTGCCGTGTAAAAGCTGGGCTTTCATCAAACACTCTTACCGAGTTGATCGGAGCCTATGGCAAGGTCAACAATGGCGGCGCGGTGTCCAACTGGGAAACTGGCCGCAATATTCCGAGCCGCGATCAATATGCGAAAATCTGCAAGGCGATCTGCGACACGGGGCGCATAGCGCTGATGCCTGCATATGAGGATGTAATTCGCGCATTTAACATTGATCCCTCCATGCCCTTTATCGACGCATGGGATTTTATGAATGTGCGGCAGTACAAAGGGAAACACCCTGCGGAGAAGCCGCAAGACATGCTCGATCACATCATCCGCACAAGCTCATATGAGGGTGATGTCGTTCTCGATTGCTTCGCTGGATCGGGCAGCACCTTGCTAAGCGCGATGGCCTGCAATCGTCGGTCGATCGGCATTGAAATAGAGGACAAGTGGATCGACTATGCGATCGGTCGTATCAGGAAAGGTGGGCGCCAGTCTGTCCCTGGTGAGCAAAAAGTCGTAGAGGAATCCAACCGCAAAGGCTCCTTACCTCTTTTCGCGGTCTAATGCGCTTTGTTGCGCTCGATGACTGATTCCATCCATCGCAAGGTTTCGTCTATGCCAGAATCCTTGCAGACAACATTGCAATGATGATGCCCCCAGCCAAGATTATATGGCCGATGGTTGAAAACGCCGTATGCCAACTCTCTGATGTGAAACAGATTGACCTCTGTAACAGTCAAATCGTGGCGCTCTCGACCTGCTGCCTGGGTCAAACGGCTCACAAAGCCACGGGCGCTTAAGCGCTCTAAACAAAGCGGGCAAGTTAGCTCGTGGTTTGCGTTTACAATGCGATTTTCTTTGAGCTGGTCATAGTCAAGTAGGCCAGCGTTGGCGGCTTCCGCCTTAGCATACGCTGATCTTTCCTCAGCGTCGGGGGCGGCCATGCCTGCATCGACCATCGCTTCAATGGAATCGACGCAAAGCCAGAAAGCGGCTTCGAGCTGGGTGCGGCAACTCTTTATCACGTCAAGGGATGCGTACTCGTAGAGGCGGATCCCCGCCCCCTTCAAACCTGTTGTCGTGTACCCCTCGTTGATACGAGCATCGGTCGCCGATGTTGTGTTCGCTATCCGCGCAACGAACTGCCCCCCAAGCGGGGCAGTTCGTGACTGTGGGATAGTAAATCCATGATTTTGAGGATTCCACCGCAGCCAATCTTCACGCAGCTCGTAGAAAATCAGCGCGTTTTGTCCCAGCTCTAGCCCGATGTTTTCAAGGCCACGCTGCGCCCATTCGTTGAAATAGTCTGGCGGCCTTATCATAACGATAAAACCGTTTTCAAATTGAAATTCAGAAAAGCGGTTGAATTGCAAATATACTGAAAGAGGAATCAAAACTGTGGAATTTCGACCTACTCGATTTTGATAAATCTGGTCGTCGTCAGCGCCACGGGTCTGACCAGTCTTATAGATTTTCCTATCTAACAGGCTTGGCAAAGATGGTATTCTTCTCGGAGGCATCACACGCCCTCCACGAGATTTGATACACTTACGCCTAAAGCCTCTGCAATTTTGCAAAGATTGCTAAACGATATGTTACGCTCGCCGCGCTCGATTTGCCCGACATAGGAACGATCTATATTCGCCCTATGTGCAAATTCTTCTTGCGACAGCTCTAACGACTGTCGCAATCGTCGAATATTATCGCCAAGTGCTTTGAGGTTATCCACGGACATTAGGGCAATCAAACCGCAATGAGCGGCATGAGTCCACGGAGTCTGCGTACCATCCCACCAGTTGGTGGCATTGGCCAGGCTTTGGTGCACCAATAACGGTCGATTTAGGTGCGTAAGTGCAAGCCCAGGAAAAGCAGGGCGTTGCGTGCACCAAAAATCAGCCCCAAAATAGCGCCATGAAAATGATCGGATATGCGCGGGTATCTACCCGCGATCAAAATGTGGCCGCGCAGCGTGAGGCGCTGCTCGCGGCGGGCTGCGAAACCATCTTCGATGATACAATCTCGGGAAGTACGAAAAGCCGCTCTGGCCTCGATAAGGCAATGGCAGCGCTCGTGCCTGGTGATGTGCTGGTGGTGTGGAAGCTCGACCGCCTGGGGCGATCAATGCAGCATGTCGTCAACACAGTGTTAGACCTCGACCGTCGCGGCATCGGATTCCGATCCCTGACGGAAGCAATCGACCTTACCAGCTCGACGGGCAAGCTCCTGTTGTCGGTGTTCGGGTGGCTGGCCGAAGTCGAGCGGGATTTGACAACGGAACGCACAAAGGCGGGGCTGGCTGCCGCCAAACGGCGGGGTGTGAAGCTGGGGCGTAAGCCTAAGCTCACGGCTGCCGATGTGGATCACGCGCGGCGCATGATCGCAAGTGGTGAGCAAACTGTCGCTGGAATGGCTCGGATTTTAAAAGTTGGGCGCAACACTTTGGGGCGGGCGCTTAAGCCTTCATAGTTCCTTGTTCGACCTGCCAGAGGCAGGGCGTAAAAATTGACGTTCCTCGTCCCGACAATTTCAGAACACCGCCACGCGCAGAATGAGTCAAAGGATCGCGCAGCGACCGCGAAGCGGCGCGGAGCCACGCGCAGCCCGTAGGGCGAGCATGGCGAGCGTGCTTGACCAGTCGAGCATGGTGGTATGCTTCCAGGTCGGGTGAGAAACTAATCGACTCCGACCGCTTGCGGTCGTCCATTTTGGCGCACTTCGCCGCGCCCTCTCCCCTATGTGTTATTATGTGTTAGAATCTGTGTTACGCCGTCAAAAAGCGGCGAATTGTCATTGCTTAGCAATGGCTTATCAAGTGGGTTGGTGGGTGATAACACGATAAACGGTGTGTAAAAGCACGAATCTTGGTGGGTGATAACACGATTCAAAATCGGGACTTATTCACAGGCTGGCGGTGTGTGAAAACACGAAAATCATTGCGCGGGTGTGTGAAAACACGATAGCCTCGCTTGGTGGGTGAAAACACGAATCAAGACGACCGTTCTCCGCTCCTGCCCGATAGATATCCGCAGCAGGATTTTTTCGTGTGCGACATTTTCGACGCTGCGCCGAAAGGCGACATGGCCTCGATGGAGCACCCTATTTTCAGCGTGTCCACAAAGCCCGATTTGAGCAAACGAGAGTATGCTCACGGCGACGCAATCCTGCGCGTGACTCCATCGGCCAACGGCCTTGCGACCGTCCATGATCGTGATGTGCTGATCTACTGCATCAGCCAGATTATGGCCGCCCTCAACAAGGGGCAGCAAGTTAGCCAGGTCGTCCGCTTCAAAGCCTATGATCTGCTCGTGGCGACCAATCGCGGCACTGACGGGCGCGGCTATGAACAGCTCAAGGCAGCGTTCAAGCGGCTGCAAGGGACTCAGATCGAAACGAACATCATCACGGGCGGCGAATCTCAATGGGACGTTTTCAGCCTCATTGATCGCGCTCGGATCGTCCGCGAAGGGTTCGACGGGCGTATGCTCGATGTGGAAGTGCGGCTGTCCGATTGGGTGTTCAATGCCATTCGGGCCAAGGAAGTTCTCACCCTCAATCGGCGTTATTTCCGCCTGCGTAAGCCGCTAGAGCGCCGCCTGTATGAGATTGCCCGCAAGCATTGTGGATGGCCTGGGAAGCCCGTTAAATTCGGCCTCGATACGATCCAAAAGAAATGCGGATCACAATCGACGGCCAAAGAGTTCAAGCGGCTGCTGAAAACCATTGTCGAGCAAGACGAGCTGCACGGGCATTTCCCCGATTATACCATCCGCCTCGATGAGGCTGGCGAGCTGGTGACGTTCACACCACGGGCGGCAAAAACCGCCCTACCCCACGCGAGCCAATTTCCCATGATCTCCGAGAACGCCTTGCAAAAGGCGCGGATAATTGCGCCTGGATATGACGTTTACGCGCTCAAGGCGGACTATCTGACCTTTTGGGATGAAAAGGGTCGGCAAGAGCTGAAAAACGCCGACGCTGCGTTTCTAGGCTGGTGCAAGAAACGGAACGAACGGAATCCGATCCGCCGATAGTGCCCACATGCAAACATGTTTGCATGTTCACATGCCCGCATGTTCACTTGCCCACGGGGCTTTCGCCCATCTTCCGCAACCAATCGTTGAACGCTTCGGCCATTGCATCCTGTAGGCTCATGCCGTTCTTGCGTGAGGTCATGTGCATGGCGAATGACATTTCAGGGCTGAAATAGCCCGTCATGGCCTTCTTGCCCTGACGGCTTGGCGCGGTGGCTGCGCCCGTGGCCGTGTTGGCGGCTGCGGTAATGGTCGCCGCCCTGCCCTGCTTGGTTGGTGCGGCGGTCGGCTCGATCTGTGGTGAGGCTTGCGCGGGTTCACGATCCCGAAGCGCAAGCAATGATCCTTTGCGGGTGCTCATGCGGCGGTTCTCCGTTTCTTAGATGTTTGCATGTTTACATGTTCACATGCCCACTTGTAAAGCTGGCGGATTTCCTCGGCTGCTTTGCCATTGGGTTCAATTTCCATGGCCGTCTTTCCCTCGGCTGCGGCGTGGCGAAACGCGGCGCGGTCGGGGATGATGTGCGGGCACGATTCCAAACCATAGCCCTGCACCACCTGGGCGGCTTCATCATACATGCGCGGCGCGGTCGGGCTGCCTGCGGTGAAGATCACAAAGGCGGGCTTGCCGCGCATCTTCACAAGGCTGGCCGTTGTCTGCACGGCGGCAAGATCAAACGCGCTCGGCCTGCATGGGATTAGCACCAGGTCGGCAGCTTCAACGGCGGCGCTCGCCGCGCTGTCGGCATGGGGTGGGGTGTCGATCACGATGAAATTTGCGCCCTGTTCGGTTGCCTGCTCGATCTTGGCGGCAAGGCGAGGGGGGGCGCTGTCGATCACCACGGGCGGGGCGTCTTTGCGCCACGCGGCCCATTGGCTGGCGGTGGCCTGGGGATCAAGGTCGATCACTAGGGCGGTATGGCCTGCATCCTCGGCGGCTGCGGCCAAGTGAAGGGCGAGGGTGGTTTTACCCGCGCCGCCCTTCTGGCTGATTATGGCGATTGTTGGCATGTTTGCTTTCCCACATGTTTACATGTTTGCATGTGGTCATTAGGCGCTGATTCGTGGAATCCGTCAAGGGGGCGGGTTATCGCCCTCGATCCCGTGTGCCACTGTCGCGGCCTTGGCCTGCGAAACGGTCGGCAACCTGACGGCGCAAGTCCCGCGACGCTTTGACCTTCGACCATGCGCCGCCGCGTTCGGTGTTCCGCTCGCGCCATTCACTACGAAGATTCTGGCGGTCGTTTTCCTGCGAATTGCGAAGGGCGGCAACGTCATTGCCAAGCCGTTTCACATTTTCGCGCTGCTGCTGTTGCTGTGCCGTGCGAATGGTCGCAGCCTTTTCTTTGACCTCGCGGCGCTGCTCGGCGGCAAAGTTGCGTTTCTCGATCTGCTGTCGTTGGGTGAGGGCGGCCTCACGCTTGGCCGCCGATGTGAGATAGTTGAACGCATTGCCCAGGAAGCCCTGGGCGCTCGCGTCACCGCGCACCGCGCCCATGGACTTGATCGCGGCAATGGCATTGTGAATTTTGCCCGTGAGGCGCTGCTCGCGTTCTTTGAACTGTCGCAGCTCGGCAAAGTGCCGTTTGTGCATCTGCCGCCATGCGGGAAGCCGTGCCGCCTGTATCTCGGCGCGGGCTTGCGACACTGCCGCCTTTGCGCGGGCAATGATCGCGGCGCGGCGGTCGGCATGGTCGGCACGTAGCTTGTCCCATTCGGCGCGGTGGCGCTTGTGCATCTCGCGGCCTTTGGCTGCGAGCGCTGCGTCCTTGCCGCGCTGCTGGTCTTTGACCTTCTGGCCTTGGTTGGATTTGGTGAGTCCCTTTTCCTGCTCGTGCAGGTGGCGCGGTCGATCCTTGGCTGCACGGGTAAACTCGCCCAGCATGTCACGCGCCTGGTTGTTGGCGACGCGCTCCTCGCAAAGGATTTTGCCGCGGGCGCGTTCGTAGGATTCCGCCCATCGGGACAGGTTCAGCTTTTCATTGCTGCTGGACAACATGCGCCCATCTTCGGGCGAAACACGATTCAGGATCACATGCACATGCGGATGCGGCTCGTCCTGGTGGGCGACGATCAACGCTTGGCAATGCTCCGCGCCAAGGGCTTTGATGCTGGCATGTGCCGCGAGTAACATTTCCTCGCGGGTCAGCCCGTCTTTTTCGTCGGGATGCCATGCCAGGGAGTAGGCGAGCACCACGTCCGCCGATTTGCGGCCTGTGTTGCGGATTCCTGCCTGCTCCTTCAGCCGTGCTTGATCCTTGGCCGTTGCGACCATGATCCGCCATGCGGCTTCGGGGTTTTCGGTCGCAAGGTTGACGGTGGCCGTCCAGGCCACGCGCTCACTTGTCGATGCGCCCTTGTCGTGCAGATAGTAGGCAGCCGCGCCCTTAAAGCTGCTGCCTTTGGCGGCGAGTTTAGGAATCATGGCCGCCGCTCACTATCTGCTCGATGATGCCGCGCACCTCGGCAAGCACGACTGCCGCCTCGCGCTCGATCACGATCCCACTGTTAACGGCGTGGGTGAGCTGATTGAGATTGACCCCAATCCTGTTGAGTTCCGTCAACAGGGTGGCGTCGATCTGCGAGCGGGCAGGCGGTACGCGGTGGCCTAGGACACGACGACGCGCATAGTCATGTGCACCGATGCCCGCATGGGCGGCCTGCTGCTGGACATGTGCCAGCTCGGCAGGGGTCAATCGAAGATTGAACCTTTCGGTGCGCTTGGCTGCGTCGTCTTTGGTCGGTCGTGCCATCCGTCGTCCGTATGCCTGTCCAGGGGGCTACCCTGGTCGCGTTCCAAGGGGCGAAACCCTTGGCCAGATATGCGCTAGCATCCGTTTTTGGGCACCAAAAACACATCTGGCTATCCTCTTTTCATAATACCATAAGCAACACACCAAAAGCAACAAAACGCCCTGACGGTGAGGCAATCGCTTCAATTCCCAACGGCAGGCGCTAAGTTCAAAATATGGCTGCTGAATCGTTCCCCGCTCATGCTGAAACTCTCGGCACTGCTGATTGGGAAACAAACGCGCCCCTCTGGCAACCTGGCTCAATCTGGCTTGGCCGTAGTGCCTCCGATGATGCGGTGGGCTGCCTCGATGATCGTCACATGGTCACGGTCGCGGGTAGTCGTGCAGGTAAAGGGCGCTCGGCAATCGTGCCGAATTTGGCGCTATGGCCTGGGAGCTGCGTCGTCCTCGATCCCAAGGGCGAGAACGCGACGAAAACGGCGCGGCGACGTATGCAGCTCCCTGGTCATCGTGTGGTGGTCATTGATCCGTTTGGCGTGGCCGATGTGCCCGACGATCTGCGCGGCACGTTTAACCCGCTCGATCTGATCGACCAAAACGACGAGGGCGCGGTCGATATTGCCGCCGCAATCGGTGATGCTCTGGTCGTCCCTGGCGATAGTCGGGATTCCCATTGGGATGAAAGCGCCCGCCAGTTGCTCGAAGCCCTGATTTTGCATGTGGCAACGGTAGCGCCACCCGAACGACGCAACCTCGCGCATGTGCGGCGGCTGCTGACCGAAGGCGATCAAGAGGCGATGGCGAGGGAAGGTGACAAGTCGCCGTTCAATGCGCTGTGGTCTGAAATGATCGCACCTGATAGCGACGAACGGCTCGACGCGCTCGCGGGTGTGATCCGTGGCGGCGCGGAATCGGTCATGTCGATGGGCGACAATGAACGCGGGAGCGTTCTCTCGACCACGCGGCGCAACACGAAATTTCTAGATTCCCCCGCCATTGGTCGGGCGCTAGCGCAAAGCTCGGTCGATCTCGATGATTTGAAACGGCTCGATGGCGGCATGTCGTTGTATGTCTGCCTGCCTGCGCGTTTCCTGGCGACCCATGCCCGCTTTCTGCGGATGGTCATCAACCTGGTGTTGTTCCGCATGGAAGCCATGGGGCTAAACGCGCCGGCGTGTGGCTCGCCTGTGCTGTTCGTGATGGATGAATTTGCAAGCCTGGGACGATTGGAAGCAATCGAAAAGGCTGCGGGCTTGATGGCTGGCTATGGCGTGAAACTGTGGCCGATCCTGCAAGACCTGACCCAGCTCAAGCGCCATTATCGGGAGAGCTGGGAAACCTTCCTCGGCAATGCTGGCCTGCTGCAATTCTTCGGCAACACGGATTTAACGACGCTCGAATGGCTCGAAAAGCGCATGGGGCAAACGCAAATCACGATCACCACCGAGGGGAGTTCGGTCGCGGAAGCTGACGGAAAATCGGAAGGTGTCACCCATGCCGAAACGAAAGGATCGCAAAAATCGGCGGGACGCACAGAAGGCCATAGCAAAATGGCCGCTCTGTCGTCCGTAGCGGCGCGGCAAGGGGGCGAGGGGCTGCTCGATAGCCTGACGCGTTCGGGCGCGTCTGACATGTCCCTGAGCGGCGGCACGTCCACCTCTGAGGCTCTTTCGGCCTCGAATAGTGAGAGCAAGCAAACGGGCACGTCAAAATCGACCACGGAAACGCGCTCGCTCAACCAATCGGCGCAAGTGCGGCCTCTATGCCGCGTCGATGAAATCGCCCGATATTTTGACCGCGATACGGGACTGCAAGTCGTGTTTATCAGTGGCGGGCATCCGCTCGTGCTCAAGCGAACGCCCTATGACACTGATCCGCAATTCACGGGGCTGGTTAGCGCGTAGGCTGGTCGGGTTCGAGCTGCCAATTAACCTGCTGCCGTTGATCGGCGCGGACACGCTGAATTGCAGGATCGGGCAAGCCGCCGAAAAGCTCCTGCTGTAGCTGCTCGCGGCTCAATCCTACGCCGCCGTTCACGTCCTGCACCTGGCCTTGACGGACTCGATCATTAGCGGCGCACCATCCCTCGACATCGCCGTCGCCGTTGGCGCGGCTCAACGCACACATGAAGCCCGTCCCCATGTTTACCATGCCGCCGCCTGCGCTGCCCGCACGGACGGCCTCGGCGCGATACTGCATCATGGCCTGCTGCATTTGCAGATAGCCCGAAATGAACGCGTCACCGCGACGATAGAGGGAAGCGTAAGCCTCCCTCGTGGTGTCGAGCTGGCTTTGCACACGGGCAACCTGTTCCTGTGCTTTGGCCTGCTCCTGTGCCCGCACCTGGGCGAGCTGCTGCTCAAGGTTGACCTGGGCGGGGGCGCTTGCCTCGATCTGGGCACGAGAAGCATTGCCGTAGAATGACCCCAAGAGCTGCGACGGCTTATAGGCCGCGTCGAAAAGCAGTTCGCCGATAATGACCAACAAAACGACAAAAAAGCTGCCACCTGCGAATGATCCAATGAGCGCCTTTAGGCTGCGCTGCGGTGCGTATTGGGCAACCTGTCCTTGCGGGTGATGTCCCATAGGCGCGGGAAGTGGTGCGGTCTGCGGATGCACCGCGTCCATGTTGGGAAAATCTACCATCGGCTGCCCCTCGTTTCGTCGTCGTAACCGTTAAATCTCGACTCCAATGTTCCAAAATTCAAGAAAATCGGAAAATAAATTCATGCCCCCAATGAGAGAGGCTCCCGACGATCCGCCTTGCGGCTCGTTTTTTCGTGCCTGACGGCTCTCAATGGGCGCTAGACATTCGATGAAATCCAGGGCAAGATTGCATATCGGAGCGATATACAATGAAGCCACAAAAGAGATCGTTTGAATCTACAATAGATATAGATTCACACAGTGCCAGACAAGGCGCTTCTCTCCAGCCTGGGAAGCCTCGCAAGGTGCCCGTCGCATTGCGGTTCGATGTCGAATTGCTCGCGGCGATAGATGCGATGGCAACACGCCGAGGCATGAGCCGAAATGCGATAATTTCTTACTGGTGCTCCAAAGGCGTTGAGAGTGAATGATGTTGAAAACTGTTTCCTTGTCCGATGAAAATTTCGATGATGTGCCTTTCGCACTGCCTCGCGCTGCCGAGGAAATATATCCTCAAAATCGGGCTGCCGAGTTTCAGCGCATTTGCGCGGCACTGAAAAAAGAGGCGGCTTTTCGCTCCGAAAATGTCGCCGTGGTTCACGGTGATTCTCTTGCGCTGCTGCGGAAAATCCCCGCCGCGTCGGTCGATCTGATTTTGACCGACCCGCCTTATCACAGTACAAAAAAGCAAAATATATATGGCGATGCTGATTTCGCTCATGACGATGAATATCGGGACTGGGTGAAGGAATACACAAAAGAGTTTTGTCGTATCTTGAAGCCGAACGGCTCGCTTTATCTTTTTTGTTCATCAGACATGGCACCATTTCTCTACGTGGACATGTCAGATTCAATGAACATGCACGGCATCATCACTTGGACGAAACCGAATGAGCCTGGCTATGATGGCTGGAAGCAAAAAATGAAAAAGACCTCTCTGCGTCGGTGGTATCCGCACACAGAGAGAATCATTTTTTGTTCGCCTGCTTGCGATGGCAATCTAAAGCGCTCGCCGTTTGGATTGTTCCTGAAAGATTGCCGTGTAAAAGCTGGGCTTTCATCAAACACTCTTACCGAGTTGATCGGAGCCTATGGCAAGGTCAACAATGGCGGCGCGGTGTCCAACTGGGAAACTGGCCGCAATATTCCGAGCCGCGATCAATATGCGAAAATCTGCAAGGCGATCTGCGACACGGGGCGCATAGCGCTGATGCCTGCATATGAGGATGTAATTCGCGCATTTAACATTGATCCCTCCATGCCCTTTATCGACGCATGGGATTTTATGAATGTGCGGCAGTACAAAGGGAAACACCCTGCGGAGAAGCCGCAAGACATGCTCGATCACATCATCCGCACAAGCTCATATGAGGGTGATGTCGTTCTCGATTGCTTCGCTGGATCGGGCAGCACCTTGCTAAGCGCGATGGCCTGCAATCGTCGGTCGATCGGCATTGAAATAGAGGACAAGTGGATCGACTATGCGATCGGTCGTATCAGGAAAGGTGGGCGCCAGTCTGTCCCTGGTGAGCAAAAAGTCGTAGAGGAATCCAACCGCAAAGGCTCCTTACCTCTTTTCGCGGTCTAATGCGCTTTGTTGCGCTCGATGACTGATTCCATCCATCGCAAGGTTTCGTCTATGCCAGAATCCTTGCAGACAACATTGCAATGATGATGCCCCCAGCCAAGATTATATGGCCGATGGTTGAAAACGCCGTATGCCAACTCTCTGATGTGAAACAGATTGACCTCTGTAACAGTCAAATCGTGGCGCTCTCGACCTGCTGCCTGGGTCAAACGGCTCACAAAGCCACGGGCGCTTAAGCGCTCTAAACAAAGCGGGCAAGTTAGCTCGTGGTTTGCGTTTACAATGCGATTTTCTTTGAGCTGGTCATAGTCAAGTAGGCCAGCGTTGGCGGCTTCCGCCTTAGCATACGCTGATCTTTCCTCAGCGTCGGGGGCGGCCATGCCTGCATCGACCATCGCTTCAATGGAATCGACGCAAAGCCAGAAAGCGGCTTCGAGCTGGGTGCGGCAACTCTTTATCACGTCAAGGGATGCGTACTCGTAGAGGCGGATCCCCGCCCCCTTCAAACCTGTTGTCGTGTACCCCTCGTTGATACGAGCATCGGTCGCCGATGTTGTGTTCGCTATCCGCGCAACGAACTGCCCCCCAAGCGGGGCAGTTCGTGACTGTGGGATAGTAAATCCATGATTTTGAGGATTCCACCGCAGCCAATCTTCACGCAGCTCGTAGAAAATCAGCGCGTTTTGTCCCAGCTCTAGCCCGATGTTTTCAAGGCCACGCTGCGCCCATTCGTTGAAATAGTCTGGCGGCCTTATCATAACGATAAAACCGTTTTCAAATTGAAATTCAGAAAAGCGGTTGAATTGCAAATATACTGAAAGAGGAATCAAAACTGTGGAATTTCGACCTACTCGATTTTGATAAATCTGGTCGTCGTCAGCGCCACGGGTCTGACCAGTCTTATAGATTTTCCTATCTAACAGGCTTGGCAAAGATGGTATTCTTCTCGGAGGCATCACACGCCCTCCACGAGATTTGATACACTTACGCCTAAAGCCTCTGCAATTTTGCAAAGATTGCTAAACGATATGTTACGCTCGCCGCGCTCGATTTGCCCGACATAGGAACGATCTATATTCGCCCTATGTGCAAATTCTTCTTGCGACAGCTCTAACGACTGTCGCAATCGTCGAATATTATCGCCAAGTGCTTTGAGGTTATCCACGGACATTAGGGCAATCAAACCGCAATGAGCGGCATGAGTCCACGGAGTCTGCGTACCATCCCACCAGTTGGTGGCATTGGCCAGGCTTTGGTGCACCAATAACGGTCGATTTAGGTGCGTAAGTGCAAGCCCAGGAAAAGCAGGGCGTTGCGTGCACCAAAAATCAGCCCCAAAATAGCGCCATGAAAATGATCGGATATGCGCGGGTATCTACCCGCGATCAAAATGTGGCCGCGCAGCGTGAGGCGCTGCTCGCGGCGGGCTGCGAAACCATCTTCGATGATACAATCTCGGGAAGTACGAAAAGCCGCTCTGGCCTCGATAAGGCAATGGCAGCGCTCGTGCCTGGTGATGTGCTGGTGGTGTGGAAGCTCGACCGCCTGGGGCGATCAATGCAGCATGTCGTCAACACAGTGTTAGACCTCGACCGTCGCGGCATCGGATTCCGATCCCTGACGGAAGCAATCGACCTTACCAGCTCGACGGGCAAGCTCCTGTTGTCGGTGTTCGGGTGGCTGGCCGAAGTCGAGCGGGATTTGACAACGGAACGCACAAAGGCGGGGCTGGCTGCCGCCAAACGGCGGGGTGTGAAGCTGGGGCGTAAGCCTAAGCTCACGGCTGCCGATGTGGATCACGCGCGGCGCATGATCGCAAGTGGTGAGCAAACTGTCGCTGGAATGGCTCGGATTTTAAAAGTTGGGCGCAACACTTTGGGGCGGGCGCTTAAGCCTTCATAGTTCCTTGTTCGACCTGCCAGAGGCAGGGCGTAAAAATTGACGTTCCTCGTCCCGACAATTTCAGAACACCGCCACGCGCAGAATGAGTCAAAGGATCGCGCAGCGACCGCGAAGC
>CAZNEO010000044.1:0-19986 GCA_964572205.1 uncultured Sphingorhabdus sp.
TCCCTCTTTTTTCCCCTCATTTCCATTTATCCGCAAATGTAGGAAATTATTGTGCTTGGCTTTGGTGCTTTATTACCCTGATTAGACTCGCGCGAAGTAGAACCTCAGTCCGCGAACGGATCGCGGACCAAGATTGTGTCTTCGCGTTCGGGGGATGTGCTGACCAGCGTAACCGGGCATTCGATCAGCTCCTCAATCCGCTTCACATATTTGATCGCTTGTGCAGGCAAATCGGCCCAGCTACGTGCGCCAGCGGTGGTTTCCTGCCAGCCCTCTATCTCTTCATAGACTGGCACTGCGCGCGCCTGATCGGCGGCATGGGGCGGCAGATAGTCATAAATCTGTTCGCCAATTTTATAGCCAGTGCAGATTTTCAGCCTGTCAAACCCGTCGAGCACATCGAGCTTGGTCAGCGCAATGCCAGTAATCCCACTGACCGCCGCCGACTGCCGGACCAGCACGGCATCGAACCAGCCGCAGCGCCGCTTGCGCCCGGTCACGGTGCCAAATTCATGCCCCCTTGTCCCCAGCCGCTGCCCGGCCTCATCCTCCAGCTCGGTTGGAAAGGGGCCTGCGCCAACGCGCGTGGTATAGGCCTTTACAATCCCCAGCACGAACCCGACCGACGATGGCCCAAGTCCGGACCCGCCCGACGCCGTGCCTGCAATCGTATTGGAACTGGTGACAAACGGATATGTGCCATGATCGACATCCAGCAACACGCCCTGCGCCCCTTCGAACAGCACGCGCTTGCCCTGTTTTTTCGCGGCGTTCAGCGTGACCCAGACGGGCTTTGCAAAAGGCAGGATGAAGGCGGCAATATCGGTCAGATCGTCCAGCAATCGCTGCCGGTCAATCGGCGGCTGGCCAAAGCCGCCACGCAGCGCATCATGGTGCGCGCAAATCCGGTCGAGCTGCAACTCAAGGTCATCAAGATGCGCAAGGTCGCACACCCGGATGGCGCGGCGGCCAACCTTGTCCTCATAGGCAGGGCCAATGCCGCGGCCTGTGGTGCCGATCTTGCCCGCGCCCGCCGCTGCCTCGCGCAGGCCATCAAGGTCGCGGTGAAAAGGCAGGATCAGCGGGGCATTTTCGGCAATGTGCAGATTTTGCGGGGTAATCTCGACACCCTGCTCTTTCAGCTTTGCCACCTCTTCGCGGAAATGCCAGGGGTCCAGCACAACACCATTGCCAATGACCGACAATGTGCCGCGCACAATGCCCGATGGCAGCAGGCTGAGCTTATAGGTCTGGTCACCCACGACCAGCGTGTGCCCGGCATTATGCCCGCCCTGAAAACGCACCACCACATCGGCGCGGCTTGCCAGCCAGTCGACAATCTTGCCCTTGCCCTCGTCGCCCCATTGCGCGCCGATAACGGTTACATTTGCCATGAATTTGGTCCCTTTGGGGATCGGGGTGGTTTTGCCCCGTTGGCCTTTTTCTTGCGCAGGAGTCTTTTCCTGCGAAGGGATTCGCCGTGACCCGCGTTATGAAAACGGATGCAAGGCGTCCAGCCAAAAAAGATAAAGGACATGTGATGCGGAACTGGATTTTGGGATTTGGAGCAACGGCGCTGGTGGCAACGACCTGCATGGCGCAGCGTGGCGAACGGCTGAGCAAGGAGTGCCGCGAAGAAATCACAACGCTGTGCGGCAATGACCGCGCCGCAATGCGCGAGTGCCTGAAAGAAAAGCGCAACCAGCTTTCGCAGGGCTGTGCTGCTGAACTGGCCAAGCGGTTTGAGGGACGCGGCAAGGATGGTGCAAAGGACCGCGACCTTAAAAAACGGGCGGCGGACGGCACCGAATATAGCTATGGCAATGATCCCTTGCAGCGACTGGATTTTCACAAGGCGGCCGGGATGAAGGCAAAGGCTCCGCTGGTTGTCTTTGTCCATGGCGGCGGCTGGAAGCGCGGCGACAAGCGCAATGCGACTGGCAGCGAAAAGGCGGGCCATTATACTGGGCTTGGCTATCATTTCGCCTCGATCAACTATCGCCTGGTCCCCGCCACCACGGTCGAGCAGCAGGCCGCCGATGTTGCCGCGGCAATCGCCTGGCTGGTGAAGGACGCCAAGCGGCTGGGGATTGATGCCGACCGCATTGTCCTGATGGGGCATAGTGCGGGCGCGCATCTATCCGCGCTGGTTGGCACCGATCCCCAATATCTGCGTGGCGCAGGCCTTGACCTGAACCTGTTGGATGGCGTCATTCCCATTGACGGCGCGGCCTATGACGTGCCGAGCCAGATGAAGGATGGCGGCCGGATGATGCAGGACACTTATGTCCAAGCCTTTGGCACCGATCCTGCACGGCAAAAGGCGCTTTCGCCCTTTCATCATGCGGCCGGGCCCAATGCGCCTGCCTTCCTGATCCTGCATGTCGAGCGCGAGGATGGCAAACGCCAGTCAGAAGCGCTGGCGGCCGCCTTGCAGAAGGCAGGAACCAAGGTTGAGATCAACGCCTTTGCCGGCAAGGGGTTGAAGGGCCATGCCGAAATCAACCGCAAGCTGGGCGATCCTGCCTATCCGGCAACGCCAGTGGTGGATCGCTGGTTGCAGGAGCGGTTTCGCTGAACCGCCTGCATGGCGGCGGAGGGGCAACGCGACCACAATGTCCCTCCGTCACCCTGCAGGCGTAGACTGGGGGTCTGGCCCGATGCGATATTCAGATCGCCTCTGCCCGGCCGTCGCGCAGGATATGGGTGCAGATTTGCGCCTCGGCGCTGTCTTCGTCCGATAGCTGCGCCACGGTGACCCAGCCTTCTGCACGCAAAGCTGCGGCCTTGCTGGCATTGGTGCCCAGCGGCAGGAACAGCCTGCGCCTTTCCCCGCGCGCCAGCCCGGCATCGATCAGCGGGTCGATATAGGCGGAAAAACCCACGGCCGGTTCATCGCCGATCCGGTAGCTGCCGCCACGTCCGATTTCGCCTGTCGCCTCGCCAGAAAAGAGCGAAAAGCCAAACCAGCTTTGATATTCAAAACCGTGCAATTCGGTGGGGTCCAGCGTCACGCGCACATCGGCAGGAACGGCAGCGGCAATGGCCTCCAGCGCATCGAGCCGTCCTGAAAGCCTGCCATCAGAATCGAATGCCCGCATCCGCTCCAATGCCTCGGGCAAGGCTCCGGCTGCGGCGATCAGCGGCGCGAATTCAGCCGGAACGGCGCCCGCATCCTTCGCATCCAGTGCTGCCTTCAGCGCCGTCCGGTCACCATCGGGGGCCAGCACGTCGAGCAGGTCAGGCATGGTCAGGTCAAGCGTCAGCGCCTTTACCCCTGCTGCCTTCAGCCCCTCAATGGCGACCTGCACCACTTCGCTGGCGGCTGCCACGCTGTCCATTCCGATCAGCTCCGCGCCGACCTGCATCATCTCGCGCTCTGGGCGCAACTGCGTGGCGCGCAGCTTGACCACCGGGCCGCCATAGCTCAATCGCACCGGGCGCGGATGGTGGCCCATGCGGGCCGACGCGATGCGACCAATCTGTCCGGTAATGTCGCTGCGAACGGCCATCGTCTCACCCGAAACGGGATCGACAAAGCGCAGCAGATCGCGCGCCGATGTGCCAAGGCTGCCAGTCAGGCTGGTTTCAAACTCTGCAAGCGGGGCCTGCACCCGTTCATAGCCAAAGGCAGCGGCGGTATCGAGGATGCTGCGCACAAGCCGCGCCGAGGCGTCTGCTTCGGGCGGCAGGCGGTCACGAAATCCGGTGGGGAGCAGGCTATGTGTCATGGTCCGCTGCCTATAGCGCGATGGGCGGGCAAGGGAAGCGCCCTTCGACAGGCTCAAGGCTTCGGCGTTGCTTGTATCAATACGAGCCTTCTAACGCGCGGGCAGCTTGGTCAGCGGGTCAACTGGCTTGCGGTCCTTGCGCATTTCAAAATGCAGTTGCGGGCTTGTCGCAAGGCCGGTTTCGCCAACGCTGCCCAGCAATTGCCCGCGCTTTACCCGCGCCCCGCGTTTCACGGCCAGTTCGCCCAGATGGCCATAGGCAGTGATCCAGCCGCCGCCATGATCGACCATCACCAGCCCGCCCAGCACGCTGATTTCATTGCCGCTATAAACAACGACGCCGTCGCCAGCGGCGGCAACATTGGTCCCCAATGGGGCAGCAATCTTTATCCCGTCATTCACCCGTCCGCCGCCCAGCGCACCAAAGCGCGCGGCAATCTTGCCATTGAGCGGCCAGCCAAACTGGCCCGAAAAGCCGCCGGGAAGGACCACTGGCGTGCCAAGCGCAATCCCGGGCTGCGCCGGTTCGGGCTTTGCAGGCTGGCTGCCTGTCACAATCGCATCGATATCAAGCACAAAGGCGTCGGCAATCGCTTTGCTGTCCGGCGCTCCTCCCGAAACGGGCAAGGCTGAGGCTGTATCGGGCAGCCGCAAAAACTGGCCAGCGCGCAGCGTATAGGGCGCGCTCAGCATGTTGAGCGCAACCAGCTCTGACCAGGCAACACCATAAGCGCGGGCAATGGCAATGCCCGTCTCGCCCGCCGAAACGCGATGATACAGCCCGGCAGGGATAGTCAGCACTTGCCCAACATTCAACAGATAGGGCGGGGCAAGGCCGTTGGCACGGGCTATGGCATCACCGCCCGCGCCGGTTTCATTGCCGATACGATAGAGCGTGTCGCCTGCACGCACCGTATAGCTGTTGCCGCCTGCCAGCTGCGCGTTGCGCTCCACCGTTGCAGGGTTCCAGCTGGGGGTTGTTTCGATGATCTGCGCCTCGGGAACCAGAATCAGCGGCCCGCCGCGATTGACCGCATCGCCGGACGCAGCCGGGGCATCGGGCACATCATGGCTGCCCTTTATGCGGTAGTCATTGCCGCCGCGCGGGATGCAGGCGGTCAGCAGCGACAGGGCAATCAGCGCTGCGATTGACCCTGCCTTGCGTCCCATAACGCCCCCTTCAGCCCTCAAATGCCGCTGTCAGGGTGGCAAGCGATTCGCGGTGCGTCAAGTCAAGCTGCAACGGCGTGACCGCGATATAGCCGTCATCCACCACCTCAAGGTCAGTGTCATGGCCCGATGTATGCTCCACCCCATGCAGGCCGAACCAGTAATAGTCATAGCCGCGCGGATCAGTGCCCTTTACAATCGAGCCGCGGCTATAATCATGGAAACCCTGCCGGGCGACCTGTATGCCCTTGACCGCATCGGGCGCAATGGCGGGAAAGTTCACATTCACCAGCGTGCGCGGGGCAAATTCCGCCGCCAGCAAGGGGCCTAGCACTTTTGCCCCCCATGCCTCTGCCGCGCTGAACGGCACGGCATCGCCCATGCCTTCACGGCCATAGACCTGGCTCATCGCAATGGAGCGGACGCCCGCCAGCGCGCCTTCCATTGCGGCGGACACTGTGCCCGAATAGGTGATGTCATCGCCCAGATTAGCACCGCGATTGACGCCTGACAGCACAACATCGGGCGGGCTGTCCTTCATAAGCACGCCCAGCGCGATCATGACACTGTCGGTGGGCGTGCCGCTGACCGAATAATGGCGCTCCCCATATTCGCGGATACGCACAGGCCGGGTCAGCGTCAGCGAATGGCCAGCACCCGAATTTTCATCGGCCGGGGCACAGATCCAGACATCGTCGCTAAACTGCCGAGCGAGACGCTCCAGCACCTTCAGGCCGGGGGCGTTGACGCCGTCATCATTGGTGAGGAGGATGCGCATTTTTAAAGAACCAATCTTTTTTGCTTCTTCATCATTCCTGCAAAGGCGGGAATCCATCACCCATTGTTGAATTTTCAATCTCCGGTGATGGACCCCCGCCTAGCGGAGGTGACGAGATTTGTTGTCAGGAAACAGGAACCAACCGCTCCACCCCACCCATATAAGGCAGCAAAACCTTTGGCACGGTAACACTGCCATCAGCCTGCTGATAATTTTCCAGCACAGCGACCAGCGTCCGCCCGACCGCAAGCCCCGATCCGTTGAGCATGTGTACAAACGCTGTGCCCTTCGCGTCCAAGGGGCGATAGCGCGCGTTCATCCGCCGTGCCTGAAAATCGCCGCAGTTGGAGCAGCTTGAAATCTCGCGGTATAGTCCCTGCCCCGGCAGCCATACCTCCAGATCATAGGTTTTGCGTGCGCCGAAACCCATGTCGCCAGTGCACAGCAGCAGCTTGCGATAGGGCAGCTCCAAGGCTTGCAAAATCGATTCCGCCGCGCCGGTCATGCGTTCATGTTCGGCTTCGCTCTCTTCGGGGCGGACAACCGACACCAGCTCGACTTTTTCAAACTGGTGCTGGCGGATCAGGCCCTTGGTATCCTTACCCGCCGCGCCAGCCTCTGAACGGAAACACAGGGTATGCGCTGTCATTCGGATCGGTAGCGCGGCATCATCCAGTATCTCGCCCGCCACGCTGCTGGTCAGCGACACTTCCGCTGTCGGAATCAGCCAACGGCCATCGGTGGTGCGAAAACTGTCATCGGCAAATTTCGGCAGCTTGTCCGTGCCATACATGGCGGCATCGTTCACCAGCACAGGCGTGTTGCATTCGACATAGCCATTTGCGCCCGTCTGCTGATCCAGCATGAACTGGCCAAGCGCCCGGTTGAGCCGCGCCATCTGCCCCCGCATGAAGGTAAAGCGCGCGCCCGACAGCTTTACGCCGGTTTCAAAATCCAGCCCCAGCGGCGGGCCAAGGTCGGCATGATCGCGCGGGGCAAAATCAAAATCGCGGGGGCTGCCCCAGCGGCTGACCTCCACATTGTCATGCTCGTCCGCGCCATCGGGAACATCGTCAAGCGGCAGGTTAGGGATCGATGCAAGAATCGCATCAAGCTCAGCCCCCAGCGTGCGCTCCTCTTCCTCCAGCGCGGGCATTGATTCCTTCAGTGCGGCAACCTCGGCCTTCAGTGCCTCGGCAGCCGCAGCATCACCCTTGCCCATTGCCGCACCGATCGCCTTTGATGCTTCATTGCGGCGTGCCTGTCCCTCCTGCACTTTGGTCAGCAAGGCGCGCCGCCGCTCATCCAGCGCAACAATCTCGCTTGCAACAGGCGACGCGCCACGCCGCGCCAAAGCAGCGTCAAAAGCAGCGGGATTTTCGCGGATGGATTTCAGGTCGTGCATGGGCCAACGCCTATGGCGCTGGACGCGGGATGAGGCAAGTGTCTCAAACTACCCTATTAGGATCAGAAAACAAAAAAGGGGGCGACCCGAAAGCCGCCCCCCTTTTTGAAACCACAAAGTTGGAAACCAAATTGGCCTTTGCGTCAGGCGGCCTTGGCAACTGCCTTTTTCTTTGCGTTGCGGCGACGAGCGAACATTGCCGCAGCCGCTGCGCCAAAGAGCAGGACCATCGGCGGGGCCGGTACATCGGTGCCGCTGGACGAACCGCCCGTCGACCCGCCGCTTGACGTTGACGAGGAAGTCGACGTCGAGGTCGAAGAGCTGGTCGAGGATGAAGTCGAGCTGCTGGTCGAAGAACTGGTTGAGCTCGATGAACCGGTCGAGGTCGTGCTGCCACCAAAGCTGGACGAGGTGCTGACATCCCCCGAAGAGGTCGAGCTGGTTGAGCTGGTGTTGTTACCCGACGAGGTCGAGCTGGACGAGCTTGTGTTATTTCCCGACGAGGTCGAGCTGGACGAGCTGGTGTTGTTGCCCGATGATGTCGAACTGGAGCTGGTCGAGCTGGTATTGTTGCCGGACGAGGTTGAGCTGCCCGATGACGACACATCGCCACTGGATGTCGAGCTGCTGACATTGCCGGACGAGGTGCTGACATTGCCCGACGATGTCGTGCTGCTGCTGGTCACGCCGCCGGTTGAAGTGCTGACGCCGCCGGTTGAGGTGCTGATGCCACCTGTTGAGGTGCTGACACCCCCCGTTGAAGTCGATACGCCGCCCGAAGTGGACGATGTGCTCGACCCACCGGTCGATGTGCTTGATCCGCCGGTTGAGGTGCTTGTCGAGCCACCCGTGCTGGTGAACCCGCCGGTGCTGGTCGAACCGCCCGTGCTGGTAAAGCCGCCCGTCGACGTGCTGGTAGAGCCGCCGGTGCTGGTCAGGCCGCCCGAAGAGGTGCTGGTCGAACCGGTCGAGCTGATCACCACGGTGCCGCCGCCGCTGCCACCGCCGCCGCCGAAGAAGCCGCCGCCAAAGAAGCCGCCGCCGCCGCCGCCATAGCCGCCACCTACATATCCGCCGCCAACAGCGACAGGAATGCCGCCGCCGCCAAATTCAACCTGCCCCATGGGGGGCGGGGGTGCATAGGGAATGGGGGGCATAGGCGCGCCCTGGCTGGCCACAGTCACAACGCTGGGCGCGCAGGCTGTAGTCGTTGTGGTGGTCACCTTGCGCACGCGCTTTACCTTGCGCACCGGTGCCTTGTGCGCGATCTTGCGCGCCTTCACCTTTTTCTTGGCCTTTTGGGGATAATGTTTGGCCGCTACCGCTGCTGATGGCTCCGCCATCTGCACGCCGCCTGCGCCGATAAGCGCACCGCCACATGTGCACGCACACAATTTTGCCAAAGCCATGCGAACAGACATAATCTTCAGACCTTCTTCTCATTCCCTCAGGCGAAGACCCCTTAAGCCGATCCGGTTAAGATATCCTGCCTGCCGATGTACCGACAAACACATAAGAGCGCTGTCGTCGCAACGTCATTAACCCTATAAACAAGTGTCCAATACAAAAAATATCGCCAAATGACGCTCTTTGCGGCCAATCGTCCCGATGTGGAACTGTTTACACGGCGAAGCGTTAACTGTGTGGCGACGCCGACCATGCGCCCGGACCGACATTGCCAAGACTTTGTAACCACCCGCATTTGCCGCTTGTCTGCCCAAAATGCCCCGTCTATAGGGCCGCACGAGAGCGCGACGGGCGGGTGCAAATCGCACCGGGGCCACGCGAAGATGTGGAGAAATTATATGGCCGTCAGTGCCAAGGTGGACAGCAATTCTCCTGAAAACAGCGATTTTGGCGGCGACCTTGACCCGGACTACCTCCCGTCCGACGACGAACCCTTTATGAATGAGCGCCAGCTGCGCTTTTTTGAAAAGCAGCTGAATGACTGGAAAAACGAAATCCTTGCCGAATCGCGCGGCACGCTGAACAATCTTCAGGATGGCCCGATCCGCGAGCCTGACCTTAATGACCGGGCATCAAGCGAGACCGATTGGGGCATTGAGCTGCGCACCCGCGACCGGCAGCGCAAGCTGATTGCCAAGATCGACGCTGCGCTGCGCCGCATTCAGGAAGGCGAATATGGCTATTGCCAAGTGACTGGCGAGCCCATCTCGCTTGCCCGGCTGCGCGCCCGCCCGATTGCGACCATGACGCTGGAGGCACAAGAGCGCCATGAACGGCAAGAGCGGGTTTCGCGCGACGATTAGGGGCAAACGCCAATCCTCATTTCCGGTTTGCCGTGCCAAAGATGCAATCGCGCCCATTGGCCTTTGCCTCATAAAGTGCCAGATCAGCGAGGTGCAGCAGAGCCTCTGCTGACCCTGCCTGCTCATAGCCGGCAATCCCCGCCGAAAAGCTGATTTTGCCGACAGGCTCATGCGTTTCGCGTTTGATGACATTGCGACCGCCAAGGTCATTTTTGGCAAATTCGATCATATCATAGGCTTCGTCCAGATGGACACCGGTGAACAGAATCACAAATTCCTCGCCGCCGAAACGGCATACCTGGGCATGATGGCCGCAATGGGCCGTCAATATGTCGCCCACCAGCTTTAACACCCGGTCGCCCGTAACATGGCCAAAGCGGTCGTTGAATTTCTTGAAATGATCGACATCGCAAATCGCGAGCGAGACAGTCTCCTTGCCCGTTTCGGCAAGCGCACAGGCCGCACCCAGCGCCCGTTCAAAGGCACGGCGGTTTGACAGGCCCGTCAGCATATCTGTATCGGCCCTCATCCGGGCATCGGCGAGCGAGGATTTCAGGCTGCGCACTGCCTCGTTACGCTGGCGCAGTTCGCGCTCGGCATCATGGGCCTTTTCCACCATCTTGCGGGTCAAAAGCAACAGCCGGTCAATGACGGCCCCCTGATCACCGCTGCCCTGCAACTGATCGCTATTTTTGTGCAGCGCCTTGCCATAGCGGCGGGTATCGGCGGCATAGTCGCCCAGCGCATGTTCCACCATGGCAAGCTGATTTTGCACGGCATCGGCAATTTCGCCCAGCGCAATATCGGACAATTCGCTGTCCGCCGATTTCGCATTCCACCTGCTGGACGCCGGGTTTTGCAGCAATTGTTCGATGCGCTGCTCCAGCCCCTGCTCCTCCAGCACCTGATGGCGATAGACCAGCTCATAATTGGCGGGATTGGGATCAATGCCGTGCCGCCCCAGAAAGTCGGAGGCAAGGTAGAGCGGTGCGAGATGCTCAAACAGCTCTGGCTCGACGCGCGGATTGGACGCAAAAAGCCCGCGAAAGGTTCGCGCCAGCGGTTTGAACGATAAATCCATTTTTGGCCTGCGCCCCTATTTTCGTTAACCATGTTACGGCAGGAGGCACGCAGGCTTTAGCTTCACAAATTGCAAGCCATGTGCATAGTGACTAGACGGTCCGCCAGGGAGAGGGATGATGGCCAAGCAAGAGATAACGACAAAGCCGCATGACGGCGATGTGCGCGCCTTTATCGATGGCGTGGACAATGCAGTGCGCCGCGCCGATGCCGAGCGCCTGCTGGAACTTTATGCAGAGGTAACGGGCGAGCAGCCCAAAATGTGGGGGCCATCCATCATTGGTTATGGCAGCTATCATTACCGCTATGAAAGCGGGCGCGAAGGCGACATGTGCCGGGGGGGCTTTTCCCCGCGCAAGGCCAATCTGGCGATTTACCTGATGGGCGGCTATTGCAATCCCGAAACGCAAACCACCGTCGATGCGCTGCGTGCCCGGCTTGGCAAGCACAAGGTCGGGGCAAGCTGTCTTTACATCACCAAGCTGGCCGATGTGGATATGGATGCCCTGCGCGACCTTGTCGCCCATGACTGGGCATGGATGAACGCCAAATATCCTGCGTGAACGGCAGCAATATCGGCGCCATATTTACGCGCCCAACGCGGCCCAGGTGTTTTTGCCCACAATGCCGTCGGCATATAGCCCCTTTGCCTTTTGCACCTTGATCACGGCGGCCTTGGTGCCCGGGCCGAAATCGCCATCGGCGTTGATTTTCAGCAGCGCCTGCAATTTCTTCACGGCATCGCCCTTGTCGCCCATGCGCAGCACAGGGTTGGGCGAATCGACATGCGGGCCGCCCGCATTGTAAAAAGCAAAAGCGGCCGCAAGCTTTGTATCATATTTATTTTCCTTATATTTGGGGCCATTATACCCCCGGGCAAAGCCATCCCAGTCGCGGCGGATCAGTTCATCATCCAGCCCGTTTTTCTTCACAAAGCGCACAAAGATATCGAGGTGGGCCGCAGCGCCCGAAACCATCGCCGCGACAAAATCTTCGACGCTGGCAAAGCCAAGGCTTTTATAATGGTTGCCCATAACCTGAAAATTGCCCCAGCTTGCCGATTGCAGCGCCGCCGCGCGATCAAGCGCAATTGCCTTGTGCAGCCGGACATATTGGTTTGCCCCGCCCTGGCCATAGCCGCCCCAGTCCGGATGCGAGATGTCGGGATGCTTTGCGCTATATTTGCCGCCGGTCAACCGGTGGAAATAATGCCGCTCATACAGAATCTTCGGGCGCTTGTCGGGCAGAAAGCCGCCCTTGCTCTCTACCTCAATCACGGCGCGCACAGCGGCAACGGCACAGCCGATTTTTGCAGCCGCGCCTTCGATATCGGCATCGGTAACGGGCGTGGCAGGTCCGGAAAATTCGATTGGCATGAGCATCCTCCTTGCAAATGCGCGCCTGCACAGGACCCCTCGTCCGTTTCAAGCGCCTGTCATTGTTGCGAAGCCCATATGCTATTCTTCTGCTCGTCCGGCAGCGAAGCAGGACGAAAGGTCGCGCGATTCGCCGATTCGGTCAAGGCAAAGCTGATGGCAACGTAAGCGCCGGCTTAACCGCCTTTCAGCACCAGCTTTTGCGTCCGTTGCCATACCAGCGCGCCAGCCCTTCGCCGACCAGTATGCCGCCAATGCTCTCGCCATTGCGTGAAAGGATACGCAGCTTGCGACCGAAGCGATCTTCATCCCGGTCGACTGTTTGCATGCTGAACGCACCTGCGTTTACCAGCTTATGCAACTTTAGGGTCGCACTGTTTCCCAGTCGCGCCTCATGAGCGCAGCGCGGTTCGTGCGTTTCGGGTGTGTCGATGTCGGCAATGCGAATCTTCTGTCCGCGATAATAGAGTGTATCGCCATCGACGACGCAATTGGTCCCGCCGCCTTCATGGCAAAGGCCAAAGGAGGCGCGCTCGCGATCAATAGTCGAAGATTGCAGCGCCATTTGGGGCACCGGCTGGGCTTCTGCAACGCCGATCAACTGCCAAACACCATAGAATGTTGCGAGTACCGAAAGCAGCACAAGCAACAGAAATCCGATGCCCGAACGTGAAGGCGGCCGTGCCGGTGAATCTGCATGGCTATATTTTCCGCGGCGTTCGGACCACGGGCGATAGGGTGTGTTGTGATAATGTCGGGCCATGGCTTTGCATCGACAAATGCAGGCTAAAGCATGGTAAATTTACAGCGGGGATTACTCCGCCCCGGTCCTGTCTCGGTCAAAATCCACTCGATTTTGGAGCAATGCTATTCGACGCGAAATTCCAGCAGTGTAAATTTGGCGGGACCGGTTGCATAAACGCCATGCCCGCGCGCCGAGGATGACCCCATTACAAAGCCGACCCGGCCCGCCTCGTCCATCGCGGTTGCCAGCCTGCCGGGATGGTCGCCAGAACGACCGCCCAGCACCGATATCCAATCAGGATCATCCAGCGCAATCGTGATGCTGTGCGTGCCGGGCGTGACTGCACCCATTTTGGCCGTTGGTGCATACCAGCGCGAATAGATGTGCCGCCCTCTGGCTTTCCATGTGTCGCCATCACGCTGAAAATAAAGCGACAGCGTTGCCGGTTCCTGCGCATATTCGCGCGCGACAAAGCGGACATCAGGCTTGGCATCAATACGATAGCGCATAACGATCCGCTTTTTCCCGGTCAGCGGGCCGTGCTGGAATGTCAGATAATGGACATGGCCATCGTCCAGCGTCGGCCCTGGAAAACGGAATGACCAGCCGCCGCCCTTCACGGGTGTCGGCGTATCGGGCATTCCCACCGAATAATTTTTGCCCCTGATCCACGGCCCGATTTCCCAATCGGCAGCGGCAGGCGTTCCGGCAGTGCTCGCCGCACCGCCCAGCAACAGGGCAGCGGCGGCAAGGGCAAAAAGGGCAGGCGCTTTGTTCATCATAACCCGCGTTTAACTGAACGATGCTGCATGGCAAATGAATGCCCGATCATGCGCCATCACTGTCCGCCGTTCCTGCATAGGCAGCTGAAAGCTGGCGATAGGACCGCGAGGCCAGCGCCAACAATGTCAAAAGCACGCCAAGCACGCCCGTCACAATAAAGACCAGCGCCATGCCACGATCCGGCCCTGTGCCAAACCAAGGGCCAATCGCTTCTGCCCCTGCCCCGCTCGTCATGAACGGAATCGCCAGAAACTGCGTCAGCGGGCCAATCAGAAATGCCGTGAGCGGCGCGGCGGAACGTTCCACCGATTGGGCAAAGCCAAACACCCGCCCCTGCCGTTCATAGGGCACAACCTTTTGCAGCGTCGTCTGCTCTGCTGCCTCGGCCAAGGGATCAAAAAACATCCAGATGACACTGCCAAAGGCAAGCAGCAGGATCGACGGCTGGATGGGGAATATGCTGGCAACGACCCACGTCACAAGGTTGACCAGCAAAAGCGTGCGCACCGGATTTTTGCCAAGCCCGAACTTTGCAACCACCAGTCCGCTGACGATGAAGGCGCTGGAAGCAACGGCCCACAACAGCCCCCACTGCTGCACTTCCATAAGCGACAGGCCATAGGCGTCCATCAACGCCATGAACACGCCGCCAAGCAGGTTGTTGAAGGCCGAAAAGACGATCAGCGCGACAAGACCAGGGACCGCCCTGATGACACGGATTGTGCCGCGAAGGTCCACTTGCCCGCGCGTTTCGTTTCCCGACGGGACCGGCTCCGGCTCATCGAGCGACACGCTAAACAGATGCACAAAGGCCAGCGCAGTAAAGAGGATCGCCAATATCAGCGTGCCGCGAATGCCATCCCACGCGACCAAAAAGCCGCTGATGCCCGATGTCAGCAAAAAGCCTATGCCCGATACCATGCCGACAAGACCATTGGCCTTGTCGCGCTTATCCTCCTCGATCAGCGCGGAGACCAGTATGGGCAAGGCAATCATCCGGATATTGCCGCAGATCACGCCCAGCATGACAACAAGGATGAACGCCCAAAGGCCAATAGCATCCAGCCGGGTCAGCTCCTGCTCCGGCAACAGGACATAAACGACCAGCGCAAGGATATAGAGCAAGAAGGAACCGGCGCTTGATACCAGCATGACGGCTTTCTTGCGATGATGGTCAACAAGGCTGCCAAACCAGATCGCAAAGGCAGCCGTCAAAACCAGATAAATACCGCCCAGCATTCCGGTGACGAAAACCGACCGTGTTTCAAGGAACGCCCAAAAGGTTACCGCGAACCAGACAGTGTAATTGACGATATTCTGCACCAGATTGTTGCCGAGTATCAGATGGAACGGGTCGATCCGGCGCATGATGCAGCTTTCGTCGATGCAAAGCCGGAGGGCAAGCCGACAGCCGCAAAGATTCTCAATGGCGCGCCCTAGAGGAGTCGAACCTCTGGCCTCAAGATTAGAAGTCTCGCGCTCTATCCAGCTGAGCTAAGGGCGCGCACCGCAGGCGCAATAACGGCTTTGCGCGTTGCTGCAAAGCAGGATATGCGCTTGCGCCATGAGCGACCATCAGATCGAGGCGCAAAGCGCCGCCAATACGGCCACACGCCAGTTCCGCTATTATGACTTTGTCATGGCGGCCTTTGTCGCGGTGCTCATCCTGTCCAATGTCATTGGCGCGGCCAAGCCTGCCGCCATCACCATAGGCGGCGAACAATGGGTGTTTGGCGCCGGGATATTATTCTTTCCGCTGGGCTATGTGATCGGCGACATATTGACCGAAGTCTATGGCTATGCCCGCGCCCGCCGCGTTATCTGGGCAGGCTTTGCCGCCTTGCTGTTCATGGCCTTCATGAGTTGGGTGGTGGTCAGCCTGCCCCCTGCCGATGGCTGGGAAGGCCAAGCCGCCTATGAAAGTGTTTTCGGCCAGGTGCCGCGCATTGTCTTTGCCTCTATCGCAGCCTTCTGGGCAGGGGAATTTGTGAACAGCTATGTCATGGCGCGGATGAAGGTCTGGACCAAAGGCAAGCATTTGTGGAGCCGCACGATTGGCTCGACTGTGGTCGGGCAAGGCGTGGACAGCCTGATATTCTACCCCCTTGCCTTTGCCGGTGTGTGGAGCACGGATCAGGTCATCGCGGTGATGATCACCAACTGGCTGTTGAAGGTGTTGTGGGAGGTTGTGCTGACCCCTGTTACCTATGCCGTTGTCGGCGGGCTGAAGGCGCGCGAGGGCGTTGACCTTTACGACGATGCCACCGACTTTTCGCCCTTCCGGACAAAGCTGTAATCCTGCGATGTTCGGCTATGGTTTTGCCGATCTGCCGGCGCTGAAAATCTACCTGCTGGAACTGACAGGCCTCGGCAAGGATGCGCTGCATGTCTATGCCGGGATGACCATGTTCCTGATGGTCAGGCTGGTCTGGCGATGGCCGGGCGGCTGGCTGGCGGCGTGGGTCGCAACGCTTGGCCTTGCCTGCGCGGTTGAATATATCGACCTGCGCAACGAAGGACAGGTGGGCGTGCCACAGCCTGACCCAGCGCACTGGCACGATATCTGGAACACAATGGTCTGGCCGACGGTGCTTTTGCTGGTGGGGCGGTGGTTACAGCCGCGTCCGAAAACCGGCGATCACGAACTGGCCTCACGCAATCTCGCGGATCAGTCCTTCAAAGAGCCGCCGACCGTCTGATCCGCCCTGCAACGGCTCAATCATCCGTTCGGGGTGCGGCATCATGCCCAGCACATTGCCTGCATCATTCAATATACCGGCAATATTGCGCGCCGAGCCATTGACCGGCTCCGCATAGCGGAACGCCACGCGGCCTTCACCCTCCAGCCGGTCCAGCGTTGCATCATCGGCGAAATAATTGCCGTCATGATGGGCAACGGGAATGATGATCCGTTCAGCGGCATCATATTGGCTGGTGAAGATCGACTGGCTGTTTTCGACCGTCAGCGCCACTTCGCGGCAGACAAAACGGATGCCCGCATTGCGCATCAGCGCGCCGGGCAGCAGCCCCGCCTCAGTCAATATCTGAAAGCCATTGCACACGCCAAGCACGGGCACGCCGCGCCCCGCCGCCGCAACGACGGCCTGCATCACCGGCGAGCGCGCCGCCATTGCGCCAGAGCGCAGATAATCGCCATAGGAAAAGCCGCCCGGAACAGCGATCAGGTCAAGCCCTTCGGGCAATTCGCTTTCGCGGTGCCACACCATGGAGGTTTGCGCGCCTGTCACTTGCCGAATGGCTACGGCCATGTCGCGGTCGCAGTTGGAACCGGGAAACTGGATGACCGCAGCGCGCATATCAGGCCCCTTCAATCTCGAAATTCTCAATCACCATATTGGCCAGCAGCTTGCGGCTCATTTCTTCCAGCATCTCGCGGCTGACGCTTTCGTCATGCTCGATTTCGATCAGCCGTCCGGCGCGGACATCCTGCACGCCTGCAAAGCCAAGCCCTTCCAGCGCATGGTGGATTGCCTTGCCCTGCGGATCGAGCACGCCATTTTTCAGGGTCACGAAGATGCGGCTTTTCATGGGCAAAACGGTCCTTGCGCAAAAGGGCTGGCAGAATTGCCGCCGCTATACTGCGATGGCGCATCGGCGCAAGAGGCCGCGCGGGGCGATACCCCAAATTAACCAATTTGCTGAACCCGGCGTTGAGCAATGCGATGTCATGCTTGCCGATAGACCTCGGTGTCGGGGTCAGATAGGGCAAAGGAGCAAAACCATGGTCGGATTGGCAGCAGCAATGTTTGTTGGCCTATTTGGTTTTGGCTATGAATTTTTCGGCTGGCCCAAAGGCGCGCATGAATCGCTGCAACTGGGACTGTTCCTGTCATTCGTGCTAGGCATTATCTGCGGATATAAAACGCGGGGGTAGTTTGTTCCGTTTAAGCTGATCCGCCACCCTAAACCCCACAAACGTTAAGGCGTGGCCACCGGCAATGCCCTGAAGGTGAAGGGCTGCTTTTCCTTAAGCAGCATCTGTGCTGTCCGCCACACCTCCTCCGCGCTGATGGAGCGGAAGCGGGTTTCGCTTTCCCGGAACAGGTCCAGCTGCCGGCTGTTGGTCTGGGCAGTTGCCACCAGTCCGGACCAGGTGCCGTTCTGCTTTTTCCAGTCGGCATAGGCCTCCAGCGTCGGTTTGCGTGCACGCTGGAACAGGTCGTCGCCGGCCGGGCTGGCGAGCATCTCTGCCATGACCGCATCAACCGTGGCCTCAATCGCTGCCAGATCCTGCGGATTGCCATCGGTTGCGACCGTGAAGGTGCCGCGCCCCGGATACAGATTCGACATCCACGAACTGGCGAATATGCCATAGGTCTTGCCCAGCCGTTCGCGCAGCTCCTCGATCAGCCGGATTTGCGCCATGGATGCAAACAGCCGCATTGCCTGTTCGGCGCGCGGGTCGCTGTCATCGGTGGTGGTCCAGATGCGCCGCCAGCTTAGCTGCCCTGCCTCGCCCTTATGCGGCACTTCATGCACGCCGGTCGCCGTCGACCAGCGCGTTGTGCGCGCAGCGGTATAGGGATCGACGCTATCCTTACGCGCGGGCAGCGCGCCAAAGGTGCGGGCAACAATGGCAATGGCCTGTTCCTCGTCCAGGTCGCCGGTCAACCCGATTTCCAGCCGGTTGTTTTTCAACGCATCGCCCAGCGCCGCGTCAATCATCGCAAAATCGGCACTTTCATAGGCCGTTTGCGAGGCAAGGCTGAAACGCGGGTCATTGTCATTCATGATCCGGCCAATGGCAACGCCCAGCGCCGCTTGCGGTGTCGACTCGCGCCGGGCGAACCATTCGGGCAAGCCGCGCCGATAAAGGCGCAGCGAGTCTTCGCGCTCGCCGGGATCGGTCAGGAAAGCGGCGGTCAGCTGCATCTGCAACTCCAGCGCCTTTGATGCAATCGCGCCCGATGCGCCGAAATTATCCTGACCCGCATATAGCCCGGGCTGCGCAGTTGAACCGGCCAGCAGCGCCCGCAAATCGTCAATCGGATGCTTGCCCAGCCCGCCGGCAGTCCAGGTGCCGTCCATCACATTGGCAAGGTAGTTTTGCTCGGGCGCGAAATGGAACTGCCCGCCATCGATGCGCACCGACCAGCGAATACGGTCCTTTTCAAAATCGGTTTTCTTGATGTTCAGCAGCACGCCATTGGCAAAGCGGACCGTGCGGATATCAAGATCGGCGATGCGGCTGTCCTGCACCACTTCGCCGGCCGGGCCGAAATCGCTATAGGCCCATTGCTGCGTTTCGCGCACGGGTGGCGGAGCGACGGCCAGCGCGCGGCTTTCGGTAAAGGCCGCTGCCAGCGTTGCAGGTTCCAGCCCGTCGCCGCGCGGCGTGGCAAGGAACATGACCGGATCGTCCATCTGCCCAAACCAGCGGGCAAATTCCGCGCTGACCGCATCGGCCGTGATAAAGGGACGGATTTGCCGCCAGATCATCTGGCTTTGCCCCGCGCTGTTGATGACATTGTCGTCATCCAGCCGAGTCAGCAATTGCGCATAATAGGCGCTTGGCCGGGTCGGCTCACTTTTGACATCATTTTCATAATTGGCATCCAGCCGCCGCAGCTGTTCGGCAAGCTCAGTATCGCTAAAACCATGTTCGACGGCTTGGCGAATATGCTGCTCCACCACCGGAAGCACGCTGCGCCAGCTGCCATCCTTGGCCGTTAGGTTGAACGAGATGCGGGCATATTGATCGCACAGCCCCGCCTCAAAGCCCGTCCCGCCGCCAAGGAAAGCGATGTCCTGCGCGCGGGACGTGCGGGCCAGCCGATCCGAAATAATGGCCGAGGCAATGCCCATTTTGATGTTGAGCAAATTGGTATCGAATGTGTCGGGCCGCTTTTTATCGGGGATCAACCGCTGCACCGTCAGCTGTTCGCTGACCTGCGGGTGGACAAACAAAGCTGCCGCACCTGTCCGCGCTGGGTCCAGCGTGCAGCGGTCAAGCGCGCCCAGCGCCGCGCCGCTTCCACGCCAGCTGGAAAATTTGGCGGCGATTTCCCGCTCAATGGCAACAGGATCGACCGGGCCGACAATCACTAGCCGCGCCCTGTCAGGCACATACCATTTGCGATAGAGCGCACGCATTGTTTCGGCACTGGCCGTTTCCAGCACCTCTTTGGTGCCAATTGGCCAGCGGTCGGACAGAAATGTGCCGGGGAACAGGTGACGATACAGCGCCCGGTCGCGCTGATACTGGAAATTGTCGCGCTGCCGCAGTTCGGACAGCACAACGCCCCGTTCGCGGTCCACCGCCGCCGGGTCAATCAGCATTTCAGAGGCCGTCTCGCGCATCAGGAATAGCGCCCGTTCAATCAGCGCAGGGTCGGCTTTGGGCAGGTCCAGCCGGTAATCGGTCATGGTAAAGCCGGTTGAGGCATTGGTATCCGCCCCGAATTTCAGCCCCAGCCGCTCCAGCATTTTGACCATTTCGCCCTCGGGCACATTGGTTGTGCCGTTGAACGCCATATGCTCGATAAAATGCGCCAGCCCCTGCTCATCCTCTGCCTCTGCGGCCGAGCCAAAATCAAAGGCAAGGCGAACCAGCACCTGGTTTTGCGGACGATTATTGGGCCTGATCGCATAGCGCAGCCCGTTGGGCAGCACGCCATAGATGATGCT
>CAZNEO010000045.1:0-18623 GCA_964572205.1 uncultured Sphingorhabdus sp.
CGTCCCATCATCCAAGCCCCACGTTCTAGACCGCAGACCTGTCTGACAGCGAATCGGATAGGCATTTATGCCTTTTACAAACCCATGGTTTTACAGCAGGGTTTGTTGCAAAGATTACGGTGAGATTGTGTCCCGTTGTTGCCAGAGGACATCCCCCTCTGGCATCGGTCATGGGAGAGACCGGCAGCTAGGGTAAGCGGAGTTGGCGCAAAGTCCATATTTGGACGCCTCACGCCAAGGTATGTAGGTATCAGGGACGCCCCCGCCCAAGATACCCCGCTAGCGTTTTAACAAAGCTCCGAAGAATCGCTGCCTCGGCAATATGCTCCGCTGTCCGCTTTGGGGCAATGCCGGTATTTACCTAGGTAGTGCTGCTTGTGGACTTGTCATCCTTTGGCTTAGCAGCATTTTAAATAGGGACTGTCCCTCTTTATCCATCTGTTGATTATATTGCGATAATTTTTGTGCTGTATGCAAGCAGCGCGATCGTCCGCATCACTCGACTGGCGACAAAATGACATCGCTTTGGTTCTCCGTCTGCCCCCTGCGCCGCGCCAGCCGTTCCTCGCGCCTTTTCTTTGCCTCCGCGCGCATCGCCGCCTGCTCGTCCGTGCTGGCCGCCTCATAGCGCTCACGCCATTGCCGCGCTTTTTGCTTTAATGGAGCAGGCAGTGCCTCAGCCTTATCCTTGCGCTCTTGGGCAAGTTGCAGCCGGACCGCGCGAATATCTTCTGGTGTTGCCCGGCCGGACAGGACCAGCGCCCGATTTTCTGCCCGGATGCGCTCCGCCTTTTGCGCCGCCGAAAGCACCCGGAATTCAGGATCATTGCGCAGCGTTGCGCGCATCTCCCGAACAGCCGCCTGCCCTGTCAAAGGAGGGTTATCGGGCACTGCCTCCTCCTTTTGCGCAACAGGCTTCGGCCTCGCCGGCGCCTTTGCAACGGGCTTTGACGCAGGTACTATGTTTGCTTGCTCCAACAATGCACTGACGACAGGCACATAGACGCGCTCGCCCAGTAATCCCGACGCCGCCGCCGTGGCGGTTGCCAGTCCGATCGCCCCAGCGGACAGCAGCACCCGCCCCGGCCGTCGCCAAAATGCGGAAGCCCCGCGATGCTGCGGTCTGCGACTTGCTGTGCCGAAAGGCAGTTCCGGCGCGGGCAGAGTGCCTGTCGCCAGTCGCTGGATCAACCGGTCAGCAAAACCATGCGGCACGGGCGGTACCGCATAAAGATCAAGCGCCGCGGCAATGTGTGGAGGAAAGTCGGATTGGGTCATGATGAAGCTTGCCCGATATCGGCAACGGCAATGTCCTTGCCCTCAATACAGGCCTTCAGCGCGGCGCGCGCGCGGAACAGCAGCGATTCAAAGGCCTTCAACTGCATCGCCAATATGCCTGCTGCCATCTGGTTTTGCCGTTCTTCATAATAAGTGAGGACAATCGCGGCCCGCTGCCGGTCTGGCAGTGACTCGATACAATGTTTGACCGCTGCCTGTGCCTGTTCGCTGACGATCCGCATATCTGCACATGGCGCATCATCGGTCCGTTCCGGAACCGCCTCGCTGCTGAGGAAGCGCTTTCGGCGCAGGCGGTCAAGGCACAGATTAGTGCACACTCTGGTCAGCCAGGCCGCCACCCCTGCCCCTCCTGGCTGCCAGCGATCTGCATGTTGCCAAAGCCGCAGCAATGCCTCTTGCGCGACGTCTTCGGCTTCGCCCGCATCGCCCAGCATCCGATAGGATATGCGCCAGGGCACCGACGCATGGCGTTCCGACAGCAGGCGCAGCGCATCGGCGTCGCGCACTGCCAGCCGGGCCATCAGTGCATCGTCGCTATCATCTGCCATTGCCGCGCTTTGTGCCATTGGCTTCCTGCGAAAAACCTTTATCAAATCTATAACGCCGCAGCTTGCAAAAGCCTTCGCAAAAACTTCGCTTGGCAAGGGCAGCCAATCATGCTGCAAAGCATCAATGCCTCAGACACAAGACCGCCACCCGGTAACGGGCGAAATACTGCCGCCTGCAACACCTGCAGCAACAATGGTGATTTTCCGGAACAATCCGGATGGCGGCCCGCCCCTGATCCTGATGGTCGAACGGGTAAAAAGCATGGCCTTTGCAGGCGGAGCCGTTGTCTTTCCGGGCGGCAAAGTCGACGCAGCCGATTTCGATTATGCACGGACATTGTCCCACGACCTTGATCTGGATGAAGCGGCAGCAAGGATCGCAGTGATCCGAGAAACGATTGAAGAGGCCGGGCTGGCGCTGGGGCTGAGTGGCGTTTCAGACCCTGCATCGTGCCATGATGCCCGTGCTGCCCTGCATCGAGGAGAAAGCCTGCGCGCGGTCTGCGAGGAACAGGGATGGACGCCGCAGCTGGATCAGTTGATCCCATGGGCACGGTGGCGCCCGCCCAACATTGAAAGCCGCGTATTCGATACCCGCTTTTACCTTATCGATGCGGGCGATGCAGGCGGGGAGGCCAAAGTCGACAATACCGAAAATCGCGCGCTTTTTTGGGACAGCGCACTTGGCGTGCTGGACAGGCTGGAACGCGGCGAGGTGAAGGCAATTTTCCCGACCAAGCGCAATCTGGAAAGGCTGGCGCAATTTCGCAGCTTTCACGACGCGCGCACCCACGCAGCGGAATTTCCGGTGAAATTGCTGTTCACTTATGTCGAGGACCGCGACGGCGTCCCGCACATCTGCGTGCCCGATGGCTTTGGCTATCCGGTTACGGCAGAGGCAATGACCACTGCCTTGCGCGGATAATCAATCCTCTGGCGCAATGGTGACCGTTAGGCCGTCGAGCGCGTCGGTAACCGGAATCTGGCAGGAAAGCCGGGAATGGTCGTTGCGGCTATCGGTTGAATCGAGCAGATCATTTTCATCCTCGCTCATCGCAGGCAGTGCGGTTTCAAAGCCATCGCCGACATAAATGTGGCAGGTAGCGCAGCTGCAGCAGCCACCGCATAAGGCCAGCAATTCATCAAAGCCATTGTCGCGGACGACCTCCATCAGCGACAGCCCGGTTTCGGCCTGCACATCGCGTGCATTCCCGCTGCGATCAATTACAGTGATGGTCGGCATGAATCGTCCCCTGATGAATATGAGTGGCGGCCTGATAAAAGCGGGTTTGTGCAAAGGAAAGCCACTTTTTTGGGGATAGTTTCGGGCTTCGCCTTGGCGCTTTGTCGCCGCCTGCCTATGTGGCTGTTGCTCAGACACTTGCTCAGACACAGGGGATTCGTTGTTTCATGTCCAAAGATCGTCATGCACCCGTCATCATTATCGGCTCAGGGCCAGCAGGCTATACCGCAGCCGTATATGCCGCGCGGGCCAATCTTTCCCCCATGATTGTGACGGGCATTGAAGTGGGCGGCCAGCTGATGACAACGACTGAGGTCGACAATTGGCCAGGCGATGATGCGGGCGTCATGGGCCCCGAACTGATGGAGCGCATGAAAAAACATGCCGAGCGTTTTGGCACGCGGATCGAGAATGACCATATTGAAAAGGTGGATTTTTCGCAGCGTCCGTTCACGCTGACCGGTGGGTCCGGTGACTATACCGCCGATGCAGTGATCATCGCCACCGGGGCCAGCGCGCAATATCTGGGCCTACCAAGCGAGACGGCCTATATGGGCAAAGGCGTATCGGCCTGTGCCACATGCGACGGATTTTTTTACCGGAACAAGCCCGTGGCCGTGATCGGCGGGGGCAACACTGCGGTGGAGGAAGCGCTCTACCTTGCCAACATCGCCAGCCATGTCACGCTGGTGCACCGCCGCGACAAGCTAAAGGCCGAAAAAATCCTGCAGGACCGCCTTTTCGCGCGCGAAAAGGAGGGCAAAGTGACCATCCATTGGAACCATGTGCTTGACGAGGTGCTTGGCGACCCCATGGGCGTCACCGGGATGCGGATCAAATCGACACTGGACGGCACGGCGCGCGATATAGACCTTCACGGCGTTTTCATTGCCATCGGGCACAAACCGAACACGCAGATTTTTGAAAGCCATCTGGACATGGCAGGCGGCTATATCAAGGTACGCGGCGGGGCCGAGGGACAGGCAACCGAAACAAGCGTTCCGGGCGTTTTTGCCTGCGGCGACGTGATGGATCACATCTATCGCCAAGCGGTAACCAGCGCCGGAACCGGCTGTATGGCAGCACTTGACGCCGAAAGATTTATCGACGCCAACGCCTGAATTTGGAAGTGCGATAGTGGCAGCGCCTGAATCTGCCTTGTGAATGGATGCGTTATCCGCCAATTGAGTGGAATGGCGCAACCGGCGGACTTCACGGAAACTTCGTTGCCCGATGGCACGCATGGTTTGCGCTTTACAGGGACGCTGGCCATTGCCGCGATCCATGATCTTGATGACCGGTTGCACCGGCTTCAGGGGCCGATCAGCGAGATTGACCTGTCTGACATCGACCATATCGATACAGTCGGCGCATGGCTTGTTTATCGCACAGCGCGCCATCATGGTGCGGCAATAAAAGGCGCGGACAAGGATGCGCAGCGACTGATCTGCGCGGTTGGTGGCGTCGATGCCCAAGACCCCGTCGCCGCCCCCAAAATCCCACGGGCTTTGTGGCTGGTGAATGAAGTGGGTGAAGCCGTCATCGAGGCGGCGTCATCATTTGCGGAATTTATCGGCTTTATCGGACAGAATGTGAAGGCCGTCTTCGAACTGCTGATGAACCCGCGGCGGTTTCGCATCCATGCCGTTGTCCAGCATTTCGACATGGTGGGCGTGCGCGCGCTTGGCATTATTGGATTGATGAGCTTTCTGATCGGCATCGTGATCGCACAGCAAGGTGCAGTGCAATTGCGGCAATTTGGCGCAGAGGTATTCACCGTCAATCTGGTCGGGCGGCTTACTTTGCGCGAACTGGGCGTGCTGATGACTGCCATCATGGTCGCTGGACGCTCCGGATCAGCTTTTGCGGCCCAGATCGGTACCATGAAAATTACCGAAGAAATTGACGCCATGCGGACAATTGGCGTTGTGCCAACAGAGGCGCTGGTTATCCCCCGAATGCTGGCCACCATCATCATGATGCCGCTGCTGGGGATTTATGCGTCCATCGTTGCCATTGCAGGCGGCGGCCTGCTGTGCTGGATTGCGCTCGACATCCCGCCTGCCACCTTTGTGCAGCGCATCCGCGAAGTCACACCGATCACCGATTTTTATGTGGGGATGATCAAGGCACCGGTCTTTGGCGCGATCATCGCTATGGCAGGCTGTTTTCAGGGGATGCGCGTTCACGGCAATTCCGAGGAAGTGGGGCTGAAAACAACCGCTGCGGTTGTGCAGGCGATCTTCCTTGTCATTGTGCTTGATGCGTTCTTCGCCGTATTTTTCAGCAGCATTGGGTGGGATTGAGCCTATGGATCCCATCATCTCCGTTCGGGGTCTGCGAAACTGTTTCGGCGACCAGGTGATCCACGACAATCTTGATCTTGATGTGCTGCCCGGCGAGATTCTGGGCGTTGTCGGCGGTTCAGGCACTGGCAAATCGGTTTTGATGCGCTCAATCATTGGCCTGCAAGAACCCGAAGCAGGCGAAATTCGGGTGTTCAACGAATCGATGCGCGGCAAGGAAGAGGATGAGGCAACCGACGTCCGCCGCCGCTGGGGCGTGCTGTTTCAGGGCGGCGCCCTGTTTTCGACACTGACAGTCGCCGAAAATGTCCAAGTGCCGCTGCGGGAATTTTACCCCCACTTTTCGCGCCAGATGCTGGACGAACTCGCCCGCTACAAAATCCATCTCAGCGGCCTGCCCCCTGAAGCAGCGCACAAATATCCCTCGGAGCTTTCAGGCGGCATGAAAAAGCGGGCTGGCCTTGCCCGTGCATTGGCAATGGACCCTGAGCTGCTGTTCCTCGATGAGCCGACCGCCGGGCTTGATCCGATCGGCGCTGCCAAATTTGATGAGCTGACGCTTAGCCTTAAAGAAACATTGGGGCTGACCGTTTTCCTGATCACCCACGACCTCGATTCGCTTTATGCGATTTGCGACCGCGTCGCTGTGCTGGCGGATCAGCATGTCATTGCCGTTGGACAAATTAACGAATTGCTTGCAACCCAGCACCCTTGGATCCACGAATATTTTTCCGGTCCACGCGGCCGCGCCGCCAGACCCTTTGACCGGCGGCAGAAATAGGGCGTGGACAAGATGACAGCCGACAGGCCATAAGCAGGCGGAATGGAAACAAAATCCAACCATATCCTTGTTGGCGCAGTCACGCTGCTTTTGCTGGCTGTGCTTGCTGGCTTTACCATATGGCTTTCGCGCAGCGCGGAAGGCGACAAGCGCAAATATGACATTTTTTTCCAGCAGGCCGTGAACGGGCTGGCAAAGGGGTCTGCCGTCACCTTTTCGGGTGTCCCGGTAGGCCAGATCGATGAAATCAAACTATGGGGCCCTGATCCCGATTTTGTCCGGGTCCGCATTTCCATCGATGCAAAAATCCCGATCCGTCAGGGCACAACGGCCACGATTAGCGGGGTCGGCTTTACCGGTGTATCCGAAATACAGCTTGATGGCGGGGTAAAGGGCGCGCCGCGGCTCAGCTGCCCCAAACAACATCCAAAGGCGGTCTGTCCTGCGGGCGTCCCTGTTATTCCAACAAAGCCCGGCGCGCTGGGTGAGCTTTTGAACAATGCGCCTTTGCTGGTTGAACGACTATCCACGCTAACCGAACGGCTGACGAGTATCCTGTCTGACAAGAACCAGGAATCCATCGAAAAGATATTGGATAATGTGGAAAGCCTGTCCGGTTCGCTTGCAAGCCAAGCGCCTGATCTGCAGGCCGCAATTCAGGAATCGCGCACGACTTTGGCAAAGGCAGGCGCAGCTGCCGACCAACTGGCGGCCTTGTCCGGCAATGCAAATGCGCTGCTGACCGATGAAGGCAAGCCAATGATGGCTGAACTGCGCGGCACGCTGACTGCGGCAAATGGCAGCCTTAAGGCTTTGGAAAAAACCTTGAGCAGCGCTGACCCTGCCATTCAAACACTGAACAGCCAGACATTGCCTGAGGTGAACCAGCTTGCCCGGGATTTGCGGCTGCTTTCGGCGTCGCTGAAAAGGCTGACTGAGCGGCTTGACCAGCAAGGCGTGACGGGATTGATAGCATCACCCCAACTGCCCGATTATGAGCCGGGGAAGAAATGATGAGCAAGCGCACTATGTTGACTGCCCGAAGGATGGCCGCACTAGCCAGCGTGATTGCGCTTTGCGGCTGCGTTAATCTGGGGACGAAAGCCCCCCCATCCATGCTTGTTCTGTCGCCTGCAAAGATGATTTCAAGCGGGGCGGTGCACCGCGGGCAGGCGCAAGATGCGCTGGTCGTTCTGGTTCCTGATGTGCCCCGGAAACTGGATACGAACCGCGTGCCGGTTCAGGTCGATGCCAGCAACATCGCCTATATCAAGGATGCAGTCTGGTCGGACAAGCCTGCCCCACTGATGCAGCGGCTATTGACCGAAACAATCGGTGCGCAGACCGGAAAGCTGGTATTGAATGAAGTGAGTGCTGGTGGAAAGGCCCAGCATTATCTGGCAGGCGAACTGGTTGAATTTGGCGTCGATGCCCGCAGAAACGAGGCGATTGTCGTGTTTGATGCAGTCCAGCTTCAATCGGGGAAGGAAATCGAGAAACGCCGGTTTGAAGCGCGCATCACCATTGTCGAAATTACCGCGGCGACGACGGGCGCCGCACTTAATGAAGCGGCAAATATGGTTGCCGCCGACATTGCAAACTGGATTGCCCCGCCTGCTGCGGGCTAGAGGCCCTTTCCTTTAGGGCGCTGCAAAACCTTCGGGCACGGGTTCGCCTTGCGCGGTGATTGCCATGACCTTGAACAGTGTGCCCATTTGCACCGGTTCGGTCAAACGATCACGCATTGCCGCAATCTCGTCCGCACGATGGGGCGAAGCGGCTGACAATGCCGCTGCCCGCTGGTCGATACCCAGCGCTTTCAACCAGTGCCCTTGTTCCACAGGGCCATGAACCGGCATATCCTGCATCGAGGCAAGACGGGTAATTTCGGAAAAATTCACATGAGCAGTAAGATCATGTTCGCCCGGACTTTCAAACGCATCGGCATATTCATGTGCCTTTACCGCCTGTAGCGTGCTGCCAAGCCCCGGCAGGACGTAGCCATAGTCGATAATCAGCAACAGCCCGCCGCGCATCTGCATTCGCTGCAAAAGATTCAGGATTATCTCAGCGGTATCTGGTGAACTTTCGTAAATGCTTGGCGTTGGTGCATTGCGAAAATCGGCAGGCACAAGATGATCGACTGCCATGGTTCCGGGCATGGGCGTAAATTGGGCCCCGCGCTCCCGCACAAGCACGCGTTCCCGCCAGCCCGCATGGGTCGCAACAAATTGACGCACCGGCAAGGCGTCGAAAAATTCATTGGCAACGATGAACAACGGGCCTTGATCGGGCAGGCTTTCGATGCTGTCGTGATGGCGCGCCTGCGGCACATTTTGCAGCTGAATGCCGCGCAACGTCTCACTGGTTTCAACCAGATGGACAGAAGGCGCAAAGCCGAATTTGCCGACAACCCGGACGATGTCCGCCATCAACGTTCCGCGTCCTGGGCCAAGCTCGACCAGATTGATCGGGTCCGCTCTTCCACGACGCAACCAGAGATCGGCAAACCACAGCCCAACCAGCTCACCAAATATTTGGCTGATTTCCGGCGCTGTAATGAAATCTCCTGCCACGCCCAGCGGATCGCCCTTGGCATAATAAGCAGAATTTGCCTGCCGCATATATTCGGCAACGCTGATCGGCCCGGATACCGCAATCTGCCGGGCAAGCTGCTCGGCAAGTGAGGGGGTGTCAGGCGACACTGCTGTTTCCGGCAACGGGCTCAACCCTTTGCCGCCGCCCCGCCGCTGTCAGGACAAGATAAAGGCCAATCACGATCATCGGCAAAGTCAGCCATTGCCCCATGCTTAGCCCGGTCTGCTCCACGAGATGAGTCAAGTGGGCGTCCGGTTCGCGCACAAATTCGATGCAGAAACGCGAAACGCCGTAAATGACGGCTGCCAGGCCGAAAAAGAAACCCGGCTTGTAACGCGCGTCGGTTTTCCAAAAGAGCGGCCACATGATCGCTGCCATCATCAACCCCTCGGTCAGCGCTTCGTAAATCTGGCTTGGGTGGCGGGGAACAAGACCAGCGCCATCGCCACTGGTGTCAAAGATCACGGCCCAGGCAACATCGGTTTCGCGTCCCCACAATTCACCGTTGATGAAGTTGGCGATGCGCACAAGGAACAGGCCAAAAGGCACGCAGCAGGCAATATAATCGCAAACCCGCAGGAAGGAGAGCTTGAACCGGCGGCTATGCAGCCAAATGGCGAAAATCGTGCCCAATGTGCCGCCGTGCAGCGACATGCCACCTTCCCATAATTTGAAAATATCGATGGGATTGGCAAGAATGGAAGGCTGATAAAAGATGATATAGCCCAAGCGACCACCAAGGATAATGCCAAGCGTCGCGTAAAGGATCATTTCATCGGCATGGACCCGCGACATCGGCGCACCGGGCTTGGCAATCAGTTTGAGGAGCCACCAATAGCCAAGCATGATGCCGACAAGATACCCAAGCGAGTACCAGCGCAGCTTGAAGAAGCCTATTTCAAAGAGCACCGGATCAAGCCCAAGCTCTGACATGCGCGTAAATTGTGGCACTGCAGCCAAGATTTCGAGATTCAAGCCCGTTTCCTTCCGGTGAATGTGTTCCTATATCGTCTAGGACAATAGGAAAAAAACAAAAAGGAGAGATTCGCTATGCCCACCGATCTTGATCGGGCGATCGAAGCCACCGTTGCCAAGCTGATGGCCAATGACGGCCCACTCACTGTGGGCTATGTCGAAAAATATGGCCACCAAATGCCTTTTCTGACGAAGGCTCCCGCCAATTTGCGTGATTATCTGGCGGGCTTTTGCGCCATGCACGGCGACAAAGAATTTCTGGTGGACGGCGACATTCGCCTGACATTTGCCCAATGTCATGCTGCGGCCCGCGCGCTTGCCGGCGGACTGGTCGAGGGATATGGCCTGCAAAAGGGCGACCGGGTGGGGATTGCGGCGCGCAATTCAGCCAACTGGATCATCGCCTCTATGGCAATCGTCATGGCAGGCGGCGTTGCCACCTTGCTTAATGGCTGGTGGCAGGGTGGCGAACTGGCCGATGGCATTCGCATGGTCGAATGTCGCTATGTGCTTGCCGATGAACAGCGGGCCGCGCGACTGGTAGGCCAGGATATTGGCTCATGCGAAGTATTGAATTTCCAGCATGACAGTATGCCGCTGGATGGCCTTGGTATCTTGCTGACAAAGGGGGGCAGCAGCGATACCCCTCTGCCCGCTATCGAGCCGACGGACAATGCCACGATCCTATACACATCCGGCTCAACGGGTCAGTCCAAGGGCGCGGTTTCGGATCATCGCGCCGTCGTGCAGGGTGCAATGAGCTATGCTGGCCAGTCGCTGGTGTTCTTTGAAATATTAAGCTCCGTTGGCACCAACATCCCCGAACAGGCATCGTCGCTCGTCAATGTGCCGTTGTTCCATGTCACTGCGTCGGTCCCGTTGGTTCTGCAAAGCTTTGCCATTGGTCGCAAACTGGTGATGATGCCCAAATGGGATGCCGAAGAAGCGATGCGCCTTATAGAAAAGGAAAAAATCAGCTATTTCGTCGGCGTGCCGCTGATGAGCATCGAAATCGCCACACATCCCAACCGCCACAAATATGACCTGACGAGCTGCACAGGATTTGCCGCCGGCGGGGCACCGCGTCCGGTCGAGCATGTGAAGAAAATCAAAAAGGAAATGGATTGGGGCTATCCGCTGCTCGGCTATGGCCTGACGGAAACCAATGGCGTTGGCTGCGGCAACTTCACCGAAAATTATCTGCTAAAGCCGGAAAGCACTGGGCCTGCCACCAAGCCATTGGTCGAAGTGGAAATGCTGGACGACGATGGCAAACCCGTTCCGCGCGGCGAACGCGGCGAAGTGTGTATCCGCACAATCGCCAATTTCAACGGCTATTGGAACAATCCTGAGGCCACAGACGCCGCCTTTACCAAGGACGGATTTTTCCGCACCGGCGACATTGGTTATCTGGATGAAGATGGCTATTTGTTTATCGTGGATCGCAAGAAGGACATCATCATCCGTGGCGGGGAAAATATCAGCTGCCCGGAAGTTGAGGCCGCCGCCTATGAGCATGACGACATCGTCGAATTGTCGGTCTTTGGAATTGCCGATGAGCGCTATGGCGAGGTTCCCGGTATGGTCTATCTGACCAAGGATGGTTCCGACCTCACCCCTGAAAAGCTGCGCGAATATCTTGGCGGAAAGCTGGCACCCTTCAAGGTTCCGGCCCATTTCTGGCGGGTGGATGAGCCACTGCCCCGATTGGGAACCCAAAAAATCGACCGGGTGACACTGAAGCGGGAGTATAATGAACGGGTCTCTATCGCAGCCTGAGGCTTTGCAATCAGCTGCATCGCTTCCTATGACGGGGTGAATGCGACACCAGATCACCCGCCCGGCGCAGCAGCGCGCCATCATTGATCGCAAGGCGCTGGCCGAGCGGCTGGAGATGCTTTCTGCGGTGGATGGTGGTGCGCAAGCGCGGCCCGCGATCATTGCAGAATTGCAGGCGGCCCTGACCAACGGCCGCCGCGAGATTGCCGAACGACTTCGCGCGCACCCATCGCATGGGTATCAGGCCGCGCAGGAGCAGGCGTTCCTGATCGACCAGCTGATTAGGCTGATTTATGATCATGTCGTTGGAAAGCTGTACCGCACGGCCAATCGCACCGCATCTGAGCGGATCGCTATCCTCGCGGTAGGGGGCTATGGTCGGGGAGAGATGGCGCCCTTTAGCGACGTCGATATCGCGTTCGTAACGCCGTATAAGCGGACAGCCTGGACCGAGCAGGTCGTGGAGGCAGTCCTTTATGTGCTGTGGGATTTGGGCCTGAAGGTCGGCCAGTCCAGCCGGTCGCTGGACGAAACTGTACGGATGGCATCCGAAGACCTGACCATCCGCACGGCCCTATTGGAAAGCAGGTTCATCTGGGGCGACCGCGAGGTTTACGAGGAAGCCTCAAACCGGTTCTGGACCGAAGTGGTCGGGAAAACAGCCGCTGATTTTGTCGCGCTCAAAATGGCGGAGCGCGATGAGCGCCACAAAAAAATGGGCGATAGCCGCTATGTGGTCGAGCCCAATGTCAAGGATGGCAAGGGCGGGTTGCGCGATCTGCACACATTATACTGGATCGGGAAATATGTGCACCGCGTCCGCTCGCCCGCTGCCCTTGTTGAGGTTGGCCTGTTCACCGATGAGGAATATCGGAAATTTGAACGCGCCGAAAATTTTCTGTGGTCGGTGCGATGCCATATGCATGATCTGGCCGGACGCGGTGAAGACCGGCTGACATTTGACCTGCAGCGCGACGTTGCGGAACGGATGCGCTTTGCGGACCGGCCGGGCCGCTCCGCAGTTGAGCGTTTCATGCAGCTCTATTTTCTCAATGCGAAAACCGTCGGCGACCTGACCGGCCTGTTCCTTGCACATCTCGATGAAACAATGGGGAAAAAGGGGCGGCGCTTCCTGCCGGGCCTGTCAAGACGGCCGCGCAAACTGAACGGCTTCACCCTTGACCGAGGCAGGCTGGCCTTGCCCGATGATGATTTTCTCAGCCAGAAACCTGCACGGATGATCGAGATGTTCAATCTTGCGGGTCGTTATGGTTTGGAAATTCATCCGCTGGCAATGCGCGCAGCAAGGCGGGATGCGCGATTAATTGACAACAAGGTACGCAACGATCCCGCTGCTAATGCCATGTTCCTGGAGATACTGACATCGCATCAGGATCCTGAAACCGTGCTGCGCTGGATGAATGAAGCAACGATTTTCGGCCGCTTTATCCCGGATTTTGGCCGGGTCGTGGCGCAGATGCAGTTTGACATGTATCACCACTATACGGTCGATGAACATAGCATCCGCGCTATTGGTTTATTGGCCCAGATTGAGAAGGGGGAGCACAAGGAGGATCATCCCCTCGCCAGCGCCATCGCCAAACAGGTGGTCAGTCGGCGCGTCTTATATATGGCGGTTTTGCTGCATGACATCGCCAAGGGCAGAGGAGGCGATCACAGCATTTTGGGGGCAGAGGTTGCGCGCACGCTATGTCCGCGGCTTGGCCTGAATGAGGCTGAAACAGAGACCGTTAGCTGGCTGGTGCGCCATCATCTGTTGATGTCCGCAACAGCGTTCAAGCGCGATTTGGCCGATTTTAAGACCATTTTGGATTTCTCGCAGGTCGTTGCGTCAACGGAACGGCTGCGCCTGTTGTTGATATTGACCGTTGTTGACATTCGCGCGGTGGGGCCGGGCGTCTGGAACAGTTGGAAAAGGCAGCTTTTGTCCGACCTGTTCGAAGCCACGGAAGAGGTGCTGCGGCTTGGCCACAAGCAGAGAGGCCGGGATGAGCGGATTAAGGCGAAAAAGGCTGAGCTGGCGGACATGGTGGCTTTGCCACCTGAGCGTTTTGCCGCTTTGGCACAGCGCTTGCCGGGGCCATATTGGATTGCCGAACCAGCGGACATCATCCAGCGCAATGCCCGGCTGTTGCTGGACTATGACGGGTCGGGGCTGGCAATCGACGCCTGCTATTATCCGGAACGCGGGGCGACGCTAATCACTGTGCTGGCCGCGGACCATCCGGGGCTGTTTTACCGGATTGCAGGGGCAATCCATGTCGCTGGGGGAAATATCATCGACGCGCGAGTGCACACCAGTACGGACGGCATGGCGCTGGACAATTTCCTGGTTCAGGACCCCTTGGGGCGCCCATTTCAAGAGGCAGGGCAGATTGAACGGTTACGTCAGGCGATCGGCGAGGCGCTGGTTAATCGCAGCAAAATGGCCGAAAAGCTTGGGGCCAAACCCAACCCCAAAAGGCGCGCATCGGCCTTTGCCGTCGCGCCGTCGGTTTTCATCGATAATGTGGCATCCAACCGTTTCACGGTGATTGAAGTGAATGCCGCCGATAGGCCAGCATTGCTGAATAATCTTGCCCAGGCATTATTTGAATCAAAGGTCACGTTGCACAGCGCCCATATCGCAACCTATGGCGAGCGTGCGGTTGATACATTTTACGTAACCGACCTGTTTGGCGGGAAGATTGAGGCGAAGGCGCGGATGAAGGCGCTGGAGGCGCGGCTGCTAGATGCGGCAAAAGGGCATAGTAGCAACAGCGCGGCAACAGGAATGGCCAAAGTCGCCTGAACAAAAAAAAGGCCGGTCAACGACCGGCCTTTTCCTTCATATGTCAACTCAGACTTAGTTGCCCGAACCCGGACCATAAGTCACTTCAACGCGGCGGTTCTGCGGTTCACGCACGCCGTCGGCGGTTTGCACCAGCGGAGCAGTTTCACCCAGCGCTTCGGTCGTGATCACACCGGTCGGAATACCCTTTGATTCAAGGTAAGCACGGACCGAAGCGTTACGACGCTGCGACAGACCAACGTTGTAGGATGGAGCACCCGACTTGTCGGCGTGACCAGCAAGCATCACGCGCGCATTGCCGCAATTTGCATATTGCGAAACGGCGTTATCAAGCACCGAGGTCGCTGCCGGAAGCAGGTTCGACTTGTCCCAATCGAAGAAGACAATGTACGGACCGGTGTTGCAACGAACGACCGGCGGTACCGGCTTCGGCGGCGGCGGTACATTAACAACCGGCGGCGGCGGTACATTAACAACCGGCGGCGGCGGCGGCGGTGTCTCGATCACTTCAACGACTTCTTCGCCGCCAAAGTTGTACACGAGGCTGCCCATGATGCTGTGCGAGCGGAAGCGCGTGCTGACATCGCGGCCCAGACGGTCAACCAAGTCAACATTCGCTGCGTTAAAGAAGCGATATTTCAGGCCAACGTCCCAGCTGTCGCTGAGCGGCGCGCGAACGCCAGCAATTGCCTGCCAGGCAAAGCCGGTGTCCGAATCATCAAGCCATGACGGACCGCCAAAAACCTGCTGAACATCAACGCGGGCAACGCCTGCACCAGCGCCGACAAAGCCCTGAAGGCCGTCGTCGTCACCAAAGTCAAGCATACCATTGAGCATGAAGCTGAGCGCGTTGGCGTCGCCGCCCGTCGGCTTCAGGCCGGGGGTTGCAAGCGTTGCAGCAGCACCACCAGGAATCGCCGAGACCGAGCTGGCAAAGCTGCGCAGGTCGGTTTCACGATAGCTGGTCTCAGCTTCGAGGCGGAAACCGCCAAAATCATAACCGACAACCGCACCAAAATCATAGCCAGTGTCAGTGTTGGCGGTGCCTTCAATCGGCGCAGCGCCGATATCAAGGTCGAGGTCTTCAACCAGCATCGCACCGCCATCAACTCCAACATACCACTGACCGTCACGGGCCATGGAAGGCGAAGCCAGAGCAGTGGAAGCGAGTGCCAGACCAATGGCTAACTTACGCATCTACTTTCCCCTTTTCTTTCTAAGGATGAAAAATTGGTATCGCGTCCTACCGAGTCGAGGGAAGTGATGCAAGCTTACATTCGCCTAAACTGTTGCCAAAATGTCGCCTTTTGAAAGATTCTGCGCCGGATAATGCCTTTGAATTGCAGGCAAAGCACCAGCTAAAAGGCGAGCGTTGATGCGGCATGTCTTTCGGGGAAATATCATAGGGGAATTAACCGAATCTCCCGCAAGAGTGCCAAAACCGACACCAGCGCCGCACGCGCCTCGGCATCGATTATAGTGCCGCCGACAGGGTTCGCAATTGCGTCAGGGCTGGTCCATACGCCGCTAATGTAAAAACGTCTGATTCCGCTGGTCTCATCGAAAATGCACATGCCCTCACAGGGCAAAAAATAGCGCCAGCTTCCCCCTGACCAGCGGGCGATTTGCCCGGACTTGCCTGTCCACAGGCCAGTCGCAGCAGTCATGATGAGCCAGCAGCGGCCATCATCGGCTGCGTTCAGTGCAGATGGCGGAGCAGCGCGTTCGTCCTCAATCACAGGATGCAGCAGGCCGTCGATCCGGCCCAGCGCCTCGTTATGGGTGACTTCCTTTTGCGCCTGGCCGACAAACAGGTGGGGCAGGCCGTGGCGCGGTGTTGCGGTATCAGGCATGGAATATTTATCCTTGGCTAAGGGGGTCAGTAATGCACATCCAGAGTCAGCGGCGCGGAGCGGGCATGTCGGCCCAATTGCCGCACTTCAAACGCCAGTAACGCGCCCGGCGGCAGGCCCAACGATGCGATCAGCGAGGCAGGAACGGTCAAAAGGGATTGGCCGGTGGTCCAACTGTGCGACAATTGTCCGCCATGGTACATGTCCACGACAAAGGCGTCGGCCCCATCGCTATTCGGAATTTCAATACCGTCGGCCCAGCCGAAATTCAGCCTTTCGCGCCTTATCCAGCCAAGCTCAATATCGCCATTCGGCAATTGGGAAATCGTGCCATGCACAGGCGTTCGCGGGGTTATCGCGGCCCCGGTAACGATCAGGCCGGCGCTTGCGGGAACAGAATCGGCAAGGCCCAAAGCCTCCACTTCCAATGTTGCGCCAATGGGCAGCGGCAGGCTGTCAATTGGGGTAAGCGACGCGCCATCGATCAGAAAGAAAGCGCTATCGCCAGGATGCGGTGCAGAGGCCGATGCGCCAAAACAGCAACGCTGAAGCCCGGAAATTTCATAATCAAGCGGGGCAATTTGCGCCGCATTGGCATAGCGGATTATTTCACCGCCCAGCCAGATTGCCGGCGCATCAAAATCGGCCACATTGCCGGTGCCCGGGGGCAGACGCATTCCCGCGTGCAACAGGCGCAGTATCGGGCGGTTGGATACATCATACAGCATTGGAGAATGGACGGGCAAGGTTCCGACCAGATTTCCAATCACGGCAGACCCGGTGGATTGACCGATTTCAACCACACGCTCACTTTCCACCAGCGAAAGCGCCGCGCGCCTCCAGCCCGGTGCGGTCCCGGCAACAGCAGCCACGACCTCCGGTTTTGCTGGGTCATCGGTTCCAAATGCGGGCAAATCCGCCAGCAGCAGGCGGCTCTCGCCCGCGGCCAGATCTGGCTGGGCGAGGTTGCGTCCCGGATCGGCAACGGCCTGACCAGATGATGGGTCCGTCCACTCGCTGGCGCTGATTTGGATTGTGCCGCGTTGCCGCTCAATTTCAATGATCCGCATTGGCGGCGCACCGGGCTCAAGGCGCAAAAAATCTCCGACACGCAGGCTTGTTTTGTCCAGGGGCAAGGACAGGCTCAGCCGGTTGAGGCCACGCCAACGGCTCAGCAATTGTGCGTTGGCAAGAGCGCGGGCGCGGTCTGCGCCTATTGCGGCCGCAAGTTCGATCTGCTGGCCATTGCGGGCAAATCCAATCTTGCGGCTCGATTGCAGGCCCGCCTGATAATCCCGGCCAGGATCATAATGGCGGATTTAGAGCATTGCAGGCGCACGGCTGCTGGCTTCAAGCATCTGTTTCGGCAGCGCAAGCCGGCTGCCGCCATCGGACACGGCAATGGCATCGACTGTTGTGATCGCACGCGGCTCGGACCAATCCGACATCACAAGGCCATCGCCCGATGCCACAATGTCGGCGGGGAATGTCGAAAGCACGCCACCCAAAGCCGAACGGCAATCAGCGCCCTGTGCGGCAAAGCCATCTACCGCGACCACCGCATTTCCGCCAATCAGGCCGCCCGAACAGGCAGACGCGATGTCAACAAGGCGGACCGCGCCATCGCGTTCAAAAATTTCAAATGTCAGGGATGGGATGCGGTTACCAAAATCAGCCAGCTGCAGGTCTTCAAACATCGCATAAGCCAGCCCGCGATAGGCAGGACAAGCACCCGGTGCCTCCGCCGATGCCATCAGCGGGTCGGGCGGCTGGTCGCCATGGCCAGAGTGAAACCGGAATTGGGTTTCTGTTTTGAAGTCACCCGCGCTGCCGCGCAGCAAATTGCCGTACGCCCAGATCCGGCCAACGCGCATGACCGGACGCGATGAAAGGGCCACTGCGAAACTGGCTGAATAGCTATATTCGATGCTGGACGGGCGGTTTTTGCCTGCTCCACTTTTCTTGCGCCGCTCAATCAGGTCCGTCGACCAGATGACAGTGCCCGCAACCCGTATCGCACCAAAAATCGCTGGAATCTGCGTGCCATAGCTGGATGTCTGCACATCCAGTTCTTTGAGGCGCGGCCCCTCACGCGCCTTGCCCTGACCGAATATTGCCTGGTCAATCTGCTGCCCGACAATCGCCCCGATCGCGCCGCCTATGGGGCCACCAACAACGGCCCCAACGGTGGACAATATCACTGTAGCCATCTCAATCTCCGCTGCTTCGCCACGCCGCCAGCACGGGCCATGGCGCAGAGCCCGATAAAAGGACGACCCGGCCCAGACCGGCATGGGCGTGAACTGCGCCGCCGGGCACATGGACAAGGAAATGCCACTGCCGCGGCGCGCACTTAACAAGCGCTATGTCACCGGGAAGTTGGAATGCAGGCGGCACAGCGGCCCATCCTGATTTATCCATATTGGCAC
>CAZNEO010000046.1:0-16410 GCA_964572205.1 uncultured Sphingorhabdus sp.
TGATATCCGGTCGAAAACTGTTGTCCAAAGCTATGCTAGAGCATTGAGCAAAGCTGGTTGGGGCGCTGGCGGCGGTCGAATATCGTATGTCCGTCGCTGGGTTGAAGGACATGGTCGCGCCATTGCTTTGAACGAAACCTACCGTCGCTGTTATCGGGTGAACATCGGCTCCGCCTGCATCAATGTCACCATTCCAGAACGACAGCTGCGCGGGGATCGCGTCTACAATGAATACCGAGCCTGCGTCGGGAGCGCTAAGGCCTGAATTGGTAATGTCGATCTGGTATATGACTTCTTTGCCTGGCTCAGCTTTGGGATTGGGCGTGGCGGGATCCCAAACCTGGGACGTTTTACTGACCTGCAAATTCGGCACGGCCTCCGCGACGCGGACATTTTTGACGCCGACGATCTCGGCATCGAAATTCATGTTCCGCCAAGTTATGTGCGCGATTTGGATGCCTGCATATATCGACGCGTTATCAATGCGAAACCCCACGAACCCACCCGGTGCGCCAGAAGTCGTTGTTGGGCCATTCACAACAAAGGTGGACCCATTGCTGAGTGTCACCAGAAGTTCCGAACGCTGGCTGCCATCGTTCCAGTCCCAATAGTCAAGACCAAAGGCGAATGCCTTTCCGGTTGGCGTAAAACGGACGGTCCCGTTGCCGTACGACGGATCATCTACGGCGATGTAGACGCCTTGTGTTGTCGGAGGCGCGGTGGTCCAGTTCATGCAGGTGCGCAGATTGACGCAATATTGGGATGAACCAAAAGGAGAGGTCCCGGTAGCGGATAATGTAAAGCCATTCCAGTTGTTCGGCGTGCTTTGAGAGACGGCATAATTCGTTGCGACTGATGAAAACGTCTCCAGCCGGTTGACCACGCCGGTTGTGGGCAATGCGGCATTGTAGGTGGTAAGGCTAGTATACGTGGTCAATGTCTGTGCGTGCACAACCGGCGTTGCGAGCAACGCCAGCGCCAAGCAAATCCAGAACCACAGCAGTCGGACCATCACTACTCTCAGAACAACCTGAATGTAGTTACGACCGAATCAATCAGAAACTTAGGGCATTTGCATCCATATTGAGATATTTAGGATGAAAGTCAGGGCGGGACTTTGATTATTCTTGGACGAAAATCAGAGGGCACGCCAAGAAGCCATGGCATCGAACTGGCGCGCGAGATTGTTGAAACCGATTCAGTCGACAAAGGCATTTGCGCGCTAGCGCTTGCCGGGCATGAAGATATGGCAACTGACGGGATGCATGCAGACATGGGGCAATTTGGGGACGAGTTGTTCAAAACGCTGCCTGAAGTCATGAACCGCGTTGGGCTAAGCCGATCTGCAATTTATAAGCGCATGAGCGAGGGGCGGTTTCCGCGGCCACGGTCCCTGAATGTCAAATGCGCTGTTTGGATCGAAGCAGAGATAGGCGGCTGGATTTTGGATATTGCCGGAACTTGGCCCCACCTAACCAATGGTAGACGTGGAGAGGTCTGATCTCGTAGGTCGCCGATTCATAAGGCCTAATCTATGTGCTAGCGCTTGCTCCGCATCGCTACGAACCAGATGGCCATAATGCATCCTCAAATATCCCCAAATGTCCGGAAGCACATCGTTCACACGGGTGGAGCTACAAGTTCGAACCTTGTATAACCCACTATTTTCCTGCACATGCCCGATCCCCTCTCAGCGCGCCGCCTTGCCCTTGGGTGCATGGAGCCCTTGCAGCGGCTGGCCGAACATTTCCGCCCGGGCCTTTGCCGCAGCAGCCAATATCGGGCGTGGTTGCGCAAAATAGGCCCGCGGGCTCATGCCGAGAAAATGCTGAAAATCGCGGACCATGTGGCTTTGATCGACGTATTGCGGATCAATGAAATCGCGCCATTCGCCATAGGGACGGGCGTGAAGTGTGCCCAGCATTCGCAAAAAACGCTGGCGACGCAGCAGCAATTTGGGCGGAAAGCCAAAGCCCCGCTTGCACAGCCGCGCCAGCCGGGCCTGCGGCAGCCCCAAAGTGCTACTGATCTGGTCGACGGTGGCGTTGGCGGGATCGATCAAAATCTGAAATAGGCTGTCGATCTTGGCCGCCATAGGGTCGGGAGTCGCACTGGCAATACGATCGAGCAGCAGTTGATCGCAGATCGCCTTGCGCGCATCAATGTTGGCGGCGGCGCGCAAGTCATTTTCAAAGGCTGTCGCGTCTGGTGCGCCGATCACGTCGGCCAGCGGCACAACCCGGTTGGCAAGCAGGCTGGCATCCAGCCGCCAGAGACGACTCCAGCCCGGTGGCAATATGCCAATACCAAAGGTCTGACCGCTGCCTTTCACATAGGTGGAACGGCTGGTCGGCCCCTGCAGGACGCAACCGCTTCCCTGCGCGGCTGGGGCACCGCTATCGTCGCAACCCAATATCCAATGGCTATCCAGCGTCATGCGGATATTGGCCCATTCGGGATGCAGCCAATCTTCCAGAACCATGCCGGGCATCGTTTCGATTTCATAATATGCCGACAAGAAAGGCTGCAATGGAGGCGCAGGCGCGCGGAAGCGGACGATGATTTCGGTCATGACCGGCGAGCTGGCATAGGGCACATGGCTTGGCACTATGGACATTTTACCAGCGGAAACAATATTTTCCTTCGCTTTACAGGCACAAGGATGCGTTGCTCCCACCAGACTGGCGGGCCTGCCCAGTTGACGGCGGAAGGAGCCGGCCCAACCCTTGTCAATCAGACCGCTGCTAAAAAACTCCGCCCATGCGATCAACCGGTTGCGCAAAGCCGCAGCGCTGCGTAGCAATGATACCCGGACTGCTTGAGGAGGATCACCCATGACTGCACGATTGCTCGCCTGCCTTGGCGCAGTGCTGCTTTCCAACCCTGCGCTTGCCGCAGACAAGGTGGTGGTCATCCACGCTGGACAATTGCTGGACAAGCCGGGAACGACAGCAAAAGGGCCATCGACGATCATCATCCGCAATGGAAGGATTGAGGCTGTGCTACCCGGCCATGGCAACGGCCCCGATGGTGCAACCATCATTGACCTTAAAGACCGCTTTGTCCTGCCCGGACTGATCGACAGTCACGTCCATCTGGACAGCGATGCGGGCGGCAATGCGGCGCTGATCGAATCCGTCACCGATAGCGAATCCGTTATTGCCTACCGCACTGCCAAAAATGCGAAGAAAACGCTGATGGCGGGCTTTACCACGGTGCGCAATCTGGGCGATGGCACGGGGGCGACGCTGGCGCTGCGCGACGTGATCGCTGCAGGCGAACTGCCCGGACCACGCATCATTGACGCCGGTCTGTCAATTTCGACCACCAGCGGCCATATGGACGGGCATAATGGCATCAGTGATGACCTGCATGGCAGCATCACCGAAGACAATTTGTGCGACGGCACCGAAAGCTGCCGCCAGGCAGTGCGCAAGCAAATCAGGCGCGGCGTCGATGTGATCAAGATTGCCACCACTGGCGGTGTCAACAGCCGCATCGGCGTGGGCGTCGGCAGACAGATTTTCGATGACGAAGTGAAGGCGCTGGTCGATACCGCGCATCTTTATGGCAAGAAAATCGCCGTCCATGCGCATGGCACGGACGGTGTCAACATTGCGCTGGCCGCAGGGGCAGACAGCATCGAACATGGAACAATGCTGGACGATACCAGCATCAAATTGTTCAAATCAGCAGGGGCCTATTATGTGCCGACATTGTCGACAGTGAACGGCTATCTGGAGCGGCTTGCTGCCAACCCCAATGCCTATTCGCCCGATGTGCTGGAAAAGGTGAAATGGCGGATAGAGGTGACGGGCAAAAGCCTTGAAAAAGCCTATCCTGCGGGCGTCAAGATCGCCTTTGGCACCGATGCTGGCGTATCAAAACATGGACGCAACGCCGATGAATTTGAATTGATGGTAAAGCACGGGATGCCGCCCGCCGCCGCGATTGAAGCAGCAACGGTCAATGCCGCTGCGCTGTTGGGCGTGGACAAGGATGTCGGCACGCTGGAACCGGGCAAAGTTGCCGATATCATTGCCGTCGCAGGCGATCCGACGCGCGATGTCACCGTGCTGAAACAAGTCGGGTTCGTAATGAAGGACGGCGTCGTTTACAAACGGGATTAAGCGGATCGTCTGCCATCCCAAGACCCGCAGAAATCTGCGCAAGTTGATAGTGAAATGACAGTTTAAGCGCACGCCGTCTGCAGGGCGCACAGGCGCAATCAGATACCCAATTGGCCGTACGCAAAGAAGTCACGATGTCAAAGAGCCTGCGCGTCGCACGATAAGAACAATATGGCAACAAAGTCATTTTGTCAATCAGACTCACCCCCGCCGGTAATCGGCAATCACCTCACCGCAGGCGGCGAGCTCGGCCTCATGGCCTTCCTCGCGCCATGCCTCATCAAGCGCCTCGGCTTCCCATAACTGCATTGCCGGATGCCCAAGGATCTGGTCCACCCAGCCTTGCGCCCCTTGGCCTTTTGGGCCGACATCCAGCCCATAGCTGCGCACGCGAAAGGCAACAGGCGCGAAAAAGGCATCGGCGGCAGTGAAGCTGCTGCCTGCCAGCCACGGGCCACCAAAGCGCGTCAGGCCATCATCCCACAATTCGCGGATGCGCGCGATATTGGCTTTCAGTGCATCCGACATGGGGCGCGGCTTCACCCGCACGCCCACATTCATCGTGCAATCATTGCGGAGCGCAGCAAAGCCGCTGTGCATTTCGCTTGCCGCGCACTGTGCCCATGCGCGCGCTTCAGGATCGGCCGGCCAGACACCATCATGCCGATCAGCAAGATAAAGGGTGATCCCCATGCTGTCGTAGATGGTGCGTCCTTCATGCAATAGGACGGGCACTTGGCCCGTGGGTGAAAATGCCCGGAATTCCGCATAGTTATCGGGCTTTGTAAAGGGTTCCAGCCGGTCTTCAAAGGCAATGCCCAGCCCCTTCATCAACAGCCATGGCCGCAGGCTCCAGCTGGAATAGTTGCGGTTGGCAGTGATCAATATGTAGCTCATGGCATGGCATCCTGTGTTGGCTCTGTGGTTGTCTGGCGCGGCAGTTCGATATCCGAAACATCAAGCCAGCGTGAATCCGGATTTTTATAATAGCTGTCAAACACCGCAAATGGGATGCGGAACGGCACGCCCCAATTGCTGTTCCACATGGCAACCACGCCTGTCTGGCTGGCGGGTTCAAAAATCATCGTTGCCCGATAACCATCGACCGCCCCCGAATGGCCAACGAGCAACCGCCCATCATAGGTAAAGCTGCGCCAACCAAGGCCATAGCTTGCCCCGGCAAGCGCACGGGCAAGATCACCGCTGTAAAGGCGCGGCGTGATGACGCGGGGGCTTTGCGCCAGTCTCAGCACGTCAGCAGAAAGCACATCTGTGCGCCGTCCCATTGTGGCCTGCATCCAGCGCGCAAAATCGACGATATTGCTGTTGACGCCGGCGGCGGCAGGCACGCGCCAGTAATTTTCCTTAAGCGGGCGGACGTCGCTGCCCCGGTGCGGGCGCGCCCAGTCGCCACTCGCAGTCAGGCCTACCATGCCATAGCTGGCGCTCGCCATGCCAAGCGCATCGAAAAAGCGGCTGCGCACCGCAAGCTCAAACGGAGTTTTTGCGGCCTGCCCCAATATCTCACTGGCCGCGTCAAAGGCAATATTCTGATAGGTGTGGCAGCTTCCCGGTGCGCATTGCAAGGGCGCGCCCGCCAATGCGGTCCGGGCGACGGTTGGGCTTTCGCCTGCCTCCAGCCGCTCATCATAGGCATTTTTGGTCAGGCCGGTCTGCTGCGACAACAGTTGCGCAAGGCTGACCTGCGATTCTGCCCCGCCCGGCAGTCGCAGCGAATTGGGCCAGCTGGAAAGCGGGCGGTTGAGATCAAGCGCATTATCCTGCGCCAGCGAAGCCGCTAGCGTTCCCGTGACCGTCTTTGACACTGAGGCCCAGCGAAACAGCGTCTGCGGCGTCACGCGCGCGCCGCTGGACCGGTCGGCAAAACCATAGGTCCGCACAAAGCGAATCTCGCCATCCTCCACCACGGCAACGGCAAGACCGGCCATTTCGGGGCGCAGCGACAGCGCGGCAAGGTCAAGCGCCAGCCGTTCATAATCGACGCGCCCGTGCCATTCCGCCCGCGTATCGGGCAGGCCACTGATCCTTGGCGTATCGGGAATTATGTCCTCGCCTGTCAGGCTGCCATAGCCCAGCCAGCCCAGCAGAGCGAGGCCAGCAAGCGCCGCCGGGACAAAAAGGGCCTTGCGCATCCGATGATTCAGGGCCGAACCGACAGCATCGGCCATGCGCGCCATGTGCCAATGGCAAAGCACAGTCCCATGACAAGGCAAATGGCAGAAGTGGTGATGATGAAGGGCAATGTCCGGTTTTCCGGCACCCAGAAAGCAGGCACGAATGCCATGGCCGCACGCGCAATCAGCACAAAGGCGATTGCAACCAGCGCCGTCCGGCTGAACGGCAGGCGGGGGGCAATCCCGGCAGCCCCAAAGGCAAAGGCAGCCCAGGCGGCAAGAATTGCGGCAATCACCATCGTCATGATCGCAGGCACAGGCGAACCACGCTCCGCCGCTCGCGCGAACGCTTCGCCTGCGCCGAAAAAGCGATACCAGTCAGGTCCGCCGATGATGCAGGCGATATGAAGCAGTGCAGCCGCAACTGACATCCACCCAGCCGCAATCAGCCACAGGCCCCCCGGATTTGACGTTCCGTCAGGCAAGATAATGCGCCGTGGTCTTTTCCGCGATTTCCCCGGCCGTCACCCCCGGAGCCATTTCGATCAACTTGAAGGGCGAGGCATGGTCAGGGCGCTGAAACACAGCCAGATCGGTGATGATCATATCGACCACATTTCTGCCGGTCAGCGGCAATGTGCAGGCCGGAATGAATTTGGGATCGCCGTTTTTCGACGTATGTTCCATCACCACAATGATCTTTTTGACGCCTGCAACCAGATCCATTGCGCCGCCCATGCCCTTGATCATCTTGCCGGGGATCATCCAATTGGCAATGTCGCCATTTTCGGCGACTTCCATCGCGCCAAGCACCGTGAGATCAATATGCCCCCCACGGATCATCGCAAAGCTGGCGGCGCTGTCAAAATAGGCCGATTGCGGCAGCTCGCTGATCGTCTGCTTGCCTGCATTGATAAGATCCGCGTCAACCTCGTCATCATAAGGGAAAGGCCCGATGCCCAGCATCCCGTTTTCTGACTGCAAGGTCACCTCGACACCTTCGGGAATATGATTGGCCACCAGCGTGGGGATGCCAATTCCCAGATTGACATAATAGCCGTCGCGCAATTCCTTTGCCGCGCGCGCCGCCATTTCGTCGCGGGTCCAGCCAACGGGGGAGGTGTCACTCATTGTTCGACTTTCTGTTCGGGAGAAATTGTCTTTTCTTGCGGAATTTTCAGGCGTTCGCTGTCGATTGCGACAACCGGGTGGGGAAGAAGGAACCAGCCGCGATCCATATAGCCCTCCAGCCGGATCGCATAGCTTTCGTCGCGCAGATAATCATATAGTTCGTCAAAATCAGCCTTGCGGTCACCGGCGATGGCGACAACGCAATGGCTTTGCGCCAATCGCTGACGCACATCCTGCTTCGACACGCCCGGCCAGCCGATCATCAGCAAATCCTGATCGGCGCGAAAAACCGGGGTTTCGCCTTCACTCAGCAAATCGGTTATCGGGCGCATCCGGTCAGGATCGCTATCGGCCAGCCAGGCAATGCGGATGCCCGCACCGCGCATGATATCCAGCAACCAGGCAAAGCCGGACTGCGGCTCGATATCCATTTCGGCAGGTGTGCCGGGGGCGACGTCCAGATCGATGACTGCGGCCAGCGGCCTTTCGGCGCAGGGAACTGCCTTGGGGTCGGCAAGCGACACGCGCTCCACAAGGACAGCCGAATTGGCCGTCCGGCCCCGTTCGCGCTTTGCCGCCTCGGAAAGGGCGTGGCGTGCGAAAGGGCGATAGGCATTGGTGAAATCGGCGGTGTCAATTTCCTGCAACGCCGCCTGCGCCGAAACCTCTGCGTCAGCGCTTGCCACGCTGGGCAACACCGCGAGCGCCGCGGCCATCAGCAGCCAGCGCGGCATCAGGCAGCCTCGGCTGCTTTTTCGGCTCTGGCCCGGACCGTGCGGAACTCGATCTTCTTGTCATAGGGCGCGCCGATAATCATCCGCTGCACATAAACACCGGGCAAATGGATGCTGTCGGGATCAAGCGCACCAACGGGGACCACTTCCTCAACCTCGACGACGGCAATCTTGCCGCAGGTGATGGCAGGCAAGTTGAAATTGCGCGCTGTCTTGCGAAAGACCAAATTGCCGCTTTCATCGGCCTTCCACGCCTTGGCAATCGCAAGATCGGCGAAAATCCCGCGTTCAAGGATATAGTCCTCTCCGTCGAAATTCTTCACTTCCTTGCCCTCGGCGACCAACGTGCCAACGCCGGTTTTGGTGTAGAATCCGGGAATACCAGCGCCGCCTGCCCGCATCCGTTCGGCCAATGTGCCTTGCGGACAAAATTCGACCTCCAGTTCGCCGGACAGATATTGCCGCTCAAATTCCTTATTCTCTCCAACATAAGAGGAGATCATCTTTTTGACCTGCTTGGTGCGCAGCAGCTTGCCGATGCCTTCATTGTCGATCCCGGCATTGTTGGAGGCAAAGGTCAGGCCGGTAACCCCGCTTTCCACAATCGCATCGATCAACCGTTCAGGCAGGCCGCACAGGCCAAACCCCCCACTGGCAACCAGCATGTCGTTTCTAAGCAGGCCATCAAGCGCGGCGGCGGCGTTGGGATATAGTTTCTTCATGGACCTATCCAAGCGGGAGATTGAGGATGTCGCCCATCTCTTTAAGCGCCTGTTCGCCGCTTGTCACCTTGATCGCGTGCATCCCCAGTGTCGCTGCCGGTTTGCAGTTGATGCCAAGGTCATCAAGATAGATGCAGGCCGACGGCACGACGCCCAGCAAGGCGCACATCATTTCATAGATGCGCGGATCGGGCTTGCGCACCCCCGCCTTGCTGCTTTCGATGACATGGTCGAACCGCGCCATGATGGCTTCGACGGCAAGCGCCTTATCGGCATCGCGCGCCATAGCCGCCCCGCGCCCTGCCTTCACATTATTGGTGATACAGCCAAGCCCAAAGCCCTTTGCCTTCAATATGTCGAGCGCCGCGACCATCTCTGGGCGGATGTCACCGGCAAGACAGGCAATTACGGACGCGCCATCCAGATCATGGCCCAACGCCTGCGCCTCTTGCGCGAACAGCGTATCAAATCCAGCTGCATCGATCTCAGCGCGCTCAAATTTGGCCCAGGCATTGTCATCGGGGTTGGTGCTGTTCACGCGGCGGACGAAATCATGTGGCAGCCCGCGCTCCGCCTCCAGCCGGTTGAACGCCTGAAATGGCGACGATGTAATTACGCCGCCAAAATCGAAAATCACATGGGTATATGCCACGAACGCTCCATTCTACAGATAGTGCGGTTCGGGCCTTTCGTATAATTGCTCATAATGCACAAGGGCTGGCTCTGCGGCGAGCGGCACAGGCGTACCGTCACGGAATGCCCATTCACCGCGATCACAATCGGCAGCGCGGACATAGCCATTGATGTAGAAACGGCGGAAATGGTCCGCATTGTTGGTGGCTGAGCCATGGACCAGATAGGGGCTCCACAGCACAAAATCGCCCGGTTCCAGATCGAGATGGACAATGGCTGCGGGGTCAAGCCCTGCCGCCGCCAATTGCTCCTCGCTTGGCCGGTTCGCCATTACTTCATCATCAAGCGCAATCGAAAGGTCACCGCGCAAATGGCTGCCCGGCACAAATTGCAGTCCGCCGGAGAGCGGATTGTGCGGATCAATGGCGAGCCCCGTCTGCACATAGCTGTGCGCAAGGTTGCGATAGGCGTGGGCAGGCTTTCTGAACCGGCTGTCCTGATGAAAGGCGAAATCGCCCCGCCCGCCCGGCTTTTTCCAGTGCACCTGGTTGATAATTTGTTTGATGTCGCGCCCAAGAAAAGGCTCCAATAGCCGCGATAGGCGCGGGTCGATGCGAAACGCGCCCAATGCCCGGTGCTGGCGCGACGCCCATTGCACCATGCGCACTTCGCCATGGTCGAGCCGGTAATGCAAATTGCCGTGGCGAAAACTGCGGGCATGGACGAGGCCCTCTGCATGAGCCGCATCGCAGGCGCGGGCGAGTTCGGCCACTTCGGACGGCGCAATCAGGCGGCGGATCACCGCATAACCTTCGCTTTGATACTGCCCGACCAGATCCATGGGGCTGGCTCCTTGCTGTCTCGCGCCTCTTTACCAGCCAAATCTTGACAGGCGATTGACAGATCAGGGGGCGATGACAATCCCGCTTTTGGGATCAGCCTTGCCGCCAAGCACTTCCTGATAGGAGGCAAGCGCAGCATCTGCCCCGCTGCGCTTGTCGATGCTGGCTATCGTCGGCGCGACGTCCATAAAGCCCAGCCATGCGGCCGCCAGCCGTTCGCCAAAACCGCGCCCGCCCCAATCGGCGATGCGTTTCTGACTGCGCGCCGGCGCAAAAAAGCCCAGTCGTTCCGGTCCGGGCAATGCGCCCATTTCTGGGGCTGCGTCCCAGTGCGATTTGCCCACGATCATCGAGTGTTTCAAATTGTCGCCCAGATGCTGGTGCACCGCGCGCGTAACCGCCCCATTGCCTGCCATATCGACCAGCGCCGAGGGTAGTGTCGGATCGATCAGAGTGTCGATATCATCATAGGCAACGACCCGGTCATAAATGTCGAGCGCCGCCAGCGCCGGTGCATTGGCGCTGCTGGTCAGGCCAATAGCCTGGGGACCACTGGCCCGCTGCTTCATCGTATAGCCAAGGCCAATGGCAGTCTTGCTCGACGCACTGGCGACTAAAATCTGCGCGGCGCCATAGTCGCCATCATCCTCAAACTGATCAGCGATTAGCCAGCCGGTGAGGAACAGCGGTCTGAACACCGGCCAATAATCATGATGTTCCGCACGGTAATCGCCGAGCGCTTCGATCCGCTGATATTGGTTATAAATCGGCGGCAATGTGGTGCGGCGCGGGGTGACATCGGTAAAGCCATGGGGGGTGATATTGCCCGGCACCAGCACGGCATGGCTCGCCATCGGATAATAGCCATAAAACCGGTCCCCCGGCGCGACACCTTCTATGTCGCTGACCAGCACAGTGGCAAAGCCCCAGACCGGAAGCCGGCCCGGCGTATTGCGCTCGGCAAAGAAATCCCAATAGCCTTGATCGTTCCCAAACAAGCCCGCGGGTTTGCCAAAAACCGCATAGGTCACATTGTTTGCAGTCATCGCATAGCTGTCGATCTGCACCAAAATCTCGCCATGCCCGACTGACGTGTCGGCAGCCACAATTTGCGCCTGCGTCACATCGTCGCGGTCGATATCAATAGCCCATGCGTTCATAATTATGTCCTTATTTAGGCTGCTTTTGTCTTGGGGGGTGTTCTCAGAAAAAACAAATCGCTCAACACCATGGGCGTTGCCATGACATCAAAAGAAATGGTGCCATAGCCATTATTGCCCCAGTTTTCGCCCCAGCTGTTGCGGAACGTGAAGATTTGGCGTTTCAGATCATAGCCGCTGATGACGATGAAATGGTTGCCGACGGGATCCTCATCGGTGTCGATATCGGTTCGCCCACGCAATTCTTCCGCCACGCTCACCACGCCGTCGTCGCCCCAACCGGCAAAGCTGTCGGGTTGTTTCACCGTCACTATGCAGGGCTTTTTGGACAGCGCCAGCCAGCGTACAAGTTGCATAGCCCTGTAATGCGGGTCGAGCGTGACATCCCATTGGCCTGCCGAAAATCGGTCCGCAGTGGACGCCATTGGCATAATCAAAGGCGCGATGCTTTTGGCCCTGGCAAAGGCGGCTTCAGGCGGACGGTCCTGCGCAAAACAAAAGGCAGGCGTATCGTCGCGCGTACTGTATGGATCGCTGCTCTCGGGATTGGGCGTTGCATAGCTCGCACAGCGCTGCCCCGCGCCAAGCCATGATACCGGGCTATAAGGCCAATAGGATTGGGGTGGGATGCCATATTCACTGGCACCATCCAGCGCATCGCCAATATTGGTATTCTGTTGAATGCTGCCTATGCCCTTGGACTTCACCACATGGATCAGAAATTGCTCTGACAATGGCGTAATGACACCGGTACGCTGGGTCATCAACGCCTCCACTAGCGCAACAGTCGCAAAAAAAGCGCAGCTGTTGCGATCCCCTTGATCCTTAACCGGTGGAAACAGATCGCGCAGATCGATCCGGTCGGGCATCGCATCATCACCAGCAGGTTCGGCTGCCTTGGCAAGTAACGGTGCAAAGCCGACAACACCGGAGCACAGTCCGGCGGCAACAAGAGTGCGTCGGCTGCACAGCATCGGTTCAGTCATAGTGCAACTTCAGCCCGGGCCTATTCCAGCGCGTCTTCACCAGCCGACCGCTGCCTGACAGCGTAACATAAGCGTCCATCATGTCCGGCCCGCCAAAGGCGATGTTGGTGGTGAAAATATCGTCTGTTGCAACAAATTCAACGAGCTCGCCCGCTGGTGAAACCACGCTGATCCCGCATTCGCCGATGGTGGCAACGCAAATATTGCCGCTTGCTTCGACCGCCAGACTGTCAAAAAATTTATAGCCTGCCGGTCGATAGAGCGGAATGCCGGGCCCGCCGGGGCCTGCGGCATCATCCACCTTGCCGGGGGCGATGATATTGAACGCGGTCAGGCGGCAAGTATAGGTTTCAGCGGCATAGAGCGTCTTTCCGTCTGGAGAGAGGCCAATCCCATTGGGGTTGTAACTGGGAAAGATCGCTTCCTCCAAATGGCTGCCGTCGGTCTTGGCATAAAAAATGCCGACAATGTCGTGGCAGCGGGCGGCAAAATCCTGCTTGCCATGATCTGTAAACCAGAAACCGCCATGATCATCGAAGACAATGTCGTTCGGTCCGCGCAGGACACAGCCAAAATCGCCCGATTTATAGAGGACTTCCACCGCCCCTGTTTCCATGTCGATTCGCTCGATCCGTCCCCCCGAATAGTCGCTGGCGATGCCGTGCGGGGCAAGATAGCCCCCAGCCTCATTCCAGGTGAAACCGCCATTGTTGCAGCAATAGAGCTTGCCATCGGGGCCAAGGGCAAGTCCATTGGGTCCGCCGCCCGTGCGGGCCACGCTTTCCTTGATTCCCTGCGCAGTACCATTGGGCCGCACACGGGTTATCATGCCTTGTTCAATTTCGGTCAGGATGATGCTGCCGTCGGCCATGACCACTGGCCCTTCGGGGAAACGCAGGCCATCGGCAATCGTCTCGAATCGCTCCATAAACTCTCCTCTTACCCTCCGCTGCATAGCTGCCAGCAGCGCGGCGGAAAGGAAAGCCCCCCCTTTTTGAGGGCGCGAGGTTATACGGTAAGGGAGCTGGGTTCAGGCGGCCAGCTTGACCGCGCGCATGCCGATGGCGTCGGATGTGCCCCGTTTGGCGGCATAGAGCGCCTGATCGGCCCCATGCAGCAAAGCCTCCGCAGTATCGCCATGCAGGCCATGGACGGCATAGCCAAGGCTGGCCCCAAATTGCAGCGGCTGGCCATCCAGAAGCACCGGGCGACCAAGCGTTGCAAGCAATGCCGTGCAACGCGCCGCACAATCGGACTCTGATCCGGCATCACGCAACAACACGCAAAATTCATCGCCGCCCAGCCTGCCGACATGGTCGTCGGTTCCAGCCGCATCGACAAGCCGCCTTGCCACCTCAACCAGCAGGGCATCGCCTGCATGGTGGCCCAGCCGGTCGTTGACCTGCTTAAAACCGTCAAGGTCCATCAGCGCGACGGCAAAGGGGGCGTCACCCGCCATTGCCTGCTCCAGCGCCGCCATGGTTGCACGGCGATTGGCCAGCGCCGTCAGCGGATCGGTCATTGCCAGCCGCCGGTTTTCATGTGCAAGGAGCAGACTTTCAACCAGCTGGTCATATTGGGCAGCAACAAAGCGGATCATCAGCGCCCCGACGCTGGTCATCGCCAGCGCCAGCATCTGCGCCTCATAGGGTCCAATCAGGATCATTGCCACCGAGCTGGGGAACAGCCCCATAACGACCGTCCCAATAGCCGCCGGGCGCAATGTATAAAGGCAATGGGCAATCGAGACGGCCCCAAATCCAAGCGACATCGGCACCAACAGCATGGCCTGAAACGTGCCAGCGGCAAAGGTCCAGGCAGTAATGACCCCCAGCATGCTGATCATGCTGAGCGCAGCCACAATATTGAATGCCAGCAGCCGGCGTATGTCTTCCGGCTTAGGCGGCTTGTTCCGCCGCCGGACCCATGAGGCAATGCGGATAGCGCAATAGACAATCAGCAACGACAGCCAGCCATAGGTCGACCATGGCATCCCTTCATGCGCGCAAACTGCCATCAATATGGCTGTATTTAGCGCGGCAACGGCAAGCAGCATCGGCACCTGCCGACGGACGCTGTCATATTGCGCCTGCTGCAGCGCCGAGGCGATATGGCCGGGAACTGGCGGCGATAGCCAGGCAATAATCCTGCGAAGAAGCGAAGATTGGGCAAAGTTGCGCGGCATAGAGGCTTGCTAAGTAAAGATGGTAAATGCGCCGTTAACGCAAAGAAAGCAGCGCGCAGGGCTTTCCTTGTCGATTTGTCACGCTTAGATGCCCCATCAACCAATGCAGCGGGATACAGCATGACCTATACCACCAATCTTGCGCTTTATATTGATGGCCATTGGCGCAGCGCAGAGGGCCGCGACACCCATAAGGTCGTCAATCCGGCAAATGGCGAGATATTGGCAGAGCTGCCGCTGGCAAGTGATGCCGACCTTGACGAAGCGCTGGCGGCGGCAGCTGCGGGCTTTGACCAATGGCGCCGGGTCGATGTGAACATGCGGGCTGCAACGCTGCGCAAAGTTGCCGAGCTGATCCGGCAGCGGGCCGAAGAGATTGCCGTGTTAATGACCACCGAGCAAGGCAAGCCGCTTGCCGAGGCGCGGACCGAAGTGGCTTCTTGCGCCGCCTATTTCGAGTATTTCGGCGAAGAGGCAAAGCGCAGCTATGGTCGCGTGCTGGTGCGCCCCACGGGGCAGCGCACGTTGGTCCTGAAACAGCCTGTCGGCCCAGTTGCCGCGTTCAGCCCGTGGAATTTCCCTGCCAATCTGATGTGCAAAAAACTGGCCGCGGCGCTTGCCGCAGGCTGTTCGATCATTTGCAAGCCGCCAGAGGAGACTCCAGCCTCGACCAGCGCAATCATGGCCTGCGTTGCCGAAGCTGGCGTTCCGGGCAATGTTGCACAGCTGGTTTTTGGCGTGCCGGACAAAGTCAGCCGCCACCTGATCGCCTCACCTGTCATCCGTAAAGTCAGCTTTACCGGTTCGGTTCCGGTCGGCAAACATCTGCTGAAACTATGCGCCGATGGGGTAAAGCGCACAACGATGGAGCTGGGCGGCCATGCGCCCGTTCTGATTTTCGATGATTGCGACCTCGACAAGGCGATTGCCCTGTCGTCGACCACCAAATTCCGGAACGCGGGGCAAGTGTGCATCTCGCCCACCCGTTTCTATGTGCAGGAAGGCATTTACGACCGCTTTGTCGCGGGCTTTGCCGAAGCTACACGGAATGTGCGGGTCGGCAACGGCCTGGAAGAGGGCACAATCATGGGTCCGTTGGCCAATGATCGCAGGCCACCCGCCATTGAGCGGTTGGTGGCGGATGCCACGGCCAAGGGGGCAAGACTGCTGACGGGCGGCGTTCGCGGGGACAAAGGCAATTTTTACATGCCCACTGTGCTGGCCGATGTGCCGATGAGCGCCGATGTCATGGAGGACGAACCCTTTGGCCCAGTGGCGCTGATGCGGCCGTTCCGGACGTTGGACGAGGCGATTGAACAGGCAAACCGCCTGCCCTTTGGGCTTGCTGCCTATGCCTTTACCGAAAATGGTCGGCAGGCCAACCTTGTTGCCGACGCGCTGGACACTGGCATGGTTGGCCTCAACAGTTTCGTCATTTCCGTGCCCGACGCGCCCTTTGGCGGGGTCAAGGAATCGGGCTTTGGCAGCGAATCCGGGCCGGAGGGCCTTGACGCCTATTATGTTACCAAGGCAGTGCACCAATATTGATCAAGACGCGGCTCTATCTTGCCGCAGGTTGGCTGGCATTCGGCGCCGGAACAGCAGGGATTTTCCTGCCGCTGCTGCCCACGGTCCCGCTTTATATCCTCGCCGCCTTTTGCTTTGCCCGCAGCAGCCCGGCGTTGGAGGCGCGGATCATGAACCACCCCGTTTATGGTCCGCCCATTCGTACCTGGCGCGAAAAGGGGGCCA
>CAZNEO010000047.1:0-15422 GCA_964572205.1 uncultured Sphingorhabdus sp.
GATAACCTATATGGTTTCCTGTAGGACAGCGTCCTTTTAAATAGGGACTGTCCCTCTTTATCTATCGGTTGATTATATTAGGATATTTTTTGGTAATAGCTCGCGCTAATCGCGTTTCAGCAGATAATGCAGATAGGCCATCGCTATTGGTTTGGTCGGATCATCCTGCCATGCCCGCGCCTCGACATTGGCCATGGTGCGGCCCATGCGCGTGATTGTGCCCGTGGCAAAGCTGGTCTGCATCGTGCCGCCGCGCAGGAAATCCACGGTTACATTGACTTGCTTGAAGCGCGCATTGTCGCCGCGCTCGCGCAGCGCATGGGCAATTGCAGCAACCGCGGCCATTTCCAGCAGACCGGAAATCGCCCCGCCATGGACAAAGCCAGGGCGGCCCTGCACCTTTTGCGCGAAGGGCATGACGATTTTCGGCGCGCCATCGACCAGCCCGTCGATGGTCATGTCCAGGCTTTGGGCATAAGGCGGCAGGGTGAGCGGCTGCGTGCTCATCCCACGCGGTCGCCGATGCGGATGAAAGTGCCTGTGGCATGGGCCAGCGGCGCGTTGATATCGCCATTATGGGCAATACCGCGGACAAAGGCCATGCTGTGCGTCAGATGATAGCATATCCCCCGGCCATAAACGCGCGCGCCCTTTGGCGAGGGACGCAGATAATCGAGCCGCAGGTCCATGGTCACTTGCGGGCGGAACTCGCCAAGGCGGCTCCAGATTGCAAGCGAAGTGGCATTGTCCATCAGGCTGATAATCGCAGAAGAAGCAAGGACACCCGTTTCGGGATCGCCGACCAGATGCTCCTGCCAATCCAGCGCCAGATCCACCCAGTCGGGTCCGTGCGCGACATAGTCGATACCGACATGACCGGGATGGCCATATTTCGCCATGAACTGCGAGATCAGCGCGGGGTCAAAGCCACCCGGCATGGGCACTTTGGACGGGTCGATGCTTTCCACCATTTTGGTCCTGCCCCTAGCTGTCCGCACCGAAATAGCGGTCGGTCGGCCGCGTCGGGATGCCATCGATGCTGCTTGTGCGGCTCTGCGCCCGGGCAACCCATGCGTCGGCTTCCATCCCGGCATGCGCCTTTTTCAGCGTCGTCCGTTCGCGGTCGAACGCCATATAGGGCACGCCCCAGCCGCAGCTGGTCTGTACGCTCGCGACATCAATCAGGAAAATCTGCCGCGTGCCGGGCAGCATGGTGAACTGCGCCGCCAGAGCATCCCAGCCATCATCCTGCGGCAACACAGCCTTGCCGTGCCCATAGATGCGCAGGATCAGCGCGGGCTGTTCAAAATTACAGAACATGATGGTTATCCGGCCATCGACCGAAAGATGCGCATGAGTTTCATTGCCTGACCCGCCAAGATCGAGATAGGCCACCTGCGTGGGTGACAGCACGCGGAACACGTCATAGCCTTTGGGGCTGAGGTTTATCCGGCCATCGCTGGCAGCCGTCGCTGTGAAGAACACCGGCTGCTTGGCGATCATGGCGCTATGCTTTTCGGTCAGCGAGTCTGTGAATTCAGCCATAGTGTCAGCATGGCGGGTTCGCATTCAAAACGCAAATGCAGTGACGTATCGCTTCAGCCCGTCAGCAACTTGTTCCTGGAATGGGCACGCCGAACGGCCCCTTGCATGGCTTTTTCTTCTTCGGTTCGGGCGCGGGGCCGCCGTCCATGCCATTGCGGCTACCCATGCCGGTCATAAAGCTGGCGAAGGACTGGAATCGCGCGCGTGCGGTCCATTCGATGTTCCAGACCGCCTTGGGGTCGGCGGGCTTGGCCGGGAACGCGAAATTTTCCTCCGGGCCAAAGGCGTTCATGCTGCCGAACATCATGCCATTGGCGGCTGTCTTGGCCTCGGCGGGTATGGCGCAACTGGTCTGCGATGGGGGCATCACATTTTTGAGGCCAATCTGCTTTTGTACCTCAGCAGGCGACAGCCAGCCCATTGAGTCGCTGAAATCCCTGTTGGCTGCGGACGACCACATCACCATGTCGCCGCCTTCATTGGCGCGCTCCATGCCTCCCATTGCCCAGGCTGCATAGCCGGTTGCCGTTGCCACGTTGTTCCAGCTGAGCTGTATTGGTCCCGTAGCATCCGATGTAGTGACGTTCAGCGCGTCCATATAGCTGTTGGTCAGGCTGAATTTGATTTCGGGGGTGAAGCTGCTGGTGATGCGGTGTTCGCCGATCAGTGAGGAACCCGATTTGGGCTGTTTGCCCCCTTTGCCGTTGGGCCACCATGCGGCGTTTTCATCGCGCGCTTTGGCTGCTGCCATATATTTGTCCATTGCGCCCGGCGGCATCGCCATGGGCGGCATTTTGGCCGTCGGCAACTTGGCAAAATCGATGACATAGGGCTGGCCCTTGGGTGCCTTTTCATGACAGCCCCAGAAAATCAGGATGCGCCCCTTGGGCTTTTCATAGGTGCCATCCTTGTCATAGCTTCTGTCGTCAGGCTTGGCTTTCTGCCCTGGGGCATCGCCCAGCAGCGGCACCGATTTGCCCATTTTTGCGGCAGGCAGGAAGAAATGATCGCCCTTTTCCGGCTGCTGCGGGGCAGGAATGGTTGAGCTGAGCCGCAGGTCGATGTTGTAATTGTCACCACCGCCACCGAACAGGCCGCCTAGCCCACCGCCCATCAACGCCCCCATCCCCATGCCGGACATGGTCTGCACGTCCATTTCATAACGGGCCTTCGGACCAGTGGTTTTCTGTGCAGTGACTGGGCCAACAAGCAGCGACGAGGATAAAGTCGCAAACAGGGTGTAACGGATGAACGCGCGCATCTTAAGTCCTTCCCCAAAAGAAAGAATCAACTTTCCGACCGGTGCGACCCGTATGTTCGATCAATTATGTTGTAGGGGCAATCTACCCCGCCGTGCCGCCCACCGTCAAGGCGCTGACCAATGTCGTCGGCTGGCCAACGCCTGCGGGCACGCTTTGCCCGGCCTTGCCGCAGACGCCAATGCCTTCATCCAGCGCCATATCATTGCCGAGGCCAATGACATTGTGCATGGCAGCGGGGCCATCGCCGATCAGAGTCGCGCCCTTGATCGGGTCGCCCAGCTTGCCATTCTTTACGCGATAGGCCTCAGTGCAGCTGAAGACGAACTTGCCTGACACGATATCGACCTGTCCGCCACCGAAACTTTTGGCAAAAATGCCGTCCTTGACGCGGGAGAGCAGTTCGGCAGGGTCGTCTTCGCCGCTGCGCATGAAAGTGTTTGTCATGCGCGGCATTGGCGCATGGGCATAGCTTTGACGGCGGCCATTGCCCGTGGGCTCCACACCCATCAGCCGGGCATTCAGCCGATCCTGCATATAGCCCTTTAATATGCCATCCTCGATCAGGATGTTTTCGCGCGTTGGCGTGCCTTCATCATCGATCGACAGCGACCCGCGCCGTCCTGCGCCTTCGCCCCAGACCATTGTGCCATCGTCAACCACTGTGACGCCAGGTGCGGCAACGCGCTGGCCAATCTTGCCGCTGAACGCCGATGTCCCCTTACGGTTGAAATCACCCTCTAGCCCGTGGCCGACAGCCTCGTGCAGCAGCACCCCGGGCCAGCCGGGGCCAAGCAGCACAGTCATTTCGCCCGCTGGGGCATCGACCGAGCGCAGGTTGACCAGTGCCTGTGCCAGCGCCTCGTCAATCGCGCGGTTCCACTGCGCCTCTTCAAACAGGCTGTCATAAAGATAGCGGCCGCCAATGCCGAAACTGCCGCTTTCGCGCCGTCCATTTTCCTCGACAACGATGGAAACATTCAGCCGGACCAGCGGGCGGATATCAGTGGCAATAAAGCCATCGGCGCGGACGATTTCAACAACGGTCCAGCTGCCTGCCAGGCTGGCGGAAACCTGCGCGACGCGGGGGTCGCGGGCGCGGGCGGCGGCATCAATCTGTTGGCACAGCTCCACCTTTTTGGCGAAGGGGACAAGGTCAAGCGGATTGCCATCGGTGTACAAGTGCCGGTTGTTCTTTTGCGGCGGGGCGGCCTGTCCGCCCGTTGCTGGGTCGAGCAGTTTCAAGGTTTCGCCTGCGCGGCGAATGGCCGCCTCTGACAAGTCATTGGCATGGCTAAACCCCGTCATCTCGCCTGAAACGCCGCGCAGGCCAAATCCCGAGCCGGTGGAATAATCCGCCAGTTTCAGCCGCCCGTCATCAAAGCCAAAGCTTTCGGTTGCGCTATATTGCAGATAAAGCTCACCATCATCGCAATTTTTCAGAGCATCACGAGTGATGCGTATCGCCGCATCCGGATCAAGCAGGCCAGGTTGATAGAGGTAGCTGCGCGGGTCTATATCGGTCATGTCGCCGATATAATCGGTTCCGGCAGAAACAAAAGGGCGATCAGTGATGCTTATCTGCGCCAGTATCGGCGGGGCCGCCGACAAGGATGAACCGCCGGTCGCAATAGCCGCATTCGACAGCACCGCTTTCATCGATTTCCAACCAGACGCGCGGATGGCCCAGTGCAGGCGGCACGCCTTCACCGCTGCCGTCGCAGGATATGCGGCGCGTCCTGACCAATATCGTTTCGGGTGTGTCGTTCATGGCCGCGCGCCTAGCAAATGGAGGCCGTCCGTGCAACGGCCCACAGCAATGCCTTTGGCGGTTACTGATATTCGAGTGTGATGGACCAGTTGCCAGTATAAGTCCCCGGCGTCTGGTTCGCGCCCACTTCCAGCGTCGCGCCCACGGGAAAGACAAATATTCCGGTCGCCGAGTTGATCCGGAACCGCCGTGGGTTGGTGCTCAAGAGCGCGGTCGGCGTGCTGCCAATCAAGAAGGTGCGCACGCGCATCGGCGCGCCGGGGCCAGTCACAAAAATGCTGTTGGCCCCAAGGGAAATATCCACAAACTGGCCATTGGCACCCATTCCGGCAAATTCGGCTGCCTGAAAATCATTGCCGACCAAGGTGACGCCGCCCGTCGCGGTGCGGACGCCAAATGGAGACAGAGTCACCGTACCTGCCGTCGTGCCACGAATGACGCGGCCAAATTCAAGATTTTCGACGCTGATAAATTCGAGCGGGCGCACCACAGCAATCTGCGCGTCGGTCGCAACGTTTTCGGCCATGGCCGGTGTGGCCGACAGCATGGTGACCATGCCCCCGGCAAGCCAGCCCAGCCATTTTGATGATTTTGCGCCGTTCATGCTGGCCGTCTTTGCAGAAAAGAATGTCCGCTCGATACACAACTAAGGTTAACGGCGCGGTAAGCGGTTAGATTATTGAAAATCGAGCGTAAGTGTCCACGTGCCGGAATAGGTGCCCGGTGCCTGCGCCGCATTGACGGCAAGCGTTGCGCCAACGCGCAGTTCAAAGGCACCGTTGGATTGGCCCTGCACCTGAAAATTGCGCGGCACTGTGGTCAGCGCCTGATTGGGATTGATATTGCCGCGAAACAGGCTGACGGTCATGGGCAGGCCCGGACCGGTAAGCTGGATCGTGTTGCTGCCGACCGACAATTGCACCGGGTTGTTGTTGTTGCCCGGCCTGCGCCCGGCAAATTCGGCTGCATGATGGATGTTCCCCACCAAGGTCACCCCGCCGGTTGAGGTGCGGGCCCCTGTCGGCGCAACCGTTACCGTTCCTGGCAGCAGGCTAGGGATTACCCTGCCAAAATGCAGGTTCTCTACCTTGATAAATTCGCCGCGGGTGACGATGGCAACCTGGGCGTCGCCAGCAACGCTTTCCGCGCGCGCAGGCGCAGCGATGGCAATGAATGCCATCAGCATCGCCGCTGCAAAATGCAGCGCCTTTCGCGGATATATTTGCCCCGTCATTCTCTCAGGCTAGCGTGGGTTCCCGCAACATCTGATTATACAAATTGGTTACCATCGGATTAGCAATTGGCTCCGGTGGATTGCGCCAACATGGCGCTTTCGCTATCGCACCGGCCATGACTTCCGCTGCCATTTCCATCGACAACATCTGCAAAACCTATGCGGGCGGCAAGCGCGCGCTGGATGGCGTTAGTTTTGATGTTCCGCGCGGATCGATTTTCGGGTTGCTTGGCCCCAATGGTGCGGGCAAATCGACGCTGATTAATATCCTTGCGGGCCTCGTGAACAAAACATCGGGATCGGCGGCGATCTGCGGGTTCGATATCGATGCCAATCCCCGCAATGCGAAGGCGTCAATCGGTATCGTGCCGCAAGAGATCAGCTTTGATCCCTTTTTTACGCCATTTGAGATGCTGGAGCTTTATGCCGGGCTTTACGGTGTGCCAAAGGCGCAGCGGCGATCGATGGAACTGTTAAAGGCAGTGCGGCTGGACGACAAGGCCAATGCCTATGCGCGCACCCTGTCGGGCGGGATGAAGCGGCGGCTGCTGGTTGCCAAGGCAATGGTGCATTCGCCGCCCGTGATCGTGCTGGATGAACCGACCGCCGGTGTTGATATCGAACTGCGTCAGCAATTGTGGGACTATGTCCTTGAATTGAACAAGGGCGGGACCACGGTGGTGCTGACCACCCATTATCTGGAGGAAGCCGAAGAGCTTTGCGACCGGATCGCTATCATCAACCACGGCCAGCTGATCGCCAACAAGCCGACACGCGAGTTGGTGGGCATGGCGCGCGAGAAAGCGGTTGTGCTGACCCTTGACCGAGATGTTGCAGAGGCGCCTGCGCACAACGCCTTTGAACGGGCCGAACTGGTCGCCGACCGCACCGTAGAGATAACCTATAACAAGGACCGGATGAACGCTGGCGAAGTGCTTGCAGCGGTGCAGGGGCTGGGATTTGGCATCATTGATGTGACGACCAAAGAAGCCGATCTGGAGGATGTGTTCCTGAGCTTGACCAGCAGCAGCGCGGAGTGAGCTGATGCAGGCGGACATCCTCATCATTGGGTCCGGCGCGGCAGGGCTGACTGCGGCGTTGCAGCTGGCACAGAAATATAAGGTGGCGGTGCTTGCCAAGGGCGCGCTTTCGGATGGGGCGACGGCGTGGGCGCAGGGCGGGATTGCGGCGGTGCTGGAACCGGGCGATACCTTTGACAGCCATATCGAGGATACAATGGTCGCGGGCGGCGGACTTAATAACCGTGCTACGGTTGAGTTTGTTGTCGAAAATGCGCCGGAGGCGATCGACAGGCTGGCAAAGCTTGGCGTGCCGTTCAATCTCGATGGAAATGACTGGCATCTGACGCGAGAGGGCGGGCACAGCCATCGGCGGATCGTCCATGTCGACGATGCAACAGGCTGGGCCGTGCAACAGGCGCTTGAGACAGCCGCGCGGGCCAATGCCAACATCATGCTTGTCCCCGACATGGTAGCGATTGATCTGGTTACCGGGCGTCATCAGGAGCGTTTTTCGACCAGCGGCCGAGTGCATGGCGTTTATGCCCTGAACCGTGCGACCGGGAAGGTCGAAACCTTCACGGCGCGCGCGACAATCCTTGCCAGTGGCGGGGCAGGGCGGACCTATCTTTATTCAACTGCCCCGCGCGGTGCGACGGGTGACGGCATTGCCATGGCTTGGCGCGCCGGATGCCGCGTTTCCAATATGGAAATGATGCAATTCCATCCGACCTGTCTTTACAATCTGGAGGTCAAGAATTTCCTGATCACAGAGGCTGTGCGCGGCGAAGGCGGGATATTGCGAAACCCCAAGACCGGCCATCGATATATGCCCGATTATGACGAGCGGGCAGAGCTTGCCCCACGCGACATTGTTGCCCGTGCCAATGACGCGGAAATCAAGCGCGATGGTTTGGACTATGTCCATCTCGACATCAGCCACAAGCCCGCCGATTTTGTGAAGGGGCATTTCCCCAACATTTACGAAAAGCTGATTGGGCTGGGGATCGATATCACACGCGAGCCAATCCCGGTTGTGCCTGCGCAACATTATACTTGCGGCGGTGTGCTGGTTGATCTCGATGGCCGCACCGATGCCCCGGGACTCTATGCGGCAGGCGAGGTAACCCAGAGCGGGCTGCATGGCGCGAACCGGCTGGCGTCCAACTCGCTGCTGGAATGCTTTGTCTTTGGCGATGCCTGCGCGGCGCATATCGATGCGCAGTGGGACAGCCTGCCGCCGCCGCCCGCAATCCGGGGTTGGGACGAAAGCCGCGTCACCGACAGCGACGAGGAGGTCGTGATTGCGCAGTGCTGGCGCGAGATACGGCAATTCATGTGGAATTTCGTCGGCATCGTGCGCACCACTAAAAGGCTGGAGCGCGCCAAGCACCGCATTGACCTGTTGCGCCAAGAGGTTGAGGATTATTACAGCCATTTCCGCGTGACGCCTGACCTCATTGAGCTGCGCAATCTGGTCGAGGTGGCCGACCTGATCATCCGCTGCGCCCTTGCCCGGCACGAAAGCCGGGGGCTGCACTATACGCTGGACTATCCGGCATTGCTGACAGAGGCGGTGGATACGGTGCTGGTGCCGTGAGCGGCGCTGCGCTTGCCTGCCAGACGTGCCCCGTGCGCGACAGCGCAGCCTGCTCGGCACTTGCCGACGAAGACCGTGCGGTGGTCGCTGCGCTGGGTCGGCATCGGCACTACCACCGCGGCGAGACGGTGATGGCGCAAGGCGATGATAATCTGGCCTGCGCCACGTTGGTCAGCGGCGCACTTAAGGTCACCCGGATCGATGCCGAGGGCAATGAGCAGATATTGTCCGTGATTCACCCGGCAGGCTTTGTCGGCGAAATGTTCGCGCCGGTGGCGCACCATGATATTGTCGCGCTTACCGACAGCACCTTATGCCTGTTTTCGAGGGGCAGCTATGAACAGGCGGTCGCGCGCTACCCCGAATTGGCGCAGGCTTTGTTGCGGCGGTCTTCCGAGGAACTGCTGGAAGCCCGCACTTTGCTTGATTTGAAAGGACGCCGTTCGGCGGAAGCCAAAGTGGCGGGCCTGATCCTGGCCTTTGCCAAATCGGCGAGTAACTCCTCATGCCATATTGCGGATGCTTTTGAATTGCCGCTTAGCCGTGCGGAGATGGCGAGCCTGCTGGGCCTGACCATTGAAACCGTCAGCCGCCAGATCACCCGGCTGGAACGTAGCGGGCTGATTGCCCGAAAGGGCGCGCGCGGTATCTCCCTCCGCGACGCGCCCCGGCTCAACGCACTGGTTAGCTGACAGTCGCAGCAATCATCGCGGTGGCTGTTCCCCAAAACAGGATCAGCACAGGCAGGATCAGAACCTGCGCAGTTGCATCGCCTGCCTTGGTTGGCCCTGTTAAGGTGACAATGCCCTGTTCGCGGAAGCGCAGCCAGTTGATTGCCTTGCTGTCGGTGTTCGGCTTCATCCGCGTCCACATGGCGGGAACGCCAAAAGCCATGACAATATAGATCACAAACACCGCCATCGGCAGGATCATCTCGCGCGTTTGAAAGCCGATGGCCATGACTGCAAGGAAAGCGAAATAGAGGCCGACCGTTGCAGCATAGAGCGCCGTTGGGAGCTCAAATGTTCGGTCGATATCCTGACGGATATTGCTGTGATCAACCCGGTCAGCGACCTGCGCAAGTTGTGCGGCGGGAAAATGGATGGACATGATCTGCTCCTTTTTTCTGGGAGCAGACTAGGCTCAGGCGACGGCGTCCGCTTTGACCTCGATCAAATCGACAATTATTTGCGGCGCGCCACCCATATATGATGCGCCCAAACAATCGCTGCGCCAATGGCCAGCCCGATGACACCGCAAATTGTCGCATCGGCCAGCCAGCCCAGAAATCCGCCATGCAGGCCGACCCATTCGGCGGGGTGGATGCCAAAGCCATGGACAATAATCTGTCCGCCTACCCACAGCATTGCCGCCGTACCGATAATCGACAGCGCGTTCAGCAATTTCGGCATGAAGGCAACCAGCGCCCGGCCAAAGGCTTTCGTGCCGCCATTTTCGCGGCTGGCCAAGTGGAGGCCGATATCGTCCATCTTCACGATGATGGCAACGGTTCCGTAAACCGCGACGGTAATCCCAATGGCGACTGCGGCAAGGACTGCTGCTTCCAGCCAGATCGACTGTTCGGCAAGGTAGGACACGCTGTTCAGCGTGATTGCCATGATTTCGGCGGACAGGATGAAGTCGGTGCGGATCGCTCCTTTTATCATCGCTTCTTCATGTTCGGGCGTGCCAATTTCGGCCAGTTCCTCGCTCAGGCTTTCTTCCCTGTGCGGCGTGACTTTTTCGATAAATTTTTCCGCGCCCTCAAAACATAAAAATGCCCCGCCGAGCATCAGCAGCACAGTCAGCACAATGGGCGGGAAAAACGCGCTGAGTATAAGCGCGACCGGCAGCAGGATGACCAGCTTGTTAAACAGCGATCCCTTGGTAATCCGCCAGATGATCGGCAATTCGCGGTCGGGCGTAAAGCCTGTGACATATTGCGGCGTCACGGCGGCATCATCGATCACCACGCCTGCCGCCTTGCTGCTGGCCTTTCCAGCGGCAAGCGCGACATCGTCAACCGACGCTGCAGCGGCGCGGGCGATTACAGCAACATCATCGAGGAGCGCAGCAAGACCGGATGGCATGGATTTTCCCTGTTCTGATTTATCCCGACCCTGTTACACAGGGAATAGGACCATTGTCGATATGGTGCTTTGGCGGAAGGATGAGATATGCGGCTTGCGTTCACCGCGATTTTGGCAGCGATGGCATTGGCGACACCGCTTGCGGCGCAAAAGGTGCAGGCAACGCCCGAAGAGGCCGCATCCATCATCCTGTCGCGCTATCCGCTGATCGACGGGCATAATGATACGCCCGAACAGTTGCGCGCGCTGTTCGGCAATGATTTTTCCAAATTTGACCTCAATAACCTGCCGCCCGAAATCGTCGCAAAGACGCATACCGACATCCCGAAACTGCGCGCGGGCAAGGTTGGCGGACAGTTCTGGTCTGTGTGGATTGACCCCGCCTTGCCCCATCATGAGGCCGTGACGCGCACGGTGGAGCAGATCGACACCGTAAAACGCATGGTTGCGACTTATCCAGAAACCTTCCGGCTGGCGCTGACCGCTGCCGATGCTGAGGCCGCAATCAAGGCAAAGCGTATCGCCTCGTTGATCGGGATGGAAGGCGGGCACAGCATTGGCGGTTCGCTGGCCATTTTGCGCGAAATGTACCGCAGCGGCGCGCGTTATATGACCATCACCCATTGGCAGACGCTAGACTGGGCTGACAGCGCGACCGACGCGCCCAAAAGCGACGGGCTTTCACCCTTTGGCTTTGAAGTCATTGCTGAAATGAATCGCCTCGGCATGATCGCGGACATCAGCCATGTGTCCGAGGCTACGATGCACGACGTGCTCGACGTCAGCAAGGCGCCGGTGCTGTTTACGCACAGCAATGCCCGTGCGCTGCTCGATCATCCGCGCAATGTGCCCGATAGCGTGCTGAAACGGCTTCCGCAGAATGGCGGCGTCGTGATGGTCACCTTCGTTCCTGTCTATCTGAGCAACGCAGTGCTGGGCTGGGAACGCGATAAGGCGGCGCAAGCTGCGCGGTTAAAGGCCGTGCATGTCGGCAATCCGGCGGCAGAAAAAGCCGCGCTTGATGGCTGGATTGCCGCCAATCCCTCGCCCCGCGCCACAATTGCCGAGGTGGCGGATCATATCGACCACATCCGCACCGTGGCGGGCATAGACCATATCGGCATTGGCGGCGATTTTGGCGGCGTGGATACATTGCCGGATGGGCTGGGCGATGTGTCGACCTATCCCGCGCTGTTCGCCGAACTGCTGCGCCGCGGCTATGGCGAGGCTGAGCTTGCGAAGATAGCGCAAGGCAATGTGCTGCGCGTGCTGCGCGGCGCAGAAGCGGCTGCATTTAAATAGGGACTGTCCCTATTTAAATTTGGAAAAAATTGTTCATTTGAAACAGATATATTTTAAATAGGGACTGTCCCTATTTAATGAAACCATCGGCCAAAAATCGTTCGGCAATAGCGGCGTGGAGGGCTGCGCCGCGCGCCATAACGCTGTCGTCCAGCACCATACGGTTGCTGTGCAGGCCGCAGCAGCTGCGCCAGTCATCGCCTTCGTGCGAGGCTCCAAGGAAGAACATCGCGCCGGGCACTTTTTCAAGAACATAGGCGAAATCCTCTGCGCCCATGATCGGCGTATCAAGGCTTTTCCAGCTTTCCGCGCCGAACATATCCTCCACCACTTCCCGGCCAAATGCCACCGCGCGGGCATCGCAGATGGTCACGGGAAAGCCCTGTTCGATATGCACTTCTGCGCTGCAGCCATGGGCAGCGGCTATTCCGGGGGCCAGCCTGTGCAACTCCTGCGCCACATGCGCGCGCTGATGCGGGCTTAGGGTGCGGATCGTGCCCAGCATTGTTGCGGTTTCGGGTATGATATTGTTGGTCGTGCCCGCGCTGATCTTTGCGATGGTGATGACCGCCGGATCAAAGACTGAAATCTTGCGCGTCACCATCGCCTGAATGGCCGAAACAATTTCGCAGGCGACGGGAATGGGATCAATGGCATCATGCGGCATGGAGGCATGGCCGCCCGCGCCCTTTATGCTGATCGACAGCACATCGGATGAGGCCAGCAGCGGCCCTGCGCGCCCGGTGAAAATACCATGTGGCGCATTGGGCATGATATGCAGGGCAAAGGCCGCATCGGGCAGCGGGTCGATGAGGCCGTCGTCCAGCATGAAGCGCGCGCCATGATGGCCCTCCTCGCCCGGCTGGAACATGAATTGCACTGTGCCCGCCAACTGTTCCCGCCGCGCGCAAAGCATTTTGGCAGCGCCCACAAGCATGGCGACATGCGTATCATGCCCGCATGCGTGCATCGCGCCGGCCGTTTCGCTGGCATAGTCGAGGCCAGTGTCCTCATGCAGCGGCAGCGCGTCCATATCGCCGCGCAACAGCACGGTGCGGCCGTTTGACGGGCCCTTCAGTGCTGCAACCAAACCTGTGGTCGATGGCCCTTCGGCATATTCCAACGGCAATCCAGCCAGCGCCGCCTTTATCTTGGCCAGCGTCTTGGGGTTATTGAGGCCGAGTTCAGGCTCGCGGTGAATATCGCGGCGCAGCGCCACCAGATCGGGCAGGATTTCGGCGGCATCGTCGCGCCAAGGGGTGTCGGTCAAAGTCATGCGGCAAAGCTTAACATCGCAGCGCGCACTGCCAAGTCAAAAACTACCGCAGCCCTTCGACAGGCTTAGGGCTGCGGCGTTATAAACTACCCGTCAATTCCCACCGCGACATTCTGCGATGGCCCACCGCGGCGGCGCACGCCAAGCAGGATATTGCTCCGCCCGTCAGCTTTCGCCTGCTTGATCGCGGCAACCAGGTCAGCAACGCTGGTGACGGGCTTGAAAGTTGCTGAAACGATGATGTCCACCCGCTGCAGGCCAGCCTGTGCTGCGGTTCCCGTGCCTGCAATGTCAATCACCAGCCCCTTTGTATCGGCAGGCAGGCCAAGGCGGCGGGCAATTGCCGCGTCAACGGGAATAACGCTGATGCCAAGCGCCTCGCGCAGATATTTGGCGTCAGGATCATTCGCCTCGCCATTAAACTCCTTATTTTCCTCTGGATCGAACTGGCTTTGCGCAATCTGTTCCTCTGTCGGGCGGGTGCCGACGACAGTGCTGATTGTCATTGCCTTGCCTTCGCGCAGGATTTCCAGCGGTATGCGGCTGCCGGGCTTGGTATTGGCAACGATATAGGACAATGTCTGATCGGGCGATACTTCGCGGCCATTGACTTTGAGGACAATGTCGCCCTCTTTCAGCCCTGCCTTGTCGCCTGGCTGTCCGGCGACAACGCCCGTTATTTCCTCGCCGCGATTATTGGGGATGCCCAGCGAGTCTGCCAGCCGTTCGTTGACCGGGCGGATGCTGATGCCCAGATAGCCGCGTTCCGGCCGAACACCCTTTTTCAGCGATTCGATTACAGGCAGCGCCTCTTCGGCCGGAATGGCAAAACCAACGCCAATGTTGGCCCCAATGGGGGAAATCAGGCGATTGTTAATGCCGATAACCTTGCCCTGCAAATTGAACAGCGGTCCGCCGCTATTGCCCGGGTTGATGGCTGTATCGGTCTGAATGAAACGGTCATAAGCCCCGCCCGCACCGATATTGCGTTGCAATGCAGAGATGATGCCAGCCGTTACCGAGCTGCTGAGGCCAAGCGGGTTGCCAATGGCAATCACCCAGTCGCCCACCCGGCTTTTGGTCGATGCCTCCATTTCGACAAAGGGCAGATTTGCCGCATCAATCTTGATGACCGCAACGTCCGATGTCGGATCGCGGCCAACAATTTTGGCGCTATACTCCTTGCCGCTGAACAGTGTCACGGTCACGCGGTCAACCTCGTCGCCATTGGGGCCACCGGCGATGACATGGTTATTGGTGACGATATAGCCATCGGCAGAGATCAGGAAGCCGGAGCCGCCACCCGGCTGCTCCTGCGTCACCGGACGACGCTCGCCGGTGAACGGGTTGAAGCTTGTTGCGACCTGCACCTTTTGCCGGGTGGCAATGTTGACGACCGCAGGCTGCAATTGCTCAACCAGATCGGCAAAGCTGTCGGGCGCGCCCTTTGGCGCCATGCCGGACTGGACGAGCGCAACACTGCCGGGCACGGGAACCGGCCCGCCGGGGACTCCGGTTGAAAGCGCATAGGCACTGCCCGAAAGCAGCAACAAGGCAGTCACTCCATAAACGTAACGCACGATATCTGGTCCCTTCATCACATTTTCATGGCGTCACTGATCCTGACGCCCGATTTCGCATTGCACCTGTCGTTCACATGCTGAACGCTGATTGAATGTCCCGTTTACGTCTGTCATCAGCGGACAAACCGCCGACAGCATTCGACCAACGGCTAATTGCGCTATCCGCCCTGCTGGAACTTGCGCAAATAATCATTGTTCGGCGACAGGATGATATTGGTCTTGTTGCCATCGGCAGTCTCGCGGAATGTCCGTTTGTAGGACTGCATGGCACGGTAGAAATCATAAAATGCCGGGTCCTTGTTGAAACTGGCGGCATAGATACGCGCGGCCTCTGCTTCTGCGCTGGCGCGGATGATCTGCGCCTCTTTCTGACCCTCGGCATCGATGGCGATTGCCTCTTGCTTGCGCGCCGATTCCATCCGCTGAAACGCTGCAGTGAGCGGGGCACCATCGGGCAGGTCAGCGCGCTTGATCCGCACGTCGATGATTTCCGCGCCATAGCGACGCGCTTCACGGTTCAGCGCGGTCTGGATATTCTCCATCACCTCGCCACGCTCCGGGCTAAGCAGCGTCGCAAAGGAACGCTTTCCAAGCTCGTTGCGAAGACGAGAACCGAGAATGGTTTTCAGCTGATCGCGCAGCCGGTCCTCGGTGCGGATGGTGCGATACATGCGCACCGGTTTCGTTACGCGAAAGCGGGCAAAGGCATCGACCTGCAACCGCAGCTGGTCGGTCGAAAGCAC
>CAZNEO010000048.1:0-14879 GCA_964572205.1 uncultured Sphingorhabdus sp.
TGTCCTTATAGGGGTCACCAACAGTGTCGCCAGTCACAGCAGCTTTATGGGCTTCCGAACCCTTGCCGCCATGGTTGCCGTCTTCGATATATTTCTTGGCATTGTCCCATGCGCCGCCGCCCGAGGTCATCGAGATGGCAACGAACAGGCCGCCAACGATCACGCCAAGGAGCAGCGCACCGAGAGCAGCAAAGCCCTGCGACGGACCGGCAATGGCCGCGATCACGAAATAGACCACAATCGGCGCCAGCACGGGCAGCAACGAGGGGATAATCATCTCCTTGATCGCTGCCTTGGTGACCAGGTCAACCGTGCGGGCATAGTTGGGCTTTGACGTAAAGGTCATGATGCCGGGGTCGTTTGCGAACTGGTCGCGCACATCCTTCACCACTTCACCAGCCGCACGGCCAACCGCAGTCATACCCATCGCGCCGAACAGATAGGGCAGCAACGCGCCCAATAGCAGCCCGACGATGACATAGGGGTTGGAGAGCGCGAAGTCCGGCTGTGCCTCAAGACCCAGCTGTGCCTGGAAGAACTTCAGATCCTCGGTATAGGCGGCGAACAGCACTAGCGCTGCAAGCCCCGCCGAACCGATAGCATAGCCCTTGGTCACAGCCTTGGTGGTGTTGCCCACTGCGTCCAACAGGTCGGTCTTTTCACGGACGCTATCATCAAGTCCCGCCATTTCGGCGATGCCGCCTGCGTTGTCGGTCACCGGTCCATAAGCGTCGAGCGCAACGACCATGCCCGCCAGCGCCAGCATCGCGGTCGCGGCAAAGGCAATACCGATCAGGCCAGCAAGGCTGTAAGCAATGATGATGCCCGCGCAGATAACGAGTGTGGGCAGTGCGGTGGATTCAAGGCTGATGGCCAGACCCTGAATTACGTTGGTGCCATGGCCCGTTTCTGACGCCTTGGCGATCGAACGCACCGGGCGATAGTTGGTGCCGGTGTAATATTCGGTGATCCAGATGATGATGCCAGTGATGGCAAGACCCAGGATCGAGCACCAGAACAGCGCTATACCGGTATAGCCGCCCACAGCGGTGTTCATGTCGCCCAACGCATGGTTGATTGCCCACCAGATCAGGGGAATTGACGACAGGGCCGTTACGATAAAGCCCTTATACATCGCGCCCATGACATTGTTTGACTTGCCAAGCTTGACGAAATAGGTGCCGAGGATCGACGTCAGGATGCAGACGCCGCCGATCAGCAGCGGCAGGCTCATAAACGCCATCAACTTTTCGCCTGCGTCCTTGATCAGCAGTGCGATCAGAACCATTGTTGCACCAACGGTAACAACATAGGTTTCGAAAAGGTCAGCGGCCATACCAGCGCAGTCGCCCACGTTGTCGCCAACATTGTCCGCGATCACTGCAGGGTTGCGTGGATCATCCTCAGGGATGCCAGCTTCGACCTTACCGACCAGGTCGGCGCCAACGTCAGCGGCCTTGGTGAAGATACCGCCGCCCAGACGTGCGAAGATGGAAATCAGCGATGCGCCAAACGCCAAAGCGACCAGCGCGTCAATTACGCCGCGGCTTTCCGGGGCCATCATGGCAACCTCAGTCAGATACCAGAAGAACACGGCAATCGCGAGCAGCGCCAGACCAGCGACCAGAAGGCCAGTGATTGCGCCTGCGCGGAACGCCATGGTCAGACCTGCTTGCAAACCGGTCTGCGCAGCGGCAGCGGTGCGAACGTTCGAGCGGACCGAGATATTCATGCCGATATAACCGGCGACGCCCGAAAGCACCGCGCCAATGGTGAAGCCGATGGCAGAGGTCGCGCCAAGGAACACGCCGACCAGCACCGCGACCACAACGCCAACGATGGCAATGGTGCGATATTGGCGGCCCAGATAGGCCTGTGCGCCTTCCTGAATGGCAGCAGCGATTTCCTGCATTTTCTCATTGCCCGCCGAGGCGCCGAGCACCTGGCGGCTGGTTGCAAAGCCGTAGACTACGGCCAGCAACCCGCAAATTATTGCGATCATTGTCAAAGACATGGAATGCCCTTCCCCGTGATTTTTGCTTATGATTGAAACTTAAGGCACCCGCCCCTTTCGGATGCAAGCCGGTCGCCTATAGGGGTGGTTTACGTCCACGGCAATACCGAAAACCCGCCATTTCAGGCCGCTTCAGCGATGCTGATAGCCAAGGCTTGGCGGCAGCGGAACTGGGCTTAGGCCGTGGTTGAGCGAAATGCCCGATCCTTCGGTAACACGGCCCACTGGCGTAGCTGCCACCGGCAGCGTGGCGTCGGCAGATGCAGTAAAGAGCAACTGGTAATCATCGCCCCAGCTTGCCGCCTGAATAAGGCTGTCACGGCTGTCGCCGCGCTGCTGCCGATAGGTGGTGGAGAGCGGAATCGCCGCAAGGTCAATTTCAATCCCTACCTTGCTTGCTGACGCCATGCGTTCGGCATCCAGCAACAGCCCGTCAGAGATATCCATCATGGCCGTGACATGCGGTGCCAGCGCCTGTCCTTCTCCCAGCAACGCAATGGGCCGATGATAAGCAGTGGTCAGCGGCTCAAGCCCAGCCTCGGCCAATTCAAACCCGGCCAACGCATCGCCCAGCGTGCCGATGACAAAGACCTGATCGCCCGGCTGAGCGCCGCTCCGCGATGGGACAGGTGTGCAGGTCGCTGCGCCGATTGCCGTTAAGCCCAAAGCGCGCTTGTCCCCGCGATTGGACACGGTATCGCCACCCAGCAGCGGCACGGCATAATGCGCAAGCACTGCCCTCAGCCCCTCGGCAAAGCGCCGGTCCCATGCGCTGTCGCCAAGCATGAAGCCCAATAATACGCCCAATGGCCGCGCGCCTTTGGCCGCAAGGTCTGACAGGTTTACGGAAACAAGTTTCCATGCGACATCGGCGGGGTCGGCTTTGGAGAGCCAGTGGACATCTTCCGCCATCATGTCATGCGTCAGGATCAACGTCTCGCTGCCGAGTTCGATAACTGCTGTGTCGTCAAGCAGTCCGCGCGCCGCTGTGCTATCGGCGATTGCGCGCATCATGGCGATGAAGGTGGATTCAGAGGTCATGGAGATAACCGTTGTGCTTAGCCTGTCGAAGCACGCCTTTCAGGTTGGCGCTACACTTCATAGGCACCCTTCGACAAGCGCAGGGCCAAGGTAATTTTTAGCCTCGCTTCTCCTTCGCCACGGCGTCCAGCAGTCCGTTCACAAACTTTGCATCCTTGGCATCGAAAAAGGCGTGGGCCACGTCCAGATATTCGTCGATCACGGTGGCAGTCGGAATATCGGCGCGTGCGATCAACTCGTAGGACCCAGCGCGCAAAATTTGCAGCATGGTCTTGTCCAGCCGCCCGATCTTCCACTGCTCGCCCAGTTTCGCCTCGATCAGCGAATCGATCTCAGCGCGCCGCGCATCAACGCCTGCGACGACATCATCGAAGAAGCTTTGCTCCGCCTTGGCGTAAGTCGCATCCTCAATCTCCGCCCCCAGCCGATGGGCGTGGAATTCGTCAAGCAGCCGGGCGAGGCCGATTTTTTCCATATCCATCTGATACAGCGCCTGCACGGCGGCAAGGCGAGCGGCGGAACGGGTTTTGCTCATCATCACTCCATTTTAATTAGGGACAGTCCCTATTTAAAATAACGAACGTTAGTTCAATAAAATCAATAGAAATTTAAATAGGGACTGCCCCTAATTAAATCGTGTGCGGACGCTTTCGGCATGGGCGGGCAGGCCCTCGGCCTCGGCGAGTGCGATCGCGGCGGGGCCGACGGTCGTTAGCGCCGCTTTGTCGAGAGCAATAAAGCTGGTGCGTTTCATGAAATCCAGCACCGACAGGCCCGAGGAAAAGCGCGCGCGCCGCCCTGTGGGCAACACATGGTTGGGGCCAGCGACATAATCGCCAATGGCCTCCGGCGTCATCCGGCCAAGGAAGACCGAGCCTGCGTGGCGGATAAGAGCGAACAGCGCCTCTGCGCGTGCATCATCGACGGCCAGTTCGACATGCTCCGCCGCCAGACGGTTGACCAGCGGCATTGCCTCTTCAAGGCTGCTGGTCACAATGATTGCCCCATTGGCGTTCCAGCTCTGCCGCGCCACCTTTTCGGTGGCAAGCTGCGCCAACTGGGCTTCAACCGCGGCCGCAACCGCGTCGGCAAAGGCTGCATCGTCGGTGAACAGGATCGACTGGCTGGTGGGATCATGTTCGGCCTGACTCAAAAGGTCAGCCGCAATCCAGTCGGCCTTGTTCCGGGCATCTGCGACGACAACGATTTCGGATGGCCCTGCGACCATGTCAATCCCGACCTGTCCGTATAGCTGGCGCTTTGCCTCCGCCACAAAGGCATTGCCCGGCCCCGTGATAACGTCAACCGGCGCAATCCGTTCCGTGCCATGGGCGAGCGCAGCAATGGCCTGCGCGCCTCCCAGCCGCCAGATTTCATCAACACCGGCCAGATGCGCTGCCGCCATCACGGTCTGGTTCACCTGTCCCTGCGGCGTCGGCGTAACCATAACGATCCGTTCAACGCCAGCAACCTTGGCCGGGATGACATTCATCAGCAGCGACGAGGGATAGGCCGCACGACCGCCGGGCACATAGACGCCGGCTGCATCGACGGCGCTCCACCGCGCGCCCAGCCGCACCCCTGCCTTGTCCCGATAGTCGCGGTCCTTCGGCAGCTGCGCCTTGTGATAGGCTCTGATCCGCTGGGCCGCGAGCTTCAAGGCGTCGCGCAAATCGGGCGCTAGCCGCTTATAGGCTGCCGCGCATTCTTCGGCTGAAATCGACCAGCCCTGCTCGGCAAGGTCAAAGCCATCAAAGCGTTCGGTCAATTCCAGCAAGGCAATATCGCCCCGCGCCCGAACATCGCGGATCGTGGCTGCGACGATTGTCGATACATCGGCGTCAGCCTCGCGCCGCGCGTTCACCAGCGCGTCGAAACGCGCGGCAAAGTCAGACTGGGTCGTGGCGAGCCTAAGCATTGGCTGCCCTGCGGAATGCCTCGATCAGCGCGCCGACGCGCGGATCGGTCTTGAACGCTGCGCGATTGGCAACCAGCCGCGCTGAAACCTGTGCAATTTCCTCTACCTCGACAAGGCCATTTTCCTGCAAAGTCTTGCCTGAGGACACAAGGTCGACGATCCGGCTGGAAAGTCCCAGCAGTGGTGCAATTTCCATCGCACCGTTCAGCTTGACGCATTCCGCCTGAACACCGCGCGCGGCGAAATGTTTTCGCGTCAGATTGGGATATTTGGTGGCAACGCGGACATGCGACCATGAACGCGGATCATCCGTTGCTGCAAGTTCAGCAGGCTCAGCCACTGAAATCCGGCAATGGCCGATATTGAGGTCAACAGGCGCATAAAGCTCTGAATAATCGAATTCATCGACGACATCGGACCCGACAATGCCGACCTGCGCGGCGCCATGCGCGACGAAAGTGGCAACGTCAAAGGCGCGAACCCGGATCAGGCCGACGTCGGTACTGTCGGTCGCAAACATCAACGCCCGGCTTTTTTCGTCAAAAAACTCCTGGGCAGGGTTGATCCCGGCGTTGCGCATCAACGGCAGCGCCTCGTCCAATATCCGTCCTTTGGGGATCGCAAAGATCAGTTTTCCTGCCATGATCGCCGCGCGCTTTAGGAGGACACGGGCAAAAGGGCAATATGGCGACCGCATAACCCGTCACCGGCCCATACCGAATGCGGCATTAATGATACCACCTTGCCGTCAAGACAGTTGCATATCGAAACGGGATTGACATTATTGTTAGTAATGGCAGTCTCCCTTCCCAGAAAAGAGGAGTTCCCCCTGTAATGGCCACTGCCCCCGCACCCGATTATAGCGCCACCCAGTCCAGCGAAACGCTGCCATGGGAAATAAACGCTGCGCCGCACCGCTGGGACGTTTCCGGTCCCCAGATTTATGTCGAGGACCGCTGGCATCCAGTATTCAAGGAAATGCGTGAGAAAGCGCCGATCAACAAAATCACCGGCAGCGATTTCAACGATTATTGGAACATCACCACCTTAAAGGCGATTCAGCATGTTGAGGCTTTGCCGGACATCTACTCTTCTTCCTATGAGAATGGCGGGATCACCATCGTTGCTGACGACGATTTGAAAGAGCAAATACCAGAGGACCAGCGCGTCACGCTGCCGATGTTCATCGCAATGGACCGGCCCAAGCACACCGAGGAACGCCGCGTCATTGCTCCGGCCTTTACGCCCGCTGAAATGGAGCGGATGTCGACTGAAATCCGGAAGCGCACCGGCGAGCTGCTGGATTCGCTTCCGGTCGGGAAAAGCTTTGACTGGGTCGACAAGGTGTCGATTGAGCTTACCACCGGAATGCTTGCCTTGCTATTCGATTTTCCGTGGGAGGACCGCCGCCTGTTGACCGAATGGTCGGACTGGGCCGGTGATGTCGAGCTGTTCCGTACCGAGGAAACGCGCAAGAAGCGGCTGGAAAAAATCTTTGAAATGGGCGCCTATTTCCAGCGTCTCTGGCAGGAACGGGCGGACCGGGGTGAGGCTCCGGACCTGATCAGCCGCATGATCCATTCGCCGATGAAAAATATGACGCCCTTTGAATATATGGGCAATCTGATCCTGCTGATTGTCGGCGGGAATGATACCACGCGCAATTCGATGTCGGGCTATGCCTATGGCCTGCACACATTTCAGGACGAACGGGAAAAGCTGGAGCAGAATCCGCAGTTCATCCCCAATGCAGTCAGCGAGATTATCCGCTGGCAAACCCCGCTGGCGCATATGCGCCGCACTGCCTTGCAGGATCATGACCTATTTGGTGCGCCAATCAAGGCAGGCGACAAGGTCATCATGTGGTATCTCTCCGCAAACCGCGACGAAAGCATATTCGACAATCCTGACAAGCTGATAGTTGATCGTGAAAATGCGCGTCGGCATTTGTCCTTTGGCTATGGTATCCACCGCTGCGTTGGTGCGCGTCTTGCCGAATTGCAAATCCGCATCCTGCTGGAGGAAATTGCAATACGGCGGCTGCGTCCCAATGTTCTGGCCGAACCGGAACGCGTTGCAGGCTGTTTCGTCCATGGCTATCGGCATATGGAGGTCGAACTTTCGACCTATTGAGGTGAAACCTTTTGCCCGGCGCAACCGTATCTCTTCGCAGGACAGCGCGGAAAGGATGGCGGTGATGGACTATGGCAAACGAGATTTGATGCGGCTTGCGGGGCTGGCAGGGATTGCCCTGACCTTTGGCTGCGGCGGCACGGCCGACGCACGCAAAGGCAAGTTTCCCGTCACGAAAACCGATGCGGAATGGAAAAAGCAGCTGTCGCCTGCGGCCTACCGTGTCTTGCGGCAGGAAGATACCGAGCGACCCTTTTCAAGCCCGTTGGACAAGGAAAAGCGCAAAGGCACATTCCTTTGCGCCGGGTGCGATCAGCGGCTGTTTTCATCCGCGCACAAATATGACAGCGGCACGGGCTGGCCCAGTTTCGGGCAGCCATTGGCAGGCGCCATCGGCACTGCGACCGATTACAAATTGGGCTATGCCCGCACCGAAGTGCACTGCGCGCGCTGCGGCGGGCATTTGGGGCATGTGTTCAACGATGGGCCAAAACCGACGGGCAAGCGCTATTGCATGAACGGCGTGGCGATGAAATTTGTGGCTGGCTGACGAGGTGTTTCGGTGGGATTAGGTCCTGACCCGAAAGCTTTTCATTCAATCCCGGAAAAATCCAGTTCGCCCTTCTTGCTTTCACCATCCTTGGCTGCCTGACCTTCTTTCCAGCCGCCTTCGATGATTGCCAGAATCGCGCTGCCACGGCCGTCCTGCGTCGCATAATCGCGCGCCGAATAGCCCGCGACAGTGTCCTGCTTGTCGGGATTGGCACCTGCCTTCATCAACAGTCGCACCATTTCGCCATTGCGCAATTGCACCGCCCGGATCAGCGCGGTTTCACCACTGCGGTTGGCAGCATCCACCTCCGCCTTCATCCGGATAAGCAAGTCTGCCCCATCAACCCATCCCAGCTGGACCGCAAGCATCAGCGGCGTTGCACCCTTTTTATCTGCCAGATTGGGGTTCGCGCCTTTGCCCAGCAAATAGCCGAGCCACTCAGAATCCCGGCGCTGCGTAACGATATGCAGTGCGGTTTCACCGGTGCTGTTGTCGCGGGTATTGATGATGACCGCGCCCGAGCCAGGCTCATTGATGAAGCGCTCTGCTTCCTCGCCCTTGCGGTCTTTCACCGCTTTCAGGAAATTATAGCTGTCTGAAAATTGCGCGGCGGCAGGCACAGACAGTGCCAATGCGGCGAAGACGAGCGCGGATTTTGTGAAACGCATTGGATTGCCCTGATTCGATAAAGCTCTGCTTGATCTTGCGGCTTTACCAGACCAAGGCTGGCCGCGTCATGAACAAATTTATTTCATCCTGTCTCATAATTTTTGGCTTGGCCGCGTGCCAGCAGACCCCCAGCCAGCCCGATTTCAAGGATGCCCCGCTTTATGGAGCGGCAATTGGCGGGCCGTTTGTGTTGACCGACCAAAATGGCGGGAAGCGAAGCGACGACGAATTTCGGGGTAAATTCCGTATCGTCTATTTCGGCTACACCATGTGCCCCGATATTTGTGGGCCGGATATGCAACATCTGATGGCGGGGCTGAACCAGTTTGAGGCTGCCCATCCCGATCTTGCCGGCAAGGTGCAACCACTGTTCATCACCGTCGATCCTGCACGCGACACGCCCGCCGTATTGAAGGAATTTGTAACCGCATTTCATCCGCGTCTGATTGGCCTGACCGGTAGCGAAGCGGACATTGCGGCTGCGGCAAAGGCCTATGCCGTCTATTTCCAGAAAGTCGATGGCAGTGCTCCCGACGCCTATCTGATGAGCCACAGCCAGACACCCTATCTGATGGACCCCGATGGCAAGCCGCTTGCCATCCTGCCTGCCGATACGCCCAATACCGAAGCGAATGAGGGCGAACCCAAATTGGTGGCGGCGGAACTGGCAAAATGGGTGCGGTAAATCCTCCTTCGTTTGGGGAGGAATTATGACATCCTTTTGGCAGCGCCCTCTCGACACGCTGAACCGCGCGGAGTGGGAGGCGCTGTGCGATGGCTGCGGCAAATGCTGCCTGCACAAGGTGGAGGATGAGGATACAGGGCGTATTTACCCCACCAATGTCGCCTGCAAATTGCTCGATCTGAAAAGCTGCCAATGTGCCGACTATAAACACCGCCGCCTGCATGTGCCCGATTGCATCCGGCTGACGCGCGGCAAGATTGGCGACTATCCTTGGCTGCCATCGACCTGCGCTTATGTGCTGCGCGATGCGGGCGAGCCGCTGCCCGATTGGCACTATCTGGTCAGTGGCAGCCGCGAGACCATTCATCAGGCTGGCATGTCGGTGCGCGGTCGTGCATTGTCTGAACTTCATGCTGGACCACTTGAAAACCATATTGTCGAACAGCCTCTCTGACGATTGGCGTTCAGACCCAGTTGTCGATGTCGAGGGTGAGGCTGTCCCCGTGCGTATCCGCCGCACCGCGCAGGCGCGCCGCATTTCCATGCGCGCGGATGTGGTGAAACGGGAAATCCGTATCACCATGCCGCCTTATGCCCCAACCCGCGCCGCGCTGGACTTTGTCGCCGAAAAGAAACAATGGCTTGCCGCCCGGCTACATAGTGCGCCTGCCGCTGCGCCGCTGGGGCCGGGCGGGACCGTGGCGGTTGCGGGCGAACCGCACCATATTGTCTGGAATGGCTCGGCCAGCCGCACCGTTCGTCTGGTTGAGGGTGCTGAGGGTTGCGAGCTGCACCTTGGCGGACCGGAAGATCTGGTCGAAGCGCGGATCATCCGCTGGCTGAAGGCGGAGGCGCGCCGACAATTTACAGACGATATCGCCCATTATTGCGCCCGGGCGGGTGAGCGCACCCCGCGTCTTTCGCTCGGAGACCCGCGTAGCCGGTGGGGCAGTTGCTCCTCGCGCGGAACCATCTCCTTGAGTTGGCGGCTGGTTATGGCCCCTTCCTATGTCCGCCGCTCTGTAATCGCGCACGAAGTTGCCCATATGCGCCATATGGACCACAGCCGCGCCTTTTATGCCTGGCTCGACACGCTGTATGAAGGCGACCGCAAGGCCGCTGACCGCTGGCTTAAAATGCACGGAACCGCGCTGCAACGGGTTGGGCGGTGACGCCTGCGTTCGTCAACCCATCACGAATGCGTTCAACTTATTGCCATCGGGATCGCGGAAATAGCCTGCATAAAATGTGTCGCCGCGCGGTCCCGGAGGCCCTTCGCAGGTTCCGCCATGGGCCAGCGCGATTTCATGGAGCTTGTGGACCTGATCCTTATCCTTGGCTTCCAGTGCAACCATCACGCCATTGCCGACACTTGCCGCTTCACCATCAAACGGCTTGGTCAGGCCGATGCCCGCCGCGCCGCCCGGCGTGCCCCATGCAATAAATGTGTCGAATTCCATCATCCGTCCCCTGCCCATTTCGGCGGCAATCGCATCATAAAATTTCGCCGCGCGGGGCAAGTCGTTGGTGCCCAAGGTAACATAGCCAATCATCGAATCGCTCCTTCTCTATGATGGAACATTATAAGAACATCAGTCTTATGTCAACCGTGCCACGCCCCACTCAATCCAGCCAAAGGGACGCGGGGTTTTGGGCATATAATGTTTGTCTGCCTGCGCGATGGTAAAGCCTGAGGCTTCATAAGCCCCCGTTATCGGCCGGGTCAGATGGCAGTTGCCGCCAATCCGTTTCCAGACCGGCTCTATCCGCCGTTGCCATTTCTGCACCGAACTGTCCCGCGCACGGCCATGTTCGAGGAACAGCACTTTGCCCCCGGGGCGCAGCACCCGGCGCATTTCATGCAGCACGGCGCGTTGGTCATCGACGGAGCAAAGTGTGAAGGTGATCAGCACCGTGTCAAAACACGCATCGATAAAGGGCAAAGCCTCGCCCACACCGCCGCGCAAATCGGCCTCCAACCCTATGGCGTGCGCCGCCTCGCGGCTGCGATCAAGCAGCGCGGGCGATGGATCGACACCGGAAAAGCTGCTGATCCGCGCCGGATCATAGAAAGCCATGTTGATCCCGCCGCCGCAGCCCAGTTCCAGCACGTCGCCGTCGGCGTGCGGAACAATCCGGCTGCGCGCCTTCATGATCTGCGGTTGCGCGCAGGCACAACCAATTAGGCGCGGGACCATATGCCGGTCCCACCAGCTAGTAGGGCGCGGTTGCCATTGTGAAATAGCAGCCGTCACTTACCCAACTCAAGCCCCGTCCATTTCGCCAGAAAGGCATAGATTTCGCTATATTCCTCAATCAGCTTGTCGGTGGGCTTGCCGCTGCCATGCCCGGCCCGCGTTTCGATGCGGATGATCTTGGGATTGGGCCCGGTATCGGCGGCCTGCAAAGCAGCGGTATATTTGAAGCTGTGCCCCGGCACGACGCGGTCATCGGTGTCGGCGGTGGAGACGATGACTGCCGGATATTTCACGCCTGATTTGATATTGTGATAGGGCGAATAGCCGAGCAGATTTTTGAAATCGGCCTCCCGGTTTGGATAGCCATAATCATCCACCCAATAGCGTCCGGCGGTAAATCGGTCAAAGCGGAGCATGTCCATCACGCCTACTGCAGCATGGCCAGCCGCAAACAGGTCTGGCCGCTGGTTCACGACAGCACCAACCAGCAAGCCGCCATTGGAACGGCCTTCAATGGCGAGTTTGTCCTTCGTCGTGATGCCTTGCGCGATCAGATATTCGCCCGCCGCGATAAAGTCATCGAACACATTCTGCTTGTTGAGAAGGCGTCCGGCATCGTGCCACGCCTTGCCATATTCACTGCCACCGCGAATATTGGCGAGCACAAACACCCCGCCCGACTGGATCCATGCCATGCGCGTTGGGCTGTAACCCGGCAGCTGGGGCAGGTTGAAACCGCCATAGGCATAAAGCAAAGTCGGCGCGCCTTTGCTCAGGTCCAGCCCTTTTTTGTGGACAATGAACATTGGCACTTTGGTGCCATCCTTTGACGCATAGAAACGCTGCTCTATGGCGATTTGCGCAGGATCGAAGCTCAGCTTGGGCAGCGCAAAGGGCGTGGATTTGCCGGTGGCGCTGTCAAAGCGATAGACGGCCCCCGGCTGATTGAAGCTGGAGAAGGTGTAGAAAGTCTCCGGGTCGCCGGGCTTTCCGGCAAAACCCGACGCGGTGCCTATGCTGTTCAGGCTGATCTTCTGCACCGGCTTGCCATCGAGGCTGACGACTTCAGCGGTGGTTGCGGCATCTTTCAGATAGGACAGCACCAGCCGGTTGCCGACAATCCGCGCACTGCGCAGCGTTTCAGCGCGTTCGGGGATGACGTCTGTGAACTTCCAAAATGGTTCGTTGCAACCAGCAGGCTGATCCTCCCAGCAGATTGCGGAATATGTTGCCTCTACAACCTTCAGTTTTGGCGCATCCTTATTTGTTACAAAATACAAACTCGGCCCTGTGGCTTCTATCAACTGCCAATCATATTGGAGACCTTCGACTAGCCGTTGTACTTTCCACTGATCGACTGGCAACACCTTGCCCCTTTTGCCTCCACTGATACCGATCAGATTCAACTCATATTTGTCATCCGTCCCCTCCGCGCTGGTAATCACCACCCAACGCCCGTCATGCGTCACTTGCGCGCTATGCCCCAGCTTGGGCCGGTCGGGCGTCGCATAGACCACCTTGTCCTCGGCTTGTGCAGTGCCAATGCGATGGAACATCAATTGCTGATTTTCATTCAGCGCCTGAAATTCCTGCCCCTTTTCGGGCGCGGCAAAGCGCGAATAGAGGAAACCTTCATTGCCTACCCAGGCGATATTGGTGAATTTGGCCCATTGAATGTCCTCACCCACAGTCTTGCCGCTCTTGACATCGAGCACGCGGATCGTGCGCCAGTCGGAACCACCATCCTGAATGGAATAGGCGATCAGCTTGCCATCGGGCGAAGGCTCCCACTGGTCGAGGGCAGTAGCGCCATCCTTTGCCCAGGTGTTCGGATCGATCAGGACCCGGTCCTTGCCCTTCAGCCCTTTGCGCACATAAAGCGGCGACTGGTTTTGCAACCCGTCATTCTTGGTGAAGAAATAATAGCCACCCGCCTTTTGCGGTAGCGAATAGCGTTCATAGTCGAACAGCGCCTTCATCCGCTCGGCCAGCGCCGCCTTGCCCGGCAATTTGTCCAGATAGGGATCGGCCAGCGCCTTTTGCGCCGCGACCCAGTCCGCGACTTCCTTGCTGCCCCGAACATCGTCTTCCAGCCAGCGATAGGGGTCGGCAACCTTCACGCCGAATTGCTCTTCGACGACCGGAACGGTGCTCGTTTCGGGGTAAGTCAACGCGATCATAGCATCTGTCGCTTCTGTGTCCGCGGCGGCAAAAGCAGGGGCTGTGACAGCCATCGCAGCAACTCCAACCAGTAATGCAAAACGCATGATGCCATAATCCTCTCAACTTGAACCCGTATATGCTGAAAAGCGTAATCGTGTGGTCGAGCTTGCGCAAGCTACCCCGTGTTTTGTCGGGCGGGTGGAAATGTTTCTCGCAAGAGGCGCAAAGATTCCCAAGGGGATAGCTGATGAACCAGCGGTCGGGTTTTCCAATGCCCTCTGTGAAATCTTAGCGTTCTTTGCTTGAAACGAAAAAGGGCGCTGTCCTCTCGGACACCGCCCTTTCTGCTATAATGCGAAGCGAACTTATGCTGCTTCTTCAAGGTCCGCTTCAACCGGGCCCGAATCCAGGCCCTTGGCGCTCACATCGCGGTCAACCAGCTCGATGATCGCCATCGGCGAAGCGTCCGACGCGCGATAACCTGCCTTGATGATGCGCGTATAACCGCCATTGCGGTCGGCATAGCGTGCGGCCAGCACATCAAACAGCTTGGTAAGCTGCGCATCGTCCATCAGGCGGCTTTGGGCCAAGCGACGGTTGGAAAGGCCACCCTTTTTGGCGAGCGTGATCAGCTTTTCGACATAGGGGCGAAGCTCCTTCGCCTTGGCCACGCCTGTGGTGATCTGCTCATGCTTGATCAGCGAAGCTGCCATGTTGCGCAGCATCGCAATACGATGGCTGCCGGTGCGGTTGAGTTTACGTTGGCCTACTTTATGGCGCATGTCTTTTTCCTTCGTTCGTTATGGACCCGTGTCAGGTAGTCCGTAGCAGGCCCGCTTGAGGGGGAGCCTCTTGCCCTTTGTTTCCTCCCCAAATTTTTGGGGAGGATTTTTAACCCAGCAATTCCTGTTCCAGCTTCTTGGCCATTTCTTCGATGTTTTCAGGCGGCCAGCCAGGAATGTCCATGCCGAGACGCAGGCCCATGCTCGACAGCACTTCCTTGATCTCGTTCAGCGACTTGCGGCCGAAATTCGGCGTGCGCAGCATTTCGGCTTCGCTCTTTTGGACAAGATCGCCAATGTAGATGATATTGTCGTTCTTCAGACAGTTGGCGCTGCGGACCGACAGTTCCAGCTCATCCACTTTCTTGAGGAGGTAGCGGTTAAGCTGGTTTGCATCGCTTTCGTCGGGCGATGCGCTGGGCACAGCGGCAAGGCCGATCATCGGCGAAGAAGCCGCCATCGACTCTTCAAAATGGACAAAGACCTGCAACTGGTCCTGCAGAATGCGCGCGGCGTAGGCGACGGCATCCTCAGGCGTCACGGTCCCGTCGGTTTCAACGGTCAGGTTCAGCTTGTCATAGTCCAGCTCTTGCCCGATGCGCGCATTATCAACCTTGTAGGCGACCTGACGGACGGGGCTATAGAGGCTGTCAACGGGGATCAGGCCGATCGGCGCATCGGCCGGGCGGTTGGCAACAGCAGGGACATAGCCCTTGCCAGTGT
>CAZNEO010000049.1:0-14590 GCA_964572205.1 uncultured Sphingorhabdus sp.
TCTCCTTGATCTTGTGCATCGGCACATGGCCCGGCCCTTCGATCATCACCTGCACATCCTGCGCCCAGGCGCGCTTGGTAAGCTCGCCCAGCGTGTAGAGCTCGGCAAATTGCGCCTCGTCATTGGCGTCGGCGATTGAGCCGGGGCGCAGGCCATCGCCCAGCGAATAGGCGACGTCATAGGCCTTCATGATCTCGGTAATCTCGTCAAAGCGTTCGTAGAGGAAGCTTTCCTTGTGATGCGCAAGGCACCATTTCGCCATGATGCTGCCGCCGCGGCTGACGATGCCGGTTACGCGCTTGGCAGCGAGCGGGACGTAAGGCAGGCGCACACCCGCATGGATGGTGAAATAATCGACGCCCTGTTCGGCTTGCTCGATCAGCGTATCGCGGAATATTTCCCAGGTCAGCTCCTCGGCAATACCGCCGACCTTTTCGAGCGCCTGATAGATCGGCACGGTGCCGATGGGGACGGGCGAGTTGCGGATGATCCATTCGCGGGTGTCGTGGATATTGCGGCCGGTGGAAAGGTCCATCACCGTGTCCGCGCCCCAGCGGATCGACCAGACCATCTTGTCGACTTCGCTCGCGACGTCGGATGCGACTGCGCTGTTGCCGATATTGGCGTTGATCTTGACGAGGAAATTGCGGCCGATTGCCATCGGCTCGCTTTCGGGGTGGTTGATGTTGTTGGGGATGATCGCGCGGCCGCGGGCGACTTCATCGCGGACGAATTCGGGGGTGACATAATCGGGGATGGCAGCGCCAAAGCTTTCGCCATCGCGGATATATTGGGCGAGCCGCTCGCGGCCCAGATTTTCACGCTCCGCGACATATTCCATCTCGGGCGTGATGATGCCGCGCCGGGCATAGTGCATCTGGCTGACATTCATGCCCGGCTTTGCGCGCAGCACTTGTTTGCGCACATTGGGGAATGGCGCAACGCCGCCGCTGCGGTCCGGGCCAAGCTGGCCGTTATCTTCGGGCCGCACCGCGCGTTGTTCTTTCAGCTCGACATCGCCGCGCGCCATGATCCAATCCCGGCGCAATTCGGGCAGGCCTTGCGTGATGTCGATCAAAGCATTGGGGTCGGTATAAGGGCCGGAGGTATCATAAACCCGCACGGGCGGCTCGCCGCTGGTCGGCTCCAGGTAAATCTCCCGCATGGCAACCTTGTGCGGGCCGACGTAGATTTTCTTCGAGCCACGGATCGGGCCAGTTGTGACGCGGGGCTGTTCGGTGCGTGCGGGGATATCTGCCATGTCTCTCACTCCATTTTGGGGGAGGAGATGCCTTGGTGAAGCAAACCCTCCCTCCGCCGGTGTCAGCCGGATCAGGTTCAGCGGGTCGGGCTGCGTTACCAGCCCCTCTCAGTCACATGACTCCCCGGGGATGGGTGAGGAATAGCGGTTCAACCGCGCCGGGTCCATGGCAATAATCTGCCGCTGTGCTGACCCTAGAAACTATAGCTCACGCCCAGCATGAACATGGACTGTTCGCGTTTTCCGGCATCGGCAACGATGGGCGAATCGGCATATTGACCGACCAGCCGTTTGACGCTTCCTATCAGGAACAGGCCCCATCCCTTTCGCGGAACATCGCCAAATTGATAAAGGACCAACGAGGATAGCCCGACATCCTTGAAGCCACTGCCGCCGGTTGCATAGGAAGCAAGGCCAGACGCCAGCGATCCTGCGGCAGACACATCAAAATAGGTGCGGCCATAGCCGCCGCCCACATAGGTTCCCGACAGGCTGATGGCCGCAAGTGTTTTTGGTGCAACAACGGTCATATAGCTGATCGATGGGCTGATCACATAACTGTCGTGGACGTCAGTGACATCATGCACCAATGTTGCCTCGGCAGATAGCATGTCGAAGCCGCCGAACACCCCGCGCTTGCCCACGCCCAGCCGTGCGCCGACTTCCAGTGCCACATCAATTTCGCCCAGCGCCCGGACCCGATCATCCCGGATCCCGCCGTTGCGCTCCAGCCGTGCCTGGATAACAGGACCAGCGATGATGTTTACGCTGTCGCTTTGCGACCCGCGAACAAGATCGATGCCAATGCCCGGTCCGCGCACAGCAAAGTCGAAACCGCTGACTCGTCCCTGCAACAGGCCGCCGGGGATGAAGCGATAATTATCGGAACCGTCATAGGATGGGCCAACGCCTCCACCGATCCCTATGGTCAGCTGGTTGCGGTCCTCGGCGGGAAAATCGCGTTTGGTGTCAACTCGATACTGGCTGCTATCATCGGCTGGCGTTTCTTGCGCGATGGCCGGTGACGCAACAACCAGCGAGGCAAAGCTGGCCGCAACGGCGGCAAGGGCAAGGAAACGCAACTGGTACAGGGGGCTTAGCATATACAATCTCCATCTGCCCCCGCATTGCTGCCTATTGCAGATGGAGATTACGGTATTTTTTCGGGCGCGACATATACGGCTTTTCAGCCGCAGCTAAGGGCACATTCAGGCAGATCCTAAACGTGCAACAGCAACCTTTGGTTGAATAACGATGCCCTTAGGCAGACGCGCTTTCTTTCAACGGACGAGGCGTCGCGCCGCGCGCGTCGTTCTTTGAAAGATCGAAAGCAACGACATTCGAATAGTCATTGGCAGGATCGCGGTAGACCCATTTTTTCATGGTGCGGGAATAGCGCGCCTCGATGGTTTCCAGCCAGACGAAATGCGCGCCTTCACCGGCTAGGTTAACCTTCTTTGGAAACCAGACAAAGCGGCGATGCCATTCCTGACGCGCGCTACGCTTCGTCTCTTTGCTAACTTTGATTTTCATGATGAAATGCCCTGTGAAACCGAATCGGTTTTGCGCCCATACAGGGGTATTACCCTAATTTACCAAATTTTAAAAGTGTGTATGCGGCTCTCTGCGACGAAACGTTGTGCAATGCAGCATGAGTCGCATTTCAGGCTTGCCGAAATGGCGTTTGTGCCTGCCGCCGCCGCCCATCACCCGATCTGTTAATAAATAGCATTCACCGCATTTTGGGTCAGAGCATATATTTCATCTTGATCGACTGGCTGGCTTTTCCGGCGCCCAAGGTAAAGGCGGCGGATTTGAATTTCGGCGGACCGGTGACGACAGCGGGATTGCGCGAAAAGCCAAAGCCTTCTTTCGGCATTAACAAAGCGGTATCGAGTTTGTTGTTGCTGTTTTCGTCATGCAACAAGGCTGCGGCATATGTGCCTGCCGTCATGCCGTCAAAAGTGACACTAGACGCCGATTTGGCAGAAACGCTGATCTTTTTCCCGGCGGGGTCTTTGCTGCAATCGGGGAAGAATTTCTTGTTAGAGGTCACGCACACATGGACTTTGCCTTTTGTGTTGCGAAGGCCGCTGATCGTGATGGTCAATGTTGATGCACCGGCGGGCTCTGCGGCATCAGCCACGCTTCCGCTGCTCAGGCTGGCCAAAGCTGCCAAGGCCAAGATCGGTGCTGCAAATTTTGTCCCAGAAACGAAAGTATAAGCCATAATTCCCCCTATACGCATCATGATGCCTTTGGTGATGCGTTGCTGTTATCAGCCAATTTCCTAATTTGCCGTTAACCATGAATTTCGGGAACATCTCCCACCCCATATGGTTGGTGATGCCCATTATCGTCATGATTCCCAGAACCAGCCCGAGTGCGGCTATATGGATAGGCAGCAGAAAGACAAGCAGCGGAATGACGATAGCGCCCGTCAAGGCTTCCCATGGATGGAATGACATCGCCGCCCAGGCTGTTGGCGGGCGGCTTTCATGATGCACAGCATGGGCCAGTTTGAACCACCATGGCCGGTGCATCAATCGGTGGGTCCAGTAAAACCAGGTGTCATGGGCAACAAGATAAAGGAGGATCGACATGGGCAGATACCACAATGGATATGCCGAGATGTCGGTGTAAATCTGCGTCCAGCCGCGATTTTGCCAGCCCCAGGCGACGACCCCTGCGGGGATGCCGTAAATGGCTGCGGAGAGTAGCGACCAGTAAATCTCCCGCCCGATCTGTGGTCTCAGCTTTGCATAAAGCCCGGGCCTGACCCGTTGGGTAATCACAGCAAACAGCCCGCTGGTGGCGAGATAGCGAACGCCGACGATCAGCGTCATTGCAAGCGCAGAGAGCAATGCAGCAAGCAGGGTTTCGGTCATGGTGCCTTGAACGTCACAGAGCCGCGATATTTGCCCGTTGTGGCGTTACCCGCTGTGTCCTTTGCCGGGCTGAAACGGGCGCGGCGTATGAAGGCATTACATGCGGCCTTGTCGAGCTCGACATAGCCAGAGGACGTCGTTGTTTCGCAGGATAATGGCCTGCCATCGGGGCCTACCATCAGGTCGAAACGGGTCGTTCCCTCCATATCATGAAAGGTTCTTGGATAGTCGGCATCGATGATAATGCCCCCCGGATTTTTCAGCGATGCGGCAGAAAGGATCGGGATGACGGGTGCAGGCGGCGTAGCCATGCAGCGCGCCATGCCCGATGGCAGAATTTCGACTGCGCCGGGGGTGCGGCAGGCAAAAAGGTCCAGCGCATGGCCGGGCAGAACCTGCCCCTTGCCCTGTGCCTTGGCTGCGAGTATTTCGCGGGTCCAGCTCTGGTTGGTCAGGCAAAGCGCAGGCTGCCCGGCAGGCTGACTGCACCATGCGATTTCGATTTGATAGTCGCAACTATTGGCCAGATGATAGCCATTCTGGCCATCCTCAGCATAAGTGACACAGGCATCGGCCGCCATGCTGGCCGGAGTTTGCGCCAGTGCGGAAGGCGCGCCGGGGCCAGCGGTGACAAGCGCCAGCAACGGCAAGGGCAGGATGCGAAGCAAATCCATCGGCGCAAAACTAGCTATAGAGGATGCGCCTGTCCATGCCGCGCACGCTTTTCCGCCACATCTCCACAGGCTTTTGCGGCATTTGCCTTGCCGTGTTTACATGAGCGCCGCTAGGGCAGGCTTTGTCATGGCATCCGCAGCCCCCGAACCCATTAAATGCGACCTCGCCATTGTTGGCGGCGGGCTTGCCGGTGGCCTGATCGCGCTTGCGCTGACGCGGCAGCGACCAGAGTTGAAAATTGTCCTGATTGAACAAGCCGACCATTTTGGCGGCAATCATATCTGGAGCTATTTTGCCAGCGACATTGCGCCTGAGCATCGCTGGCTGACTGCGCCGCTCGTGACCTATGGCTGGTCGGGCTATGATGTGCATTTCCCCGAACATAGCCGCACGCTGGATAATATTTACTATAGCGTGGAATCTGAGCGGCTCGACTGGTTGCTGCGCAACACACTGCCTGCCGAGGCATTGATCACTGGCAAAGAGGTCAAGGCTGTTTCGCCCCGCCTTGTGGTGCTGGAGGGGGCGCAGCGGATCAATGCTGGCGGCGTGATCGATGCGCGTGGTCCGGGCGACTTGCACCATCTCGATTGCGGCTGGCAGAAATTTACCGGGCAATTGATGCAATTGTCTGAGCCGCATAATCTGACTCGCCCGATCATCATGGATGCAACTGTGGACCAGCATGACGGTTTCCGTTTTGTCTACGTCCTGCCCTTTGGCCTCGATAAATTGTTTGTTGAGGACACATATTATAGCGACCGGCCAGACCATGACCCGCGCCGCCTGCGTCAGCGCCTCGCCGAATATGCGGATAGCAAGGGCTGGAAGGTCGAGCGTGTGGTGCGCGAAGAAAATGGCGTCCTTCCTGTCGTGATGGGCGGCGATTTTGACGATTATTGGGCCAGCGGTAGTGGGCGTACGGCCAAGGCAGGCGCGCGCGGCGCATTTTTCCATCCCATTACAAGCTATTCCTTGCCCGAAGCCGTGAAGCTGGCAGCCTATGTTGCCGACCTGACCGATTTTGACGGGGACAGGTTGCACATGCGCCTGAAACAGCGTGCAGAATCGCTGTGGGAATCAGGCAGATTTTACAGGCTTTTGAACCGGATGATGTTCCGCGCGGCGACGCCGAACGAGCGGTTCAAGATATTCCAGCGGCACTACAGATTAAACACCGGATTGCTCGAACGCTTCTATGCGGGGACTACGACGACCGCTGACAAGGCGCGCCTTTTGATCGGAAAGCCGCCGGTTCCGGTCGGCAAAGCGATCAGGGCAATGCCCCCGCGCAAAAAGGTCAGGGTTCAAGGCAAGATATGAAAACAGCTATTGTCATCGGCGCAGGCTTTGGCGGGCTTGCGCTTGCCATTCGCCTGCAATCGGCAGGCGTCGCCACCACCATTATCGAGGCGCGCGACAAGCCCGGCGGGCGCGGCTATTATTGGGAACGGCAGGGCTTTGTCTTTGACGCCGGGCCAACCGTGGTCACTGACCCGCCCTGTTTGCAGGAATTATGGGACTTGTCGGGTAGCGACATGGCAGCGGACGTTACGCTGGACCCCGTAATGCCTTTTTATCGGCTTAATTGGCCCGATGGCACCAATTTCGATTATTCCAACGACGAAGCAGCATTGAATGCTGAAATCGCCAAGCTGAACCCCGATGATGTCACGGGCTATGCGCGCTTTCTGGAATATTCAAAGGGCACTTATGAGGAGGGCTATGTCAAGCTCGGCTCGGCGGCCTTTCTCGATTTTGCGAGCATGATAAAGGCCGCGCCTGCGCTGATGAAATATCAGGCGTGGCGCTCTGTCTATTCGATTGTGTCATCCTATGTGAAGGATGAGAAATTGCGGCAGGCGCTGTCGTTCCATACGCTTTTGGTTGGTGGCAATCCGATGAATACCAGCGCGATTTACGCGCTGATTCATACGATTGAGAAAGATGGCGGCGTTTGGTTTGCGCGCGGCGGCACGAACCGGCTGGTCGCGGGCATGGTGGCGCTTTTTGAACGGCTTGGCGGCGTGTTGCGGCTGAATGATCCGGTCGAGAAAATTACCACCAGCGGCGACCGCGCAACAGGTGTCGTGACCAAATCAGGCTGGGTGGGGCAGGCCGATGCGGTCGCCTCCAACGGCGATATGATGCATAATTATGCAGCACTGCTCAAAGACCACCCGCGGGGCGCGAAGGGCGCGAAGGCGTTGAAGCGCAAACGCTGGTCGCCATCGCTGTTCGTCGTGCATTTCGGCGTGAAGGGGCATTATCCCGACATTGCGCACCATTCGATCCTGTTTGGCCCGCGCTACAAGGGGCTGCTCGACGATATCTACAAGACCGGCACAGTCCCCGACGATTTCTCGCTGTATTTGCACCACCCGACCGCCACGGACCCCAAAATGGCACCAGAAGGTTATTCGACTTTCTATGTGCTCGCCCCGGTTGCCCATCTGGGCAAAAGCAAGGTTGATTGGGACGGCGGCTTTGGCGAGCAATTCGCCTCTGCCATATTGGACGAAGTTGAACGCCGCGTTCTGCCGGGGCTGAAGGAAAATCTCGCCACCAGCTTCCATTATGCGCCAACCGATTTTGGCCGTGATCTGAACGCGCATCTCGGCAGCGCCTTCAGCCTTGAACCCGTGCTGTGGCAAAGCGCCTTTTTCCGCGCGCACAACCGCGATGATGTTATTTCCAACCTTTACTTCACTGGCGCGGGAACGCATCCGGGGGCAGGGATACCGGGAGTGGTCGGCAGCGCGAAGGCGACGGCGAAACTGATGTTGGCGGAGGCCTGAACTTTTTCGGATTTATCCTATCCCATGTTCCGTCACCCCGTGCTTGACACGGGGTCCCGCTTTCGACTTAGTCAGCGCAACTATCCGGGACCCCGCATAGAGTGCGGGGTGACGTTGTCTGACAAAGAGAAAAGTTTTGAAGCGCCTAGCCGTCTATTGCGGGTCTGCCACGCCCGAAAACCCCGTCTACATCGAAGCAGCACGCTCTGTTGGCAAAGCCTTGGCCGAACGCGGCATCGGCGTTGTCTATGGCGGCGGCAGACTGGGCCTGATGGGTGCAGTCGCAGACAGCGCGCTTGAAGCTGGTGGCGAGGTAATCGGCATTATTCCCGAAGCGCTGGTCGGCGCAGAGGTCGCGCACAAGGGTTGCACCGAATTGCATGTCGTATCGGGTATGCACGAGCGTAAGGCGCGCTTTACCGACCTGTCCGACGGCTTCATCACGATCCCCGGCGGCGTTGGCACGATGGACGAATTGTGGGAAGCGATCAGCTGGTCACAACTTGGCTATCATTCAAAGCCAGTCGGCGTGCTGAATGTCGCTGGCTTTTACGATCAATTAGTGGCGTTCAACCGGCATATGATTGAGGTGGGCTTCATCCGCGAGGCTCATGCCGGGATCATGCTGGTCGATGACACGCTTGATGGCTTGCTAACACAAATGGCCGCCTATGTGCCGCATAAGAATATCTTCCAGATGAAGGCTGAGGATTTGTGATTCCCCTCCCGCTTGCGGGAACGGTTAGGGGAGGGCATGAGGTCAGTGTGACGATCGAAATTTCAGACCCTGCCCTAGTCGCTCCCGCACGCGGGAGGGCAGACCTTGTCGCCTATGCCCGCGACAGCATTGCCCGTGGGTCGAAAAGCTTCGCCTTTGCCAGCCGCCTGTTTGACCGGACTACGCGCGAACGTGTGTGGCTGCTTTATGCTTGGTGTCGCAAATGCGACGATATGGCGGATGGGCAGGATCATGGCGGGGCAATGGCGCTGGTCGATGATCCGTTCGCGCGGTTGGCAGCAATTCGTGCGCTAACTGCCCGTGCCCTGCAAGGTGAAACAACGGGCGAGCCAGCCTTTGATTGCCTGGGCATAGTTGCGGGGGAATGCGGATTAACGCAGGCCATGGCCGATGACGTGATTGAGGGTTTCGCGCTTGATACGGCGCAATGGCACCCGCGTTCGGAAGGCGACCTGTACCGCTATTGCTACCATGTCGCGGGCGCAGTGGGGGTTATGATGGCGAAGGTGATGGGTGTGCCTGATGAGGATGCCGACACGCTGGATCGTGCCTGCGACCTTGGCCTTGCCTTTCAGCTTGCCAATATTGCCCGCGACATCGCCGAGGATGACGCCGCCGGGCGTTGTTATCTGCCTGACGACTGGCTTGCGCTGCTTGATATCGGTCCGGGCGAGCATATGCGTCCGCACAATCGGGGAAAACTGGCGCTGATTGGGCGCTGGCTGGCGGATGAAGCAGGGCAATATGAGGCTTCGGCGCGGGCAGGAGCGGCGCGGCTGCCCTTTCGCGCCCGCTGGGCAGTGCTGTCAGCAGCGGGCATTTATGGGGAGATCGCGCGCAAGGTGCGGGCCGCAGGCGAGGGCGCGTGGGACGCGCGGATCTACACCCCCAGGGCGGAAAAACTGCGCTGGGTCACGCGCGCCTTTCAACAGGCGCTCGGCAGCGCCGCGGCCGCCACAAGCCGCGAAGGATTATGGAGCAGGCCTCAATCGCCGGCCTCTTCCTTGTCCACCCAAGCTGGATAAAAGGTCGGTTCACGCCGGGACCAGCCGGGCGCGGTTGCGGCACTCTCGCTGATCGATTGCAGCAAGTCGCGCCGTTTCACAGGCTCGATATGCGGTAGCGAGGCCGCGGCGCAAAATGCCCCTGGTAGCCATGGCCGCGCAGCTGCACCGATCAAACGTTCATAGAGGAAACGATAGGCAGAAAAACTGGGCAGCTTTTCCTGCGCCAGATCAAAAGCGGAGATTTTGACAAGCGGTGCCATGAAGGGTTCGACATGGTCCAGCCCCTGATTATCGGGGACCGAATCACGGATTTCCAGAATGCGTTCATAATAACGTGCCTGCACGCGGATTTTGACCTGTTCGACCGTGTCACGGCTCCACCGGTCTACGGCCTCATTGCGCCGCGTTTCCGCATGGGAAAAGGCAATATCAAGCGATCGGCGGATATAGCGCTGCGTGCCCGCGGCAAAGCTCGCAAATTCGCGCATTTCGGCAATTGCCATTTTGCCCCTGTCGGGGCCTGCTTGTGTGCTGGCCACGGTTCCACACCTCGCATTCTAGCCAGACATTGGAATATGTGGGATAATTTCAAATCGGCAGAAAAATTCAAGAGCAAAAATGCTGCGCTGCGGTATCTGGTTTCAGGCACCCAGACCGAGCTTTCGCATGGCCCGCCATGCCGCGGCCTTCGCACCATTTTGGGCGGGGAACCGGCCCGGCGCGCGCGGTCGCAATCCGGCCTTGCGCAGCACGCTGTTAAAGGCGCGGGCATCGGCCTCAGCAAAGCTCCAGTCGCTGCGCCACGTGATCGAAAGCGAGATTGAGGGCTCTGGTCCGTTTTTCACATGGTGCGGCGCCATGACGGGCACGAAAAGGCCGTCGCCCGGTGCCAGCGGCCAAGCTGTGCCGCCAGCTGCCAGTTCCTCGCGCCACACCAGATTTCGGTGCCCGCCGGTATGATAGGCTTCATGCGTTTCGTCGGGCGCATAGAATTTGTCGCCTGCGGGAAATTGGGTCATGACCTTGGTCCCGCGCAATTGCAGCAAGATGTTGTGCTCCGGATCGAAATGATAGGGCGTGACAGCGTCAGGTGAGGACACAAAGATAAAGCCCTGCGGCCGCAACATGGCCCCTGTCTTGGCCTCGATTAAAGGCTTAAGTTCGTCCAACAACGACAAGAGCAACAGGCGATACTCCTCGTCTTGTTCAATATTTTTGAGGACAGCCCAGCTGCGGCAGGTTTCGACATTGCGGATCGTGTCGCCAATGGACAGGCCGTTGGCGATATCGCTGGATGGATCAACGCCCGTGGGAAGGTCTCCTTTATTATATTCGGTCGAGTTGTGCGGCAGCCGCTGCGCCAGCGCCGCCAATGCCTCCAGCCCCAATAAAGGGTGATCGCGCATGGCGTGTCGCAGGATATGGGGTGTTTCTGGATAATGCGCGGCAAAGGTGGCGCGCGCCGCTGCATTAAAAATTGCCGTGTCCGGAATGTGCGTCATGTCGATGCCCTGCCTTTGATCTTTGCCTTAGTCCGTTCCGCCGTTAACAGCGCGGCAAATGCGACCCGCCGCGCAGTCCCGCCAATGGCGACGGAATAGCGCCCGATGTTGCGGCGCCCCGCCCACAGACTATCAATCATGGGATGGTCAGCCGCAGCGCAGCTATCGCACCATAGAATGTCGCTGCGTTCCAGCAGCGCCAGATTTTCGATTTGCAGCAGCACGCCAGGGGAAAAGCGCGCATAATCTTCATCAAAGGCGGTCTTAAAGGAATAGGCACCGGGCGCTGATAGAAACGTAGCCAGCATTGCAATGGCACGGCCATCAAGCCGCAATGCCAGCCGCTCCAGCTTGCCGGCCGCCGCCGCGCCGTGCAAACAGTGGCGAAACAGCGCCTCGGTTCCAGGCGCGCAGGACAGCGCCGAACCATTGGTTCCTTTCCATCCTGCCCGCTCCAGCGCCAGAAACTCATCAACCCACGCATCCAGTGCCTCAGTGCCGGAAAGGCGTTCAAAGGCCAGCATGCCTTCTTCGGCGAGCCTTTTGTGCTGGCGGCGAAGTTCCTTGCGCTTTTTGCCGCGAACATGGGTTTCCAGATAGGCTTCGGGGGCCAGCCCATGCTCCAGCAGCGCCCGCTCCTCGCGGTGAACCAACGCGAAGCGCCGCCGCTCAGCCCGGCAGACATGGCCCAGCGCCGCTGCCATGGGGCCTTCGGTCGGCAGCCCGGAAAGATGCAGGAACAGGTCGCTGCCCCGAAGGGTGTCAAGATGGGCGAGCAACAATTGCCAAAACCGGATTTCCCCACCCTTGCGCACAAGCGGCGTGCCCAGAAAGGCGTTATGATTTAGCCAGTTGCGCCTGTGGCGCAGTGGCAGGCCCGCATAATTTGCCTCGCCATGCAGCGCGATGATCCCCATCAGGCCACCGTCATGCACGGCGATGATCTCCACATCGGCTGGCGCGACGTGGGACAATGCGGGTTCAATATACCAGCGTTCCATGAACGGATTTGGCTCGGATGCCTGATTGGCCAGCAGATCCCACTCACGCATCAATGTGCGGTCGGCAAAGGCTTCGCTTGCGGACATTGGCTTCACCGCCGGGCGCTCGGCTCCGCCTGTCGTAGGCGCAATTGATTTTGCGACGCCGCGCAGTGAAAGCGCCCCTCGCGCCCCAATCACGATGATTGCCCCCTGTTCATCCCGATGCCCTTACAGCAAAGTCACAAATTTTGCGTGAACAACGGGCAAAGGAAAGGGCCGCCCTTCGGTCCCGAAGGGCGGCCCTTTCGTATAATCGTGAGCAGCTTTATTTGGAAACCGGACCGTTCACGGTCATGGTGATCGGAGGCTCCTTGTCCGGGTCGGTCGCAATATAGGCGGGGTTGAACCTGCGCGCCCAAGCCTCGGCTTCTTCCAGCCACTGGATGTGCACATCCTCATAGGGCAGGTTGTGCGTGCCTTTTGGCTGCTCGACATAGCGGAAATCGACGCCGTCTTTCTTGCCCGAACCTTTGAGGCGCGACACTAATGTCCGCGATTGCTCAATGGGAATACGCGCATCGCGCAAACCGGCCACGATCAGGATAGGTGACCAGGGGCCGTCGGTGTTGCGGGCCGAAGAAATTCCGATCAGATCGTCTGACGTTGCCTGGAAGTTGGCACCAAAATCGCCAAAAACCCGCGTATCAAATGCCTTCATCATCGGGAAGTCATATACACCTGCGCCAGCGATCGCGCATTTCCAGACATTGGGATCGCGTTGCGCGCCTCGTGCTGTGGCATAACCGCCATAGGACCAGCCCATGATGCACGCGCGGTTCTTGTCGATCAGGCCCGCATTGGCGAACCATGTCACCGCGTCATTCAGGTCGTCTTGCATGCGCATACCATAGCCGTTGGGTTTGCGGCCTTCCTTGACGAATTCTTTGCCGTAACCGCCTGACCCGCGATAATTGGGTTGGATCACGACATAGCCCAGTTCGGCCATCGCCTGATGCCATGGGAAAAAGCCAAATTCCTCTTGATCGCGCACACCAAAGGGGCCGCCATGGGGCATGACGATCACTGGCAGGTTCTTACGATGCGGCCGGTGGCGCGGATAGGTGACGACGGCCTCTATTTCCATGCCGTCAGACGCCTCGTACCGAATCGAATCCATCGGGTTCATCTGCGCATCTTTCAATACCGGATGATACCAGCCCAACAGGTTCATTTTGCCGGTTTCGGTATCGAACAGATAGTATCCGCCGGGTTCGTGGGGTTCGCCCTTGAACATCACGATCTTCGTGTCGCCGTCATTGGTGGACAAAATTTGGACATTGCCGCGGCCAAAATCCTCATCCATGAATTTCTGGATTTCAGCCAACCGGGGATCGAACCATTTTGTGCGCGGACGCGTGGTGGTGTAGCTTACACCAGCGAGATCGTCGCCTGCCTCATTGGCGATCAGGCCGTCAACGTCATAGCCCTTGATCCCAAAAATCGGTTCGCCAACAATCTCCATTGTTTTTGCATTGATCTTGTAAACCCTGCGAAAATTATCCTTGTTGCTTGTAGCATAGGCCATGTCCGGTTCGGTCGTGAAGATATCGGGAACGATGGTCGTGCCAGTGAAAGTCGCATCTGCCTCGTTAGATACAGTTTTGAACGTGCCGCTGGAGTCCGACCGGTACATGATGCGGTTTTTGCCACTATCGGCGTCACCGCCAAGGCCAATGCGCACGACACCCTTGCCGTCCACTCCCCAGCTGCCAACGACAACATTTGGGCGCTGGACAATTTTGAACTTGCCGGTGCGCGCGTCAACCTCGATCACTTCGGGGTTGCCTTCATAATCGACGCCATCCTTGATGCTGTCGCGCTGCACAAGCAGCGTTTGCTTTTCATCATCGATGAACATGATGTTGGCGCCATTTGCGCCGGTTTCTTCCCAACCAAGCGGAGTGTGTTTGCCGACTTTGACGTTGTAGCCAACAAGCCGCGCCATATCAAAACGATCGCCGCCAATATTCTCGCGCGAGGTCAGAGTATAGACAATGATGTCGTTGCCTACCCAGCGCCAGCTTTGCACGGACCGGTCGCCGACCTCGCGCTGTTCTTCGGCAGCAAGGAAGAAATTGGGGGCGGAGCCAGGCTTGGTCAGGTCAATCCAGCCCAGATTGTCAACGCCGTTGCGCGACATCATCACGGCAATTTTCGTGCCATCGGGCGACAGGCGGGGGCTGCGCATGAACGGCCTTTTGCCGAAAACGGCGGTCTCGGCGCGGCCTTTCAAACCCTCGACAATGATAGGTGTTTTTGCCTCATTGCCGGCATCTCCGCTCTCGGCCGATGCCGGCACAGTGACGGAAACTATAGCAGCAACGGACAGGCATAGTGCCGCCATGTTCAATTTACGCATGATCAAGCTCCCCAGCTTTCGATTCAATGTCTCTGGTATAGAGTGTCGCAATGGCGACACAAGATTGCGCAGCGCTGCGCTAGCGTAAAAATCGATGAAATGCGGCGTGCGCCGACAAAAAACCCCGCCGGACTGCTCCGGCGGGGTCTTTGTTTGCACCATTGATGCTAATGCTTACATCCCACCATGCGCCAGCGCGGCAAGCAACAGCAGCGCAACGATGTTGGTGATCTTGATCATCGGGTTCACGGCCGGGCCTGCGGTGTCCTTATAGGGGTCACCAACAGTGTCGCCAGTCACAGCAGCTTTATGGGCTTC
>CAZNEO010000050.1:0-14582 GCA_964572205.1 uncultured Sphingorhabdus sp.
ATGTCGTTGGCAAGCTTCACGAAAGCTTCCGTGTTCTTGGAACCCTGTGCAACAGCAGTATCAAAACCCTTGCGCATCCAGTCGCTCTGAACCTTCACAAAGTCGGTGGGGTTCTTCACGGCGGTGATGTCCTTCACCATCGTCTGCATTTCGGCAAAGTTCGTCTTGGCATATTCCAGATTGGTCTTGCCCAGGTCCTGTGCGCCCTTTGCAGCAATCTTGCCAGCTTCGACCATGGCTTCGATGTTGGCTTTGTTGAATTCACCAGCATCAACGGCAAATTTCTTGCCCTTTTCGGCAGCTTCGCTTGCCTTTTCGCGGATGTCAGCGAAGAAGTCAGCAGCTTTGGTCTGAGCTTCCTTGGCGGTTTTTTCTACAGTCTCGGTCATTTTCTTCACTCCTTCGGTAAGGGGTTTTTCGTCCACCGAAACGATTTTGGTGACCAGCTTTTCCGCTTTGACGGCAGCAGCCTTTTCAGCCTTTGGTGCGGCAGGCGCAACTTTTGCGGGCGCAACCTTGGGTGCGGCAGCTTTCGGTGCCGGGGTTGCTTTCACGTCAGCTTTGCTTGCCATTGTTTCTAACACCATCTCGTTTCTGTTGCAGTGCACAATAATGCTGCGATGCAACATTGTCAACAATTATGGTGCGGTGCACAAAAAAATTATCTGAATAAAATCAGAGGAAATGCTGAGCCTTCGGTGTCGCTGACCGGCGAACAGGCCAATGAACTACGCTAGCGTTTTGCGGTAAAGATACTCAGGATCAACCTGCTGCCCGACAAGAAAGGTCGTATCAGCATATTTGGTGAAACCATGCTTTGCATAAAAGGCAAGGCCGCGATGGTTCTCGCTATAAACGCTCAGGATGATCTCATCCGCGCTGATACGACTGGCCTGTTCCTCCACCCAGCGCATCAGCGTCTGGGCGACGCCCATGCCATGATATCCAGCGCGGATATAGAGCTGCTTAAGCTCCAGCGCAGTCCGTTCGCCGGGGTCGTAATCAAGCATGATGTCCTCGCCGGTCATGGCATAGCCAATGGCCCCGCCACCATCATAGGCGACGCAAATGCCAATGCGGGGATTCGCAATCCAACGGCTAAAGGCGTCGGGCGTCTTCCATTCGGCATAGAAGGCTGCCAGATCGTCCCTGCGATACAGATGACCAAATGCCTCGTCGAATGTCTCGCGCGCAAGCAGTGCAAGGGCATCAGCCTCTTCGGCGCGTGGCGCGCGGTATGTGACTGTCACGCCGCCTCGTCGATTGCCAGCCGCTCAAAGCGTTCATAATGATGATCGGCGCTGCCAAACTGGTTCTCGATCATCGTTGCACGCTTGAAATAATGACCGATGGCCAGTTCTTGCGTAATGCCTATGCCGCCATGCGTCTGGATAGCATTTTGCCCGACGAAATTGGCACCACGCGAAATTTTCGCCTTGGCCTGGCTGACCGCAGCCATCCGTTCGGCCGCAGGTTTGTCGAGGTGCAGCGTCGCGAACAGCGTCATGGACCGGGCCTGCTCCACCTCCATGAACATGTCGACCATGCGGTGTTGCAGCACTTGGAAACGCGCAATGGGCTGGCCAAATTGCTGGCGCTGCTTGGCGTAATCCAGCGTGCCTTCATGCAGCTTTGCCATCACGCCCGTGGCTTCGGCGCAGACGGCAACGGTGGCCTCGTCCACGATGCGCTCAATAAGGTCAATGCCGCCCGGCAACAGTGCATCGCCTGGGATGGCAACATTTTCAAAATAGATTTCCGACGCGCGGTTGCCATCGACAGTTGGGTAATCGCGCCGGACAATTCCGGGCAGGTTCGCCGGGATCAGGAACAGTTCCACGCCCTGACGCTCGCGGGTTCCTCCGCCAGTGCGTGCAGTGACCAGCAGATGCGTCGCCCATGGCGCGCAATAAACAACCCCCTTGTGCCCATTCAACATATAGCCAGCGCCGTCAGCCTTTGCGGTCGTGCGAACGTTTGCAAGATCATAGCGGCCCTGCGGTTCAGCATAGGCAAAGGCGATGATGGTTTCGCCGCCGATAATGCCGGGTATGAATGCATCAGCATGGGCTCCGCCAACTGCTTTCAATGCACCGCCACCAATGACAACGGTTTGCAGATAGGGCTCAATGGCGATTACCTTGCCCAGCTCTTCCATGATCAGGGCGTTTTCAAGCGCACCGCCACCAAGGCCGCCATGCTCTTCAGCAAAGGGGGCGCTCAGCATACCCAATTCGGTCGCCAGAGCCGACCAGACGGCGGGGTCGCGGCCGGTCTCGCTGGAGATGAACTTCTGTCGCGTGTCGAAATCATAGCTGTCGCTCAGAAAGCGCGACAGCGTATCCCGGATCATAGTCTGCGTTTCGGTGTAGGTGAAGTCCATGTCTCTGCTCCATTTTAAATAGGGACAGTCCCTATTTAAATACAATTCTTATGGTATTGGAATATATATCTATTTTAAATAGGGACTGTCCCTATTTAAAGTTAGAGGCCCAGAACCATCTTGGCGATGATGTTGCGCTGGATCTCGTTCGACCCGCCATAAATGGTGGTCTTGCGTGTGTTGAAATAGGTTGGCGCGGCGCGGTGGGCATAGTCCGGGCCAATGGGGTGCTCATTGTCCCCCTCGCCGAAGCCCCTGAAATAGGGCGCGCCATAATGACCTACTGCCTCCAGCGCCAGTTCGGTCAGCCGCTGCTGGATTTCCGAACCCTTGATCTTAAGCAAGCTCGATTCCGGCCCCGGCCCGCGACCGGCCGCTTCACCAGCAAGGCTGCGCAGCTCTGTGAATTCAAGGGCAGTAAGGTCGGTCTGCAACTCGGCAATCTTGCGCTTGAAAAAGGGATTGGCAATCAGCGGCCGGTCGCCATCCTGCTCGGCCCGCGCGATTGCCTTGATCCGCTCAACCCCGCGCTTCGACGATGCGACACCGGCAATACCCGTGCGTTCGTGGGCCAGCAGGAATTTTGCGCAAGTCCAACCCTTGTTTTCTTCATAAACGCGGTTGCTGGCAGGGACGCGGACATTTTCCAGCCACACCTCATTCACCTCATGTTCGCCGCCCAGCGTGATGATCGGGCGCACGGTGATGCCGGGGGACTTCATGTCAATCAGGAGAAAGCTGATGCCTTCCTGTTGCTTGGCCTCTTTGTCGGTGCGCACAAGGAAAAAGCCCCAGTCCGCATGTTGGGCCATAGTCGTCCAGGTTTTCTGGCCATTGACGATATAATCATCGCCATCGCGCACCGCTGTGGTGCGCAGCGACGCAAGATCAGACCCGGAGCCCGGCTCTGAATAGCCCTGACACCACCAATCCTCGCCAGACAGGATGCGGGGAAGGAAGTGGGCTTTCTGCGCGGGCGTACCAAAAGTGTAAATAACCGGGCCGACCATAGCGAGGCCAAAGGGCATCAGCCGGATGCAATCGGCGCGCGCGGTTTCTTCAGACCAGATATAGCGCTGCGTCGCGGTCCAGCCCGTGCCGCCATATTCAACTGGCCATGCAGGCGCGACCCAGCCTTTTTTGTGGAGGATGCGATGCCAGCTGAGAAAGTCTTCCTTGCTCAGCTCATCGCCTTCATCTTGCTTGCCACGCAATTCGGCAGGGTAATTTTCGGCGATGAAAGCGCGAACCTCGTCGCGGAAGGCAAGATCTTCGGCGGTGAATTCCATGTCCATGGCAGCTCTCCTCAAAGCATGATTATCCGGCGAATCATTGCGCCGATATCCTATATTTCCGCTACTCGACGTTTACGTAAACGTCAACCTGTGATCAGCGCGTCTTCACATAGCTGCCGGGCGCGTCCTCCAGTGCCTTAAGCGGCCCGTTGCCGGGAATGCGCGCCCCTGCGCCCTTTACCGTGCGCGGTGAACGTTCGGCCAGCCAGCCATGCCAGTCGGGCCACCAGCTGCCTTTGGTTTCGACGGCCCCTTCGATAAATGCGTCGAGGGTTTCAACCATGGGATCGTCGTTCAGCCAATATTGATATTTGCCCTGCGCCGGTGGATTGACCACGCCCGCAATATGACCGCTGCCTGCCAGAACAAATTTCAGGGGGCCCTGAAAATGGTCGCGGATTTTCCAGACGCTGGCGGCAGGCGCAATATGGTCCTCGCGCCCGGCCTGAATATAGCAGGGAGTTTTAACTGTCCGAAGGTCAATGGCGGTGTCCAGTGCCTTCATCGCACCGGGTATGACCAACTTGTTGTCCCGGTAGAGGTCGCACAGATAGTCGCGGTGCCAGCGCGCTGGCAGATTGGTGACATCGCCATTCCAGTGCAGCAGGTCGAACGCCGGGTAATCCTCGCCCAGCAGATAATTTTTGACCACAGTTGACCAGATCAGGTCATTACCGCGCAGTAGGTTAAAGGTCAGCGCAAGGAAGCGGCCGTCAAGATAGCCCTGTGGAGCGGCCAGGGCTTCAATCATCTTCAACTGGCTGTCGTCGATAAAGTTAAGCAGTTCGCCGCCCCGGCTGAAATCCACCTGTGCGGTAAAAAATGTTGCGCAGTTGACCTTGTCCTGTTCGCCCCGCGCGCGAAGGATGGCAAGCGTTGCCGCCAGCGTCGTCCCCGCCACGCAATAGCCAATGCAATTTACCGATGGCACGTCCAATGCAGTGCGCACGGTATCGATGGCATCGATTTGAGCGGCGATATAGTCATCCCAGACGATATCGCGCATCTCGCCGTCCGCCGATTTCCACGAGACGACAAATACGCTGATACCCTGATCGACGCACCATTTGATGAAGCTTTTTTCCGCCGTAAGGTCGAGAATGTAAAAACGGTTGATCCATGGGGGGAAGATGATCAGCGGCGTTTCCATGACCGCTTCAGTCGATGGCGCATATTGGATCAATTGATATAGCGGGGTCTGGTGAACAACTTTGCCGGGCGTGCATGCGATGTTGCGTCCCAGTTCAAAGGCGTCCGGGTCAGTATGGGTCATTTGCCCGGATGCCATATCGCGCATCAAATGGCCGACACCGGCCATCAGGCTCTGCCCGCGCGTTTCAACAGCCTTTTGCAAGGCAACTGGATTGGTAAATGGAGAGTTTGCCGGGCTCATTGCCTCCACCACCGTGCGGATGGCAAATCCAATTTTCGCCTTTTGCGCAGGGTCCAGCCCCTCGATTTGCTCGGCCGCACCAAGCATATAATCCGACATTACCTGATAACCCTGGCGCATCAGATCGAATACCGGATGCTCCCATTGCTCGGCATTAAACCGCCGATCACGCGGGTTGACCTTGTCGCGTCCCGCCGCCGCAAGCGGTTTCAACACCTGTCCCCAAGCATCAAGCGCATGTTGATATGCAGTCAACGGGTCAGTCGCAGCACCAGCTCCTTTCGTCCATTCGGCAAGCTGTTCGGCCGTAAAGGGAAAGGGAGGGGGCGCAGCAGAGTCGGACATTGCCTTTCCATAGCCCAAGCCGCAGCATTGTCGAAGCAAGTTTTATTGTGCAGCGCAACAAAACTGCCGGAGGTTCACCCCCGGCAGTTTCTTTCTATCACAGTGACGATCAATCGTCCTTGGGTTCAATCTCTCTCAGGTCGCCCAGGCTTTCGTCCAGCGCCTTGCCCATTTTTTCAAATTCCGGCAGCATCGTTGCAAAGGCAGCAGCAAGGCCGCTCATCATCCCCATCATCTGGCGGCTGCCGCTGGCCAATTGTTCGGGCAAATGCTCGGCATCGCGCCCGGCGACATCGGCCAGCGTGTCATTGGCACGGATCCGCTTGCGCCCTTTATTGGCGCCGGGCACAGATTGCTCAATAGCGGCGGCGAATTTGCCTATGGGCAGATCGAGCATCGTCTCGGTTAACTGCTCGACAGCACGGGCCACGCCATCCTGCATTTTCGTGTCAGCCATTTTGGCTGACAATGCGGTCAAGTCGGCTTGTGTATCGTCCGTGTCGTTCATGCTATCGGCAAAGACGGCGTCATCCGCCGCCTTTGGCTCTGCTGCATCGCCAGTGCCACTGACGAAAAGGATGTGCGGGGCATCGGTAGCTGCCTTGGCGGGGGATACCGCCAGCAACGCAATCGCTACGCCAACAAGCAGGGGAACGCGCATATCAATCGACCGCATGGCCATCACCTTTCAAAGGGCAGGCGATTTATGCCTGAACGAGACACCTGATAGCAGCCTGTAGCTGATCCTGCGCTGAATAAGCGAGTCACCCGGGCGAAAGCTTGGTAAACAGATGTAACGGTTATTCCGCCGCCACCAGTGTCTCGGCATCGCTGAGCGGATGTTCAAGCCGGGACAGCATTTCCTTAGGGCAGACCTGCCAGAATTCGCCGCGCCGCCGATCCCAATCATCCAGGATCGAGTTCGACCATTGGCTGTCGGTTGCATCGGCATGTTCGGCAATCAGCGATTTCAGGACTCCTTCCCAATGGGCGCTGTCCAGCCGCTGCCAGATGATGCTGTCTGGGTTTGCGCGCTGGGGAAAGCTTTCCTCGGGATCAAGGATGAAGGCCATGCCTCCGGTCATGCCAGCGCCAAAGTTACTTCCGGTTTCGCCAAGGATGACGGCAATCCCGCCGGTCATATATTCGCAGGCATTGGCGCCTGCACCTTCGACCACAACCCGCGCGCCGCTGTTGCGCACGGCAAAGCGTTCGCCCGCTTGCCCGGCTGCCAGCAAAGTGCCGCTGGTTGCGCCATAGAGGACTGTGTTGCCGATAATGCTGTTATGCTGGCTTTCCAGGCTCGAACTCACGGTTGGGCGCACGACAATACGGCCGCCCGAAAGTCCCTTACCCACATAGTCATTGGCATCGCCAAAGACCTCAAGCGTAATGCCCTGGCACAGGAAAGCCCCAAGAGATTGTCCCGCACTCCCCCGCAGGCGGACATGAACATGTCCATCGGCAAGGGTTTTCATGCCATAGAGCCGCGTGATTTCCGCCGACAGCCTAGTACCCACGGCGCGGTGCGTGTTTCGGACATTATAGGTCAGCTGCATCTTTTCGCGCCGGTTGAAAACCGGAACGGCATCCTTGATGATTTGCGCATCAAGGCTGTCAGGCACTTCGTTGCGATTGCCCTCAATATGGAAACGGCGCGCACTGTCGGGCGCATCCACCTTGGCAAGGATGGGGTTGAGATCAAGATCGTCAAGATGCTCAGCACCGCGGCTAACCTGACGCAGAAGCTCAGTGCGCCCAATGACTTCGTCCAATGAACGGAAGCCAAGCTTGGCGAGAATTTCGCGCACTTCTTCGGCAATGAAAGTCATCAGGTTGATAACCTTTTCCGGCGTACCGGTAAATTTTGCGCGCAGCCTTTCGTCTTGCACGCAGACCCCCACCGGGCAGGTGTTGCTGTGGCATTGCCGCACCATGATGCAGCCCATCGCCACAAGGCTGAGTGTGCCGATGCCATATTCTTCGGCCCCAAGAATGGCTGCAATCACAATATCGCGGCCCGTCTTCAGCCCGCCATCGGTGCGCAGCTTGACGCGATGCCTCAGGCCGTTGAGCGTCAAAACCTGATTTGCCTCTGACAGGCCCATTTCCCAAGGCGTGCCTGCATATTTGATGCTGGTCAGCGGACTTGCGCCTGTGCCGCCGACATTGCCGGAAACAAGGATGACGTCAGCATGGGCTTTGGCAACGCCAGCGGCGATTGTGCCAATGCCTGCTGCGCTAACCAGCTTCACGCAAACGCGGGCCCGGGGATTGACCTGTTTCAGGTCATAGATGAGCTGCGCGAGGTCTTCGATCGAGTAGATGTCATGGTGTGGGGGCGGGGAAATAAGCATCACCCCCGGCGTTGAGTGCCGCAGGCGGGCAATCATTTCGGTGACCTTGAACCCCGGCAGTTGCCCGCCTTCGCCGGGCTTTGCCCCTTGGGCGACCTTGATCTCAATCTCTTCGCATGCGCCAAGATATTCGGCGGTGACGCCAAAGCGGCCCGAGGCGATCTGCTTGATCACACTGTTGGCATTGTCGCCATTTTCATAAGGCGTGAAACGGCGGCTATCCTCGCCGCCTTCGCCTGACACGGCCTTGGCACCGATGCGGTTCATTGCAATGGCCAATGTCTCATGCGCCTCCGGGGATAGTGCGCCAAGGCTCATTCCCGGGGTTACAAAGCGTTTGCGGATTTCGGTGATCGCCTCCACCTCGTCCAGTGCAACGCCTTCTTTCGGGAAGTTGAACTCCATCAAGTCGCGCAGATAGACGGGCGGCAATTCGCGCACGCCTGCGGAAAATTGCAGATAGGTTGAATAGCTGTCATTGCCCACTGCGCTTTGCAGCAGGTGCATCAGGCCCGCGGAATAGGCATGGGCCTCGCCATCTTTGCGCGCCTTGTAAAAGCCGCCAATGGGCAGCCGCGTTACGGCTGAGTCAAATGCTTGCACATGCCGGTCGCGCGCATTGACGAACAGAGAATGATAGCCTTCGCCCGAAATCTTGTTGGGCATTCCGGGGAAGAAATCATTGACCAGCGCGCGGCTTAGACCGACCGCTTCGAAATTATAACCGCCACGATAGCTGGAGATTACGGCAATCCCCATTTTCGACATGATCTTCAAAAGGCCTTCATCAATCGCCTTGCGGTAATTGGCCTTGGCCTGCGCCAGTGACAATTCGCCAAGCAGGCCGCGGCTATGGCGATCTTCAATGCCTGCCTCGGCCAGATAGGCGTTCACCGTGGTTGCGCCCACGCCGATCAGCACGGCAAAATAATGCGTGTCGAGGCATTCTGCCGCGCGGACATTGACGGACGCATAGCTGCGCAGCCCCACGCGAACGAGGTGCGTATGGACGGCCGCTGCGGCGAGGATCATGGCAATTGCCACCCGATCCGGGCCGATGTTTTCGTCAGTCAGGAACAATTCTGTTTGCCCACGACGCACCGCCTCTTCGGCTTGTTCGCGGATTGCGGCGATGGCTGCACGCAGGCCTTCCTGCCCTTCCTCCACCGAATAGGTGCAGTCAATGCTGGCGGCATTTTTGCCGAACGCGGCCTTCAGCCTCGTCCATTCGGCAGAGAGCAGCACCGGGCTTTCCAGCACAAGGACGTCGCTGTTCTGGCTGCTTTCGTCCAAAATGTTCGCCAGGTTGGAAAAGCGCGTTTTCAGGCTCATCACATGGCGTTCACGCAGGGAATCAATGGGCGGGTTGGTAACCTGGCTGAAATTCTGTCGGAAGAACTGGCTGATAAGCCGCGGCTTGTCGCTGATCACCGCAAGTGGGGTATCGTCCCCCATGCTGCCTACGGCTTCCTTCGCATCCTCGGCCATTGGCGCGAGGATCATTTCCATATCCTCCAAGGTCATACCCGCCGCCACCTGCCGCCTGGTCAGATCAGCGCGGGTGAACTGCGGCAATGTTTCCACACCCTCATCAGGCAAATCGTTGATTGTCCGAAAGCCGCCGACCAGCGACGCATAATCCTGTTCTGCGGCAATCCTGTCCTTCAGCGCCGCATCCCGGTACAGTGCGCCTTCGTCCAGATTGACAGCAATCATCTGCCCGGGGCCAAGCCTTCCCTTCTCCACAATGGTGGTTTCAGGAACCACAACCATGCCGGTTTCCGATCCGATGATCAGCAAACCGTCGTTGGTGCGGCTGTAACGCAGCGGACGCAGCGCGTTGCGGTCGACCGCCGCGACGGCCCAGTGGCCATCGGTCATCGCAAGTGCTGCGGGGCCGTCCCATGGCTCCATGACACTGGCCATATATTCATACATGGCGCGATGGTTGGCGGGCAGGTGGGCATTGGATTGCCACGCCTCGGGGATCAGCATCAGCTTTGCTGTCGGCGCTTCCTTGCCCGACCGCACCAATGTTTCAAACACGGCATCGAGCGCGGCTGTATCCGATGAACCTGCGGGGATCACTGGCTTGATGTCGTCTGACTGGGCGCCAAAGGCAATCGAGGCCATTTTGATCTCGTGGCTTTTCATCCAGTTCTGGTTGCCGCGAATGGTGTTAATCTCGCCATTATGGGCGAGGCCGCGGAAGGGCTGCGCCAGCCACCATTGCGGAAAGGTGTTGGTCGAGTAACGCTGGTGGAAAATCGCTACGCGGCTTTCAAAGCGGTCGTCCTGCAGATCGGGGTAGAACACCGACAGGCTTTCGGCGAGGAACAGCCCTTTATAGACAATGCTGCGGCACGACAGGCTACAGACATAGAAATCCCGGATCTGCGCGGCGATCACCTTTTTCTCAATCCGGCGGCGGACCAGATAGAGGTTCTTTTCAAATTCGGCAGCATCCTGCACATCGGGCATGGGCCCTGCGATCATGATCTGCTCGATCTCCGGCCGGGTGCGCTGCGCCTTGTCACCGATTACCGAGATATCGACGGGCACCTGCCGCCAGCCATAGATGGTGTAGCCCGCGTCAATAATCTCTGCCTCGACAATTGTGCGGCACGCCTCTTGCGCGCCCAGGTCGGTGCGCGGGAGGAAGACCATGCCAACGGCGAGCCGATTGGGCCGCACCTTGTGCCCGGCGGCAGTGATCGCATCGTCGAAAAAGCGCACGGGCAAGTCGACATGAACGCCAGCACCATCGCCGGTCTTACCATCGGCATCGACTGCGCCGCGATGCCACACCGCTTTGAGTGCCTCAATGGCCGATGCGACCACACGGCGGCTAGGCTTCCCATCGGTCGCGGCAATCAACCCCACCCCGCAGGCATCGCCCTCCATTTCGGGATGATACATGCCCTCGCGGGCAAGCCGTTCATGTTCGGGGGTGGGGAAGTTGATTGTCATTGATGTTTCCTGATTTACTCGCTGCTGTCCGCAGGCTTCCAGCCCTGCTTCAGATAGCGTTCGCGCATTTTTACCATCACTTCGGTTGCGGCGTCGAAAGCTGCGTTATCGGCAGCCGAGGACTTTGCGGTAAGTTCCGATAATTCTGCTTCCAGCGCTTCGACCCGCTTCCGGTCGGCTTCGTCCCAATTGTCGCGGTTCCACCATGGTTCAGTGCCATTGTCATTGGCGAAAGGATCATTGGCGTCTGCCGCATCGCCCGCCGCCATTGCTGCGCCTTCAGCCGCGGCCTCAATGGCGGCATCGTCCGAAATCTCGGTCACGGCATCGCCTTCTCGATAGGCCTTCAGCTCCTGGACGCTTGTACCCAACAGTTTGGCCACAATACCCAGCTCCTTGTCCGACAACTCAGACAATTTGCGCGCCGGCGGGATGGCAGCGACCTTTTCCTCAAAGCCTTTGCCCGGATCGGAAAAGCCTTCCATCATCTGGGGCAGGGCACTGAACACGGCCTGCATCACTTCGGGGTCTGCCTGCAGGGCAAAGGATTCTGCGGCATAAAAACTGCCTGTCGGCGTGGCGAGAAAGGCATTCAGTTCGTTAAGCTGGTCGACGCTGAATTTGCGGGCATAGGCGCGGGCAAGACCCTGGCGCATTGGCCCTTCGATCGCCGCCGACATCTTGTCGAACATCGGGGACATGACATCCTGCATTGCCCGTGCGCGGTCGCCATGGTTGGGATCAAGGATCGCTGTTAGTTCACGGCGCTTGGCCGCATCAAAGCTTTCCGCGTCAATTTCCACGCCCGTCGTCAACAATATTTCAAAATCGGACAGCCCTTCGCCACTGCTAAACAATGCGCCGAAAATCTTGTCGGTCATGTCCTTCATGATGCGGCTGTAAATGCCGTCGGGCATGATCTTGGCCGTGGTGGCTTCCGCCAAAGTGAGGCGCGCAGGATCGATGGGCGTTGCATCCTTGCTGTCAAAAATATTGGCGAACATTTTCGTCATCTGTTCGATGGCCATCGCATCCTTGTCGGCGGCGGCCGCTGCTTCTTCTGTATCGTCAAAGGCTGCTGCTGGCGCGCTCATGCTGCTGGTTGCCAGCAGGCCTGCGATCATCCCTGTAAATATCCGCTTGCGCATGGTTCTATTCCCTCAATTGTTCAGGCTGCCAGCGCGGCCTTTTGCCTGCTGGCCTGCATCCATTGGTGCATGTGTTCCACAATATCGCGGCCATCCTTGATTGCCCAGACCACAAGCGATGCGCCGCGGACAATATCACCAACGGCAAAGACGCCGGGCAGGTTGGTCATGCCCGTCACATGATCTGCGCGAATTGTGCCCCAGCGCGTGACGTTCAAGTCGGGCGCGCCGAACAGGGTGGGCAGATCTTCCGGTTCAAAGCCCAGTGCGGTGATCACCATGTCGGCGGGAAGGGTGAAATCACCCTGCGGATCATTTTGCGGCGCGCGGCGGCCGCTGGCATCTGGCGCACCCAGCCGCATCTTGCTGACATGCACCCGTTCGATCCGGTCCGTGCCATCAAATCCCTTTGGGGCCGATAGCCACACAAATTCGACGCCCTCCTCTTCGGCGTTGGCGACCTCTCGCTGCGAACCCGGCATATTCTCACGATCGCGGCGGTAAAGGCATTTGACCGACTTGGCACCCTGGCGGACGGCAGTGCGTACACAGTCCATGGCCGTATCGCCACCGCCGATGACGACAACATCTTTACCTTTCGCATCAAGCGTACCCTCGTCAAAGGCAGGCACGGCATCGCCAAAGCTTTTGCGGTTGGAGGCGGTCAGATAATTGAGCGCGGCGTGAATGCCCGGCAAGCCGATACCCGGCGTCTTTATGTCGCGCGCCTTGTAAACGCCGGTGGCAATCAGAACGCTGTCATGGCGGGCGCGCAGCTCGTCGAGCGACGCATCACGGCCAACCTCAAAATTGGCGTGGAAGACAATGCCGCCTTGTTCCAGCCGCTCGATCCGGCGCATGACAACATCTTTCTCCAGCTTGAAGCCGGGTATGCCATAGGTCAACAGGCCGCCCATCCGGTCGTACCGGTCATAGACATGGACGTCATAGCCCGCGCCGCGCAGATACTCCGCTGCCGTCAGCCCGCCGGGGCCAGCACCGATGATGCCGACAGACATGCCGCGCGCCGGGCCGACTTCAATCGGCTCCACCCAGCCTTCGGCCCAGGCGGTATCGGTGATATATTTCTCGACACTGCCGATGGTCACTGCGCCATGGCCCGAAAACTCGATGACGCAATTGCCTTCGCAAAGCCGGTCTTGCGGGCAGATGCGCCCGCATATCTCGGGCATGGTGCTGGTCAGGTTGGACAGTTCAAAGGCCTCGCGCAGCCGCCCCTCTGCCGTCAGGCGCAGCCAGTCCGGGATATGGTTGCCCAATGGGCAGTGGACCGAACAATAAGGCACGCCGCATTGCGAGCAGCGGGCGCTTTGCTCGGCTGCTTTGTCCGGGGCGTAGCGGTTGGCGATTTCCTGAAAATCCTCGGCGCGCAGCTTTGGCTCCCGCTTGGGCGGAAAGCTTTGGCTTGTGCCAACGAATTTGAGCATATGTTCCTGTGCCATGCGGCGCGCATAGCCAAAACTCACAAAACTGACACCCAGAAAATGCAATAATAGGGCAATTATATTGACCTATTTTATCACATTTGCAGCATCATTATCAAGCGGCGCAAGAATATTTCACAAAAATAGGTCCGAAACGGACTTTATGCGCTACCCAGCCAGAGCAACCCCGCGCCGCCTGCAATGATTCGATACCAGGCAAAGGGCGCAAAGCCGATACGCGTGACGATCTCTACGAACAGCTTTACCACCACAAGCGCGACGACAAAGCCGACGGCGGAGCCAATGCCAATCAATTGCCAGTCATGCGGCGTCAGGCCCGCGCCATGTTTATACAATTGATAGACGGTCGCCCCGCTCAATGTCGGCACAGCAAGGAAAAAGCTGAACTCTGCCGCTGTTTTGCGATCCACGCCAAAGGCCATCGCGCCCATGATTGTCGCGCCCGACCGGCTGACCCCCGGGATCATGGCAAGGCATTGCACCATCCCGATCAGCACCGATGTGCGCAGCGGCACGCCCGCAACGCCCGCGCCAGTCGCTGGTGGCCGCGCCCAGCGTTCAATCGCCAAAATCGCCACGCCGCCGATAATCAATGTCCAGCACACCAGCACCGCATTGCCCAGCATGGTTTCGATAATGTCACCAAAAGCGAGGCCCAGCGCCACCGCCGGAAAAAAGGCGACGGCCAGATTGCGCACAAAATTCAGCGCGCCGCGCTCCAGCCCGAACAGCCCCTTTGCCACATCCCAGAATGTGCGCCAATAAAGCACGACAATGGCAAGGATCGCCGCAGGCTGAATGGCGATGTTGAACACCTCCCACTCCTTTTGGTCGAACCCCAGCAATTCGGTGGCAAGGATCAAATGCCCGGTTGAGGACACAGGCAGATATTCGGTCAGGCCCTCAACAATGCCGAGGATGATCGCGGTCCAATAGTCGTTCATTCGGCGGAAGCCTTCCCCTAACTTAGTTCTCGTCACCCCCGCGAAGGCGGGGGTCCATCACCGGCGGACGAAATTTCAACGGCGGGTGATGGATTCCCGCCTTCGCGGGAATGACGAAGGTGGTGTTATTAAGCGATAGCAGAGACCTCAAACCGCTGCCGCCCCGCCAAATCGCCCATGTTTGCGATAGAGCGTCAGCCAGTCATGCGCGACTGCGTCCAGCGGCGTTGGCGCAATGCCCAGCGCGGCAAGCCCGTCAACGCCCGTCACCACATTGTCGC
>CAZNEO010000051.1:0-14021 GCA_964572205.1 uncultured Sphingorhabdus sp.
GCCCCCAGGGCCGGAAGCCAGCCCACGCGCTTCCGCGCCGACCGTCCCTCTTTTTCCCCCTCTTTTCCTTTTTGTCCGCAAATGTAGGAAATTATCGTGCGTCGCCGCGTATCAATATTACCTTGATTGGCTCGCACGAGGGCACGAAAAGGATTGTTATTGCTGGGTTACATTCCGGCGGCGAAACGCTCTCTTCGGCATAGCCATGCCATTGATATTCGACTTCGCCGAAACTTCCTTCTTCGTGGCTTCGTGTGAGCCAATCTAAACCGGTCGCACGACGGGTCATTACCTTCCAAGCATAGCCCGCTTGCATAGCTACCTCCAAGATAGGCGGCAGTGTTGCGCTCAGCGCCACACCCACACTTAAAGGCAAACGGGCTCGTCGGCCTATTGCGTGCTTTCCTTGGCTTTCTCGCCAAGATCCTGTGCCTTGTCGCCGGCCTTTTCCAGCGCGTCACCGGTCGCCTTTGTTGCGTCTCCGGCTGCATCTTTTACCGCAGCGCCTGCTTTTCCTGCCGCTGCGGCGGCATCGGCCCCGAGCTCGTCGGCTTTCGCTTCGGCGGCCTGCATCGCTTCTTCGGTCGCATCAACGGTGGCATCGCCAATGGCATCGGCTGCATCTGCCGTTTCCTCTTTTGCCTTTTCGCCAGACGCGCCGCAGGCAGCGAGCGTCGATGCCAGCGCAACGGTGGCCGCGATCTTCCAGACATTTTTCATGTGATCAATCCTCCAGGTCAAAATGATCTGGAGGAGAGTTATGAGGCGCGCGGGCAGCTTTCAAGCCCTGCCGCGCGACCTGCGCATGCCCAGTAGCGGCAATGCTGTTACAGACAGGCCTCAAGATAGGGCTGGTCAAAGCCGAACTGCCGCGCCTTTTCCAGCGTATAGGGACGAACGCTGCCCGACACCCATTCGCCGATGATCTTGCCGTCGGCATCCTCGTCCCGATATTCAAATTTGAACAGATCCTGCGTCACAATGACGTCGCCTTCCATCCCGATGACCTCGGTGATCTGCGTGGTGCGGCGTGACCCGTCGCGCAGGCGCTTTACCTGAACGATCATGTCGACCGAGTCGGCGATCTGCTTTGAAATTGCTTCTTTCGGGATCTTGATGTCGCCCATCAGGATCATATTCTCCATACGGCCAAGGCATTCGCGCGGGCTGTTGGAGTGGAGCGTACACATGGAGCCATCATGGCCGGTGTTCATTGCCGCCAAAAGGTCGAAACATTCCGCGCCACGAATTTCGCCCAGAATGATGCGGTCAGGGCGCATACGCAGGGCGTTTTTCACAAGGTCGCCAATGGTGATCGCGCCTTCGCCTTCAAGGTTGGGCGGGCGCGTTTCCAGCGGCAGCCAGTGCGGCTGTTGCAGGCGAAGTTCCGCCGCGTCCTCGATTGTCAGAACGCGCTCGCCCGGATCAATCATCTTTGACAGGGCGTTCAGCATCGTCGTTTTACCCGAACCCGTGCCGCCCGAAATGACGATGTTCATGCGGCTGGCGCCTGCGATTTTCAGAACAGTCGCCATCTTTTCGTCCATCGAGCCAAAGCCGCGCAGCATGTCGATAGTGATTGGTTTTTCCGAAAATTTACGAATAGAGATGGCGGTCCCGCGCAGCGAAAGCGGCGGCACAATCACGTTAACGCGGCTGCCGTCCTTCAGACGGGCGTCGGCCAGCGGTGTCGTCTGGTCGACGCGGCGACCGACCTGGTTGACGATGCGCTGCGCGATCTGGAACAGATGCTCTTCATCGCGGAACTGGATACCGGAAAGCTGGAGCCGACCCGATTTTTCAATATAGGTCTGCATCGGGCCATTTACCATGATATCGGAGATTTCAGGGTCGCCGAGCAATTCTTCCAGCGGTCCGAAACCCAGCAGCTCGTCCACCAGCACCTTTTCCAGCGCGAATTGTTCGCGGCGGTTCAGCGTCAGTTTCAATTCGGCCAGCACTTCAAGGATGATGGGCCGGAATTCCTCGGTCAATTCATCCTTGTTGAGTGAAGCCGCCGCTTCGGGGTCCACGCGTTCCAGCAGGCGCGGCAGCACCTGTTCCTTGATCTTGTGGACAGAGGATTCAAAGCCTTCGGAACCACTGTCGGCAATGCCCGAATTGTTGGACCGTTCGGCAAGGCGCGCCATGGCATCATTCTGGCGCGGCGCGGCTGCACCTCCGGCCTCTCCCGGCAACTCGACCGCGTTAATCGGGGGAAATTGCTCACCGCCCATGGGGGGGGATGGCGGTTGCGAAGGATTATTTGAAGGACCGCCTGGGCCTGTCATCGGGCGTGCAACGCCAAAGGCTGGGCGACCGCCGGTCAAACCAGGTTTCTTGCCAAATGCGCTCACTGCCCTGTCGCTCCATCCCATGTGCCGTGGATATCAACAGGGTGGTAAGGGGAAATGGTGAATAAATGGGTAACGGATCGCTGGCTATTCGTTTGCTGCCGATATTCCGCCTTTCCCTTCGGCCCATTTGGGCCTAGCGGCGCAGCAGGGAAGCGGTCTTAGGGGGTGAAAGCGCGTGCGCAGCAGCAACGGATTTTTGATTGCCGCTGCCGGCTTTGCCCTTTTGACCTGCGGTGATGCGTTGATCAAGACGATGGCCGGGCAATGGCCAGCGCCTGCCATTGCCGCGCTGCGCTTTGCCCTTGCCATTCCGCTGCTTGCCACGGTGGTCGCGCTGAAGGACGGTCGATCTGCCTTTTCCGTGCAAAGACCGTGGCTGCAGGTAGGCCGCGGCCTTGCGCTTGCTGCCTCGTCTGCGCTGTTTTTCCTCAGCCTTTTTGTCATGCCACTGGCAGAGGCGACGGCGATTGTTTTCATCAATCCGGTCATCACCGCTGTGCTATCGGCGATATTGTTGAAAGAGGCGATGCCGACGCGGGCGTGGCTGGCAACGGCAATTGCCCTGGGCGGGGTGGTGCTGGTGCTGCGGCCCAATTTGGCAGAGCTTGGGGTAACAGCCCTGCTGCCGCTGATTGCGGCATGTTTTTTCTCGCTGATGATGATTTGCAACCGGCTGGCGGCGGGGACGGGCACGCCGATGGCGCTGCAATGGGCACTGGTCAGCGTTGCTGCGCCTGCCATGATCGTCGCTGCCATAGCTGGCAACGCCTCTGGCCTTCCCGCTTTCACCGTAGCATGGCCGGAAACGTCAGTGATTTTGCGATGTGCGACCGTTGCTGTTACCGCCAGTATTTCCCATTGGCTGATTTTTCAGGGAACAATACGCGCGACAGCGGCCGATGCCGCGCAGGCGGTTTATGTCCAGCTTCCCGTTGCCTTGGCTATCGATGCTCTGCTTTTCCGTCATTTTCCGGATGGCATGGCGTTGGTTGGGACAGCATTAATCGTTGCAGCCGGGCTGTTCATGTGGCTTCATCAGCGACAAAGGAGCGGAGGATGAATAGGCGCAAACTGCTTTTGGCCCTTGGGCTTGCCTGCTTGCCTGCATCGCTGTCCGCCATGTCCGATGCGCCGCCCATGCCAGACTGGATGACCGGGGCGTGGGCGCATCAGGATGGCGATGAATGGGCCGAGGAATATTGGACCCCGCCGCGCGGCGATCTGATGATTGGTGCTGCCCGCTCCGGCAAGGCGGAGCGGCTCCTCTTTTGGGAGCATATGCGCATCGTGAAAGAGGATGATGGCGGTGTTGCGTTCTGGGCGACAGGTGCTGACCAAAAAGCGGTGCGGTTTGAACTGGTGGTTTCGATGGAAAAGGAAGTTGTCTTCGAAAATGAAGCGCATGATTATCCGCAGCGGATCCGCTATTGGCGCGAGGGTCGGGAATTGAAGGCCGAAATATCCCTGCTGGATGGCAGCAAGGCCGTGCAGTTCAGCTACCGTTTGATGGGAAGCTGAACCGGTAATCGCCCCCCGGGTTCTGCCGCTAACGTGTTCGCCATGTCAGCCAGGATGTGGCGACATAGTTCCAAACCGATCCAACCGCGACTCCAGCCAGGGCAGCGGCCCACCATGACCATGACTGGGCAAACAGCATCGAGCCAAGGCCGACATTGGCAACAGCCCCTAGACCACAGGCAAGGCAGAAACTGGCAAGGCCAGTGACCCATTTCGGCCCGCGCAGCTTGCGGTCGCGGTGTGTGAGTTCGTTGTTTAGCGTGAAATTGAACACCATTGCACCAAATGTCGCCAGCGTCTGGCTTGCGGCAAAGGCAAGGTTTCCGACGTTGAGCATCTGTGCGGGCCTGTCGATGTGGCACATGCAGCGGACCAGACAGGCCCGCCAGAGCCTGACAACCTGATGTTAACCATAAGCGGCTAGGCCGCTGATATGGATAACAGGACTAATGCTCTACCTCTGCCGTGGCTTTTTTCGGGCAAGGCCGCAGATTGGTCGGCGATGCTGGGATTGTTACTGGGCGTCGTGATGCCCGTTCTCGCGGCCTTCATCTACCCGACCTACATGCACAGGATGAGCGACCCGTTCTACGAATGGACGCGGTTGCAAGAAGTGCCCTTCGTCTTTGCCGAGCTGTGCGTTGTCATCTGGGCGATGGCGCGCAGGATGGAATTGCGCGATTATGTCGCGCCGCTTCCGCGCGATATAAAGGCGGCGCTTGTGCTGTTTGTGGCGGGATTGTTTACCAGCAGTCTGTTCCAGTCCGAACAGGTTCTGACCTCGGTGGTGATCTCTGCCAGCATGTGCGTGCATTTGATGTTCGGCGTGGCAGTCTATCATTTCATCGGGCGCGGCGATGCACACGTGTCCCGCGTGCTGCCCTATGGTCTGGGGTTGGGGTTGATCGCCCTCACCATTTTGACCGCGTGGAAGTTCCTCGCCCCGCCGCCTGCTTCCAGCGTTTATGGCGGCGTTATTGAATGGCATGCGGCCCTGCCCGGCTTTATCAGCGTTCGCCATTTCGGCTCATGGACCGGGGCGATTGCCGCGCTGTTTGCCGGACTCATCCTTGCCCGGAAAGAGCAGGGCAAACTTGAATGGCGCGATTGGTTCTTCCTTCTGGCGATCGGAATGACGATCTGGACGGGGACACGTGCGGCGATCCTTGCCATTGCCGTTGCCTGCTTCATCCAGATCGTCGGCACCCGCCGCTTCCCCTCGCTGCATACAATAGGGCGTCTTGCGATCCTGACCGGCATGGGCGCGGTTCTTGCCTGGGGCTTGCTCCCCGCTGCTGCACCCGAATTCCGGCTGTTCCAGTCGGCCAGTGAATATAGCAGCCTGTCGTCGGCAGGGTCTGGCCGGATCGAAATGTGGACGCTCACCTTTCAGCGTTGGCTTGACGCGCCGCTGTTCGGTTGGGGCTCGGGTTCGACATTTTGGGAAGTTTTTATCGGATGGCGCCATACCCAGCCGCACAATTTTGTGCTGCAATTTCTGATCAGCTGGGGAATTGTCGGATCTGCCGGGGCATTCTGGCTTCTGGGTAGAACCGTCTGGCGCGCGCAGAGCATCGTGCTGCGCCAGCAACCGGCGCTGTGGCCGCTGATGACCTGCCTATACACGCTGCTCGGGATGGCCTGCCTCGAAGGCATGCTGCACTATCCCCGCTTCATCATGCTGATTGTCGCGCTCCTAGCGATTATCCTGAAGCTGGGCTCAGAGCCGCGCGAAGCTGCGTGATCAGCTGACGACAGCCTCGGCCAGGATCGTCAGGCCGCTGCCATTCACTTCGGCAAAGCCGCCCGACACAGTCAGCGTTTCGGGCGTTGCCCCTGCACTGGCATAGATGCTGATCGCGCCGTCGCGCAGCGTGGACATCATTGGGCTGTGCCCTTCCAGCACGCCAAAATCGCCTTCTGCACCGGGAACGACGACCATATGGACGTCTTCGCTGCGGACGAGGCGTTCGGGGGTGACGAGTTCAAAATGCAATGCCATTTTTCGTTCCTCTCCCCCCCCGCTTGCGGGAGGGGCCGGGGGAGGGCCAGAAAGTCGAGGGAAGAGCTTGCCCTACAGGCCCTCCCCTAACCCCTCCCGCAAGCGGGAGGGGAACCCTGCTTACGCCGCTTCCGCAGCCAGCTTCTTGCCCTTTTCGACGGCTTCGTCGATGCCGCCAACCATGTAGAAGGCTGCCTCGGGCAGATGGTCATATTCGCCGTCCACAACAGCCTTGAACGATTTCACGGTATCCTCAACTTGCACGAACTTGCCGGGGATGCCCGTGAAGACTTCAGCAACGTGGAAGGGCTGCGACAGGAAGCGCTGGATCTTGCGCGCGCGGTTGACGGTCAGCTTGTCGTCTTCCGAAAGCTCATCCATGCCCAGAATGGCGATGATGTCTTGCAGCGACTTATACTTTTGCAGCGTCTCCTGAACGCGGCGTGCGGTGTCATAATGCTCCTGGCCGACAACCGCAGGCGTCAGCACGCGGCTGACCGAGTCGAGCGGGTCAACTGCTGGGTAAATGCCCAGTTCCGAAATCGCGCGGTTCAGCGTGGTCGTTGCGTCAAGGTGCGCGAATGAGGTGGCTGGCGCGGGGTCGGTCAAGTCATCCGCAGGCACGTAAATCGCCTGCACCGAGGTGATCGAACCCTTGGTGGTCGAGGTGATGCGCTCCTGCAGGCCGCCCATGTCGGTGGCCAGCGTCGGCTGATAGCCCACAGCCGAAGGAATACGGCCGAGCAGCGCCGACACTTCCGAACCGGCCTGGGTAAAGCGGAAAATATTGTCGACGAAGAACAGAACGTCCTGGCCTTCCTGATCGCGGAAATATTCCGCCATGGTCAGGCCCGAAAGCGCAACGCGGGCGCGCGCACCCGGAGGCTCGTTCATCTGGCCGAAGACCAGCGCCACTTTCGACCCTTCGGGGGTCGGGTTGCCGTCGGCGTCCTTGGCAATAACGCCAGCGTCGAGGAACTCGTGATAAAGGTCGTTGCCTTCGCGGGTGCGTTCACCCACGCCGGCGAACACCGAAACGCCGCCATGGCCCTTGGCGATGTTGTTGATCAGTTCCTGAATCAAAACGGTCTTGCCAACGCCTGCGCCGCCGAACAGGCCGATCTTGCCGCCCTTTGCATAGGGTGCAAGCAGGTCGATCACCTTGATGCCGGTGACCAGAATTTCAGCTTCGGTCGACTGGTCCGTGAACAGCGGAGCTTCGGCATGGATCGGGGCGGTGGTGGCAGCGCCAACCGGGCCGCGCTCATCAATCGGCTCACCGATCACGTTCATGATGCGGCCCAAAGTCTGGGGACCGACGGGAACCGAAATCTGCGCGCCGGTGTCGCGGACAGGCTGACCACGGGTCAGGCCGTCGGTTGCGTCCATGGCAATGGTGCGCACGGTGTTCTCGCCCAGATGCTGCGCGACTTCAAGAACAAGGCGGTTGCCGTTATTGTCGGTTTCCAGCGCGGAGAGAATAGCGGGCAGCGTGCCGGTGAAGCTGACGTCCACGACCGCGCCGATGACCTGCGAAATGCGGCCTGTTGCGCCAGCGACATTGGCCTTGGCGGCGGCGGGAGCAGCCTTGCTGGCAGCGGCCTTGGGCGCAGCAGCCTTCTTTGCAGGAGCCTTGGCCGGGGCCTTTGCAGCCGCAGCTTTGGGTGCAGCGGCCTTGGTGGCGGTTTTCTTAGGGGCGGTTGCCATGTTCATTCCTATCTAGGTTCAAACTAAATTACTCAGAGTCGATCAAACAAATTCCATTTTTCATATATCCTCGCCACGCCTTTGCCCTTTCGCAAACTACCCGTTTTGCACCTTCCGGAGCCTCATTTGCACGCTTGGCAATGCAAACTTCGTACGCTCCTGGAACGGAGTTGGGATCAGCTGTCTGCGTCTTGCGTTTGCAATCGGCCTCAGCTTCATCCGCCAATTTGCTCTGTGTCTGGATATTCTGATCTGGATTTTGGTTCGAACAACCTCCTAAAAACATTAACAATAAAAAGAATAATCTCATTCTACAGCGCTTCTGCGCCCGCAATAATTTCAATCAACTCTGTCGTAATCGCCGCCTGACGCTGGCGGTTATACTGGATGGAAAGCCGGTTGATCATGTCGCCGGCGTTGCGCGTGGCATTGTCCATTGCGGTCATTTTCGAGCCTTGTTCCGACGCGGCATTCTCGCGCGTCGCGCGCAGCAGCTGCACGGCGACATTGCGCGGCAACAAATCAGCGAGGATTTCTTCCTCATCGGGTTCATACTCAACCGAGGCCGCAACGCCCACAGGGGCATTATCATTGGAAAGCGCGACAGGCATCAACTGCAATTCGGTCGGCTCCTGCGTCAGGACAGTGACGAACTTGCTGAAAAACAGGTGCGCGACATCAAACTCGCCAGCCTCGAAACGTGCGGTCAGATCTTCGGCCCAGCCTTGCACGGTTGGGTAGCCGACCTTGCCCAGATCGCCCGGCTCAATGCTGTGCACCATGTCGTTACGGAAAGTGCGGACCAAGCCGTCCTTCGCCTTTTTTCCGATGGTGTAGAATTTGACCGTCTTGCCAGCCTCCTTCAATTCCTCGGCGCGGCGACGGGCGAGGCGGATGATGTTGGAATTGAACGCGCCAGCCAGCCCCTTGTCGCTGGTGGCAACAACGAACAGGTGCACATCGTCCTTGCCCGTTCCGCCCAACAGCTTTGGCGTCTGGTCGCTGACCGTCACCTTGCTGGCAATGGAGGCAACGACACGCTCCAGCCGCTCGGCATAGGGACGCGAGGCCTCCGCTGCTTCCTGCGCGCGGCGCAGTTTCGCAGCAGCGACCATCTTCATCGCCTTGGTGATCTTCTGGGTCGATTTGACCGAGTTGATCCTGATTTTCAGGGCCTTGAGAGACGCCATCTATTCTTCCTTGGTGGGCCATTTTAAATAGGGACAGTCCCTATTTAAATTTGCCCGTTGCGTTAAAAACCATCCGTTCCACTTTTAAATAGGGACTGTCCCTATTTAAAATGCGGTCACGCGAAGGTTTTCACAAATTTGTCCAGCGCGGCGACCAGTGCCTTCTTGCTGTCGTCGCTAAAGTCGCGGCTGTCGCGAATGCCCTTCAGGACATCAGCATGGTTGGCGCGCAAGTCAGCCAGCATCGCTTCTTCAAAGCGCGTCACGTCCGACACTGCAATGCCATCAAGATAGCCGTTGGTGCCGGCAAAGATCGACGCGGTCTGCTCTTCAAAGGGCAGGGGTGAGAACTGCTTTTGCTTCAAGAGCTCGGTCAGGCGCGCACCGCGGTTCAAGAGCTTTTGCGTCGAGGCATCAAGGTCAGACCCGAACTGCGCGAACGCCGCCATTTCGCGGTATTGCGCAAGCTCAAGTTTGATCGAGCCGGAAACCTTCTTCATCGCCTTGGTCTGCGCGGCACTACCCACGCGTGATACCGACAGACCGACGTTAATCGCGGGACGGATGCCCTGATAGAAAAGGTCGGTTTCAAGGAAGATCTGACCATCGGTGATCGAAATCACGTTGGTCGGAATATAGGCCGACACGTCGCCTGCTTGCGTTTCGATGATCGGCAGCGCCGTGAGCGAACCGCCGCCCATGCTGTCGTTCATCTTCGCCGCACGCTCCAGCAGGCGGCTGTGCAGGTAGAAAACGTCGCCGGGATAAGCTTCGCGGCCTGGAGGACGGCGCAGCAGCAGCGACATCTGGCGATAGGCAACGGCCTGCTTCGACAGATCGTCATACACGATCACGGCGTGCATCCCGTTGTCGCGGAAATATTCGCCCATCGTCACACCTGTATAGGGCGCAAGATATTGCAGCGGAGCGGGTTCCGACGCAGTTGCGGCAACCACGATCGAATATTCCATTGCGCCATTTTCTTCGAGTGCGCGCACGATCTGCGCCACGGTTGAGCGCTTCTGGCCGACGGCGACATAGATGCAATACAGCTTCTTTGATTCGTCGCTGCCGCTGTTGACGCCCTTCTGGTTGATGAAGGTGTCGAGTGCGACGGCGGTTTTGCCAGTCTGGCGGTCGCCGATGATCAGCTCGCGCTGGCCGCGGCCGACAGGAACAAGCGCGTCCAGTGCCTTCAGGCCGGTCTGCACGGGCTCGTTTACCGACTGGCGCGGGATGATGCCGGGGGCCTTGACCTCAACGCGGCTGCGCTGCGTGGTTTTCAGCGGACCCTTGCCATCAATCGGATTGCCAAGACCGTCGACAACGCGGCCCAGCAATTCTTTGCCGACAGGAACGTCCACAATCGTGCCCGTGCGCTTTACGGTATCGCCCTCGCGGATTTCGGCGTCGGAGCCGAAGATCACCGCACCGACGTTGTCCGCTTCCAGGTTCAGGGCCATACCCTTGATGCCATTGGCGAATTCGATCATCTCACCGGCCTGCACATTGTCGAGGCCATGGATGCGGGCGATCCCGTCACCCACCGACAGCACAGTGCCGACCTCTGAGACGACAGCTTCGGTGCCGAAATTGGCAATCTGGTCCTTGATGACCTTTGAAATTTCTGCGGCGCGGATATCCATTATTAGCCTTTCATCGCCTGAGCGAGGGTATTGAGACGGGTTTTGATGCTATTGTCGATCAGCGTGGAACCGATCTTCACGGTAAGCCCGCCCAATATGGCGGGATCGACCTTTGCGTTGATGGCAACATCGCGGCCTACGCGGGCCTTCAGCTTGGCAGCGATAGCTTTGGTCTGGGCAGGCGAAAGCGGGTGTGCGCTGGTGACTTCAGCAGTCATCTCGCCACGCTCAGCAGCGGCCAGCGCGGTAAAAGCGCGGGCGACAGCGCCGGTTTCGGCAAGGCGGCGATTGTCTGCCAGAACGCCAAGCGTTTTTGCGGTCAGCGCATCGAGCTTCATCGCCTTGGCAATGGCCGCGACCGCGGCCTTGGCCGCATCGCGTGAGACAGCCGCATTGGTTGTCAATGCAGCGAAATCGGCTGATTCAATCAGGGCTGCCTGCACCTTGGCAAGGCTCGCCTCCACTGCATCAACCGCTTTCGATTCGCGGGCGAGATCGAACAGCGCAGTGGCGTAGCGCCCTGCAAGGCTGGCCTGCACATTAGCCTGATTGCCGCTGGAAACATCCACGCGCTTTGGTCCTTAAAAAACAGACGGAAATTTGTTTGTGACTGCGGCGCGGAGGAATCGTCCCCCGCAAAGTCGCCGCGCGCCTAGCAGGGGATTTGCTGCGATGCAAGATGGAGGTTTAAGCTTGCCTAACAGGAATCGTCATGCTGAACTTGTTTCAGCATCCATCATGCCGCTCAGGCCGAAGAGATGAGAGGCAAAATGGACCCTGAACCAAGTTCAGGGTAACGGTTATGGAAGGGTTTGCTGTGGGCCAGATGACCAGAATGAAAATGTCCGACGGTGCTGAGATCTCCGTCTATCATACAGCGCCTGAGGGCGAACGGCGCGGGGGGCTGGTGCTGGTCCAGGAGATATTCGGCGTCACTGATCATATCCGCGAGCTGTGCGATGAATATGCCGCAGACGGCTATGAGGTGCTAAGCCCTGCCCTGTTCGACCGCGAACATCCCGGTTTTGAATGCGACTATACCGGCGCGGAGTTTGACCGCGCAGTGGAGCTGGCGCGCAAGCTGCACCCTTTTGAACAATCGGTCGCCGACGCGCAGACCTGTATCGATGCGCTGAAAGATAAAGGTCCGGTGTTCATCACCGGCTATTGCTATGGCGGCTCGGTCAGCTGGCGCTGCGCACAGCTATCAGATGATCTTGCCGCCTGCTCCTCTTATTATGGCAGCATGGTGCCCACACTGTTCATCGACCCCGCCCCAAAATGCGCCACGATCGCCCATTTCGGGCGTTATGATGCAGGTATTCCCATGGAAGGCGTCGAGGCATTGATCGCCAAAGAACATCCTACAGCGCAGATTTTCGTCTATGATGCCAACCACGGGTTTAATAGTGACCGGCGCAAGGATTATCATGAACCAAGCGCCGATTTGGCGCGGGAACGGACACTGGGGTTGTTCAGGGCTTGTGGGGGTTAGAAGTTGTCTGGAGGGCAAGATTCTGTATAGAATTAACGGATGGCCTACCTAAGAAAAGTTATCAAAGTCGGCAACGGATTTGGAATCATTTTGCCAAAGAAGCTGCTATCGCATTTGAAAGCATCTGTGGGCGATACGTTGGTCGCTACGCACACGGCGGGCGGCATAGAGTTGACTTTGGAAGGCGCAAATTTCGATCATCAGAGGGCTGCTGCGCGCGAAGTTATTCCCAAACGCAAACAGGCGCTCGGAAAACTGAAGTAGTCGCCTCGCACAATGAGATCTCAACGCAGATCCACATCGCCGCCGCGCAGCCGTAGCGTTTTTGACAGACTCGCTGGCGTAATTGCACTATAACGCAGCAACAAGCCTGTGATGGAGAGCAACCATGGCCACCGCCGCAAAACCCGCCAATGACGATCATATCCGCGCCGCTGTGTCGGACGAGGAATGGGCGATCCGTGTCGATCTGGCCGCCGCCTACCGGCTGGTCGCGCTTTATGGCTGGGACGACATCATCTTCACGCACCTCTCCGCGCGCGTGCCGGGGCCGGAGCATCATTTCCTGATCAACCCCTATGATATGATGTTTGAGGAGATTACCGCGTCGAGCCTCGTCAAGATTGATGTCGAGGGGCAGCCTGTGGTGCCGACGTCACATCCGGTCAACCCGGCCGGCTTCACCATCCACTCTGCAATCCATATGGCGCGTGAGGATGCGCATGCGGTCATGCATTTGCATACGCCCGCTGGTCAGGCGGTCAGCGCGATGGAATTCGGCCTGTTGCCGCATACGCAGACGGCAATGATCGCGCTGCACAATGTCGCCTATCATGAATATGAAGGCATCGCGACCGACCTGGAGGAACGCGAGCGGCTGGTGCAGGACATTGGCGACAAACATGCGATGATCCTGCGCAACCATGGCACGCTGGCAGTGGGTGAGACCGTGGCCGATTGCTTCCTGCGGCTCTATTTCCTTGAACGCGCGTGCGATGCGCAGGTGAAGATGCTCAGCGCCGGTTATGACCGGCTGTATAACCCTCCGCAGGGCACGCCTGAAAAGGTTGAGAGCCAGACGCCTGCCAAGGGGATGGCAATGGTGTCGCAGGGCCTGGCCTGGCCCGCGTTGCTGCGGAAACTGGACCGGATTGATCCTTCGTTTCGGGATTAAACTACCTATCGACTCACTCAACACGTCACCCCGTGCTTGACACGGGGTTGGGCTTTTTCGGCTGGTGGGAGAGAAGCCAAGCCCCGCATCAAGTGCGGGACGACGGGTTAGGCTGGATAAGCTTGCGTTCCCTAAACGTTCCGTATATGACCGCGGCATGGCCAAACCCAAAAAACGCTTTGTCTGTCAGGAATGTGGAAGCGTCGCCGCACGCTGGCAGGGCAAGTGTGAGGATTGCGGCGCTTGGGACTCGCTGGTCGAGGAAGCAGGCGCGACCGTATTTGAAATGAAGCATCATTTGCGCTCTGGCGGGCGCGATGTGGCGTTGGTGGGCCTCGATAGCGATATCAAATTGCCCGACCGCGCCTCCACCGGAATCGCGGAGTTTGACCGTGCGCTGGGCGGCGGGCTGGTACCGGGGTCGGCGACTTTGCTGGGCGGCGATCCGGGGATCGGGAAATCGACCCTGTTGTTGCAGGCAGCGGCCAATCTGGCGCGACGCGGATTGGACGTGGCCTATATCTCTGGCGAGGAAGCGGTCGATCAGGTCCGGCTGCGCGCGCGGCGGCTCGGGTTGGGTGATGCGCCGGTGCAACTGGCAGCGGCGACGTCGGTGCGCGATATATTGACCACGCTTTCCAGTGGCAAACCACCGGCTCTGCTGGTGATTGACTCAATCCAGACGATGCACAGCGACCTGATCGAAGGCGCGCCCGGCACAGTCAGCCAGGTGCGCGCATCGGCGCAAGAGCTGATCCGCTTTGCCAAGGAGCGCGGCACGGCACTCATGCTCGTCGGTCATGTCACCAAGGATGGCAGCATCGCTGGCCCCCGCGTGCTCGAACATATGGTCGATACCGTGCTGGCCTTTGAGGGCGAGCGCAGCCATCAATATCGCATCCTGCGCGCCAATAAAAACCGCTTTGGCGGCA
>CAZNEO010000052.1:0-12674 GCA_964572205.1 uncultured Sphingorhabdus sp.
AAACGCCCGCCGTTATATCGTCCAGCCCTTGGCCCGGACGCATCAGGTTGAGGTCATAGTCCGGAACGATCCCGAACAAGGCCAGCACCTGATCGAGCATTTCCCGGTGCTGCGCTGTCACACAAATACGCGCGTCAATGTCCCCAGCCGCCGCCAGCGCGCGCACCACTGGCGCCATCTTGATCGCCTCTGGCCTGGTGCCGAACACACTAAGAACACGGAATTTGAAGGGCTTGTCCATTGCCCCAGAGCTATAGCATAGGCGTTGCGATATGGTTGATGCTTTGATCGGGAAGGAAATTTTCGCTGCGACCCATATATGCCAATGGGGAATGACCAACCAAAGCTTCGAAGAGCTGTCGATCCTTGGCTGAGGACCGGGGCAGCGGCCCACATCTCAGCCCGGCGCGCGCACTGCCTGTGAAATGCCGGTTTATTGGACAAAATGGGCTAAGCGCCGACCTCATTGTTTGCCCGCCCAAGCGAATAGGGACTGGAAGTCGGCGCCAGTCTGGGCTAGCCGCAACAAAAGCCTAGCCGGCGCGACATATTCGATTTGGGATTTTCAATGTTACAGGCAAGCAACCTAGCCGCTGAATCCAACAATAGCGGGCAGTCGGAGCCCGGCGAGCAGATCGCACCGCCGATTTTGCTCCAATACTGGCAGGTGGTGCTGCGGTGGAAGTGGGTAATCGCGGGTATCATCCTGTCTTCGCTGGTGATCGGGCTGGTCGTTACACTTTTGGCGACCCCCCAGTATACAGCGACTTCCCGGATTGAAATCAGCCGCGAGCAAAAGAAGGTCACCAATGTCGAGGGCCTGGAATCTGAGGCTTCCGGGCGCGACTTGGAGTTTTTCCAGACCCAATATTCGCTGCTGAAGGCCCGTTCACTGGCGGAGCGGGTTGCGCGGCAACTTCGGCTGGGTTCCAATGACGAATTTTTGGAAGCACATGGCGTGAACCCCGATGAAGGCATGTTTTTCGCTTCCAAATCCGGACAACCGCAAACCAACCAAGCGCGACAAAGACGGGATGAAATGGCAGTGCGATTGTTGCTCGGCAACATATCGATATCGCCTATCCGGGGTTCGGCACTGGTGGATATCAGCTACACCAGCGGTTCACCCAAAATTTCGGCACAAATTGCAAATGCGTGGACCGACCAATTTATTCTCCAAAGCATGGATCGCCGCTTTGCCTCGACTGCCGATGCGCGCAAATTTCTGGAAAGCCGGTTGGAAGATCTTCGCGTGCGACGCGAAACTTCGGAGCGCGATCTTGTCAATTATGCCGAAACGAAAGGGATCGTGGCGCTTGGCAAGAGTAAGGACACCGATGGCCGGACCGAAGTTGAACGGACGCTGGTGTCGAGCGATCTTGAAGCGCTGAACAGCGCGCTTGCTCAAGCGACTGCTGACCGGATTGCCGCAGAAAGCCGCGCAAGCCAGCGCAATAGCGGCGCCAATGTTGAATCGCTGAACAACCCGGCGATCAGCCAATTGCGCCAGCGCCGCGCAGAGATTGCTGCGGAATATGCCAAGTTGATGGTCCAGTTCGAGCCCGGCTATCCGGCAGCAAAGGCTTTGTCGGAGCAGTTGCGCGTTCTGGACGCCAGCATCGGCCGCGAGGAATCGCGTGTCCTGAACAGCCGCTCTTCCGAATATCGCGAAGCGGCGCAACGCGAGGCGAGCCTGCGGCGGGAAGTCGAAGAATTAAAGACCCTCATGCGGCAACAGCAACGGGACAGCATTCAGTATAATATCTATCAACGCGAAGCAGACACCAACCGTGAATTGTATGACGGACTGCTGCAGCGTTATAAGGAAATCGGCGTTGCAGGTGTTGGCACGAACAACATTGCAATTGTTGATGTCGCAAAAACGCCCGAATCGCCCTCTTCGCCAAACCTGCCATTGAATTTGGCATTGGCATTGCTCGCTGGCATCGGTTTGGCAGCTGCGGCAACTTTTGCCTTGGATCAGGTCGACGAAGGCCTGCGTGATCCAAGCCAGGTCTATCGACTGTTGGGCGTGCCGTTATTGGGAAGTGTGCCTGATGTCGAAGAGAGCGACGCGCTCGAAGCGCTCACCGACACAAAGTCGGAACTGTCCGAGGCCTATCTCAGCATCAGGTCCAACCTCGCCTTTTCCACGGACCACGGCGTACCACGCGCGCTTATGGTAACCAGCACACGTCCGGCCGAAGGGAAAAGCACCACCAGCTTGGCACTGGCAACTGTGCTTGGCCGGACGGGCAAAAAGGTACTGCTGATCGACGCAGACATGCGCTCACCCTCCATGCACCAGTTCGTCGGCATGCCCAACAAAATGGGGCTCAGCAATTTCCTGGCGGGCGACAATGAATGGCGACAAATGGTGCAATCCAGCAGCATCAAGGGCCTTAGCCTACTTACTGCGGGGCCGGTGCCGCCCAGCGCCGCCGAGCTGCTCAGCAGTGACCGCATGCTCATGCTGGTGCGACAATTGCTTGAGCATTTCGAGCATGTTATCGTCGATTCTCCGCCAATTCTTGGCCTTGCCGACGCCCCGCTTTTGTCACGCGCGGTCGAGGGCTGCGTGTTCGTGGCCGAGGCCGAAGGCGTCGCGGTTCGGGGAATCAAGGCATCGCTTGGCCGTTTGGAATCGGTGCAGGCGCATGTCCTGGGCGTCGTGCTCACCAAACTCAGACATCGCCAGGCCGGCTATGGCTATGGCTATGGTTATGGTTACGGTTATGGCAATGAAGGCACGAGCACGACATAGGCAGACGTGGTTCGATTCAACGGCAATGTAGCGGGATGTTCAGGGCAATTCATGGCTTTGCAATTACTGAATCCGCCTGTCTTGGTCTTCAAACCCGTTGGCGCTGTGGACTAGCGCCGAATGCTTTGGGAAATGCGGCGCATCACCATTGACCGCACACAGGTGGCATCCAACACCACATGTGCCGATTACAGGTGACGCCGCAATGGCCAGCCTTAGGGGAGAATCGCGCTTTCGCTGCCGCCGAATGGCCTTCCCCTCCCGCATCCTGTCACTCCGCAAAACATTGCTCCCCTGCCTATGGGAATGGCTTGATCAGGCGATGGAGGGGAGCAGGCTTTACCTTTGTACGAAGGCACAACAATAATTCGTAGACCAAAGCAGCGCGTGTTTCTATGGGCGCAATCGCCCTTAGCCGAGCTGTGACGCAGGGACATCGAAACGGGGAGCGTCCGTAATGAGTTTTGCGATTTTTGCACTTTGGGCATGCGGGGGCATCCTTGCGATGCTTTTGTGCCTCAGGGCTACGCCTATCGCATCGACGCTGGGACTGCTGGACGTGCCGGGCGAGCGAAAATTGCATAGTCGTGCCACCCCATTGATGGGTGGGCTGGCGCTTCTTTTCGTTTTCTTGCCCGTCGCAGCGCTCTTGTCCGTTTCGGGAATGCCTCCTTATCTGCAGCCATCGATCCATCTTTGGCTGGTGGCAATTGCCGCGATATCATTGCTGGGTATCGGGGATGACCGCCATGCCTTGACGCCCAACACACGCCTTGTCGCTTCGTTCCTGTTTTTCGGTGTCGTGGCAAGCCTCGACCCGACATTCAACGTTCGCGTATTGCTGTTCGAACATCCCGACATCGCCTTTGGACTGGGAGCATTCCCAATCGCCGTTTTCTTTACGGCGCTGTGCTGCGTTGGCTTGGTCAATGCCGTCAACATGGCAGATGGCAAAAATGGACTGGTGATCGGCCTGTGCATTGGCTGGCTGATTATATTGGCTACCCGGGCCCCTGCCCCGTTTTTGCCCTTTATCGGGCTGTTGGTCGCGGTTTTGCTCATTTTGCTTGTGTTCAACTTGCAGGGCAAGCTGTTCCTGGGGGATGGCGGCGCCTATGGTTTTGCAGGGGCAATCGGGCTGCTGGCGATTGCACTCTACAACTCTCCCGGCCCCCACGCGACAAGTGCGATCTCCGCTGAAGAGGTGGCGGTGCTCTTTTGCGTGCCTGTCATCGATTCATTTCGGCTCACCTTCAAACGCTGGAGGAGGGGCCAGTCGCCGATGGCGGCGGACAAGGACCATCTCCACCATATTCTGCTCGAACGTTTTGGATGGCCCCGGGGATTGATTCTCTACTGGGTTGTCGCCTTGAGCCCTGCCGGCTTTGTATTTGCCCTGCTTTAGGCGGAAATCCTATGCTGACCGATGCACAACCCCATAGCCCCATCGTGCAAGCCCGTATCAGCTCATGATTGTCGACCGTGCCGATCTGGCGCAGCATGTGCGCGAGGCCGATGTGATCGTTATCGGAGCGGGGGCGTGCGGCCTCTATCTGATGCAGCGCCTGGCCAGGTCGGGGCACCGGGTGCTGGTACTGGAAGGCGGCGGGCGCGCATCGTTCCTGGCCACCGACACGCCGCAAGCCGAGCTCGTCCAGATCGGGCGCCCGCATACCGGGCTGCGGCACGGACGCGCGTTCGGGATCGGGGGTACAACGGCCTATTGGGGCGGCCAGCTTGCCGAGTTTGATCCCGATGATTTTGGGCCAGGCTGGCCTGTTGCCGACTTCGACATGCCCCGTTGGTATGCTGCCGCTTATGCCGATCTGGGGATGCAGCGCCGGCCAGAAGTCGCGCATCTGCGGCAGGAGCTCGGTTCGGTGCAGCCACCGGGCGAGATGGACGCTATCGAAACCGCCTATACTTACTGGCTCGACGAGCCAAATTTTGCGCATCGCTTCAAACGCCAAATCGTCGGCAAAGGGTGGCCGTGCATCGTAATGGAGAGCCGCGTAAGCGCGATCAAATGCAGCGGCGCGGAGATTGTCGGTCTGAAAATCGACGGGGTCCAGGAGCCGGTCGATGTGTCCGGAAAGACTGTCGTTCTGGCGCTGGGCACTGTCGCGGCAAGCGAGCTGATGTTGCGGTCGAGCGAAGAAGGCCCGACGCCATGGTCGGACAACGAAAATGTCGGCCGCTATTTTCAGGATCATCTGGGCGGCAGAGTGGCGTTGATCGAATTGCTCGACGAGCGGCGCTTTCGGGATTGCTTTGAAAACGGGCGCGTAGAGGGTGTGCGTATCCAGCCCAAGCTGAAATTCCGTGAAGGGCATCGCGGTCCGCTCAAGCTGGGCGTTGTCGGCATGATGGGATTCGAGAGCAATTTGAGCGACGATGTTGCCAACCTCAAACAGGTTTTGCGGGCAATATTGCGTGGCGCATCCCTGTCTTCGTTGACGGCGCTACCCGCTACGATCCTGAAGTCGGGTCGGTCTTTCGTGCCGCTGGTCACCACCTATTTGCGCAGCGGCCGGGTGCGTGCGTTTTTCGACCGCGAGCTCAGCCTGCGGGTCCAGGCGGAGCAGTTGCCGCTGCGGGACAGCCGGATATTGCGACAAAATGGCAAAACCATCGTCGACTGGCGTGTAGACGGACGTGAAGGCGACGAAATCATCCGGTTTTGCCGCAAAGTCGACACATGGTTGCAGGAACAGGGGATTGGCCGCCTGAAGCTCGATCCCCTGCTCGAAGCCGGCGATCCAGCTTTTCTGGAAAGCTTGGTCGACACCTATCATCAGGCAGGCGGGCTGTGCATGGGGGGAACGGCGCAATCGGGCGTGGTCGATGCGGACGCCAGGGTATGGGGTGCCGAGCGCTTGTTTGTTGCGGGCCCGGCCATATTCCCCACATCAAGCCATGCGAATGTAACGCTGACAGCTGTGGCGCTAGCCGCCCGGCTTGCAGCACATATAGACGGGAGCCTCGCGCGATGAATGTTATTACAATCCCAGGCACTGCCATTTCAATGTCGCAGGTCGGCTTTGGATGCGGGCGCCTTTATGGCGGTGGCGAGCATGCACGTTCGGCCCGACTCGTGGAAGCAGCATTGCGGCACGAGATCCGGCATTTCGATACAGCGCCTTATTATGGCGAGGGTGCGTCCGAGCAGGTGCTGGGCGAAGTGCTGCGCGGTGAGAAGAACGTGACTTTCACGACAAAGTTCGGCCTTGGCCGACCAGCCGAGCCTGCTGTTCCGGGTATGGCGCGCCGCATATATCGTAGCATTGGCAAGCCGCTGCTTGCCGCCGTTCCGGGTCTCAAATCGGCGCTGCTGTCGCTGCGGCGGACTGCACCGGTTGCGGAGGCGGCGCCCGTCCGCCAACCCTTTCCGCGCGATGAGCTTCGCCGCGAAGTCGAATTAAGCCTGAAGGCCTTGCAGCGCGACAGGGTCGACATCCTGCTCGTCCACGAATTCGACCGGTTCGAACTGACCGACGCAGATCGCTTGACCTTTCAAGCCCTGATTGCGGATGGCGTGGTCGGCGCGTTTGGCATAGGTGCTGATCGCATCGTCGCGGAAGACCCAGGCTTTGGAACAATTGTTCAAGGCCGATTTAGCGAGGACGTTTCCCCCGTTACGGGACTGCGCCTCTTTCATGGACTGTTACGACACGGAACGGGTGCGGCTGGATCGCCCGCCGATGCCTTTGCTCAGGTCGTTGCCCAACGGCCCGACGCCGCTTTCCTGTTTTCCGCAAGCACCCCGGGGCAGATCGATCAATTGGCGGCGGCGCTTTCGCGATCGAGATAGTAGCGATACGTCGATGCAATGCCGTCGGCGAGATCAATCGACGGCGACCAACCGAGACCGTTAAGCCGGGTGGTATCGACCAGTTTTCGGGGTGTCCCATCGGGTTTCGAGGTGTCGAAAGCCAATTCCCCATCAAAGCCAACTATCGCTGCGACCAGCCGCGCCAGATCGGCAATGGTGACTTCGTGTCCGGACCCCAGGTTCACATGAATTTCATCAGAATAGGACTTCATCATGAAAACACAGGCATCGGCGCAGTCATCGACATGAAGGAATTCGCGCAGCGGCGTACCCGATCCCCAGATTACCACTTCGCCGGCCGCCGCGATTTTCGCTTCATGGAATTTGCGGATCAAAGCCGGTAATACATGGCTCGACTGGAGGTCGAAATTGTCCCCCGGACCATATAAATTTGTCGGCATTGCAGAGATAAAGTCGCTGCCATGCTGGATGCGATAGGCCTGAGCAAGCTTCAACCCGGCGATTTTGGCAAGGGCGTACCATTCATTCGTCGATTCAAGTGGCCCCGAAAGCAACGATTCTTCGCGGATCGGCTGTGGCGCCATGCGCGGGTAGATGCAGCTCGATCCCAGAAACAGCAATTTGGCCGTGCCGCTACGCCGGGCAGCCTCGATGACATTGGTTTCGATGACCAGATTGTCGTAAAGGAAATCGCCCGGATAGCTGCTGTTGGCCAGAATGCCGCCAACGCGTGCCGCTGCGAGGAAAACAGCGTCGGGCCGGTTCGCCGCAAACCAGTCAAACACCGCGCGCTGGTCGGTCAGATCGAGTTCGGCACGCGACGCAACGACGACATCGCAGTCCTCACTGGCGAGGCGACGGACCAGCGCGCTGCCGACCATGCCATTGTGGCCAGCGACATAGACCTTTTTCCCGCCAAGCGCGAAAGCGCCATCCGCCATGTCACATGCCGCCCATCGATTTGAGGTCGGCATCCACCATTTCCGCCGCGAGTTGTTCCACGCTGGTTTCATGCTGCCAGCCCAATACGCGCTTTGCCTTGGCCGGATCGCCAATCAGAAGGTCAACCTCAGTCGGTCGGAAATAGCGCGGATCGATGCGGACCCGAACAAGCCCGTCAGCGTCAGTCGCAATCTCGTCCACACCGCTGCCGGTCCAGGTCAGAACGATGCCAACATGCGCAAATGCCATCGATACGAAATCGCGGACGCGCGTCGTCACGCCGGTTGCCAGCACATAGTCGTCTGGCTGGTCCTGTTGCAACATCAGCCACATGCCACGGACATATTCGCGTGCATGCCCCCAGTCACGCTGGGCGTCGACGTTGCCAAGATAAAGTATGTCCTGCTTGCCCAGTTTGATCGCAGCAACCGCCCGGGTAATTTTGCGGGTGACGAATGTTTCGCCGCGCAGCGGACTTTCATGATTGAACAAAATGCCGTTCGATGCGTGGATGCCATAAGCCTCGCGGTAGTTCACCACGATCCAATATCCATACAGCTTGGCAACCGCATAAGGTGAGCGGGGATAAAAAGGCGTTGTTTCCGACTGCGGCACTTCCTGGACGAGCCCGTAAAGCTCAGACGTCGATGCCTGATAGAAGCGCGACGTCTTTTCAAGGCCAAGGATGCGAATCGCTTCGAGCAGTCGCAGCGTTCCGATCGCGTCGGCATTTGCCGTATATTCAGGGGTCTCGAAGCTAACCTGCACATGGCTTTGCGCAGCAAGGTTATAGATTTCGTCGGGCCGAACTTCTTGCAAGATGCGGATCAGGTTGGTCGAATCGGTCAGATCGCCATGATGAAGAATGAAGCGCGGGTGCCCGACATGCGGGTCTTCATAAATATGTTCGATGCGGCCAGTGTTGAACGACGACGAGCGCCGTTTGATCCCATGGACCGTATAGCCTTTTTCCAGCAGCAATTCTGCCAGATAGGCCCCGTCCTGACCCGTGACACCCGTGATCAGTGCAACCTTGCTCATACCAACGCATACCCCATTCGTTTCGATTGACTTCAGCGGCTGCCCCCCTAGTCGCGGGCCATTCAAAAGGGAAGCTTGAAATGTCTCGTTCTTCCTGCGAAATGACGCGCTGATAATGACACGGAGCATTATTCTCTAACATGCTACGCTCTGTCGTCCATATCATGCGGGGAACACTACCTGCGCAAATTCTGGGCATAGCTGTCTTGCCGATCCTGACTCGCCAGTTCGATCCGGCAGCCTTTGGCCATTACCAACTGTTCCAGTCGGCGTTGCTCACATTGTTATTCGTGGCTTCGCTCAGACTGGAACTCATGATCCTGCGTGCGAACCACGAAGATCTGAAACCGCTGCTCCGCACATGCGTCACTCTCAATCTGGTCGTTGCTGCGGCCGTATCTGGACTCTTCGCCCTTGTGCTGTTGCTGCGTCCGGAAACCGGGGCGGATTTGCCATTTTCGCCGATGTGGGTGGCACTGGGTCTCACCGCCTCCGGGATTGTCCAGGCGCAGAACTATCTGCTGACTCGCGAAGAGCGATTTGCGATGCTGGGCAACCTCAAACTGGCGCAGTCGATCGTCTATGTCATCGTAGCCTTGCTGATTGGCTTCACCTCCCGGGACATAGACGGTATCATCATGGCGGATGTGGCCGGTCGGCTTGGTAGCTTGTTCGTACTCGGACTGTCGCACATCCGCCGCGGAACGTTCGAACTGATTAGCCCGGCACCTTTGTCCGAAACCTGGAACCGGCTTAAGGACAATTGGGCGCATCCCGCCACGACGCTGCCCGGCGTCATGATGAACGCTGCAGGCAGCGCCTTTATGCCGATCATGTTCTTTGCGACCTATGGCCCGTCGATGGCCGGTCAACTCGGCTTGGTCGAACGGGCCTGCGGCCTGCCGCTATCGATGATATTGATGGCAGTGACCCAAGTATTTTCAGGCCGGATCGCCGACGCATATCGCGCGAACAATCCGGCGATCCGCGATGTCTACGCCCGCACAGCGCGCACGGCTGCGCTGGTCGCCATTGGCCCGGCGATCCTCGCTGCGATCCTGCTGCCGCCGGCCTTCGAGCTGATTTTCGGGGGGCAATGGGGGCCGGCCGGCACAATGGCGCAGATCATGACCGGGGCCTATTTTTTCATATTCGTTGGCGGCACGGTCAACCAGACGCTGATGACCGTTGGTCACAATCGCACACAGACAGGCTGGGAGTTTGTCTGGTTTTGCCTGCTTGGCAGTGTCTGGCTTGCAGTTCCGTTATTCGGGTTGGGGCCATTTGCCGCCGTCGCTCTGAATGCCGCCGCCATCAGCATAGCGCATTGTATCTTTTTGGTTCTCGGCTATCGGGCGGTAACTCGGCTGGCGCATGATTTTCTGGCGCCCGCGCAACAGCAAAGGTGACAGTTTAATGTGTGGAATTGCGGGCTTGATCGCGGAACCCGGTGCACCGATCGATCTGGACCGGTTGCGTGCCATGGCAGCTGCAATCGCGCATCGCGGGCCCGATGGTGAGGGAATCCACCAGTTCGACGATGGACGCACGGCATTCGTCCATCGACGTCTGGCAATTATCGACCCCGAAGCCCGCTCGGATCAGCCAATGCATAGCGCAGACGGTAGCCATTCGATCGTATTCAACGGCGAGATATTCAATTTCGTAGAGCTTCGCGCCGAGCTGCAGGAAAAGGGGCATCGCTTCGTGACCGAGGGCGATACCGAAGTTCTGCTGGCCGCTTGGCGCGAATGGGGCGAAGGCATGCTGCTTCGCCTCAACGGAATGTGGGCGCTGGTTATTCGCGACAATCGCGACGGAAGCCTGTTCCTTGCGCGGGACCGGTTCGGAATCAAACCCCTACTTTACGCGTCGCGGGGACAGCAGTTTGCCTTTGCCTCCGAGATGCGTGCACTGCTGACGCTCCCATGGGCGAAGAGCGACGTCGACCGCGATATCGCGCGACGCGTGCTGTTCGATCCGTTCGGGATTGAGGGATCGGAGCAGTCGCTGTTCCCGGCTATCCGCCGGGTGCCCGGGGGCCATTGGGCCCGACTTTCTCCCGACGGCGCGCTGACGGTGCGTCGGTGGTGGCGGACAGTCGATCACCTGCGTGATGTGCCAAATACATTGGCGGGCGCGGCGGAAGAATTTCGTGAATTATTCTTCGCATCGACCAGGCTCAGGATGCGCAGCGACGTTCCCATTGCAACGTGCCTTTCAGGCGGCTTCGATTCGAGCGCAGTGGTTACTTCCATGGCTCGCATCGCGCAGGAGAATGGCGGCAGCAATGTGCGGCAAGCGTCCGACTGGCGACGCGCCTTTGTAGCCACCTTTCCAGGCCTGGCCCATGACGAAACGGCCGAGGCGCGTCTTGCTGCCGGTGCGGCGGGGGTAGAGCCCCGGCTGTTCGACCTCAGCAACGATGATCCGCTCGTCGCTGCCGACCCGGTCATGGACGCGCTCGACGACATCTATATCAGCCTGCCATCGGCAATATGGCAGATTTACAGGGCCGTACGGAGAGGGGGGGCAGTGGTCACACTCGACGGACATGGCGCAGATGAGGCGTTCGGCGGGTATCGCGCAGCCGGCAAGCCTGCCAATCACATCATCCGCAACTTTTTTGGTAATGGCGTAGGACGCAGCGATGCCATGGTCGGGCTGTCCGAGTTCGCCAAGCTTCAGAATGCGCGGGCCAAGGGCGCGATGTTCCTGCGCGGGGCGGCGGTCATGCCGCCTCCGGGTCCATCCATCGCCGCGCAGTCGGACCAGCTGCCTGACAGCTGGTCGAATTTTGACCGGCGCCTTTACGGCATGTTCCACGCCACCACCCTGCCGACGATCCTGCGCAATTTCGACCGGCTGTCGATGGCGCATGGCGTGGAAATCCGCATGCCGTTCATGGATTGGCGGCTGGTCACCTACATCATGTCGCTGGAGCCGCAGATGAAAGAGGCGGGTGGGCTGACCAAGCTGGTTGCGCGCGAGGCGATGCGCGGCATCGTGCCCGAAGAAATTCGCGCGTCGCCGCGCAAGGTAGGCTTCAACTCGCAAATGCCCGACTGGATGAATGGCGTGCTGGGGCCATGGGCATTGGCGCAGATCGAGGCCAGGCCGCATCCTCTGTTCGAAGAGATTGTCGATGTCCCCGCGCTGAAATCCCGAATCGCAACGCTCAATGCGAAATCGGCTTGGGACTGGTACCGGTCGGATCGCATCTGGCCTTATATCAATCTGAACTGGTTTCTGAATCGCCACGCACCGGCGCACTGAATAGAGCTTGTTTAGTGTCGCGATTCGCAGCAAAGGGCACGGCATGATGCAGTCCCAGTCTTTACCGCAGTGGTCGCAGCCGAATGCCGGCCGTTTGGCGCATCCTGGTGCCGGGACATGGGCCCGGTTCGAGGCGCTGCTACTGTGGGGCCTGGTGATGGCCGGCTATCCGGTCGTTGGCATTGTTTCGGCAATGCTGGGCCTTGAGAATACCCAGCTGACTTATCCTTTCCGGGGTTTTGTCGCGCTGCTTGCGGTCGTGGTGACGATCCGCGCCGTCGCCCGTCGGCAGCTGGCGCTCAACCCGTTGCTGCTCCTGTTCGTGCTCCTCTATACGGCACGCCTGCTGTACGATTGGCTGGCGAGAGATATTCAGGACGCGGACTTCTCGCTGGCGCTGTTCTGGATCGTTGCAATCGTGCCGGCGCTGGCGCTGGCCAGCTCGATCCGGCTGGTGGACGAGCGCCGCGTTGCCATTGCCATTGCCATCCCGGCCACGCTGACCTGTATCCTTTCGCTGTCGACATTCCTGTTTGGCGGTTCGGTCGTCGGTGTGACCACCGAAGCGGCGCTTGGTCGCCTGTCGTTCGCAACCGTCAACCCGATCACCATTGGCTATACCGCGCTATACCTGATCCTTGCATCGTTCGTGCTGTTCTGGAACGCAACGCTTCGCACGCGCCTGCTTTTGGGCATATTGGTGCTGCTGGGCATCGCCACATTGCTGCAAACGGGGTCCAGGGGACCGCTTGTCGGCGCAGTGCTGTGCGTGGCGGCGGTGGCGCTGGTCGATGGAAAGCAATTTATTTTCTGGCTGATCCTTGGTGTTGTCGCTTTGGCAGTCATTCCGTTCAGCGC
>CAZNEO010000053.1:0-12204 GCA_964572205.1 uncultured Sphingorhabdus sp.
CGCGAAAGCGGGCAAAGGCATCGACCTGCAACCGCAGCTGGTCGGTCGAAAGCACCTCCTGCCGTTCCATCTCGACGCTTAGCACGCGCTTGTCGATCCAGTTAACCTGCTCGACAAAGGGAATGCGAAAGGCAAGGCCGGCATTGGTGTTGCCAAAGGTTTCATTGGCTTGGTAGGCATTTACCACGCGCAGTGGCTGGCCATAGCTGCTGATGATCGCTTGCTTTGTTTCAGGCACAATCGACACGGTTTGCGAAAGCAGCACCAGCGCACCAAGCGCCGCAACGCTCATCACCACCGGATTTTTGAATACGGCGCGGTCCATCATTTCTTTCCTGTAACGGTAACGGGTTCATCAGGGGTCTGCTGGGCGCGGCGGCGCAGTTCGGGCAGCGGCAAATAGGGGGTTACTCCGCCGCTTTCGACTACGGTCTTGTCCACCTGGCTCAGCACTTCCTCCATGGTCTCATAATAGAGGCGGCGGCGGGTCACGTCCGGGGCGGTCTTGTACTGCTCGTAAATCTTGTCGAACTCTGCCGTTTCGCCCAAGGCGCGTTCGGTCACGCGGCTCGCATAGGCGCCGGCGTCATTCAGATAGCTTTCGCGCCGCTGCTGCGCTGCGTTGACCTCGCGGAAGGCATCATTGACTTCGGCTGGCGGGTCGGATTGCAGGATGGTTACGCGCTGGATGGCAATCCCGGAACGATATTCGTTAAGGATGGCCTGCATACGCTGCTGCACCTGTGCCTCGATTTCGCCACGGCCACTGCCAAATGCCTGATTCAGGTCAAAATTGGCCACGGCTGCACGCATTGCGCTTTCGGCGACTTCCTGCACCATGGCCTCGGGGCCATCAAGCTGGAACAGGAACAGTTCGGGATCGCGGATCGACCAGCCCACTTCATAGGACATGTCGATAAGGCTGGCGTCCTTGGTCAGCACCAGATTGTCGTTGTCGGCGGTTGCCTTGCCAACGGTGGTGCGGCGAATACCCTGCGTATCGATTTTCGTCAGTGACTGAATCGGCGCGGGTAAGGTGAAGGCAATACCCGACCCCACGGTGTGCGAATATTTGCCAAAGGTTGTGACAACGCCTTGTTCCTGCGAATCCAGCCGGTGAATGCTCGTCCAGGCAATCCAGATCACCGCAAGGCCGCCGACAATGATCGGCCACCAGCTTTTGCCATCGGCGCGCTGGGGCAGACCACCAAAGCCGCCGCCGCCTTTCCTGCCACCGCCGCCGCCACGAAACAATTCCTCCAGCGATGGACTGCGCGGCTTTGTCTCATTGGCCTTTTGCGGCTCCCACGGATTTGCCGGGCGCTTTGGCTCATCGCCGGTTGGCGTATCGGCCACCGGCTTGATCCGTCCCTTTTTGGGCGGGTCGGAATTGCCGCCGCCAATGCCGGGAAAATCCCAAGGGCCGCCGGGTTTCTTTGGGCCGTCTGCGTTCAGGGGGCGAGGCACCCCTCCATCCTCTTTTTCCATCATGACCGGTATATAGGAGGGGTTTTCGATAAAAACAGTGTCATTCCCTGAATTCTGAATCTATTCGCCATTGCCATGTTGGAACCAAGCCAGATCGAGGCAAATCTTCAGGGTGTTGCGGACGGACGTGCGGGCAGCGTGCGCGTGAAAGATGGCAGTATCTCGTTGCTGCTGGATGTCACTGGCCTTGACCTTGCGGCGCGCGAAACGCTGGAACAGGCGGTGCGCGGGCGCCTTGCCGAACTCGCGCCCAATGCGTCGCTGCGGATCATCCAGACGGCTGAGCGCGTGACCCAAAGGTTGATTGCCATAGCAAGCGGCAAGGGCGGGGTTGGCAAATCCACGCTGTCCACAAATCTTGCAGTGGCGATGCGGCGGCAGGGCAGGGCAGCAGGGCTTGTCGATGCCGATATCTACGGCCCCTCGCAACCCCGGCTATTGGGACGGGAAAATGCAAAGCCCGAAGCGGAAGGCAAAAAACTGCATCCGCTGACGGGTGCAGGCGATGTGCCTTTCCTATCGATGGGGCAATTGATCCCGGCGGGGCAGGCGGTCGCATGGCGGGGGCCGATGGCAGGGCAAGCTCTGACGCAACTGGTGGATGCACATTGGGGTAATGTGCGCGACATCATTGTCGACATGCCGCCGGGCACAGGTGACATCCAGCTTTCAATGATCCAGAAACACCGACCGGTGGGAGCTGTGATTGTCTCCACACCGCAAGACCTCGCCTTGATGGATGCGGCGCGCGCCATTGGCTTTTTCAATCAGGCCAAGGTTCCGATTATCGGCATGGTGGAAAATATGGCAGGCTATATCTGCCCGCATTGCAGCGAGGTGAGCGATCCTTTTGGCCGCGGCGGCGCAGAGGCGGCAGCGGCAGAGCTGGGCATTGCCTTCCTCGGCCGCATTCCGCTGGACATTGCCATCCGGACGGCCAGCGACGATGGCGTGCCCCCCGCGCTCGGCGACGGCCCAATCGCCGGAGCCTATGCCGATATTGCCGCGCAGCTTGGCGCCTGGCTGGATGCTGCATGAGCGAGGGGTTTAGCAGGCGCAAAATGCTGATCGGCGGCGGAGCGGGCCTTGGGCTGCTCGTCGCCTGGCAGGCATGGCCGAGGCGCTATCGGCCCAACATGCCGGTGGGCAAGGGCGAACATGGTTTTGGCAGTTGGCTGAAAATTGCCGAGAATGGCACTGTGACCATTGCCGTGCCGCAAAGTGAAATGGGGCAGGGCGTCTATACCGCGTTGGCGCAGATCATGGCGGCGGAGCTGGGCGCGGACTGGCGCACCATTTCGGTTCAACCGGCGCTGGCCAGCCCCGAATTTGCCAACCCGCTTTTCGTCCGCGAATGGCGTGCGGCAATGCTGCCAACAATGGTGGCAAGCAGCTTTGGCGGCGATCTTGCCGATGACCTCAGCGACGATTGGGCTGAACGCAACAGCTTCATGATCACCGCTGGATCGACGTCGGTGCGCCAGTTTGAGATGCCGTGCCGCATGGCAGGGGCAGCGGCGCGCGTGCTTTTGTGCAAGGCAGCCGCGGCGCGGTGGGACGCAGATTGGGAAAATTGCGATACCGGCGCTGGCTTTGTCTTTTATGGCAAGGAAAGGCTCGCTTTTGCCGAGCTTGTGGCCGAGGCGGCTGGTCATAAAGTGCCCGATCCGGTACCGCTGCGCGAATCGCCCGCTACGGCATTGTCGGGGCGGGATATGGTGCGCCTTGACGTTGCCGCCAAGGTGGATGGCAGTGCCAATTTCGCTGGCGACATCCGGCTTCCTGATATGCTCTACGCCTCGGTCCGGGCGGGGCCGATTGGCGACACGCGCCTGAAAGCCGCGCGTGTCGGCAAAGCATCGAAGATCACTGGCTTTATAAAGCTGATCAAAACCGACCGCTGGGTTGCGGCGCTGGGATCGAACTGGTGGGCAGCGAACCGCGCGCTGGATGCCATTGCGCCGGTGTTTGAAACAAAGGGTCGAATGCCAGACAGTCAGGCGATCAACGCAACGCTGGACCGGATGTTGTCTGCGGGCAAGGGGCATCGCATCCATGCTGTAGGCTCATTTGAAGGAACGCTGGACAAATCGGCGGGTACCCGCGTGTTCAAGGCGCAATATGCGGTCGCCCCAGCGTTGCACGCGCCCATTGAAACGCGCAGCGCCACTGCGCAATTCACTGCCGGGCGATTGACGCTTTGGCTGGCAAGCCAAGCGCCAGAGGCTGCGCGCCGGGCAGCAGCAAAGGCGATTGGCATTTCACCTGACGACGTGACGCTGATCCCCATGCAGGCCGGCGGCAGCTTTGGTCGCAATCTCGACCTTTTAATTGCAGAGCAGGCGGCAGTCCTTGCCAAGCAGGCTGAACGTCCCGTCCAGGTGATCTGGTCGCGGCCAGAGGATTTCATGCGCGATGCAGTGCGCCCGCCTGCGCTTGCGCGGCTCACAGGAACAATCGACGTCGCTGGTCGGGTGCAGGGCATGGCCGTCAAGGTCGCCGTCCCGGCGACCGCGCGGCAGCAGATGCAGCGACTATCCGGCAAAACTGAGGCAGAGGCGATCCGGGCAGTGCGCGGCGATGCCGATCCGCTGGCGCTCGACGGGGCCGTTCCGCCATATGCAATCGCCAATATGACCGTTGCCCATTTCCCGGTTAACCTGTCGCTGCCCACCGGTTTGTGGCGCGGCAATGCGCACAGCTATACCGCCTTTTTCATTGAGTCCTTTGTCGATGAACTCGCGGCAGCTGCCGGCATTGAGCCCTTGTCCTACCGGATGCAGATGCTGGTGGGGCAGACGCGGCTGGCGCGCTGCCTTACTGGAGTCGCAGCCTTTGCCGGATGGGATGGCGGAGCAGATGGCAGCGGCAAGGGCATTGCTTGCCATTCGGCCTTTGGCAGCCATATTGCTGTCGTTGCCTCCGCGCGTACGGACCAGGGGGGCGTGCGCGTTGACCGCATCTCCGCGATGGTTGATTGCGGCCGCCTGATTAACCCCGATCTTGCGCGCCAGCAGATCGAGGGTGGGATAATCTTTGGCTTGGCGCAGGCTCTGGGCGGTACGACCGTTTATGAACGTGGCCTGCCATTGGCGCGCCGGTTCCGCGATATCGACCTGCCTTTGTTGTCAGATGTGCCAGAAATAGAGGTCGAATTTGTCCGTAGCGAAGAGGAACCCGGAGGCGTCAGCGAACTGGGCGTTGCGCCGGTGGCTCCAGCCATTGCAAACGCATTGTTCTCCGCCGCCGGAATTCGCTTGCGCGAACTGCCATTACTGTCGAGTGGACTGTGATGGCCTTGCCTGCTGACCACCCCCCCGTTGCGCGTCCCCGGATCGGCGTGCTGATCGTCAACCTTGGAACGCCGGATGCGCCCACTGTTCCGGCGGTGAAACGCTATCTCAAACAATTTCTGTCCGACCGCCGCGTGGTCGAAATCCCGCCGCTGCTCTGGCAGCCAATCCTGCGCGGCATTGTGCTGAACACAAGGCCGCAAAAATCGGCGGCTGCCTATGAAAAAGTGTGGATGGAGAACGGCTCGCCCTTGGCCGTCTACACTGCGGCGCAGGCGAAGGCGCTTGAGTCCGCCTTTGGTGACGCGGTCCAGGTCCGCCATGCGATGCGCTATGGCCAGCCCGCCATTGATGACGTGTTGCGGGAAATGAAGGATGCAGGCTGCAACCGGATCCTTGTCGCGCCGCTTTATCCACAATATTCGGGCGCGACCACGGCGACAGTAATGGACGCAGTTTTTGCCTGTCTCACGCAGATGCGCTGGCAACCCGCGATCCGGTCCTTGCCGCCCTATCATGATGATGCGGCCTATATCACGGCGTTGAAAACATCATTAGAAGAGGCGCTGGCAAGACTTGATTTCGAACCCGATGCCATCGTTGCAAGCTTTCACGGAATGCCGGAGCGCACTTTGCATCTGGGTGACCCCTATCATTGCCAATGCCAGAAAACAGCGCGGCTGCTGTCAGAGGCGATGGGCCGCCCCTTGACAGTCTCGTTCCAGTCCCGCTTTGGCCGGGCCAAATGGCTGGAGCCTGCCACCGATGATATGTTGGAACGGCTTGCGCATGAGGGCAAGCGCAAGGTTCTGATATTCGCGCCAGGCTTTTCGGCAGATTGCCTCGAAACGCTGGAGGAACTGGCGATGGAAGGGCGCGACGAATTCATCGCCGCGGGCGGAACGCATTTCGCCTATGTGCCATGTCTGAATGACAGCGCCATCGGCGTCCGGATGCTGGAAACAATTGTTCGTCGAGAGCTTGGCGGCTGGCTGTAGCGCAGCAAACTTGCGCCATGAATAGCTATTCGCTGACGTAAGCGTCAACTTGTTGAATGGCTGCGCTCCCGTTAACGCTTGGCGTAACAAACCGGAACAGGAACAGGAGAGTGGATATGCGCGTTGCAGTGGTAACCGGCGGCACAAGGGGCATTGGCGAAGCGATCAGCCTGAAGCTGAAAGAAAAGGGCCGCATGGTGATCGCCAATTATGGCGGCAATGATGCTGCGGCGCAGGAGTTTACCGCTCGTACCGCTATCCCTGCACGCAAATGGGATGTGGGCGATCATCAGGCCTGCCTTGATGCATGCGCCGCCATTGAGGCGGAATTTGGTCCGATTGACATCATGGTCAACAATGCCGGCATCACCCGTGATGCGACCATGGTGAAAATGACATTTGAACAATGGGAAGAGGTTATCCGTGTCGACCTGACCGGCTGTTTCAATATGGCCAAGGCTGTGTTCGCCGGGATGCGCGAACGCAAATGGGGGCGCATTGTCAATGTAGGTTCCGTTAACGGGCAAGGTGGGCAGATTGGCCAGGTCAACTATGCCGCCGCCAAATCGGGCATTCATGGCTTTACCAAATCGCTCGCGGCTGAAGGCGCGCGGCATGGGGTTACGGCCAATGCTATCGCGCCGGGCTATATTGCGACAGAAATGCTTTCGACCATTCCGGATAATGTCATGGAAAAAATCGTCGCGCAAATCCCCGTCGGGCGGCTCGGCCAGGCTGACGAAATTGCCCGCGGTGTCGAATTTTTGACCAGCGACAATGCAGGCTTCATCACTGGCTCGACCCTGTCGATCAATGGCGGACAGCATATGTATTGATGTTGGGAACACCCTATCACCCGCCTGCCAAATATTCGGTGACAATCAACGGTCATCAGACGTCGATCAGTCTTGAGCCAATCTTTTGGGAAATGCTGCGCGCGGCGGCTGCGCAGCGCAATATTGCCGTTAACGCACTTGTGTCTGCCATTGATGCAGAAAGGATAAAAAGTCCGACGCCGCCGGGATTGGCAGGGGCCATCCGCATCTGGCTGGTGCATCATCATCGCACATGAAAAATGCCGCCCGGGTTGGCGGGCGGCAAGGGGTGCGTTTTCCCGAAGGACATGGGCCACATCATGTGGCGAAACCTTTAATATTCGGCGGCGCGGGAAGGTATGAGGGAGGAGGCGCCGCCGAATATCGAAATGCGGATCGGGGGGAGTGATCCACCACGAGAATATGGATCATCGCAGCGGCAGGCGCGATACCGGTTATGCCCTTACGGCATTTACCTTAGGGTCTAGTGGATCAGTCAAAAAGTGCTGAAATAGCCGAGCCAGGCCGACAGATTTATAACCCGGCCTCGACAGCGATCCGCACTGCGTCAGCTGCGTTGGATGTTTCCAGCTTTTTGAACAACAGCATCCGGTGCATCTGCACCGTCTTTTCGCTGAGTTGGAGCATATAGGCGATCTGCTTGGTCCGGAAACCCTGGGCCATTTGTTGCAGGATTTCACGCTGCCGCGGCGACAGCCGCTCGACAATCTTTGCCGCCTGTTCCTGCCGAACCACGGTAATGCTTTCCTCGGTCGGCTGCACTTCGATCTGGGAGCCTACGAAATATTCGATCTTGCCTGACTCATCGAACAGCGGTGCAATCATCACGGCATTGCGAAAACGGCTGCCATCCTTGCGGTAGTTGACCAGCTCGGCCAGCGTTGCGTGGCGTTGATGGATCGCGGTGCGCAATTTACTGGTTTGCGCATTTTCAGTGTCCGGCCCGCGCAGAAAGCGGCAATTTCGTCCGAGCACTTCATGCTCTTCATAGCCGGTCATTGCCAGAAAAGCCTCGTTCACGGCGACAAGCGGGTTGTCCGGTTCGTTCGGGTCGCTTACTACCGTGGCAATCGGACTGTGGCGGATAGACTCCAAAACCGGGTGGCGGCGACGCGCGCTGACAAGTTTGTGCATCATGGCACGATTCCTTTCGGCCATCATATTGAAGCAATCAGGCGCATCTAGCAACAAGAATACAGGGCTTTTCCTGTAGGGCGTTTACCTGTAGCGGCCTAATCGGCCCCAACGCGCTCCACATCGGCACCAACCAGCTGCAATTTTTCCTCCAGCCGCTCATAGCCACGGTCGAGATGATAGACGCGCTGCACCTGTGTTTGGCCCTCTGCAATCAGGCCCGCGATGATCAGGCTCATCGATGCGCGCAGATCAGTTGCCATCACCGGTGCGCCGGTCATCCCCTTGACGCCGTGGACGACAGCCGTGCGTCCTTTGGTCTCAATATGCGCGCCCATGCGGTTGAGTTCAGGCACGTGCATGTAACGGTTTTCAAAGATCGTTTCGGTCAGCACGCTTGCGCCATCGGCCATGCACAGCATCGCCATGAACTGCGCCTGCATATCCGTGGCAAAACCGGGATAGGGCGCGGTGGAAATGGTCAGCGGTTTCAGACGACCCTCTGAAGTGACCTTGAGCCCGTCCTTGACAGCCTCCACCTTGACGCCCGCTTCGCGCAGGGCATCGACCGTTGCCTGCATCTCGGGCTCATTCGCGCCGACCAGCTCAACTTCGCCGCCGGTCGTGGCCACCGCACAGGCATAGCTGCCTGCCTCGATCCGGTCGCTCATCACACGATAGGTTGCGCCATGCAGCCGGTCTTTGCCATGGATGGTGAGGTCGCTCGTGCCGATGCCCTCAATGTCCGCGCCCATGGCCACCAAAAGGTTGCACAGGTCAACAATCTCCGGCTCGCGCGCGGCATTGTGGAGGACGCAAGTGCCCTTGGCGAGCACTGCGGCCATTACCGCGTTTTCAGTCGCGCCGACTGATACCACAGGGAAGCTGTAGCTGCCGCCGGGTAATCCGCCCTTGGCAACCGCCTTCACATAGCCAGAGGCCAACTCAATCTCCGCGCCAAATGCTTCCAGTGCCTTCAAGTGCAGGTCGATGGGCCGGTTGCCAATCGCGCAGCCGCCGGGAAGCGATACGGTCGCCTCGCCCATCCGCGCGAGCATTGGCCCCAGCACCAGGATCGACGCGCGCATCTTGCGCACCAGTTCATAGGGCGCGACGGAACTGGTGATACGCGGCGCCTCCAACGTCATCACGCGGCCAAAATCTTCAGGGCGTGACCCGGCAATCGTCGTCGAAATGCCGAACTGGTTCATCAGATGTTGAAAGCCGTCAATGTCGGCCAGTCGCGGCAAATTGCGCAGCGTCAGTGGCTCGTCGGTAAGCAGCGCGCAGGGCAGCAGCGTCAACGCGCTGTTCTTTGCGCCAGAGATGGGAATTTTGCCGTGGAGCTTGTTGCCGCCCCTGATGATGATCTTGTCCATGCTCAAGCTTTAGCGCCAACTATCCACCACGCAAGCGTCAACCTTATTGTCAATTGGCGGCCTTCCCGGTAGCCAATCCCGGATGGAGGCAAGACAAGTGACTGTTCTGTCGAATGTAATCCCGGCATTGGCATTGCAAACGGGGACTGCCCTACCGCCGCCAGCGCCTCCCCCGCCTGCGGTGCAGTGCATATTGGCCATCGCCGCTGTGGGTGATGCTCCCAATGCGCCTTTCGCTTCGTTCAACTATTATGCAGACGGCGTAATCCGGATAGAGCGGGAACTGCCCGAAAGTGCCGCCAATCGTGATGTCGACGATTTGGTCATGCAGATGGATACTGTCTGGTATGCTCAGGGGAGAGCCACCATAAATATGCTGACGGGCTCGGGTCCTTCGTCGCAGGGTGCGATAGTGCCCCATCTGCGGATCCCGAACATGTCGAGCTTTGCGACAGCTTTGCCGCAAGCGCGTAAGCTTACATTATGGGACAAGGACGGGCGCAAGGAACAGTTCGACCTGGGCAAACTCGACCGGGAGTCGATTGCCAATTGGCGCAATTGCATTGCGGCGTCACCACCATCGGCAGGATCATCATCGGGTGCGGTTTATAAGCCTCAAGCCCCCAATCAGGCCCTCACACCGCTGAACAAACAGAGTTGGATCATCGTTGATGACTATCCATCCCGGTTGATCCGGTCGGAAATAACCGGGACAGTTGTCTATCGGCTTGAGGTTAGCGCCAATGGCCGGGTCAAGAATTGCGTTACCGACCCTAATGAGATCGATGCCGGTGGCGCAATCGTCAACAATGTGCCCGAACTGAACGACGCGACCTGCAGAAATATATTGCGCCGAGCACGCTTCCTGCCTGCAACAGACGGGTCGGGTCGCCCTTATGCGGCAGAATTTACCGGCCGGGTACGGTGGGTCTTGCCTCAATAAGCTATAGCGTCTTCAATGCATCCGCGACTTGCGCCAGCCGCTCCTTGCCCCAGAACATTTCGTCGCCGACAAAAAATGTCGGAACGCCAAAGGCTCCGCGCGCGACGGCAGCGTCGGTGTTGGCGGCGAGTTCTGCCTTCACCTCCGCTTCCTCTGCTTTTGCAAACAGCGCCGCGCTGTCTAGGCCTGCTTTGTCCAGCACATCGGCAACAGTTGCTGCATCGCCCATGTTCAGGCCATCCACCCACATCGCGGTCATCACCGTTTCGACATAGGGCATAAAGCAATACAGATGCTGCGCCGCCACTGCACCGCGCATCAGCGCCAGCGAATTCATCGGGAAATTTGGGTTCATTTTGAACGGGATATTGTGCGCCCTTAAAAAGCGCTGAAACTCCAGCATTTCATAGTTCCGCTTGGCCGGGGTCTCGGCATAGCGGATTAGCGGGGCCTGATTATTGGTCGCCTTGAACAATCCACCAAGCAGCACGGGGACATAGATGGCCTCCGCTTCATGGGCTTTGCAGAATGCAGGCAGAACCTTGTGTGTCAGATAGCTGTTCGGCCCGCCGAAATCGAACAGGAACTCGAAAGTTTTGGTCATATTCCACACTCCCTGTCTCGTCACCCCGTGCTTGATACGGGGTTAGGCTTTTTCGTGCCTTCCGCCAGAGGCCAAGCCCCGCATCAAGTGCGGGGCGACTGATTACTTTAGAAACTCTCTCCCCAAGGCCGCAAATCCAGCTCCTGCGTCCACGCACTGCGATGCTGTTTGTGCAGCGTCACATATTGCGCCGCGATGGCATCGGGCGACAGCACAAGGTCATTCGCCTTGGCCGCGTCGAAATCAGGCCGCAGGCCACGCACAAATTCGGTATCGATGCCGCCATCGATTACGACGTGCGCCACATGGATACCTTGTGGACCCAGCTCGCGGGCCATCGATTGGGCCAACATCCGCAGTGCAGCTTTGGCCCCGGAAAAGGCGGAGAAACCCGCCCCGCCCCGGATCGAGGCGGTTGCGCCTGTAAAGATAATCGTGCCGCGCTGCCGTTCGATCATATGTTTGGCGACTTCGCGGCCCATCAGAAAACCGGCAAAGGCAGCCATTTCCCATACCTTGCGATAGACCTGCGCCGTCATATCCGTAACCGCGTAGCGGACATTGGCCCCTATGTTGAAAACCGCAACCTCAATTGGCCCGACTTCGCGCTCAACCTGTGCGACCAGGGCGACCATCGATTCTTCGTCGCGCGCATCGGCGGGAAAGGCCTTCGCCTTGTGTCCGGCGTCGCGGATCGATTGGGCGAGTTCCTCCAGTCTGTCGGCATGGCGCGGGCGGCGGTTGATGCAGGCTGTATAGCCTTCAACCGCAAAGGCCTTTGCAATTGCTCCACCGGTGGCATCGCCAGCGCCGATGACCAGCGCCGCACTCACGCCTTTTCAAGCGTGCATTGCAGGGGGTGCTGGTTCTTCTTGGCAAAATCCATCACTTGGTTGACCTTGGTTTCGGCCACTTCATAGGTAAAGATACCGCAGACGCCGACCCCCTTTTGATGGACATGCAGCATCACCCGTGTGGCCTGATCAGTGTCCATCTGAAAAAAAGCCTTCAGCACGTGGACGACAAATTCCATTGGCGTGTAGTCGTCGTTCAGCAGCAGCACTTTGTACTGGCTGGGCTTCTTGGTCTTGGGACGGGTGCGTGTGGCAAGGCCGACACCGGGGCGGCCACCACGGTCGTCATCACCTTGATCGGGTCCACTATGCGGTCGAATGAATAGCATTGCCCAGAGATAGGGGAAGCAAGGCCGAGTCTGCAAGGGCTGTTCGTGGTGAATCAAAACTCTCCCTGTCACCATGGCAGCAAGGTTGGACATGAAAAAGCCGCCCCTGTCATTCGACAGAGACGGCTCCTTCAGTCTGCTTCGGTCCGTCAGGCCTTCCTGCCTCCGAGGAGAGGAGGAGAGAGGGGGCAGGCGCGCATCAACGCAGCCGAAGCAAGCTCAAAGAAAGCTTATGCAACCTTCTTGAAATAGTCAGCCGCAACCGCGAACCGGTTGGAAATCGGCTGGAATATGTCGTTGGCAAGCTTCACGAAAGCTTCCGTGTTCTTGGAACCCTGTGCAACAG
>CAZNEO010000054.1:0-12094 GCA_964572205.1 uncultured Sphingorhabdus sp.
GCCTTTTTGGCATCTTCAAAACTGGCATCGGGATCGAGGCCGAACAGTTCCAGCGCGCGCATCTCGTCGCGGCTGCGGCTGCCATCGCCGGACCCGGCCCAGCCATAATGCGCCGATTCGCGGAATCCGCTGGAATCGCGCCGCTCATCCGCTTCGCGTTGCGCTGCCTCTTCGGCGGTCAGCCCGGCAAAATAGTCCCAGCCCTTGTTATATTCTGCCGCATGTTCCTCGCAAAACATCCAGCGTTCGGGGCTGTTCGGCGATTTTGGAGCGGGGCATTTGCCCTCTTTATTGCAACCAACTCGGTCGCAAAGGCGCACAGCCTGCGCCTCGCGCGACGACCCATAGCCACGCCAGCGGGGAAAGCCCCAGTCATTGGATCGGGTCGAACGCACCATGAGCGGGGCTTTAGCGGGGGTGCGCGATTCCGGCTAGAGGGCAGATTGCCGTCAGACGGAAAAAACCAGAGGGCCTGTAAGCCGGGTTCTGTACTCTCCCAAAAAAAGAGTGGCGACCATTCCTCTAGGCGGCACATTGCTGCGACGCTCAAGCAATCAACCCGGGCGACGGAGTGGAGGAACCCATATGCCGCCCCTATTCGATTTTGCTCCCGGTGGGGTTTGCCGTGCCGCCGACGTTGCCGCCGCCGCGGTGCGCTCTTACCGCACCCTTTCGCCCTTGCTTCGTCGAAACGAAGCGGTTTGCTTTCTGTGGCACTGTCCCTGATCCACCGTCGCCAAGGCTATGGCGGACCGCCGGGTATTACCCGGCACCGTTCCTCGCTGGAGCCCGGACTTTCCTACCCTGCCCCCATAAAGAAACAGCGTCGGTCGCCCGGCCCTCTGGAACCTTAGCCTATAGCCGCGCCGCCTTCATATTCCAAGAGCAGCCCCCACAATAGCGCACGGCACTCTCCATCGATGATGCCATCGACATTTTCGGGTCGGAAACGGCGCTGGAATGCAATAACCGCTTTGGGGCCATCGGCGATGCCATAGCCATAACGTTCCAAGGCCAACAGGAAGGCAGCATCGCTCCAGCCAGGATCGACAAGGTTGCGCGCCGGACGTGGCACAGCAAGGCCAAGCCGAGCCAGCCGCTCCCAATCGAACAGCTCGCCCGGATCCTGCTTGCGGGCAGGTGCGACATCACTATGCCCAACCACATTGCGCGGGTGGATGCCATAGGTGCGCACAATTTCGGCCACCAACGGCACAAGCGCTGCCATCTGCTCTTCCGGGAAGGGACGATAGCCCCATTCATGCCCCGGATTGACGATTTCGATGCCAATGCTGGCGCTGTTGCAATCGGTAATGCCGCGCCAGTAAGAAAGGCCAGCATGTTGTGCACGCTGCTCCTCACGCACCATGTGGACGATCTGTCCATCTTCGTCGACGGTGTAATGGGCCGATACTTTGGACGCGGGATTGGCGAGCCAGGCAATCGCCTCCGCTCCGCTTTTCATGCCGGTATAGTGCAGCACGAGCATGGTGATGGGCAAGGTGCGCTCACCGAAATTGGGGGAAGGCGTCCAAATCATTGCGCCATCATAGGCAGGCGCGGCGGCAATGCAATCGCATCAGGCCTTGGCTGGCGCGGTGCGTTCATAAAAGCCGCGAAAACCGCTGCTTGCCCCCAACCTGCTGGTCTGCCCGATCACTGTTTCGGCCGCCCCCAACATCAGGATGCCATCGGGCGTCAGCGTGTCGGCCAGATTTTCTAGCACCTGCCGCCGGTTGTCATCGCATAGATACATCAACATGTTGCGGCACAGAATCAGATCGAACACGCCAACCCCCGCCGGTTTTTCAAGCAGGTTATGCCGGGCAAAACTGACATTACGGCGCAGCGGGTCCTTCAGTTGCCAGTCGGTATCCTGCTGTTCAAAATATTTCAGCATCAGCATGACCGGCAAGCCGCGCTGGATTTCAAATTGCGAATATCGGCCGCTGCGCGCCTGTGCCAACGCCGTTGTCGATATGTCGGTTGCATGGATCATGATCGTCCAGCCTGCCCATTTTTCCGGATTCTCGGCGAAGTGCATGGCAAGCGAATAGGGCTCCTGCCCTGTCGAACATGCGGCGGACCAGATGCGCAGGCGCCGCGTGCCCTTACGCAATTCGCGCAGATGATCGAGCACAGGGCCAGTCAACAGCGCGAAATTTGCCTGGTCACGGAAAAAGCAGGTCTCGTTGTTGATCATTGCCTCCACACATTCGACCGCAAGTGCGGGATCGCCCTGATCCGCCAACAGGCTGGACAGCATTGCCATATCGGGGATGGAATGTTTGCGCAGCACAGGCTTCAACGCCATCTCCACGCGCCAGTGGCGGTTGGCCATCAGCTGCTGGCCGCTATGCTGGCGCAGCAGTGCGGCAAGTTGCCGGTGCAAGTCTGCGTCATGAACGCTCATGCGCCCGATGCCCCGGACAGCAGCTTCGCCATCTCATCAGGCGTCATCACTGCCGTCGCCGTGCCATCGCGCGCAACTGCACCGGGCATTCCCCAAACCACCGAACTATCGGCATCCTGCAAAAAGATGGTGGCACCCGCAGCAGAAAGTGTTCGCGCGCCCGCCGCGCCGTCATTGCCCATGCCGCTAAGGACAAAAGCCAGCGCGCCCTTGCCATAGCATTTGGCAACCGAGGCAAACAGCGCATCGACCGAGGGGCAATAGCGGCTTTCGCTATATTCGGCGACATGGTCAATCAGCACCTTTGTGCCCGACCGGCGACAAACAAGATGCGCATCGCCGGGCGCAACATAGATGCGGCCCGGCGCGACCTCTATACCGCGCGCGGCAACCGACACGAGCCGGTTAGTGTGAGACGACAATTGCCGTGCGAAAAAGTCCATAAAGGCTTCGGGCAAATGCTGGACAATGAAAACGGGGCAGTTGAGTTGCGGGTCAAGCGCCGCAATCAGCTTGTAGATCACCGGAATGCCGCCCGTTGATGCGCCGATGGCGATACAATCGGGCCTTTGGATGGCCGATGGGGCAGCGCTGCTACCTTGTTTGGCAGCACTGCGGATGTTGGATGCGCCAAGACGGGCAACCTTTTCCACCAGCATCTCGGAAAAGCGGCCGCCAAAACCTGCACGGCCCGGCTTGGCAAGCGTATCGCATGCACCGCGCGACAAAGCCTCTATTGCCGCAGGTCCGTTTTCCTCGATAAAAGAGGATACAATGATGACCCGCGCGCCGCACGAAGCCGAAAGAATATCGGGCAGCGCGTCAAGGCCGCTGCGCATCGGCATTTCAATGTCCAGCAGGACCACATCGACCGGCGTGGTCGCCAGCATCGCCAGCGCCTCGCCACTGTCGGCAGCCTCAGCGACGATCGCAATATTTTCATGTTCGGACAGGACACGTTTGAAAATCGCCCGGGCAACATTGCTGTCATCGATCAGCATGACGCGGATCGGATGCGCAGCCTTCACCGGTTGTTTGCGATTAAGAATTCCAGTCGCCTGTGCCATGCCAATGCTGATTTGGTGCGCCTAGAGACAGCCGACAATCTGGAGTTTGATTTCCAGCGTTTCGCGGTCAAACGGCTTCATGACATATTCGTCCGCCCCTGCGTCAATCGCGGCCTGAATATGGCCAACGCCATTTTCGGTCGTGCAGAATATCACTTTGGCCGCAGATTGGGGCATGGACGCCCGATAGGCACGGAGGAAATCCATACCGCTCATTACCGGCATGTTCCAATCCAGCAAAATGACGTCGTGCGCCTGTGCGGCACACATGCCCAGCGCTTCATCGCCATCCGTCGCCTCCGACACCTGAAATTGCAGAGATTCCAGTATATGTCGGGCCACTTTACGGATAACTTTGCTGTCATCCACCACCAGGCAAGATTTCATCTCCATCTACCTTTATCAAAAATCTATCGACGGGCTATAGAACAGCGGGCTTATCGACCGGTTAATTTGTCGCGCGGTGTGGCTTTTTAAAATCGTGACGGGTCAGGCAGCACGCAGGGCCTGAGGGACAAGCAGCATTTCGGGAGAAAGCAGCATCACCATACGGTCATCAATCGCGATGACTTCGCTCGCAATCCTTGCCCAGCGCGGATCGAGCCGGGTAGCAGGCTTGATTGCGTCTGCCTCAACCGAAACCACATCACGAACCGCGCCAACCATCAACGCATATGGGTGGCCATTGACCGTTGCGATGATTGCAAGGCTGCCTTTGCCCGGATTAACCTTCTCACCGGTAACGGCAAATTGGCAATCAATCAGGGTAAGGACCCGGCTGCGCAGCGCAATCAGACCCGCAACCATCGGGTCCGTTTGGGGAACAGCGATGACATCGTCGATGGTGACGACCGATTCAATAAAGTCGCTGCGACAGGCGATTTCGGTTCCGGCAATTTCGGCAATCAGAAACAGGTCGGACATTAGCGGGCTCCTGCAAGTTTTGCCGCAATAGCAGTCATCAAACCTTGGCGGTCATAGCGATAAATGCTGTCATTCTGGCTGCCGAGTGCATGGAGGCTGCTGCGCAGCTGCACGGTCCGGCTGTCCACGACGCCATCGCTGCCGTCGCTGGTCAATATCACGAGCGCGTGCGCCCTGTCCGCAGCGTCAAAGCTGACCTTATAGCCCGATGCCGTCAACAGCGGTTGCAGCATCCGTGCCTCCCAGCCATCGTCGCTATCGGCTTCGATATAGCATAGCGTCTTGCCCGCCGGGCTGACCCCCACTGTGCTGCCGACTTCAAAATATTGGAAGCAGTTGACCAGTTCAACAGGCGCACCCTCAAAATGGACAATGGCCTCGACAATTTCAGGATAGGCCGATGGTTCCAAATGGGGCGGAAGGGTAAAGATATCGATGACATCCTCCACCGCCAGATAACAGGCATGGTAGCCGTCTGACAGACGCAGCAGCTTCACAAGGCCGGATTTCGGCAATGTGGGCAGCGCATGAACATCATAAAGACTTTCATCCACTGACAGACAGATTCGGCCGCCCACGGCATGGAAATGGTGCGCTTCGATGTCTTCCATCCGGTCAACAGCGGACAGCCTTATTGCCCGCCGCTGGCCATCTGTCGCCTCAAACAGCAGGGCGGACGCCGCACTGTCAACCGTCTCGACAACAGCATCGTCAGCGGCGGCCTGGCCTTCACCAAACAAGGGTTCATGCGCGCCGATGGCCGCAGCCAGCCCGCTCGCGTCGAGCAGCAACATCGGGCGGCCATTGTCTGGCAGGCTGGTCCCGGCATAAATCCCTGTTGCCATAATCATGGGTGCCCCGGGTTTGACAACCAGCTCCTCATTATCGACGACTGCCTCGACATCCAGCGCAAATGTTGCGCCGACGGCGGGACGGATAATGATCAGCGTGCGAGAGCTGTCCTTTTGGCCAGCGCTCCGCTCCAGTCCAAGCACATCTTCAAGCCTTGCATAGGCCAAATGCTGGCCGCGCACCTTCGCAATACTAACGCCGCCCAGGCTCATGATTTCAACATTGCGGTTCGTAACGGCCAATATTTCGACAATGGACGAACGGGACAAGCCGAAACTTTGCCCTCCTGCGGTGACAGACAAGCCCGCGATGATTGACAGCGTAAGCGGCAGGCGCAGCGTCAGCTTCATCCCCCGCCCTTCGCGGTTTTCAATATCGATTGTGCCGCCGATGGCGTGGATGTTGGTGCGCACCACGTCCATTCCGACCCCGCGCCCCGAAATCGCGCTTACTTTTTCAGCGGTCGACAGGCCGGGCGCAAAAATCGTTTCCAGCTTTGCCCGTTCCGACAGTTTTTGCCACTGCGCCTGTGTGTGTATTTTGCGTGATATCGCTTTCGCGGCAAGTTTTTCCATATCGATGCCGCGCCCGTCATCGGCAATTTCAACCAATATCTGGTTGCCCGATTGCCGCGCCAGAATGTGGATCTGCCCCGCAGCCGCCTTACCGGCAAGCAGCCGCTCATCACTTGTTTCAATGCCATGGTCGATGGCATTGCGTAAAATATGCGTCAGCGGGTCGCGCAGCGCCTCGACCATTTCGCGGTCAACCTCAACGTCATTGCCTTCGACTATCAGGTCGACCTTTTTGCCCAGTTCAAGGCAGGTGTCGCGCATCAGCCGCGGCAACGTGGAAAACAGCCGGTCAATGCTCTGCATCCGCATCTGGCCAATGGTATCGCGCATTTCCGCAACGCTGCCCGACAGCCGGGTAAAGGCATGGTCGACCTCTGCACTGTTTTCAACCCGGCGAAGCTGACGCGACACTTCATTGCGGGCAAGCACCAGGTCGGAAATCCCGCTCATCAGCTTGTCGAGCAGCGTAAGCGACACACGAACGGTACGCGCCTTGCTGCGCGGGCCAGGCTCTTCCTCCGCCAGGTCGACCGGATCATCCTGACGTTCCAGCCCATCGTCGTGCGGTGCTTCGGCAACCGCTTCGGGAAGGAACACGAGCATTGCGGCAATGAGGGCAGCGTCATTATCCGTCACTGGCGCGCCGCTTTCTAGGGCGTCGGTCAGTTCCGAAATGCGATCGATAACGTCAAGGACTGCGGTGACCAGCCCAACCGATGGCGATACCGCGCCGTCGCGCGCCGCGCTCAACACCTCTTCGGCAGCATGGCTGAGTTTCAACAAGCGCGGCAGATCAAGGAAGCCGCAGCTGCCCTTCACCGTGTGCACAAAGCGAAAGACATTGTCGACCAGCGCATGATCGTCGGGCGTTTTTTCCCATTGCACCAATTGCCCGGCCAGCATTTCCAGCGTTTCGCGGGTTTCTGCAATAAATTCTTCGCGCAGGTCATCCATCTTGGCGGTCCCCAAAATTCCGCCGCCCATCTAGGGACAAGATGGTTAAAAAGCCCTTTATGCGTGCCGGACAAGCGCCCCGATAATCAGCTCATTTTCGGCAGGCTGCGCAATCTGAATCAGGCCGTTATACTGCGAACAAAGGCTGTGGACCATCCATGCGGCAGCCGTGCGGGAATCGATCTGGGCTGCGGTCAGCTTACCCTCCAGCGTATCACGAACCGTCTGGTCAAAAATAACGCGCATCCCTTCGGCGCGGATGACGATTTCCTGTTCGCCTTCGCGCAGTTCGGCACCGACATGCAATTTGCCGCCACGCACCAGCACGTCATTGGCAATCAGCACCAGATTGAGCATGATTTTGACGGCGCGTTTGGGCATCAGCGAGGCCGGGACTGCCCAGATCAGCTCAGTCTTATTGCCCGCAGTGACCAAAGGCTCGGCAACGGCGCGTGCCTCAGCGGGATCGACATCCGCGCCGAAACCACCGGCAGCGCCAAAAGCAAGGCGAAAGAATTTCAGCTTGTCAGCCGCCGATTTCGCACTTTCCGCAAGCAAATCCATGCAACGCTTGCGCATTTCGGGATCATGTTCGTCAGCCAGCAGCTCCAGCCCGTTGTTCATCGCGCCCACCGGGCTCAGCAGGTCATGGCACAGCCGTGAACACAGCAGAGCCGACAGATCAACATCATTATCGGCCATCAGTTTACAAAGCCTCGTTAGGAATCATGCTGGCCGCAATGGACGCAAGCGCACGGATATTCAACCTTCGTCGGAGGAAAAACACCCCTATCAGCATGGGTCATGTCTGCGGTAACACGGGCCCCCCGACATGGCCCGGCATTGCCCGGTCCCAGCCAATACGGGCATCGGTCAACAACTGCTTCAGCCGCTCCGCCTGCCTGTGCCATGCGGCATCGGCCTCGTCGTTCCACTGCTCGCCCGCCAGTTCGCCCAACACCTTGACCGTCAGGTCAATCCAGCTTTCATATTCCTCCCACGGCAAACGCCCATAGCTGCGATGCGTGAAGGCAAGCTCGTCTACAAGCGGGCCAACCCACAGCTCCTCCCCCTTGGCCAGGCCCAGCATCATTTCCAGCGTTTCGTCGGTCATCCGGCGGCTGGAGGCGTCGGCATTGATAAAGGTCGCGCGGCGATCTGGCCATGCCGCGAACCAGCGCGCAAACAGCGGGTGCCGCAATTCGATGCCGCTGTCGGCAACGGCAATCAGGCTTGCTTCCATCAGTTCAGCGTCGGTCGGCATTTGCCCGGTCTTTGTCACACGAAGGCGCAATGCCGCCAAGCAGTTTCTGCCGAGTCGTTTTCTCAACTGAATTAGTTATGTTAACGCTGCAATGCAGCGTTGGTTCGCACAAATGTAAATTGTATGGGAATATGCCTTTTCGCGCAAAGGCGCACCCATCCGCCAATTGCTGCGCTGCATGATTTACATAAGTGTTGAACATAATGGGAAGCGCCATGCCGTAACGTCAAAAGGCCGTTGCGGATCAGCGATGATAGGGCGTTTCCTTACCTCGCGCCCCAAAACAGGGGGCGCTTTCGAGGAGAGCGTTTATGCGTAAATTATCCCTGATCATTGCCCTGCCGCTGCTTGCGACGGTTGCGGCCTGCGGACAGGAAGCAAATGAAACCGCGCCCGGCAGCGACGCCGCCGCATCCGATGCAGCAGGTGCAGCAGAGCGGTCGATTGCATCTGAGGAAGCTGGCAATGCCAATGCCGCGAACGAACCGATCGCGTCAAAGGGGAGCGGCGCCGTATTTACCAAGCCTGCTGCCGTGTCGCCATCCGTCGCGCCGGGCGTTGCGTTCCGCTATCAATATGATTTCCGCGTTCCTGGCGAAAAGATCGAGGCCGTGCAGGATGAACATGCCGCTGCGTGCGAAACACTGGGTCTTTCGCGCTGCCAGATCACCGGTCTCAACTTTCAGCAGAGCGAGCGCGGCTATCCCGAAGGGCGGATGGAATTCCTTCTCGATCCCGCCATCGCGCGCAAATTCGGGCGCGACGCCATTGCCAGTGTTGAAAAAGCCGAAGGCGTGCTGGCCACAAGCAATGTGGAGGGAGCGAATGTGGGCGACGACATTGCCACCTCGCAAGTGCGCAGCGCGGGGATAGAAGCCGAAGTGAAACGGATTGAGGCAAGGCTCGCGGGCAAAGGGCTGGCAGCGGATGAGCGCACCGAACTACGCCGCCGTGCCGAGGAGCTGCGCGAAATGCTGGGCAGCGAAAAGGAGCAGCGCCGCGCGGGTGAAAGGCGGCTGGCGACCACGCCTGTCGCGTTCAGCTATAGCGGCAATATGGGGATTGGCGGATCGGGTGCTTTTGGTGAAGCATGGAGCGCGTCGGCAGGCAGCATGGCCGCGATGCTGACGCTACTGCTGATGCTGGCAGGCGTAGTGCTGCCCTGGCTATTGCCCGTCGCGGCCATCATCCTTTTGATCAAAAGCCCGTTTGGAACCGCCCTGCGCCGCTGGTGGCGCGGAAATTCGCCTTTGCTCGATCAACCGGTGAAGGAGTGAGCAATCCTCTCCCATTGCGGAAGGCAACTACCCGGAGGGTGGCGGAGGAGGCGCATTTCATCACGCGGACCTCCCCGTCGCCTTTGGCCGCCCCTTCCCAAAGGGCGATGATTTTTCAGCAGTGCATTGCGCCGACCCATTTCCGCGTTTAGGCGCATGGACGAATATGTCGTCCGCGCCGCACCCCATAACAATACCCGATTTCCGCCTTTACTGGCTGGCGCGGTTTATGGCGGTGATTTCGACCATGGCGATGGTCGTGATCATTGCCTACCAGACCTATGACATTGCCCGCACCGATTATGGTATGTCGATTAAGGAAGCGTCATTTCAGCTCGGCCTGCTAGGCCTTGCGCAATTTGTGCCGCTTGCGCTGCTGACGCCGGTTGCTGGCTGGGCGGCGGACCGGTGGGAACGGCGCACCGTTGCGCGCTTTGCCAACAGCATTGATATGGGCATTGCCCTGCTGCTGGGCTGGCTGACGATGACCGATACGCTGAACCTGCCGCTGCTGTTCCTGCTGGCAGCACTGCATGGTGTGGCCCGCGTCTTTGTGGGACCATCCATGACGGCGATTGTGCCTAACATTGTCCCGGCTGAATCGCTGCCCAAGGCGATAGCGTTAAGTTCGATTGCCTGGCAGTCGGCGTCGGTCATTGGTCCTGCGGCAGGGGGATTGCTTTATGAAAGCGACCCTGCCCTGCCCTATTGGTGCGCGGCTGCCCTGATGTTCCTAGCCTCGCTCGCAGTCAGCTTTATCCGGCCGGTTTATCCACCACCAATGGATGGAGCGCGCCACCCGATCAAGCAAATGGCCGAGGGTCTGCGCTATACCTGGCGCGAACGTTTCCTGCTGGGTGCGATTACGCTTGATCTGTTCGCCGTTTTGCTGGCGGGCGCAACCGCGCTGATGCCGGTTTATGCCCGCGACATTTTGGCGGTCGGTGCGGACGGCCTTGGCCAGATGCGCGCTGCCCCCGCTTTGGGGGCTGCGGCGGTGGCCCTGTTACTTGCCTTTCGTCCGCTGCGGCATAATGTGGGCGTCAAAATGCTTTGGGCGGTCATTGTCTTTGGCTTTGCCACCATTGTCTTCGGCCTTAGCCACTGGATCGGCGAATTCACCGCGCTTGACGCCATGGCCATTGCCCTTATCGCCCTCGTTGTGCTGGGCGCCGCGGACATGCTTTCGGTTTATGTCCGCAGCAGCCTGGTGCAGCTGAACACGCCCGATGCCATGCGGGGGCGCGTGAGCGCGGTGTCGGGGCTGGCCATCTCCGCTTCCAATGAACTGGGCGAATTGCAATCGGGCTTTGCCGCAGCTTTGCTTGGGCCGGTAGGAGCGGTTGTTGCTGGCGGCGCAGGGGCGATACTGATAACGGGCATCTGGTGGCGGATTTTCCCCGAACTGAAAAACGCCCGCACCTTTGAACCGCAATTTCGAGACGTCAAAAAGGAAGCAATGCCATGAAAGCCAATTCGATCCTCGATACCATCGGCAGCAGCCCGCATATCCGGATGCAGCGCCTGTTCGGTGATGCAGAGGTATGGATCAAGTCTGAGCGGTCCAATCCCGGCGGATCGATCAAGGACCGCATTGGCCTTGCCATGATCGAGGCGGCTGAGCGGGACGGGAGCTTGCAACCCGGGGGCACAATTATTGAGCCGACTTCAGGGAATACCGGAGTTGGCCTTGCCATGGTCGCGGCGGTCAAGGGCTATAAGCTGGTGCTTGTGATGCCCGAAAGCATGTCCGTTGAACGCCGCCGTTTGATGCTGGCCTATGGTGCGAGTTTTGACCTGACGCCGCGTGAAAAGGGGATGAAGGGCGCAATTGAGCGGGCGATCGAGCTCGTTGAAACCACCCCCGGCGCATGGATGCCGCAGCAGTTCGAAAATCCCGCCAATGTTGATGTTCATGTGCGCACCACGGGGCCAGAAATCCTTGCTGATTTTGCCGAAGATCCGATTGATGTGCTGATCACGGGTGTTGGCACCGGCGGGCATATTACTGGCTGCGCCGAAGTGTTGAAAAAGGCCTGGCCCGCGCTGAAAGTCTATGCGGTAGAGCCGACATTGTCGCCGGTAATCAGCGGCGGGCAGCCCGGCCCGCATCCCATTCAGGGCATTGGCGCAGGCTTTATTCCCGCCAATTTGCACACACAGTTGATCGACGGCGTTATTCAGGTTGATCCTGAGGATGCGAAGGAGATGGCCCGCCGCGCCGCGCGTGAGGAAGGGATGCTGGTCGGGATTTCATCGGGCGCAACGCTGGCGGCCATTGCGCAGAAGCTGAAGGAATTGCCCGCTGGCAGCCGCGTCCTCGGCTTCAATTATGACACGGGCGAACGCTATCTGTCCGTTCCCGACTTCCTACCGACCGAATGATCGGCTCCGTCACGGGCAAGCCATAGCGCACAAAAGACTGCCGGGGCGGACCAGATACGCCCCGGCAAGTCCTGCGCCCCGCACCTGTTTATGGACTATTGTCCTTCAGGCTGACCGTCATCATTGTCGGCTGGCGGCGGTGGGGCCTTGCCAGCTGTCGGCTTGTCATCCGGCTTGCCATCGCCATTGTCGTCGAAAAGATCGGGGCGGCCATCGTCATTAATGTCCCATGCGTCCGGAATGCCATTGGCATCCCGATCCCATGCGTCGGCCTTGCCATCCTTGTTGGTATCGATGGTGGGCGGCGGTGGAGCCTTTTTGGCAGTTTCCACCATCACCTTGTCTGCGCCGCTTTTGGCCGGATCAGCCGCCTGGACAGCACC
>CAZNEO010000055.1:0-11852 GCA_964572205.1 uncultured Sphingorhabdus sp.
GGAAAGCGCAACCAGGGACGTTGCGCTGTTGCCTGCCAGCAGGGGTTGTCCGGCATTGTCGCTGGCATCCTGTCCAGCTTGATGCGCAGCATTGAGCTCGGTTGCCAGCTGGCCTGCAAGATCGTCTAGATTGCCGCGTAGGTCCGCAATGTGGCTCGCGCCGCCGGCAAGCCCTGCAAGCGATCCGGAACTCGGTACAAAAGCCGCAGGTCCTGCTGGCGAAAGGGCAAAGCCCAGCCTGCCATCGGCGGCGACGTTGAGCGAAAGCGTCGAAACCTGGCCTGCGGCGACAAGCGGATCGCCGCTGCCTGAAACGCGCAATGTCACAGCGCCGCGCGCGTCAAAGCTTGCCGAAACGGGCAGGCGACTGGAAACAGCATCAATCAACCGATCGCGTTCATCCAGCAGCGTGGCCTCGTTTGACGAGCCCTGCCTTGCACGGCGCAGCCCTGCATTGACTCGTTCCAGCGCGCCGAGATCGGTGTTCAGCCTGTCCACCTCGACACCCGCTGCTTCTGCGATCCCGCTGGCAGTGCTGGCAACCGCCTCTGCAGCCTGGCGGAAGGAAATGGCTGCATCATCGACGGCTAGCAAAAATTGCTGGCGTAGTGTCGGGCTGGCAGGATTGGCTGCCAGTTCATCGGCGCTAGTGAATATCGCGGTCAGGCGCGATCCGATGCCATTGCCATCATCGGCTATGGCGCGTTCGGCTGCGGATACCCAGTTGAGGCGGCTTGCCGCCTGTCCGGCTTCGCCAGAGGCTGTGCGCGCATCCTCAATCAGCCAGCTATCAACCGAACGCGACAGTCCTGAAATCTCCACCCCCCCGGGGCGGATGGAATTACGCGACAAGATAATGTCGCCTGCCGCCGGCGCCTCGCGCAGCTGCACCGTCCGCCTAGCATAGCCGGGCGTCTGCGCATTGGCGATATTGTCGCCTACCGTCGCCAGCGCCTTTGAATAGGCCCGCAGCCCCGATGCGCCGATGTTCATCAGGTCGGTCATTTCGCCCGCGCCTTCATAAGCTCCGTCGCTTGGGCCAATTGCCGTTCGACCAGATCGGCGATGCCAAAGGCGCGCATTTCGGCCATGGTGTCTGCTGTGCGCGCGTCGGCCAGTTCGCGGAACTGGCCGGTTGCCTGCGATCCGAACATTTCGTCCGCGAGCTTTGCCTGCCGCATCGTGCCAAGCAACTGGCGAAGGATGACAGCCTCGAATGCCTCTGCGGCCTTGCGCAATTCGGGGTCCGGCTGCACTTGGGGCGCGGGCGAGGAGATCAGCGGCTGGATCATATGATCACCAGTTCTGCGGTCAGCGCGCCTGCCTGGTGCAGTGCTTCCAAGATCGCTACAAGGTCTCCCGGCGGCACGCGGATACGGTTGATGGCATCCACTATGTCCGAGAGCGCCGTGCCGCGCGGCATCAGGAAAGCCGGGTTGGCCTCCTCTTCCACGCTGATATCGCTGGCTTCCTCTTGCGCAGTCTCTCCGCCGCTGAATGGAGCGGGCTGGATGATCCGTGGCGCTTCCTCGACCCGAACGGTCAGCTTGCCATGGCTGACGACAGCGGGGCCAACCCGCACTGCGCCATTGATAACGACTGTGCCGGTGCGGGCATTCACAATGACTTTGGCTGCCGGTTCGGCCCGGTCAATGACCAGATTCTCGATCAATGCCATCATCCGGACACGCGCATCGCCGCCGCTGGCCGCCTTGATACGGATCGTGGCGCCATCGAGCACCAGCGCGGTGCCGCTGCCCAACAACCCATCAATGGCATCGGCAACGCGCCCGGCGTTGGTGGCGTCAAACTGATGCAGGTTGAACAACAGATAGTCAGTGGCGGTAAAGCCGGTGTCGACGCTACGTTCCACGGTCGCGCCGCCGCCGATGCGGCCGGCCGAAGGCACATTGACTGACAGTTTTGATCCATCCGCGCCTTCGACACCCAGCCCGCCAATGACCAGATTGCCCTGCGCCATAGCGTAAATCTGCCCATCCGCGCCATAAAGCGGTGCCAGCACCAGCGTGCCGCCGCGTAAAGATTTGGCTTTGCCCAGCGCCGATACGGTAATGTCGAGCCGCTGGCCGGGTTTGGCAAAGGCTGGCAATTCCGCGGTGATCATAACGGCGGCAGCGTTCTTTAGCGATGGGTTGATCCCCGGCGGCAGCGATAGGCCAAAGCGCGCGACTGTGCCCTTTACGCCCTGCGTTGCATAGTCGAGGCTGTCATCTCCCGTGCCTGCAAGGCCCACAACAATGCCGTAGCCCGTCAGCTGGTTGGCGCGCAAACCCTGAAACTGGCCTAGGTCCTTTATCCGCTCGGCATGAGCCGGGGAGTTCATTATCATAAACAAAAGCGCGGCCAGCATTGCCCTCCGCAGCCCGCAGGAAGGGAGAGCAGCTCTGGTTAAGGATGAAAGCCAGCCCATCATCAAAACGGACTGATGATCGAGAAGAATTTCTGCAACCACCCCTGCTTGCTGGCGCGGGCGATTTCGCCTTTGCCAGTATAGCGGATGGTGGCGTCGGCGACCTTGGTCGATGCAATGCGGTTGTCGGTACCGATATCTGCCAGTCGGACCAGCCCCGATAGCTGCACCAATTCGTCCCCGCGATTGAGCGTGATGCGCTTTTCGCCCTTCACCAGCATGGTGCCATTGGGATAGACAGCAGCAACGGTCACAGTGATCTCTCCAGATAGGGCATTGGCTTGGGCTGTTTCACCTTTTCCTTTGAACGACTGATCGCCGCCCATATTTATGTCGCCGGGGGTAAAAACCGACAGCGGCCCGGTTGCAGGGGGCGAGAGGCCAATGTCTCCGCCGCGTTCGGTGCTCGCACTATTGCTTTTGGAGGCGGTCATCCGCTCGGTCAGCACGATGGTCAAAATATCACCCACCATCGCGGCTTTTGTGCCGGATGTGAGCGGGGCATAGCTGCCACCTTGAAAAATGGCGCCATCTGCAACCGGGGCAGGTGCGGGCAGGGCGGTGGTCGGCGCAAAGGCGTCGGGCGCAGGCTTCTTCTTTGCCGCAACAGGGGCCGCGACAAGAATAGTCCCGATCAGCGCGGCGTTACAGATTTTGCGTGGCATTGCGCATCATTTCGTCTGTGGCCTGGATCATCTTGCTGTTCACCTCATAGGCGCGTTGTGTCTCGATCATATCGACCAGTTCTTCGACGACATTGACGTTGGACGCTTCAAGCGCACCTGAACGTAATGTCCCGCGCCCGTCTTCGCCCGGAGCACCTACTTGCGGTGCGCCCGATGCTGCGGTCTCTACGAGCAAATTATTGCCGATCGCCTGCAAACCCGACGGATTGGTAAAGCGCGCGGTTTCAATGCGGCCAAGCTCGGTCGGCTCGGCTTGCCCCGCAACGCTCGCCGACACTGTCCCATCCGCACCTATGGAAATCGCCGTCACGCCTTCGGGAATCTGTATCTGTGGCTGGATTGCCATGCCATCCCCGGTCACTAATGTGCCGTCGACGGAAATGCTGAAATCACCTGCACGGGTATAGCCTATGCGTCCGTCGGGCATTGTCACCTGGAAATAGCCCGCACCCTCGACGGCGACGTCAAGCGCATTGCTGGTCGTCGTCAGCGTTCCCTGCGTGTCAATCCGGGCAGTACCAGTCATCTGCACCCCTGTGCCAAGATTGAAGCCGATGGCATAGCGGTTGCCGCCCGATGAGGGGGCGCCTGGCGTAGTAATTGCCTGATAGGCAAGCGTTTCAAAACTCGCCCGGTCTCTTTTGAAGCCGGTGGTGTTTACGTTCGCCAGATTGTTGGCGATCACCTGCATCCTGAAATTCTGTGCGTCCAGCCCGGTTCGGGCGACGTGCAAGGCTCCTATTCCCATATCCTGTCTCCTATTGCGGCAGTTGCATAAGCGCGGCGGTGGCTGCATCCATGTCGCGCACATCGCCAATCATCTTCAATTGCGTATCCCAGTTCCGGCTTGCCTCGATCATGTCGACAAGCGCGCTCGTGGCGCTGACATTCGATCCTTCCAACGATCGGGTGATGACTAGCGCATCGGGGTCATCGGGCAGCACGCCGCCGCCGTTAACGCGGAAAAGCCCGTCTAGCCCCTTTACAATGTCGGAGCCTGCTGGCGTCGCCAACCGCAACCGGTCGATTTCCTGTGGGTTGGCCGGGTCACCGCCTGTAGGGACGATGTGGATGCGCCCTTCGCTGTCGATGGTTATGCTGTCTGCGGGTGGGACTATGATCGGCCCGCCGGCGCCCTGCACAGGGTGGCCTTCGCCCGTGGTGAGCAGGCCATTTTCGGACAGCATCAGATCGCCGCGTTTGGTATAGGCCTCATCGCCATTGGGGGCCTGCACCGCCAGCAGGGCATCTCCAGCCAGAGCCACATCAAGATCGCGACCGGTCTGCGTTACCGTGCCGTTGCGCATGTCCGCGCCCAGCACTTCTTCGGACGCATAGGCACGTGCGGTTGCGCCCTCTCCATGCAGCCAAAGGGCTTGAGCCTCTGCCATGTCGGCGCGAAAGCCGATGGTTTGCGCGTTTGCCAGGTTGTTGGCAATTGCGGTCTGCCGGGCCATGCTGCCGCGCATTGCTGTCAGGCTGGTGTAGATCAGGCGATCCATGATTTTACCTGATGCTCACAATCGCCTGCGTCATGTTTGACGCGGTTTCGATTGCCTTTGCATTGGCCTGAAAATTGCGCTGCGCCGCGATCAGCGCGACCAATTCTTCGGTCACATCGACATTCGCGCGTTCCAGCGCGCCAGAGCGTATTGTGCCAAGTGGGCCATTTGTGGCGGCGTCAATGCTCGGTGGACCGCTGTCGCCGGTCGATTGCCAGTGGCTGTCGCCCACGGGTCGCAGCCCTTCCTGTGCGGTAAAGCTGGCCATGGCAATCTTGCCAAGGGCTTCGTCCGATCCGTCGGCATAGGTCGCGGTGACCAGCCCATCTATGCCGACGGAGACGTTTACCAACGCGACCGAAGGATTGCCGGGCGCGCCGGTGGGGAGAACAAAATCAAAAGCATCACCAAGGGAATTGCCGGTTATATTGCCTTGCGCATCTACGGGCAGCAGTTGCAGCGTCGAGCCAGTGGTATCGACCACCTGTCGGTTAGCGCTTACCTGAAACGCGCCGTTGCGTGTGTATGTAACCGCCTCGCGTGGCGGATCGCCCTTGACCACGAAAAAGCCTTCACCGGCAACGGCAAGGTCCAGTGTTTTGTCGCTGGCCTCCAGCGTGCCTTGCGTAAATTGCTGCACCACGCCATTCAGCCGCGTGCCCTGTCCGGCGATCATCCGCGTCGTCTGCGTCGGCGCGCTAGCGAACAGGTCACCAAATTGCGCGCGGCTTTTCTTGAATCCTGTCGAGCCAACATTGGCAAGGTTGTTGGAGATGACCGAAAGGTCGGTCTGCGCGCCTTTCAGGCCGGAGAGGGATGTATAGAATGACATAGCTTAAACTCCTGTTTGTGGCGTGGTGGACGCAGTGCGGATATCGGCAAGCATTTGCGTCTGTTTCGCAATCTGTTCGGCGATACCTTTCAGCGAGATGTTCATTTCCGAAATGCCGGTTACGCTGGAAAATTGCGCCATTTGCGCGACCATCGCCTGGTTATCGACCGGATCGAACGGGTCTTGTTGGCTCAATTGCGTGGTCATCAGGCGCAGGAAATCCTCTTGCCCCAACTGCTTTTGGGCACTGCCTTTCGGCATTACCGGCAGACTGGCGCTGTTCACATTCTGGATCGTCATGTCACTGTCCTAACCGCAGGGTTTCGCTGATCAGGCCCTTTGCGGTGGACAGGACCTGGACGTTGTTTTGGTAGTGGCGTGCAGTCTCAACCATCTCGACCAGTTCGGCAGCGCTATCGACCGCAGCTTCCCAGACATTTCCTTCGCCATCGGCGAGTGGGTGGTTTGGGTCATGGCGCTTGACGGGCGCGGCGGTCGATTGCGTTACAGTTTCGACCGAGACGGTGGCGGTTCCATTTTCGCCCATGATTGTGCGGAACACCGGCTTCATGCTGCGAAATGCGGATGCTTCGCTTCCCGCAACCGTGCCGGCATTGGCCAGATTGGATGCGGTTGTATTCAGCCTCACCAGCTGCGCGGCCATTGCGCGTCCGCTGATGTCAAAAAGGGAAAGCGGGCCAGCCATGTTCATTCTCCCTTCAGCGCACGGCTCAGCGTGCTGATGCGCCCCTGAAGGAAGGCAAGGCTTGACCGATAGGCGAGAGCGTTTTCGGCAAAGGCGGTCTGTTCGGTCGAAAGCTCAACCGTGTTGCCATCAAGCGAGGGTTGCACCGGCACGCGGTAGGCGATTGCATCGTCGGGTGTCTGGCCCTTGCCAGCAAGATCAAGCGCTTTGGCAAAATCCAGATCGCGCGCCTTGTAACCCGGGGTTGCGGCATTGGCGATATTGGACGCCAGCATCGACATGCGCTGCGAGCGCAACTGCAGCGCGGTGGCGTGAATTCCAAAGATGCTATCAAATGCCATTGCATCATCCTTTCTGCCCAATGCCGATCTGGAGTCGCCGGACCGGGGCAGGGTATGAAAAGCAACGGCTATGCCAGTTGATAGAAAAGCGCTATTTTACAATATCTAATGTCTCGCGTCGGTCAGGTTATGACCGCTGGCGACGAATTTCCGACAGGGCTGGCCCCATATTGCATAAGGCTTGCGGATTTCGGCCACTGGCATGGGGCTTGCTGACCTGTCCTGCGTCAACCATGCGAAAGGACCAAGATATGATCCGCACTCTGCCACTGCTGCTGGTCGCAGCAATAACCGGTACGCCTGCGATAGCCAGCGAATTTGAGGATTTGGGCGCACTTGACCGGCGTATTGCTGAGCTGGCACCCGCCGAACCCATCGATCAGCGCCTGAAGCTGCGCAAATGCCCCGAAGCCGCGCAGCTTGAGCAGGCGGCGGGCATGATCGCGGTGCGCTGCCCACAGCTTGGTTGGCGGCTGCGCGTGCCAGTGAAAGCGCTGGTTCAGGGGCAAAAAGCCGATAAGGCAGTCATCCGGCGGGGCGAGGCGGTGCTCGTTACAATCAGCAGCGAGGGCTATAGCGTCAGTTATGACGGAGTAGCGATGGACGATGGCACAATGGGCTCTGCCATCCGTGTCAAATTTACGACGCCGGGTGTATTCCAAACCGCCTATGTGACCGGACCGGGAAAAGTGCAAATAGAAGATTAAACTTTGCCAACATGCCGCCGTTATTCCCCGTCAGAAGCCTGTCGAGTTTCCGACATGGTCATCTGAAGGGGCAATTGCCATGGTGGATCCGGTATCATTCGGGCCGTTGCGGCCCACAGGACAATATAGCGTTGCTGCTGCGAAAGGCGGGACTGTGTCGGCCAAGACCGGCATTGAACCTGAACCGATTGCGCAGCCCGTGTCATTGAGCAAGTTGGCCGCCGCCGCGCGCGAACTGGCGGACGCAGGACCTCCCATTGACTATGCCAAGATTGCCCAAATTCGCCAGGCCATCGCCGGTAGCAGCTATCAGGTTGATGCAGAGGCAATCGCGGATGCCGTGCTGCGGCATTATGGCAATGGCAGGCTATGACCATTGACGATATCGATGCCATCATGGTGCGGCAGGCAGAGCTGATAGCCGCGCTTGATGCGCAGGACGCCAGTGCCATCACGATTGCCAGCGAGGCCTTGGCCGCAGCGGTGGCAAACGCGCGCAACCATGATGCTGGGACCGTTGGGCTGGAATTGTCTGACATGATTGGCAATGCCCTGCAACAAAACCGCGCCGCCGCAATGCGCGCCAACAGCCTGCTCCATTGGACGCGTCAAAGAATTGGCAAGATCAACGAATTGCGCGGTCTGGCCCTTGCTGGGTCTCCCAGATCTTACTGAAAAACGGCGGTAATCAGCCGAAAAAATCATCTGGCACGGCCATTGCAGAATAGCCTGCAAGCCACCGGCACTTCCGCCGCTGGCAGCATGGACACGCAATGAGTCGTTTGGACATTCAAAGCCAGCATGTCGCCAATATGGACCGCGCAGCGCGGGCAATTGCCATTGCCGCTGACCGGACGGGCGTCGATTTCGACTATCTGATGAATCAGGCGAAAGTGGAAAGCGGCTTTCGCCCCGATGCCACGGCGTCCACCTCTAGCGCGGCTGGCCTTTTCCAATTTGTCAGTCAGACTTGGCTTGGCACGGTGAAAAAGCATGGCGTGAAGCACGGGCTGGGCTGGGCGGCAGAAGCGATCAGTGCGAATGGCGACGGTAGCTTTACCGTCAGCGATGCGGCGCTGCGCAGTCAAATCCTGAACTTGCGGAACCAGCCGGAAGTTGCATCGCTGATGGCGGCAGAATTTGCGTCCGACAATCGTGACGCACTGGCAGGGGCGCTAGGTCAAGAACCACAGCCGGTTGATCTATATCTCGCACATTTCCTGGGAGTTGGCGGTGCCACGCAGTTTTTAAAGGCATGGTCGGTTGATCCCGGCCAGCCCGCAGCGCCGCTGTTTCCCAAAGCTGCGGCGGCAAATCGTGCGGTATTTTTTGGCAAGGAGGGCGCTCCACGGTCGCTCAACGAAATTCGTGAGCGGTTCGCTGCGAAAATGGGGGATGATTTCACAGCGCCATCGCCGTCCCGCAGGCAGTTTGCCGCAGTATCGCATCAATCCGTTCGCCCCATGCAGTTACAGGGGTTCCAGCCAATGCCTGAACGGCTGTCGGTCGATTTCGCCCATGCAGCCTATGGGCGGCTATCGGCGATGGGAGGATAACGCTGATGGGCGGCGGCATTAAGCGCATCTGGTCATCGGTTGTCATTGGCGGCGCTTTGCCCTTTGCGATCCTTGTTGTCGTGATGCTGATGGTCGTGCCGATCCCGGCGCTGGTGCTGGACATTGGCTTTGTCACCAACATCCTGATCAGCTTGGCGGTGCTGATGATCGCGCTTTCGGCGGCCAAGCCGCTGGATTTTTCGTCCTTCCCGACCGTGCTGCTGCTGGCGACCCTGTTCCGGCTCTCCCTCAACGTTGCCTCAACGCGTGTTGTGCTGGTGGACGGACATCAAGGACCGGCAGCCGCCGGGCATGTGATCGAGGCATTTGGCGCGTTCCTGATAGGCGGCGACTATATCGTTGGGATATTCGTCTTCGCGGTGCTGATGATCATCAATCTGGTTGTCATCACCAAAGGCGCAGGCCGTGTATCGGAAGTGTCGGCACGCTTCACGCTTGATGCCCTGCCCGGCAAGCAAATGGCAATCGATGCTGACCTCAATGCCGGATTGCTGACACCTGACGAAGCCAAAGCGCGCCGGCAGGAGGTGGCGACCGAGGCCGACTTCTACGGCTCGATGGACGGTGCTTCCAAATTTGTGAAGGGCGATGCAGTCGCAGGGTTGCTGATCCTGTTCGTCAATATCTTTGGCGGGTTGATATTGGGGGTGGTCAGCCATGGATTGCCGCTGGGCGAGGCGGCACAAATCTATATCTCGCTGGCCATTGGCGATGCTTTGGTCGCACAGGTGCCCGCCTTGCTGTTATCAATCGCAGCCGCCGCCATAGTCACGCGTGTATCCTCACCCCTCGATCTGTCGGGACAGATTGGCAGCCAGTTCGGGCTTTCAAAAGCATGGGCGCCGGTTGCGATCATCCTTGTTCTTCTGGGGTTGATCCCGGCCATGCCGCAGCTTGTCGTAATGCCAGCCGCTGCCGCTGCAGCGGCGGTCTATTGGACGTTGCGCCAGCGCGAGGCGATTGCGGCTATCCCTGTAGCAGCGCCGCTGCCCGAAGCGCAGCCGCATATCATTCATTGGGATGATGTTTGCGAGGCGGCGCCAGTGGTTCTTGAAATCGGCTATGCGCTGGTCGATCTGGTTGACGAGCGAAAAGGCGCGCCGCTGATGGCCCGTATTACCGGGGTCCGGCGGCAACTCTCGCGCGAACTGGGCTTTGTCCTGCCGCTGGTGAAAGTCAGCGATGACCTGTCGCTACCCGGCAATGGCTATCGCATCAAAGTGGCGGGTGCAGTTTTGGGCGAGGATGAAGTCTGGCCCAATGAACTGATGGCGCTGGACAGCGGCGACTGCCTTGACGGCATTACAGGGCGGCCGTGCAAAGACCCCAGCTTTGGCCTTGATGCCCTTTGGATTGCCTCGTCGCTTCGTGCCGAGGCGATTGCGGCAGGTTATACGGTCGTTGATGCGCCCACCGTGGTTGCAACGCACCTGAACCGAATAATTTCCGGCGCCGCAGCTGAATTGTTCGGCCTTGATGAGGCACAGGCAATCATCGACACATTGAAGCAAAGCTGCCCGCAACTTGTTCAGGGGCTGACGCCTGCGCCGTACAGCCTGGCCAGCATTGCCGCCCTGTGCCGGGCCCTGCTGGCCGAGCGCGTGCCCCTGCGCGATTTCCGCCGCATCGCCGAGGCCATGGTCGAATGCGGCGGACAGGAATTGTCGCCTGGCGAACTGGTTGAGGCGGTGCGTCAACGCATTGGCGCGCTGATCGTGCAGACCATTGTGCCGGTCAGGATGCCGCTGCCTGCCATTACCATCGATCCCGAATTGGAAATGCTGCTGACACAAGCCGTGCGCACTGGACCCAACGCCAATTGGCCGTTCGAGCCGCAGCTGGCCCGGCAACTGATCGCCGCAGTCGGCGAGGCGGTGCAGCCCTTGCTGGTTGCCGCGCGCAGCTTTGCCGTCATCACTGCGCCTGTCTGCCGCGCTGCTGTGGCGCGCCTGCTGCGTGCGCAATTTGCCGATGTCGCTGTGCTGTCATTCCTGGAAATTCCCGAAACCAAGGCGGTCGATGTGATCGCCTCCATTGGCGGTTCGCGCGAACCCGCGTTGCTCGCCGCAAACAACCAAGCAGAAGAGGATGAATGAGCGATGCTGCATGACCCGATTGATGTGGACATCCACAAAAAGACTGCCTGCCGGAACTATCGGCAAGTCGGCGCGCGGCAGGACGACCTGATCCGCACACATGGCGAAATGGTGCGGCGCATTGCCTGGCACGTCTATTCGCGCATGTCCTCGTCGGTCGAGCTGGAGGATTTGATCCAGACCGGTCTGGTGGCGCTGATTGAGGCAGCGCGGGGCTATGAAGATCGCGGCTTCGCCTTTGCGACCTATGCCTCCACTCGTGTGCGCGGCGCGATGATTGATGGCTTGCGCAAAGAGGCACGGATGACACGTTCGGCCCTGGCGGGACGGCGCAAGCTGTCTGCGACGCGCCAAGAGCTGGAACAGCGGCTGATGCGGCCACCAACGGCTGCTGAAATGGCAGAGGCAATGGAGCTCGACATAGCAGCCTATAATGCCTTGCTGATAAGCGCTGTGCCGGTTGAGGCGGGCACGATTGACGAGCATTATTCCGATCATGATCCAAGCTTTGCCGATCCGATGGAGGGCGCGGACAGCCTGATGGAGCAAAGCGAAATGCGCGGCTTGTTGGCTCGCTATATCGCCGAACTGCCCGAGCGCGAGGCAATGGTTTTGCAGCTATTCTTTGTCGAGGAAATGAACCTTGAGGAGATTGGCCAGACGCTTGGCGTCGGCGCAGCGCGGGTTTGCCAGATCAAGAAGGCCGCATTGCTGAAATTGCGCAAGGCGATGGAGGATAAGGAGTGAGGGCAAAAGCGATGCTTTATTGACCATCCTTTGTCACGGATTTCTGCGCATGTTGATAGTAAAACTGACACAAAGCTGACACCAAGGATGCCGCGAAGGCACAATGATTTTCTCCATATGTTATATTGGATTTCAAACTGCGGCACATTCTAGGGTCAGGACCTATTAAATATCCCTTCGAGGTTTGAGGCCATTTTGCTCAGGGCTAGGAAGGAAGCCGCCGGGAT
>CAZNEO010000056.1:0-11337 GCA_964572205.1 uncultured Sphingorhabdus sp.
GCCGGCCTGTCACGCCGGAGGTCGCGGGTTCGAGCCCCGTCACTCGCGCCACTTTCCGGTTTCCATCCAGCGCAGAAGTGGTCCCAGGGGCGCTATCCAGACAATTCCGGCGATTATATAGACCAAAGCCTGAACGAAGCCGGGCAGGCGACTAATGTCGTCGGATAAGCTCCCGATTGCCCAACTCAGCGCTATGATCATCAGCAAAATGATGAAAATGCCCGCGGGTTTGCGCAGGGATGGTTTCTCAACAGGTGCATTTTCGTCTTTCACGCTGATAACCACGCTTTCTCAGTTAATATAGCATCAAGGGGGATATCCCACGGATCCAAGGGCAGGGTTGGCGCTTGCTGGACGGACCAACCTATCCCGATTGCCCGCCCCTCGGGAAGCAGGCTTAGGGCCCGATCATAATGGCCAGCGCCTTGGCCAAGGCGAAATAGCGCGGAATCAAATGCGACAAGCGGGACGAGCAGAACGGTAGGACTGCAGCGCTCTGATGTTGCCTGCGGCTGTTTCAAACCAAAAGGACCATCCTCTAGCGGGGCGTCGGTTGACCAGCGGAGAAATTGCATTGGCGCGCTCCTGCTGATCACATGCGGTAGCGCAAGCACACAGCCTGCTTGCTCTGCGATGCGCATCAATTTTCCCGGGTCAGCCTCTGATCCCACCGGGATATATCCTGCAACAACCGTTCCCGGCACAAAACAGGCTTGAAGAGCCGATGGAGCCTGCGAAAATGCGAGTGCGCGTTCACCTGCCGTCATGGCGTCCACAAAATCTGCCCGCGCCTGCCGATATTGCGCGCGGAGAGCGGCTTTGTTGTTTTGATTCACACGCTTGCGAGGCCTTTATGTCACGGTGACGGAACCACCATGGGTCGTTGCCTGGAATATCCTCTGACGCCATTACGTCAGGTGGGCGCCATTTGCACCGTATCCCATCGTTGCCGATGTGACACGGGCAGGGACAGCTCCCTTGGATGATATTATCGCCTCAGGGATGTTCTCTCAAGGTCGTGCCGGGCAGTTCCGCCATCTACCATGTAGGATGATTAGCCTGCCTGCTCAAGGTCTGCTGCAAGTGTTTCAACCCTTGCGGCCAGTTTTTCCAGCGCATCGGCAAGGTCTGCACTGCTTGCCGTCGATCTGTTATCCAGCTGCAGGTCAAAAATCTCATCAGCGAGCAAAAGGCCCGCAAAAAGCAGCTGGCGGCTTTCGTTAAGTCCACCGGCGGCGCTTGCTTCCCTTGCTTTCGTGTCAACCAATCGGCCAAGCGCGGTCAAACGCTCTTCTTCGCCATCCTTGCAGGTTACAATGTAATCGCGCCCTGCGATCGACAGCCGTACATCTGCCATGGTCAGTTACCAATCCTGGCAAGCAGCTTGTCCAGCTCTGCCACTGCCGACTGGGTCGCCTGCTTCAAGCGATCATGGCGGGCAACAAGGCCCGGTTCCTGCACTGGCGGTGAGCCGGACCGTTGTTTGAAATCCAAAGTTTCAATCCTTGCGAGGGCACGTTCGATCCTTCCGATCGCCTGCATCATTCTGTCATCAGACATAAAATACCCCGTCCTGCAATGGGAAGTCATTCTGCAGATTAGCAATATTGCCATAAATGGCAAATTGCATTCCATCATGCAAAGCGGACGGCTTGACGCTTTGCCTTTGCCGCCGCAAAGGGTCGGCCGACCGACTCGTGGGGCTTTCCTGACCTTGCCGGACCGCATTCGTCGCAGCAGCTTGCTGCGTTGGGGAATTTTAAATGACCGATACTCTCCGGAATATGGCCAACGCGATCCGCGCATTGTCAATGGATGCGGTGCAAGCCGCGAATAGCGGTCATCCGGGGATGCCAATGGGCATGGCCGATGTCGCCACAATTTTGTACAGCAAATATCTAAAATATGATGCGGCTGCGCCGAAATGGCCTGACCGTGACCGGTTTGTTCTTTCTGCCGGCCATGGCTCAATGCTCGCTTATTCAACGCTGTACCTTAGTGGTTACGCCAAACCCACGCTTGATGACATTCGCAATTTCCGCCAGTTGCACAGCCCTTGCGCGGGGCATCCAGAAAATTTTGAGCTGGACGGTGTTGAATCGACCACGGGGCCGTTAGGGCAGGGTCTGGCCATGGCTGTTGGCATGGCAATTGCCGAGCGTCATCTTAATGCCATTTATGGCGACGATCTGGTCGATCATCGCACATGGGTGATTGCAGGTGATGGCTGCCTTATGGAAGGGATAAACCATGAGGCCATAGGTCTGGCGGGGCATCTCGGTCTTGGGCGGCTGATCGTGTTTTGGGACGATAACCGCATCACAATTGATGGCCCTACCGATTTGTCTACAAGCGAGGACATTCCTGCGCGGTTCAGGGCAACAGGATGGCATACCGAGGCCTGTGATGGGCATGATTTTGCAGATATTTCTCGTGCCATCGACGCAGCACTGGCTGACAATCGCCCATCTTTGATTGCTTGTCGTACAATCATCGGCAAGGGGGCACCGAATAAGCAGGGCACGCATCATGTCCATGGCGCACCGCTGGGCGGGGATGAGATCGGGGCAACCCGTCAGTTTTTGGGGTGGAACGAACCGGAGTTCGTTGTGCCGGATGACATTTTGGCACAATGGCGCGCTGCCGGGGCATATGGCGCTGCAAAGCGGGAGGCGTGGGAAGCGCGCCTTGCCAAAAATCCCAAAGGATCGGAATTTGCCGACCGGATGGCCGGCAAAGTTGATGCGCAAGGGGCAATCAAAGAATATTGCGCCAGCTTGATTGCCGCGCCTGCCAAGGTTGCCACGCGCAAAGCTTCTGAGATGGCGCTTGAGGTTCTTACAACGGCAATTCCGTCGATGTTGGGCGGATCAGCCGATTTGACTGGTTCAAACAACACCAAAACAAAGGCTACTAATCCGCTTTCCAAAGAGGATTATTCCGGACGCTATGTCTATTATGGCATCCGGGAATTCGGTATGGCTGCGGCCATGAATGGTATGGCGCTTCACGGCGGCATTATCCCCTATGGTGGAACCTTTCTGGTCTTTTCGGACTATTGCCGTAATGCGATCCGGCTGTCGGCGATTCAGCGGCAGCGCGTTGTTTATGTGATGACGCATGATAGCATCGGGCTAGGCGAAGACGGACCTACGCATCAGCCTGTAGAGCATGTCATGTCGCTACGGCTTGTGCCAAATCTTGATGTCTATCGACCCTGCGATGCGATTGAAACTGCCGAATGCTGGGCATTAGCGCTGGAAGCTGCCGACCGTCCGTCGTTGCTGGCGTTGACCCGCCAAAATTTGCCGCAATTGCGGCACGACTTTGCGGAAAACCTCTCCGCAAAAGGTGCCTATCGATTGCGCGGTGCTCAGGCGATACGCCGGGTTGTGCTATTGGCGACCGGCTCTGAAGTAGCACTTGCCGTCAGCGTGGCGGACGCCTTGGAAGCGCTGGGAATTGGTGCTGACGTCATCTCCATGCCTTGCTGGGAACGGTTTGACGCGCAAGATGAAAGCTATCGCGCGGGCATCTTGCCATCAGACGCGCTCAAAGTATCAATTGAGGCGGGAGTGACGCTGGGCTGGGACCGCTACACGCAAGGTGGCTTGGCTATTGGAATCGACAGTTTCGGTGCATCCGCACCAGCAGAGGCGCTGTTTGATCATTTCGGTTTTTCAGTCAGCGCGATAGTTAAAAAAATACAGCAAAAACTTGATAGTTAAGCGGAGATTTTGACATGGCGACTAAAGTTGCAATTAACGGTTTCGGACGCATCGGACGCAATGTTGCCCGCGCCATTCTTGAGCGCCCCGATTGTGGGCTCGAATTGGTTTCGATCAATGACCTTGCGGACGCAAAAGCGAATGCGCTACTTTTCAAGCGCGACAGCGTTCATGGCCCTTTTTCCGGCACCGTCGAGGTCGATGGCAGCGATCTGATCATAAATGGAAAGCGCATTCACGTTACGGCGGAACGCGATCCGGCCAATTTGCCGCATGCCGCGCAGGGTATTGATATCGCACTGGAATGCACCGGTTTCTTCACCACCCGCGAAGGCGGACAAAAGCATTTGGATGCTGGCGCAAAGCGCGTGCTGATTTCCGCGCCAGGCAAAAATGTAGATTTGACGGTCGTTTACGGGGTCAATCACGACAAACTTAGCGCCGATCACAAAATTGTCTCCAACGCCTCATGCACGACAAATTGTCTGGCACCCTTTGCGAAGGTTTTGAATGACGCAATCGGGATTGAACGTGGGCTGATGACAACGGTTCACGCATATACCAACGACCAGAAAATCCTGGACCAAATCCATGAGGATCCGCGCCGGGCGCGGGCGGCAGCTATGTCAATGATCCCGACGACAACGGGTGCTGCGCGCGCTGTGGGAGAGGTGTTGCCGGAACTGAAAGGAAAGCTTGACGGCTCCGCGATCCGCGTACCGACGCCAAATGTTTCCGTGGTGGACCTGACATTCCAGCCCAAGCGCGATACCACCAAAGATGAAGTCAATGCTTTGCTGAAGGCGGCAGCGGAAGGGCCGCTGAAAGGCGTGCTAGGCTATTCGGATGAGCCGCTGGTTTCCATCGACTATAACCATGATGCCCATAGTTCCACGATCGACAGCCTGGAAACCGCGGTGATTGACGGAAAGCTTGTGCGCGTTCTGAGCTGGTATGACAATGAATGGGGTTTTTCAAACCGTATGGTCGACACTGCGGGTGTGATGGGCGGCCTGTTGTAAGGAGTAGCTGACGCCATGGCTTTTCGCAGCATCGACGATCTTGGCGACCTTGCGGGGCAACGTGCGTTGGTGCGCGTTGACCTGAATGTTCCCATGGCCGATGGCAGGGTTACGGATTTGACGCGGATCCATGCTCTTGCGCCGACAGTCAAAGACTTGTCGTCCAAAGGCGCAAAAGTCTTGATTCTAGCCCATTTCGGTCGCCCCAAAGGGGCAAAGCATAGCGAAATGTCAGTTTCGATGACGCTCGATGCGCTGCAATCTGTGCTGGGGCGGGAAGTGATGTTCGTTCCCGAAATATATGGTGATGTCGTGGCGCAGGCCATAGGTATTATGGCGGACGGAGACGTTGCGCTGCTGGAAAACAGCCGGTTCTGGCCCGGTGAGGAGTGCAATGATCTTGATCTGGCAAGGGCGATTGCTGCCCATGGCGATATTTATGTCAACGACGCCTTTTCTGCGGCGCATCGCGCGCATGTGACCACAGAAGCGCTTGCGCATCTTTTGCCTGCTTATGCAGGGCGGTCGATGGAAGCTGAATTAAAGGCGCTGGAGGCGGCGCTGGGTAATCCTGAACATCCAGTTGCGGCCGTTGTTGGAGGTGCAAAGGTTTCGTCGAAACTTGACGTGCTCAATAATCTGGTGGCCAAGGTCGATCATCTGATCATTGGCGGCGGGATGGCCAATACATTTCTAGCAGCCCGCGGCGTCAATGTTGGCAAGTCGCTGTGCGAGCATGATCTGGCGGATACCGCAAATGCCATATTGGAGGCGGCAGATAAGGCGGGATGTACGGTGCATTTGCCTTATGACGTAATCGTCGCCACCGAATTCCGAGCCAATCCGGCTGTGCGCACGGCCAATGTTCACGAGGTTCAGGCCAATGAAATGATACTTGATGTTGGTCCAGCAGCGGTTGAAGCGTTGGCCGATGTCCTGAAGACCTGCCGAACGCTTGTCTGGAATGGGCCGCTGGGCGCATTTGAGATTGAGCCTTTTGACGCAGCGACGGTTGCGCTTGCCCGCACGGCAGCGGCGCTTACGAAGGAAGGTTCGCTTGTTTCTGTTGCAGGCGGCGGCGATACGGTTGCGGCCTTGGCTCATGCCGGCGTGACGCAGGATTTCAGCTTTATTTCGACGGCTGGCGGCGCTTTTCTGGAATGGATGGAAGGCAAGGAATTGCCGGGTGTGAAGGCGCTTTTGCTTAACTGAATTTTTATTGGTTGATGCAGTTGCGCGTAGGCGGGCTGGGCGCTAATGGCGCGGCGGAACATACGTATGCACTAAATGGAGCCAGCCCATGAATTTCGCCGAAATGACTGCAAAAATCGCTGCCGGACAGGGCTTTATCGCGGCCTTGGACCAAAGCGGCGGATCAACGCCCAAGGCATTGGCTGGCTATGGCGTGGATAGCAGCGCATGGTCAAATGTTGAGGAAATGTTTGGCCTGATTCATGCCATGCGTGCCCGGATCATCCGGTCGAGCGCCTTTACGGGCGACAAGGTGGTTGGAGCGATATTGTTTGAGCGCACCATGGACGGCGATGTGGATGGCGTATCGACACCCAAAGCTTTGATTAACAAAGGCATCGTGCCCTTCATCAAGATTGACAAAGGTCTGGAAGATGAGGCGGACGGGGTGCAGATGATGAAGCCAATGCCCGGGCTTGACGCACTGCTTGCCCGGTCAAAGGCATTGGGCGTTTATGGCACCAAGGAACGCTCGGTGATCAATTCTGCCGATGCGAAAGGCATAGCGGCTGTCGTTGCGCAGCAGTTTGAGATTGGGCGGCAGGTATTGTCGCATGGCATGATGCCGATCCTAGAGCCTGAAGTGAACATCACGAGCGCCACGCGCGGCGACTGTGATGCCATCCTTGTCGAAGAAATCCTGAAAAATCTGGCTGAAATCGACAGTCACGTGATGCTGAAGCTAAGCCTGCCGGTAACCGCCGGGACATTTGATCCGCTGGTCGATCACCCCAAGGTGCTGCGCGTGGTTGCGCTTTCCGGCGGTTATCAACGCCCGGAAGCGTGCGAGGAACTGGCACGAAACCGCGGTATTATAGCAAGTTTCAGCCGTGCGTTGCTGGAAGATCTGCGCGCGCAGATGAGCGATGCCGAATTTGACGCAGCCCTGGGCGAGGCAATTGACGCAATCCATGCCGCCTCGATCACATGAGCGATCCGCGCTGGCGCGATGTTGATGCCTATATTGCCAGCCAATTGCTGGCCGAGGACGACGCGCTAACCGCGGCGCTTTCGCATAATGCCGCCAACAGGCTGCCGCCGATCGATGTATCGGCCACGCAGGGGAAGATGCTGATGCTGCTGGCCCAACTGATGGGTGCGCGGCGCATATTGGAAATCGGCACGCTCGGCGGCTATTCCACCATCTGGTTGGCGCGCGCATTGCCCGACGGCGGCAAACTGGTAACGTTGGAAATTGACCGCAAACATGCGCGCGTGGCCGCCGAAAATATCGAAAGGGCAGGGCTGTCTGACAGGGTCGATATACTTGTCGGACCTGCCGCCGACAGCCTTGCCGCGATGCAGCCCGGCGAAGCATTTGATTTCATCTTCATCGATGCCGACAAGCAGGGCAATGTCCATTATGTCGATGAGGCCATAAGGCTTGGGCGAACGGGCACGATGATTATCGTTGATAATGTAGTGCGCGAGGGCACAATTATCGATGCCGATGATCCAGACCCGCGCGTGATCGGCACGCGCCGCCTGTTCGATCATGTGGCCAACCACCCCCAGCTGGATTCGACTGCGATCCAGACCGTTGGCGCCAAAAAATGGGACGGTTTCCTTCTTGCCCGTGTCTGCTAAAGGCGGTGCATGGAACGCCCTCTATGCCAACTTTACCTGATTTCCCCGCCTGATGTCGCAGGGGATTTTCCTGTCCAACTGGAGGCCGCCCTTTCGGCAGGGCCGGTTGCGGCATTCCAGTTTCGCGTGAAGGGGGTGGACCAGCATCTGGCGGCAAAGCTCGCTGAGCCGTTGCAAGCGATATGCACGGCCCATGATGTTGCCTTCATCGTCAATGACAGCATTTCGCTGGCAAAACGGATCGGCGCGGATGGCGTGCATCTGGGGCAGAGCGACGGCGATGCACGCGAGGCTCGCGCCGCTTTGGGCCGCGATGCGCAAATTGGGGTGACATGCCACAACAGCCGCCACCTCGCCATGGAGGCGGCAGAGGCTGGGGCCGATTATGTCGCTTTTGGAGCCTTTTATCCGACAAGCACAAAAACGGTCGAACATCAGGCCGAGCTGGAGACGCTGCGCCTGTGGGCACAGTTTACAGAAGTGCCCTGCGTCGCCATCGGTGGCATAACCCCCGATAATGCAAAGCCGCTGATCGAGTTGGGCGCGGATTTCCTTGCGGTATCGGGCGCTGTCTGGAACCACCCCAGTGGCCCGGCAGCTGCGGTCAAGGCATTTAACGCGCTGCTTGCCTAAATGCTGCCACCCCGCTAAAGGCCGCCGCCAACGGGGCAACGGCGCCCCATGCTCTTTCAATCTGTCAAGCGAGTGAAGCGATGAAGATCAGCGGTGTCGAAATCCGTCCGGGTAACATTATTGAATATGAAGGCGGCATTTGGCGCGCAGTCAAAATCCAGCATACCCAGCCGGGCAAGGGCGGGGCCTATATGCAGGTTGAGCTGAAAAACCTGCGCGATGGCCGCAAGAACAATGTCCGATTCCGCTCGGCCGAAACGGTGGAGCGCATTCGTCTTGACCAGAAGGATTTCCAATATCTGTTCGCCGAGGGCGACAATCTGGTGTTCATGGACAAGGAAACCTATGATCAGGTGACTTTGCCGACCGACTTGCTTGGCGATGCTGCGGCGTTCCTGCAGGATGGCATGGACGTGACAATGGAAATGTATGAAGATGAGGCGCTTTCGGTCGCTTTGCCCGACACGATCGAAGCAACCATTGTTGAGGCGGATGCGGTGGTGAAGGGCCAGACCGCTTCTTCAAGCTACAAACCCGCAATCCTCGACAATGGTGTCCGCGTGATGGTCCCGCCGCATATTTCAAGCGGCACACGGATCGTCGTTGACGTCTACGAACGGGAATATGTCCGTAAGGTTGACTGACCGAAACCCCCTCCCGTCTGCGGGAGGGCGTGAGACTTGGCAGTCCGGAGCTTGTCGAAGGGCTGCCTAGTCGCAGCGGGGTGGGCACAGCCACCCTTGAAAATTAGACTCCCATTGAGCGGACACAGGCCCACCCCCGGCCCCTCCCGCAGGCGGGAGGGGAGTAAAAGATGCCAGCATTATCAGGCCTGATGTCCGTCATGGAAAAAGCCGCGCGCAAGGCGGGCGGTAAATTGCGCCGTGATTTCAGCGAAATCGAACAGTTGCAGGTCTCCATGAAAGGGCCTGCCGATTTCGTTTCCAAGGCGGATCAGAAAGCAGAAGACACGATTTTCCGGGAATTGGAAAATGCGCGACCCGACTGGGGTTTTTTGATGGAAGAAAGCGGGGAGATTGCGGGGAAGGAAGGCAAGCCCCGTTTCATCGTCGATCCGCTGGATGGCACCAGCAATTTCCTGCACGGCATTGCGCATTTTGCCATTTCGATCGCGGTGCAGGACCCAAAGCCCGATGGGTCGGGCTGGGGCGATCTTTACATGGCGCTGGTCTATAACCCCATCACTGACGAAAGCTTTTGGGCTGAGCGCGGCAAGGGCGCATGGCTGGGCCATAAGCGCCTGCGCGTATCGGGACGGCGCAAGTTAAATGAAGCGCTGATTGCCACGGGAACGCCCTATAAAGGGCATGGCGATTTTGCCGAATGGTCAAAAATATTCAATGCAATCGGTCCCGAAGTGGCCGGAATGCGCCGCTTTGGTGCAGCGAGTCTCGATCTCGCATGGCTGGCAGCGGGGCGTTATGACGGTTTCTGGGAAAGCGGACTTTCACCCTGGGATGCCGCCGCAGGTTGCCTGCTCGTGCGCGAAGCGGGCGGCTTTGTCACCGACTATCGCGGTCGATCTCCCGCGATAGCCGATGGACAGGTACTTGCCGCCAATGATGCGCTGCACAGCAAGCTGCATAAGTTGCTGGCAGAAGCCATTCGCTGAGGTTTTTGCGAAGCTTTCTCAATAAGAAAATCTGCGGAAAACTCATCGATAATGACCGCCTTTGCACTTGCCTCTGCTGCGCCCCATGTCTAGGGCGCAGGTGTGCAAACGATAGCCGGATTAAACGCGCGTGACTGACCTGTCGCAATATCTACCGATCCTGATTTTCCTAGTAATTGCGCTGGGAATTTCGACGCTGTTTGTCTTTTTGCCGATGGGTGTGGCGCGCCTGACCGGGGCGCATAAGCCGACCGAGGCAAAACTCGCAGAGTATGAATGCGGTTTTCCGGCTTTTGAAGATTCGCGCAGCCAATTTGACGTGCGTTTTTACCTTGTTGCCATCCTGTTCATCATCTTTGACCTTGAGGCTGCTTTCCTGTTTCCATGGGCCGTCAGCCTGGGTGAAACCGGCTGGCTGGGCTGGGGCACAATGATGCTGTTCCTCTTTGAGCTGGCTGTTGGCTTTGCCTATGCGTGGAAAGTGGGAGCGCTGGAATGGGAGTGATGGAAAAAACCCCTATGGCTGGCGACGCGCCGGATTTCGGGGCGCTTGCTGCTGAAGTCAATGACAAGGGCTTTGTCGTTGCCTCGACCGAGGATCTGTTCAATTGGGCGCGCACCGGCTCTTTATGGCCCATGACCTTCGGGCTTGCCTGCTGCGCGGTGGAAATGATCCACGGCTATATGCCGCGCTATGACTTTGAACGCTTTGGCATCGCGCCGCGCGCCAGCCCGCGCCAGTCGGATGTGATGATCGTTGCCGGCACATTGTGCAACAAAATGGCTCCGGCCCTGCGCAAGGTTTATGACCAGATGTCTGAACCCAAATATGTGATCTCGATGGGATCATGCGCGAATGGCGGTGGTTATTACCATTACAGCTATTCCGTTGTGCGCGGCTGCGACCGGATTGTTCCGGTGGACATTTATGTACCCGGATGCCCCCCGACTGCAGAGGCTTTGCTCTATGGCATCATGCAGCTGCAGCGCAAAATCCGCCGGGAAGGGACAATTGAGCGGTGAGCCATTCTGCCCCTGCCATCGCCACGCCCAAGGGCACTGTCACTGCCATCAAAAAGGCGCTGGGCAAAAGCCTGCTGTCGATTGAAGAGGCGCATGGCGAAGTCGCTTGCCATGTGAAAACCGACAAGCTGGTCGACGTCATGACGGCCTTGCGCGATGTTTGCGACTATCAGCAGCTGATGGAAATTGCGGGCGTTGACTGGCCCGACCGCGACCCGCGTTTCGAGGTGGTTTATTGCCTTTTGTCGCTCACCAAAAACCACCGAATCCGCGTGCATGTCGCCACCAATGATGATGCGCCCGTGCCGTCAGTAACCGAAATCTGGCCCGTTGCAGGCTGGCTGGAGCGCGAGGTTTTCGACATGTACGGTGTGACCTTTGCGGGCAATGCTGACCTGCGGCGGATATTGACCGACTATGGCTTTGTCGGCCACCCGCAGCGCAAGGATTTCCCGCTGAC
>CAZNEO010000057.1:0-11086 GCA_964572205.1 uncultured Sphingorhabdus sp.
CCAAGCGGTAAGGCACCGGTTTTTGGTACCGGCATTCGCAGGTTCGAATCCTGCCACCCCAGCCATTTTCCTGCCCGTCCATCGCATGGCAAGCCTTGTAAAGGCTTGTAACCGACTCACGGTATTGCTGGACAAAATGTAAAGCAATTCTATTCCCCGCTGGCGAGAACCGGCGGCATTCAGCGAATAATGCAGTCGCCGAAGAGGATAGGGTGTGGGAAAATGCGGATCGCCATTGCCGATGACGAGGCAGATGTCGTCAATTACCTGAAAGCGATAATAGAAGATTTGGGCCACAACGTCGTTGTTTTTAACGACGGCAGTGCCCTGTCACAGTCGCTTGTCCGTGAAACTTATGATCTTGTCATTCTTGACTGGAGTATGCCCAAAAAGGATGGGTTGCAGACTTTGCAGTGGATGCAGTCGACCATGCAAGAGCGCCCACCCGTCATCATGATGACCAACCGGACGGCAAAGCAGGACATTAGTGCTGCCCTGAACGCCGGTGCCGATGATTATATTACCAAGCCCGAAGATCGCGGCGTCATTGCCGCGCGCATCAATGCCATGCTGCGCCGCACGGCTGGCTCTGGCGCGTTTGATACCAAAGCGACCTATGGCAAATATGAATTTGACCGGATCGAACAATCCGTCAACTTTGATGGGCAAACGGTCATGATGACGGCCAAGGAATTTGAACTGGCTGACCTGTTTTTCCGCAATCGGGACCGCACATTGTCGCGGAACTACATTATGGAGACCATCTGGCGGACAACAGCTGCGCTGGCCACCCGGACGCTCGACATGCACATCTCGCGGGTCAGGGGGAAATTGGACCTTAGGCCGGAAAACGGCTTTCGCATCTTCACCGTCTTCGGCTATGGCTATCGTCTGGAGACAATGGACCACAAGTGATACGTTTTTTTATCGCCTTGGTTTCCGCCCTCATGGTCGCAATTGCGACCCCGCCGGTGGCTGCGAACGATGACATCATCATTTATCAGGTGAAAAAGGGCGACACCCTAATCAACCTGGGCAGCAAATATTTTGCGAAATCTGATGATTATGCCCGGGTGCAAAAGGAAAATGCCATCCGCGACCCAAAGGTCATTCCCATTGGGAAAAAGCTTCGTATCCAGCGCAAATATCTGAAATTCAGGGCCAGCAGTGCGCAGATTGTGTCGGTACGCGGCAATGTAACGCTACTAAGCACAGGCCGGACATCAATGGCGGCAACCGGAGCCAGCCTTGGTGAAGGAATGACGCTGAAAACCGGGGCTTCCTCTTTTGCCACGCTTTCGCTCGAAAATGGCTCGCGGATTGCATTGCCTTCAAACAGTGACCTCAAAATCGTCCGGCTGCGCCAATATGTCATCGACTCCAGCCTTGATTATGATTTTTCGGTTGGCCGGGGCGGGGCCAAATCCACAGTCACGCCGATGAAAAACGATAACGACCGTTATATTGTGCGCACGCCAAAGGCGACCTCGGCGGTGCGCGGTACCGATTTTCAGGCGCGCTATGACGACGTTGATGGCAATGACTTTTCCGAAGTGACCGAAGGGGCGCTGGCTGTGGCTTTGCCGGGCGGGAAGAGCGCTGATATGCCTGCCGGTAACGGCCTCGCGGTCAAGGCGGATGGCGCTGTGGTGCAGGAACAGCTTTTGCCGCCGGTCGCCTTTGACGATGCGGGTCGCCGTCAGATAGCAAAACTGGTCAATTTTGATCTTCCAGCAGGCGGATATGCAGGTTTCCGGGTTACCGTGGCGGCCGATGGCGGCTTCGTCGAGCAAGTGGCCGACGGCACGTTTACGGGACCGGCAGCAGCTTTCCCCGATATTGGCGATGGTAATTATTTTGTGCGGTTTCGCGCGATATCGGGCAGCGGCATTGAAGGGATGCCGAGCACCTATGCCTTTAAACGGCGGCTAAACAGCATATCGGCGAGCGGCGGGCGTAACGAAACTGGTTTTGCCTTCAAATGGATTGGCGAGGGGCGCGGCGAGCTGCGCTATCATTTCCAGCTGTTTAAAGACAGGCCGGACGGCACTGCAATGGTGGACGAGGCTGGGCTGACGGCGCAACAGATTGGCTTGTCTGACTTGCCCGATGGGGACTATTACTGGCGTGTTGCTTCAATCCAATATCTGGATGGCGAGGTAACGACGAGTTGGACGCCTTTTGAAAAGCTCACCGTTTCGGGAAAATAATATGGGTCTGGCTGCCAGCCAAGCCGCTTTTGCATGAACCTTCGCTTTCGCCTCATCATTGAGTGGCTGGCGACCGCCATGCTGGCATCGCTGGCTGTGCTGCTGGCGTTGCAATGGCGCGGGACGTCATCCTTTGATTATCTATTTTATGACCAACTAAGCGGCCTGTCCCGCCCGCAGGCCGATCCTGATATTCTGCTGGTGAACATTGATGATAACAGCCTTGCGACGCTGGGCCGCTGGCCTTGGCCCCGGTTGCACCATGTGCAGCTGCTTGATAAGCTAAAGGCAGCAGAACCGCGTTCGATAACCCTTGATATCTTGCTGAGCGAGCCTGCCGATCCCCTGGATGATGCAGCGCTTGCCAGTGCCATGGACGGCAAAATCCCGGCCTATGTCCCGCTGCATTTTGCAACGCCGGGCAGCGACGGGCGCGATCATGATGTGGTAAAGCCGATCCCTGCGATCGCTAGCGCAGCGGCAGGCATTGGCCATGTAAACATCGAATTTGACCATGATGGCGTCGTCAGGCGCACAGCCCTATGCTTTCCAGATGGGGATGCAGGCGAGAAATGGCCGCACATCATGGAGCTTGCCGGCCGCGGGCCAAATGGCCGGCCGTCGGCGGCCTATGCCCGGGGTGACCGGTGCGGGACGTTGCTTTTGATCCCCTATGCGCCGCGTGGCAGTTTTACCGAAATATCCTATATCGACCTGCTTTCCAGCGATGTCCCTGCCGAGCTGATCCGGGGCAAGGATATTATCGTTGGCGCGACGGCGCCCGGGCTTGGCGATTCATTTCCTGTGCCGCTGGCCGATGGCGGCCTGTTGTCCGGAATTGAAATCATGGCCAACATGCTGGGCGCTATCCGGCGCGACAATTTTGTGACGCCATTGCCGCAGGCGACCACCATTGCCCTTTCACTGCTGCCGATGTGGCTGCTGCTGGTTGGCTTTTTGCGCTGGCGTCCGCGAATGGCGCTTGTTGCCTCGCTGGCCATGGTTGCAGCTGTGCTGGCCGCAAGTGCAGCCTTGTTGGGCAGGCAGCTCTGGTTTCCGCCGGGGGCTGCTATTTTGGGACTGCTTCTAGTTTATCCATTATGGGGCTGGCGTCGGTTGCAGGCCATGAGCGATTTCATGGACCGGGAATTGGGCGACCTAGAAAAGGAAGGCGGCGCCATTCCATTGACCACAAATGCGCGGGCTTCTGGTGATATGGTGGCACGCCAAAGTGCCAGCCTTGCCGCGGCAATTGACCAATTGCGCGATTTGCGCCGCTTTGTGTCGGATTCGCTGGAGCATCTGCCTGACCCTATGCTGGTCAGCGACAATCAGGGCATGGTCACCATGGCCAATCACCTCTCCGAGGCACGGCTGGGCCAGGATATTGTGGGGCTGCCGTTGACTAACGTCATATTCCGCGGGGTGGGCAAGGCGCAGCGTGAGCGCATTGCGCATTATCTGGAAAGCCGCCGCACAGATGAAGAGGACAATGAGGAATTTGTCCGCTTCGTCGCGCTGGACGGCAGGACATTTGTGCTCCGCAGCGCCGATATATTGGACGATGGCGACAGGGTGAGCGGCCAAATCCACTATCTGGCCGACATCTCGGCGCTGGCGCAGGCAGAGGCTGACCGCGAGGAGGCATTACAGCTTTTGTCACACGACATGCGTGCGCCCCAGTCGGCAATTATTTCGATGTTGCCCGATCTGCGCGATAATGACTTGCGTCGGCGGATAGAGGTACACTCCCGGCGGACGATGCAGCTTGCGCAGGATTTTGTGCATATTGCCCGCATGGGTGAAAAGGAATTTGAGGGCATTGACCTGATGCCTGCCGAATTGGCTCGCGATGTCGCGGACAGCCTTTGGCCACTGGCAAAAGAGCGGAACATATCGATTGAAGTGGTCGACCATGACCGTGACATTTTTGTGTTTGCCGAAGCGGACAGCCTGTCGCGCGCGCTGACCAACCTTGTTGATAATGCGATCAAATACAGCCCCGATGGCGGCCTGATCTTTATTGATGTGGCGCGAGTCGAGGGTGGTATGGTCGAAATGCGGGTGATCGATCAGGGCGGCGGCATCGACCCTGAACTTTTGCCCAGCCTGTTTACCCGTTTTTCCAGTGGCCGCGAGGGCAAATCGCGGGTGAAAAGTCTTGGTCTTGGGCTTGCCTTTGTGCGCGCCGTGGCCGAGCGGCATAATGGATCGGTCAATGCCGAAAATTATAAATCGGGCGGAGCCTGTTTTATCCTTACGCTGCCGGAATCAATCGAAATTCCCCAGGACGCGGCCGCGTGATCGTATAGCCGCCACGCGGTGCCCCAAGGTCCGCCAGCGCAGCCCGGATCAGTACGGGCAGCACCTCGTCCATCGTTAGCTTGCAGTGAAATTCGGCGGCACTGGCGCGGTAGAAATCCGAACCGTCGGCGATCCGCGTCAGGACGATACCGACCCGATATTCACGTTCGGCACATTTGGCCTTTGTCCCCGTTGCCGCCAGCTCTTTTGAGTCGCTTTGCAAGGCGAGCTCGGCTGGCCGGTCGGACACAGTAACATGCAATTTCAGGGCGCCATTGTCTGCGAGGCGAAAATTATGGCCGCCAAGATATTCAATGACCTTTGCCTGCACGCCTGCGGCCGGGCCTGTGACATCCGGGTCGACAGAAAAACTCGTCGGCGCAGCGCTGCTTGACCCTGTGCTATTTATTCGGGTCTCGATCGGCCCGGCACAGGCCACTAAAAGCAGGACGGGCAAGAGAAAATAGGGTCGCATGACGCAAGGGTTAGCAGCACCCAATTTGGACGGCAAGCCGCTAGACGATTAAGCCAAGTCCCGAGTCCCGACCTTGGGTCGCCTACCGCGTCAGCACAAAGTAAAGCACATAAAACCAGCCGAACAGGCCGTGAATGATCGCCCATAGCACGGACTGATGCGTGGTGTAGCTGATCGCAATGGCCAATGCGCTGCCGAAACCGATCCCGGATTTTATTGCGCTATCCCGCACAATGGCAACGCGCGGCGGTGCCATTATGCCGCCTGCCGCGCGCGGTCGGCCATTTCCTGATTGAGCATTTCGGCAAGCAGGAAGGCCAGCTCCAGCGACTGCGCAGCGTTGAGGCGCGGGTCGCAATGGGTGTGATAACGGTCGGCTAGACCCTCATCCGTGACCGCAATGGCTCCGCCTGTGCACTCTGTCACATTCTGCCCGGTCATCTCGATATGAATACCGCCGCCAAAGCTGCCCTCAGCCCGGTGCACGGCAAAAAAGCCGCGCACTTCAGCCAATATCCGTTCAAAAGGCCGCGTCTTATAACCGCTCGCGGACTTTATCACATTGCCGTGCATCGGGTCGCATGACCAGATAACCGGATGCCCTTCGCGTTGAACCGCGCGGACCAGTTTGGGCAGACCGCTTTCCACCTTGTCATGGCCATAGCGTGAAATCAGCGTGATCCGTCCCGGCACGCGCGCAGGGTTTAGCGTATCGAGCATGCCAAGCAGAGCGTCGGGTTCGAGGCTGGGGCCGCATTTCAGGCCAATGGGATTGCCAATACCGCGCAGGAATTCAACATGGGCCGATCCTTCAAACCGCGTGCGATCGCCGATCCACAGCATGTGCGCCGATGTGTCATACCATTGACCGGTCAGCGAATCCTGACGGGTCAATGCCTGCTCATAGGGCAGCAACAAGGCCTCATGGCTGGTATAGAAGCTGGTGCCTTTGATTTGCGGGACCGTTTCCGGCGTGATGCCACATGCCTCCATGAAGGCCAGCGCCTCGCCAATGCGGTCAGCCACATCCTTGAACTTCTTCGCCCAAGGGGAACGGCCCATATAATCATGCGTCCATGCGTGCACCTGGTGCAGGTTGGCATATCCGCCGCTGGAAAAGGCGCGCAGCAGGTTCAGCGTCGATGCCGCCTGGCTATAGGCGCGCACCATCCGGGTGGGGTCAGGCTCACGCGAGGCAGCATCAAAGGCAATGTCGTTGATAATGTCGCCGCGATAGCTCGGCAGCTCAACGTCACCGATTGTTTCCGTGTCGCCTGATCGTGGCTTGGCAAATTGCCCTGCCATCCGGCCAACTTTCACCACTGGCAGCTTGCTGGCAAAGGTCAGGACCACAGCCATTTGCAGGATAACGCGAAACGTATCGCGGATATTGTTCGGGTGGAATTCGGCAAAGCTTTCGGCGCAGTCACCACCTTGCAGCAGGAAGGCCTTCCCCTCAACGACCTGAGCAAGTTCGGATGTCAGGTTGCGCGCCTCTCCTGCAAAAACCAGCGGCGGGTAATTGCGCAAAGTCTCCTCGGTTTGCGCCAGCGCGGCTGCATCGCCATAGGTTGGCATTTGCAGGCCCTTGTGGCTGCGCCAGCTATCGGGCGTCCATTTCGCCGCCATTTTCCTATACTCCACACGAATCAAATCACGGCGCGCCTTCTAGTCCCGCGTCTACCCGGCAGGCAAGCAAAAGGGCCTGTCGGCGGCCCAAGCAGGGCTATGCTGCACTGCAAACAACAGTTTACAAATAGGGTGAACAAAAATCCTGTTAAATCAACGCATCGCAAGCGTCCCAAGCTGGAACAGCCGCAAAATAGGACATACGCCTGTTATAAAATTACGCTAATGGCGAGTCGCGTTCAACCGGGACGCGGTGGGCGACCAAACCGATGTATCATCATCCCTTTGACAGCGAAGCGAGCGATAAGCGCCGTCGATCCGCTGCGCCCAAGAAACGCCGGACAATCGGTTTTCGTGAAATTGCCCTGCTGGCGATAGCCTTTGCATTGCTCGCGCTGCTGCCCACCAGCGCGCAATTCGGGAAGGCGGGGCCCGTCGAATTGACCGATGGCCTTGGCGCGATGGAACGGGCCGAGGAGAATTTCGCCGGGTCGGCTTTTTACTTCCTTGATCCTGCTGATGCGACTGCAACCTTCGCGCAGACCGATCAGTTATCATCGGACGCTTTGTTCGCGACAATGCAGGCGGATGGCAAATTGCCGGTATCGGCCTTTGAAAATGGCCGCGGTGGGGCGCAGCCCTTCATGCTTACGCCTGGCACCGCGAACTGGAGCCGCGCGCTGAAATGCCTGACCGACGCCATTTATTATGAGGCAGCGAATGAGCCTGATGACGGTCAGCGCGCGGTCGCTCAGGTCATCATCAACCGGATGCGGCATCCGACATATCCAAACAGCATTTGCGGCGTGATTTATCAGGGTTCGGAACGTACCACTGGCTGCCAGTTCAGCTATAGCTGCGACGGCTCCATGGCCCGCGTGCCTGCGCGCCCGGCCTGGCTACGGGCGCAGCGCGTCGCTATGGCTGCGCTTTCGGGCTATGTTTACACGCCCATTGGCATGGCAACGCATTATCATGCGACTTATGTTTATCCCTATTGGGCACCCAGCCTTAACTATCTTGGCACAATCGGCGCGCACCGCTTTTACAGCTGGAAAGGCAGCGCCGGCCGGCCATCAGCTTTCTTCAGCCGCCACAATGGCTCTGAACCCTTCCCCGGCCCGAAGCCGCGCGCCTACGCGCCCAGTGCTGCGCCAGTGCTTGACCCGATCCAGCTGCAAAAACAATATGAGCGCGAATATGCCGCCTTGCGTGAAAAGGCAGAGCGCGACGCCGTGGCCGCAGCGAAAAGCGGTTACCAAAATGCGCCAGTGCAGGATTTTGGCGCACAGCAGCACCGCCCCGCGCAACATTATGCGCCACCCAGCTATTCAAAAGAGGCGCAGGTTAAGGGCGGCGAAGCACGCTATGGTGGCGGCAATCTGCCCGGCGGGTCAAATATAAAGCCGGAATTTCAGCAAAGCGGAAGCTGGAAAACCCTGCCTTCGGGCGGCTAGGTCCTAAAGCTCGACTCGCCCCTCTCCCGTGGCCTGCCGGTATCACTGTGCTTCAGCCAACAGGGGTTCAATCGCTGCGTCATCCCACTCAACGCCGCCGATGACGCGCCAGACTTCGCGTCCTTCGCTGTCATACAATATCGTTGTAGGCAATTTGGGCGAACCGCCAATCGCATTCCAAATCCCGTTGCTTCGGTCGGTATAGGGTTCAAGGTTGCGGATGCCGGTTTCGCTAAAAAAGGGCAGCACTTTCTTGCGGCCTTGCAGGTCCTGCGCAACGGCAATGACAGTGACCTCGCCCGCCTCAAGGGCGGCAAGGGCATCAAGCGTTGGCATTTCAACCCGGCATGGCACGCACCAGGTCGCCCACAGATTGACCAGCAACGGCCGCCCGGCAAATTGCCCCAGCGACACGTCGCGTCCGTCGGCTCCGGTAAAAATTGCATCGGGGGCGGGCTGTCCGGCAAAGGCATAGCTCAGCTCGGCGCGCAGGCCATTTGCACTTTCAAGGCCCGCTCCGGCCTTTGTCGCGGCAACGGGCGGCGCCGGGTCCGCCAGCACTTGCTCCTTGGGCGTGCTTTCCCTATCGCACCCAGCGACAAACAGGGCGCAGGCAGCAGGCAGGCACATGAGCGATAAGCGCGAGTATGGCAATCTGGACTCCAATGGCATGTGGGGTGGCCGTTTTGACGGCGGTCCCGATGCGATCATGCGCGAAATAAACGCCTCGATCCCGGTCGACAAGCGACTATGGCAGGAAGATATTGCTGGCAGCAGGGCCCATGCCGCGATGCTGGCGGCTCAGGGCATAATTGGTCAAGCAGATGCTGCGGCGATCGACGCAGGCCTTGCCCAGATTGCGGCGGATTATGCCGCCGATGGTGTCCCCGAACATCTCGATCTTGAGGACATCCACATGCAGGTGGAAAGTCGGCTGAAGGAGCTGATTGGGGACGCTGCGGGGCGGCTGCATACGGCGCGGTCGCGCAATGACCAGGTGGCCACGGACTTTCGACTGTGGGTACGCGCTGCCTGTGCGCGCATGGATGCGGGGCTCAGAGAATTGCAATTGGCATTGGTCGCCCGTGCCGAGGAGAATTTCGACTCGATCATGCCGGGCTTCACCCATTTGCAGGTCGCCCAGCCCGTGACTCTTGGCCATCATTTGATGGCCTATTATGAAATGACGCAGCGCGATCGCCGGCGCTTTGTCGATTGCGCTGCCCGGCTGAATGAATCGCCGCTGGGTTCGGCGGCACTGGCGGGAACCGGTTTTGCCATCGACCGGACAGCAACCGCCCTGGCGCTTGGGTTTGCCCGGCCAATGGCAAATAGCATGGACGGCGTATCGGACCGCGATTTTGCCATAGAATTTCTAAGCTGTGCGGCGCAGGCCGCGCTGCATCTCTCCCGGCTTGCCGAAGAAGTGATCCTTTGGTCGTCGCAACCATTTGCATTTGTAAGCCTGCCCGATGCCTGGTCGACGGGCAGTTCGATCATGCCGCAAAAGCGCAATCCCGATGCGGCAGAGCTGGTGCGCGGGCATTGCGGACGGATCATTGGCTGCATGACCAGCCTGATGGTGACAATGAAGGGCCTGCCTCTCGCCTATTCAAAGGATATGCAGGATGACAAGGCCCCTGTATTTGAGGCGCATGACTTGCTCGCGCTGTCGGTTGCCGCAATGACGGGGATGGTGGCCAATATCGGCTTTAACCTGCGGCAAATGCGCGCCGTCGCGGCCAGCGGCTTTTCGACGGCCACGGACCTTGCGGACTGGCTGGTTCGTGAACACGGCCTGCCGTTCAGGGATGCGCACCATGTGACGGGCGCAGCGGTGAAATATTGCGAGGAGCGTGGTGGCGGGCTCGATATGCTGACTATCGCCGACGTTCAGGCGATGGTGCCCGATCTTGCCATTATGCGCTTGCCTGACCTGTCTGTTGAGGGGTCGGTCGCCAGTCGCACCAGCGCTGGCGGAACTGCGCCCGTTCGGGTAAGGGAAGCTATAGCCAAGGCAAGGCAGGAGCTTGGAGAATGAAAATTGGCAGGCATTTGGGCAGCCTTATTGCACTGGCTTGCCTGTCTGCGTGCGGCAAGGTCGGCCCGCTAAAGCCGGCGGCTGGTCAAGCACCGCCCGCCAAGGCCTATGGCAGCGACCGTATCGCAGGCTCTGAAGAGCTGGTAGCGCCTTCGGAACAGGCCCGACCGGGGCGCAGCGATGAATTGATGCGTCGGTCGGAACGGCGCAACGATGATCCGTTTGACCTTCCGCCCGGGGCAGAACCGAAGCCGGCGGAGCCGACAGAAAACGCCAAGCTACCTGCTGAGCCAGACCCTGCATAACCCCCTTTCCCGCAAAAGACTCGAAAAACATGGACCATTTCCAGCTTATTGACGGCATCCTGCACGCCGAAAATGTCCCGCTACCGCATATCGCCGAAGAGATCGGCACACCTGTCTATGTCTATTCCCGCGCAACGCTGGAACGTCATGCCAGGGTTTTTCGGGACGCATTGATCGGGGCTGGAATCCGCGACCCGCACATTGCCTTTGCCGTGAAGGCCAATCCCAATCTGGCGGTGCTAAAGGTGCTGGCGCGTGAAGGCTATGGCGCCGATGTTGTTTCGGCAGGCGAAATGGAGCGGGCACTGGCGGCAGGCGTGCCGGCATCCGACGTTGTTTTTTCCGGCGTTGGTAAAACTGCGGATGAAATTATCGCGGCGCTGAACCGGCAAATCGGCCAGTTCAATATCGAATCGGAAGAGGAAGGGCGTGAGCTTGCCGCCCTTGCCGAAACCTTGGGCAGGCGCGCCGATGCAGTGCTACGGATCAATCCCGATGTCGATGCGCAGACAAATGCCAAGATTTCAACGGGCAAAGCCGACAATAAATTCGGGATCGGATTGCATAAGGCTGCGACCATTTATGCCCGGCTGGCAGCCCTGCCCGGCCTTAACATGCGCGGCCTTGCCCTGCATATCGGCAGTCAGCTTTTGAACCTAGACCCG
>CAZNEO010000058.1:0-11079 GCA_964572205.1 uncultured Sphingorhabdus sp.
CCCCGACCAAACCCCCTTTGGGTGGGGAACAGCAGACCGGAGGGCAATCCTGTCTCCCCGACCATTTTCTTTTTGGCGTCGGCAATTCAGCGGCAACGCCAGAATTCCGTCTATTTCGTCGCCGAATCCTGCTGCGTCAGCCATGCCTTCATCTGGGCAATTTCCGCTTCCTGCGCCTTGATAACGTCCTCGGCCAGCTTGCGCACTTGCGGGTCCTTGCCATGCTCCAGCGCAACCTTTGCCATCGCAACGGCACCTTCATGATGCGGGATCATGGCGCGCATGAAATCTGCATCTGCATCGCCGGTGAAGGAAATCGCCATATCCTTGTGCATCTTGTCGTTCACAGCTTGATAGGCCTTGGTCGATGGGGGGGCGCTGGCGTCAGGCTTTGCCATATCATGGCCAGCATGGGGATCTGCCTTATCCGTGGCCGTCGTATCTGCCTGGCATCCGACGAGCGCGATTGAGACGGCAGCAAGAATTGCCAATCTGGTTTTCACGAGAATATTCCTTTCCTTAATTCATTTAGCCTGGGCTTGCGTGTCATGCCCGGCTTAAGGCTGCTGGCCTATTGACCGCTTGAATCAGGCTGCGGGTCACTGGCTTCGATGTTGGCGGCGCGGCCGCTTTCCTCAATTTCCAGCCGCGCTTCCTCCTCGATCAGCTTCACTGCGGCCTCTGCGGCCTCCTCGATGCTCTTCTTCTGCTCCCTGACTGCTTCGGCATTGTCCTCGACATCGGCATTTTGCGCTGCTGTCTCGGCCTCCTTGGGGGTTGGCTCCTCGGTGCATGCCGCGGTCGGCAGCGCAAGCAGCAGCAGAAGGCAGGAAAAGCGCGCTGCCATCATGGCCTCAACTCGCCCTCATAATTCGCCACATGCTCCAAAACGATCGTCCACGCAGTGACATTCTGGCTCATCTGTTCGGGGTCAATCTTGTCGAGCGTATCGTCCGGGGTGTGATGCAAGTCGAAATAGCGAGTGCCGTCCTGCTGCAGATCGATAATGCCCAAGCCTTGTGCGGCAATGATTGCCCCCACATCCGCCCCGCCACTTGCAGGGCCGCTACCGCGTACGATGCCGAGAGACGCTAGATCGGCGGCAATGGCATCGGCTAGCGGCTTCGCGCTTTCGGGCAGCTTGAAATCGACCCGCCATACCTTGTCGGCGCCAAAATCGGATTCCATCGCTAGTGCGTGTGGTTGATCCTTATATTTCTCGCCATAGGCTTTGCCGCCCCAGATGCCAACTTCCTCGGCCCCGGCCCAAAGCAGGCGGATAGTGCGTTTGGGTTTGCCAAATTGTTGGACGTGGCTGGCGGCTGCGGTAATGATGCCGCATCCTGCCGCATCGTCAAACGCACCGGTGCCAAGGTCCCAGCTATCGAGATGGCAGGCAATGACAATCGGCGGCAGTGCAGGGTTGCTCCCCGGCACTTCGGCAATCACGTTGCCCGATTTCTGCATGCCCAGATTGCGCGGGGTCAGCAGCAGCCGGACCTTGAGTGGAGTTGACACCCAGTCTTTGTCGGGATTCATACCCGGCCTGATTGGTGTTAACAGCGCACGTCGATATTGTCTTAGCAGATTGTCGGCATCAGGATTAGAAATGGCACCGGCAGGAATCGGCTTCACGCCTGCCTCGAAATTGGTGTTGCCAGTATGCGGATTGCGGTGGCCGTCAGTGCCGATTGAGCGGATGATAATCGCGATTGCGCCCTTTTTGGCCGCAACATTGGGTCCGGCAAAGCGTGCACGGCCAAACTGGCTGTAGCTACTGCCGTCCTGCGTGCGCTTCATCTGGTGATCGACAAAGGCAATCTTGCCTCTGACCATGGCCGGGTCGGCAGCAACCAGTTCGTCATAGCTTTTGAAATAGACTATCTCGCCTTCCAGCCCCTTGTCGCCGGTCGAAGCCGAATTGCCGAGCGCAGTAATGGCCATCGATGACTGGAATGGGCTGATCACAAAAGCCTTTTCCTCACCGCGCACCCAGGTCGGCATGTCGAATTGCTCTTCGCGGACATTGGCAAAGCCCATTTTCGTCAGTCTGGTCACGGCCCAGTCGCGTGCCCGCTGTTCCGCCTCGGTGCCGCCTTGGCGCGGACCAATCTCGGTCGTGAGGTCTTCAGTGATTTTGTAGGCACCAACATCGTTCCTCGACCATTGCGACGGCTTCATCAGCATCGAAGGAGGCGGAATTTGCGCAATGGCAGATGCGGAAAGGGCGATAAGGCCAGCGGCGATGGCGATAGGGTGTATTTTCATGCCTGTTCGCTTAACCGGCAATCGCCGCGCTGCCAATCCCGTCTTGCGACTGCCGCACCGCCCGGCTAGGGACGCATCCAAATCCTGACACTATTACCGGAAAGCAAACGACCGATGGCCGCCCAATATGCCTTTGTCATGAAGGGGATGACCAAAACCTTCCCCGGCGCGCAGAAGCCTGTGCTCAACAATATTCATCTACAATTTTATCAGGATGCGAAAATCGGCATCGTCGGACCCAATGGTACCGGCAAATCGACGCTGATGAAGATCATGGCCGGGATCGACAAGGATTTCACGGGCGAAGCATGGCCGGGTGAGAATATCACCGTCGGCTATCTGGCGCAGGAACCGCAGCTTGATCCGACCAAGACGGTCAAGGAAAATGTCATGGATGGCGTTCGTGAGATCGCCGACATGGTCGAGCGCTTTAACGAAATCAGCATGATCATGGCCGATCCGCCGGAGGACGTCGATTTCGACGCCCTGATGGAAGAAATGGGCACGTTGCAGGAAAAAATCGACGCCGTTGATGCCTGGACGCTCGACAACCAACTGGAAATCGCCATGGACGCGCTGCGTTGTCCTCCGGGCGACTGGTCGGTCGAAAATCTCTCCGGCGGTGAAAAGCGCCGCGTGGCGCTGACCCGCTTGCTGCTGGAAAAGCCCGATATCCTGTTGCTCGACGAACCGACCAACCACCTCGACGCGGAGTCGGTCGCTTGGCTCGAAAAGCATCTGGTCGATTATAAGGGCAACGTCATTCTCGTTACCCACGACCGCTATTTCCTCGACAATGTGGTCAACTGGATCCTTGAACTCGATCGCGGTCGTTATTTCCCCTATGAGGGCAATTATTCGACATATCTTGAGAAAAAGGCCAAGCGGCTTGAACAGGAAGCCCGCGAAGATGCCGGTCGCCAGAAGGCAATCAAGGACGAGCTGGAATGGATTCGGCAGAGCCCCAAGGCGCGGCAGACAAAGTCAAAAGCGCGTATCAAGAGCTTTGAGCAACTTGTTGAAGCGCAAGAAAACAGGGCGCCCGGAAAGGCGCAGATCGTCATCCAGGTGCCTGAGCGCCTTGGCAGCAAGGTGATTGAGGTCAACAATGTCAGCAAGGCCTATGATGACAAGGTGCTGTTTGAAAATCTGTCGTTCAGCATCCCGCCCGGCGGCATTGTTGGCGTCATCGGCCCCAATGGCGCGGGTAAATCGACGCTGTTCCGCCTGATTACTGGGCAGGAGAAGCCTGACAGCGGCGAGATCGTGATCGGTGATACCGTGCATCTGGGCTATGTTGACCAGAGCCGCGACGCGCTGGACCCCAACAAAAATGTCTGGGAGGAAATTTCGGGCGGCGCGGACTATATGAAGGTCGGCAAGCATGAAACGCCCACACGCGCCTATGTCGGCGCGTTCAACTTCAAGGGCGCGGATCAGCAGAAGAAGGTTGGCCAGCTATCGGGCGGTGAACGCAACCGCGTGCATATGGCCAAGATGCTGAAAGAAGGCGGCAATGTGCTGCTGCTCGACGAGCCGACCAACGATCTCGACACCGAAACGCTGGCCGCGCTTGAGGAAGCCATCGAAAGCTTCGCCGGTTGCGCCGTGGTTATCTCGCACGACCGTTTCTTCCTCGACCGTCTGGCAACGCATATCCTGGCGTTTGAAGGCGACAGCCATGTCGAATGGTTCGAAGGCAACTTCGAAGCCTATGAAGAAGACAAGGTCCGCCGCCTAGGCGAAGACGCCCTGAAACCGCACCGGACGAGTTATAAAAAGCTGACGCGATGACGATCTAGCTTATAGGCCATTTTTTTCGGACAGCAGATGCGCGCTTGTTTGCAGATCCACCCAGATACTGAGGTTGGGTCAAAACTGGGTTGACTGGACCGTGGTAATTCAGCCCTATGTTTGACAGTGCAATTTCGCAAACTCCAGCTATCGGCCAACCAGCTTGGTGAAAGGCGTCTATATAGGTCTGCGCGCCAGGGTAGCCATTATAGCTGTGTTGCCGCAGGGTAAGAATCGCAATCTGACATTTGGATTTGCGAATGGCAGATATTAGTTTGGCAGTTGTCTCGTATCGACCACTTTCTTGAATTGATCTGATTTCGATGAAGCACTCTTCGACGGACCTCGGTGTTCCGATTTCTACCGGAAAGGCTCCAAAAGACCTAGCACCGGTGAGAGCTCGAACGGTTGCTGATTTGCCTGCGCTCCCATCGGCGATGACCAAAAATATCTCTGCCATAAATGGTTCCTTATTGCCTCACTCCACCCAATCCAGCCCCATGTCGCGATAGACGCTGCGGTCTTCGTCCCAGTCAGGCTTGACCTTGACATGGAGGTAGAGGTGCACCTTCACGCCCATTGACTTGCTGATTTCGGCGCGCGCGGCTGCGCCGATTTCCTTGATGCGGCTTCCGCCTTTGCCGAGGATGATTGCGCGTTGGCTTTCGCGTTCGACGAAGATTTGCTGGTAGATTTCCACCGAGCCATCCTCGCGCTCGATATATTTTTCGGTCTCGACCGTGCTGGCATAGGGCAGTTCATCATGCAGTTGCAGATAGAGTTGCTCGCGGGTGATTTCGGCGGCCATCAACCGTTCGGAAGCGTCGGACACCTGATCCTCTGGATAATGCCATGCGCCATCGGGCATTTGGGCGGCAATTGCGGATTTCAGTTCGGCCACCGCTTCGCCGGACTGCGCACTGATATAGAAAATCTCTTCAAAGGCGCACATGTCGGCCAGTTTCTGCGTGAGAACCAGTAGCTTATCCTTCGCCGCGATGTCGACCTTGTTGAGCACCAGCCATTTGCGCTCCGGGCGATCTTTGAGACCCGCCATCACCTTCTCGACCTTTGGTCCTGCGCCTGCGCGGCCATCGACGACCATAAGGATCAGGTCCGCCTCTTGCGCGCCTTCCCATGCTGCGGCGACCATTGCCCGGTCCAGCCGCCGGTTGGGCGCAAAAATGCCCGGCGTGTCCACAAGGATGATCTGGGTTTCGCCCTCCAATGCCACGCCCATCAGGCGCACGCGCGTTGTCTGCGCCTTGGGGCTGACAATGGCGACCTTTTGCTCGACCAGCGCATTGACCAGGGTCGATTTGCCTGCGTTGGGCGCGCCGATAACCGCGACATGACCGCATTTTTGGGTCATGTGTTGGCTTTCAGGAACGCTTCGGCAGCGGCAGTTTCGGCTGTCTGCTTGCTGTTGCCGCTGCCCGTGACGGGGGCAAAGCCCTTTACGCTAACGGTGACTTCAAAACGCATGGCGTGCGGCGGTCCTTCCTTGGTGGTGATTTCATAAACGGGGACTTTTCGTCCATGCGCGGCGCACCATTCCTGCAACGCCGATTTCGGATGCTTGGGCGCTGTGACTGCCGCTTCGAGCAGCGGACGCCAGTGCCGGTCCACGAACCGGCGGACAGCATCGATGCCATGGTCGATAAACAACGCGCCGATCAAAGCCTCCATGACGTCACCCAGCACATTGTCGCTTTCGCGTGCGCCATCATCGCGCGCCTGTTTGCCAAGCCGCAAATGGGGGCGCACTTCAATAGTGCGTGCGACTTCGGCGCAGGTAGCGCCAGCGACAAGGCTGTTCAACCGGTGCGAAAGGCGGCCTTCCGGTTCGTCTGGAAATGCCTTGTAGAGCATTTCTGCAATGATGAGCCCCAGCACCCGGTCGCCCAGAAATTCAAGTCTTTGATAGTCAGCTTCGCCCGTGCTGCCATGCGTCAGCGCGCGGGAAAACAGGGCCTGGTCGGCAATGGCAAGGCCGAATGTCGCCTGCAACCATGTGCCAAGGTCGGCCATCTGGTCAAAATCCCTCAAAAAACCGATCCCACCGTGCTGCGCTGAACCATGTCCAGGGCAGAAGCCAACGGGCGCTTCCATCAGTAGAAAACCAGACGAACTGCGCCCGGCCGACAATATTTTCAACAGGGATAAAGCCAATCGCCCGGCCATCGGGGGCAAAGCGGCTGTCGGCGCTGCGATCACGATTGTCGCCCATGAAGAACACATGTCCCTCTGGCACGATCAGCGCCTCGGTATCGTCGCCGCGCCAGCCATCGATCTGATCCAATATCTCATAGCTCCGTCCATTGGGCAGGGTTTCCCGATAACGCCGGTAACGGCATTGTTCCCCATCGCCGGGGGCTGCCTCGACAAGGCCGATTTCCCAACAGACGGGTCGGCCATTATCCATGGCGGCTGCATCGCGCATTCCCTGCGTAACGGGTGTTACAAAATCGGCCAGCCGTTCCATCTTAACCGGCTTGCCGTTAATTTCCAGCCTGCCTGCGCGCATCTGTATGACGTCACCGGGCATCCCGATCGCCCGCTTGATATAATCATCCTCTTGCCCAGGTGGCCCGCGAAATACCACCACGTCGCCAGGCGTTGGCAAGCTGCCAAAGACCCTGCCTTCAAATAGCGGGGGGCTGAACGGCAGGCTGTTTCGGGAAAAGCCATAGGGCCATTTCGATACGATCAGATAGTCGCCGATCAGCAGCCGGGGCTGCATGGATTCGGATGGAATGTAGAAAGGTGAGAAGAAAAAGCTGCGGAAAATCAGCATTAGCGCCGCGAGCTTCAGCAGGAAAAGACCATATTCACGCCATTCATTGCTGTCCTTTGCCTCGCCAGAGGTGGGGGCATCCGAATGTATCGCGCTTTTACCGTCACTCATCGCTGAATTGCCCTATTTTCCTGTGGCTGTTGTCGAGGCGGGCTTCTAATGCGCTTGCACGCTGATAGCCAGTCAGCAAATTCTGCGAAAGATAGGACCGAAAATGGCCGAAGCATACTGGAACAGCCTGATGGCGCATGATGCCGTGAAACTCACGGAGCTGTTTGCGCGCGATGCAGGGCGGGTTGAGCGGATGACAATGGCCTTCGGTGGTCTGCGCTTTGATTATTCAAAAACGCATCTGGACGAAGCGCTGATGGCCTCATGGTCCCAACTGGCCGAAGAGCAGGGACTGGCGGCAAAGCGTGATGCGCTGTTTTCCGGCGGCATTGTTAATCCGACCGAGGGCAGGGCGGCGGAACATGCGGCAGAACGGGGCAGCGGTTCGGCAGATGCGACCATGCAGGCAAAGGCGTTGCAGGCACGGATGCGAGCGTTGATCGAGGTGATCGACGCAGGCGGTTTTGGCGAAATCCGGCATATCCTGCACATCGGGATCGGCGGGTCGGCGCTGGGGCCGAAGTTGTTGGTCGATGGGCTGGGCCGCGATGATGCGCGTTATGACGTCAAAGTTGTCTCCAATATTGATGGCGCAGCGCTGGCAGAGGCCGTGCGCACCATGGACCCGCACAAGACGCTTGTCGCCGTAGCCTCGAAAACCTTTACCACCACCGAAACTCTGCTGAATGCTGAAAGCGCGCTCCAATGGCTGCGGGCAGGCGGGGTAGAGGATCCCTATGGCCGGGTCGTTGCGCTGACCGCCAAGCCTGAAAAGGCGCTGGAGTGGGGCGTGGACGAAAGCCGCATTCTGCCCTTTGCAGAGAGCGTCGGTGGGCGCTACTCACTCTGGTGCTCCATTGGGTTCCCATTCGCGGCGGCGCTGGGATGGGGCGCGTTTGAAGAACTGCTGGAAGGGGCGGCGGCGATGGATCGCCATTTCCGCAACGCGCCATGGGGCGAAAATGCCCCCGTTATCGCCGCCTTTGCCGACCAATATTATGCGCAGATACGCGAGTGCGAAACTCGGGCGGTTTTTGCCTATGATGAGCGGCTGCGCCTACTTCCCGATTATCTCCAGCAGCTGGAAATGGAATCGAACGGTAAATCAGTGACGGCGGATGGCACGGCTTTGGGCCGCCACAGTGCGCCTGTGACATGGGGTGGTGTTGGGACAGACGCCCAACATGCGGTGTTCCAATTGTTGCATCAGGGAACGCACCTAATCCCGGTGGAGTTCATCGCCAGCATCGCACCGGGGCATGATTTTGACGTGGCGCATCATGAAACCCTGTTGGTCAACTGCTTTGCCCAAGGGGCGGCGTTGATGCAGGGCAAGGCCAGCGATGATCCCGCACGTAGCTATGCTGGCGACCGGCCCTCAACCACAATCTTGCTGGATGACGTTACGCCGTCGACGTTGGGCGCGCTGATCGCATTTTATGAGCACCGCACCTTTGTAAATGCGGTGCTGCTTGGTATTAATCCGTTTGACCAGTTCGGGGTAGAATTGGGCAAGGAAATTGCCAAGGGCATAGCTGAAAATGGCGCTGAGGGCTTTGATCCCTCCACCAGCGCGCTGATTGCTGCGGCAGGAATTTAAATAGGGACTGTCCCTATTTATTTAATTATTGATATATTGAGATAAATTATGGCCTATGACTATGATCTGTTCGTGATTGGCGCTGGCTCTGGCGGCGTTCGGGCAGCCCGCATCGCCGCAAGCCATAGTGCGAACGTGGCCGTTGCGGAGGAATTTCGCGTGGGCGGAACCTGCGTCATTCGCGGCTGCGTACCCAAAAAGCTCCTGGTCTATGGCTCACATTTTGCCGAGGATTTGGCCGATGCGCGCCGTTTTGGCTGGAACACGGACGGGGCGACCTTTGACTGGGCAACGCTGCGCGACAATGTGGCCGCTGAGGTCGACCGGCTAGAGGGGCTTTATGGCCAGACGCTGAGCAACAACAAGGTTACGGTGTTTCATGAACGTGCCGTCGTTGCCGGGCCGAATAGCGTGCGCCTTGCATCGGGCAAGGAAATCAGCGCCGGGCACATTCTTGTCGCCACGGGCGCGCGGCCGGGCATTCCCGGCATTCCAGGCGCTGAGCTGGGCATTACCTCCAATGAAGTGTTTCATCTGCCAGCCTTGCCCAAGCGCGCGGTAATTGCCGGCGCTGGCTATATTGCCAATGAATTTGCAGGCATTTTCAACGAACTGGGCGTCGAAGTTACGCTGGCGACGCGCGGAGACAAGATGCTGCGCAGCTATGATCAGGAGATTGTCGAAAAGCTGCTGGTGATGAGCCGGGAGAAGGGGATCGATATCCGTCTGAATTATCCCTTTCTGGGAGTGGCAAGGCAGGCGGATGACAGCCTGGCTGTCGATGGCGGCGATGCCGGTGTGATCGAGACGGATCTGGTGCTCTGGGCGATTGGCCGTATTCCCAACAGCAAGGGCCTTGGTCTGGAAGCAGCGGGCGTTGCGCTGGACAAGGACGGAGCAGTTGTCGTTGACGCCTATAATCGCACCAATGTGCCCAGCATTTATGCCGTGGGCGATGTTACCAATCGGGTGCAGCTGACCCCAGTCGCGATCCGCGAGGGCCATGCCTTTGCCGACACAGTCTTTGGCGATAATCCCCGCACAATCGACTATGGAACGATCCCAACCGCTGTGTTCAGCAATCCGCCGATTGCTGGGGTCGGTTTGACTGAGGAGGAAGCGCGCGGACAACTTGCAGACGTCAAAGTCTATAAAAGCGATTTTCGGGCGATGAAGAATGTACTGGCTGGCCGCCATGAGCGTGCGCTGTACAAGATGATCGTCGATGCGACGACTGACCATGTTGTTGGCCTGCATTTGATTGGCCCGGACAGCGCGGAAATCCTGCAAGCTGCAGCAATCGCGGTAAAGGCCGGGCTGACCAAGCAGGCGTTCGACGATACCGTTGCCCTGCATCCCAGCATGGCCGAAGAGCTGGTCTTAATGCGCTGATTTAATCGTGCGATTAAGGCTCCATTGACGATGCGCCTTTTGGATGGCAGGGCAACCCCAAAGATCAGCAACGGGGAAGTCTGGATGTCAGCCAATATCGCCGAACTGGAAAAACGCCGCGCGGCTGCGCAATTGGGCGGTGGCCAGAAGCGCATCGATGCGCAACATGCCAAGGGGCGGCTGACCGCGCGAGAGCGCCTGCTGATCCTGCTCGATGAAGGTTCGTTCGAGGAGCTCGACGCCTATGTCGAGCATAATTGCGTCGATTTCGGTATGCAGGAGCAAAAGATACCGGGCGATGGTGTGGTGACCGGCAGCGGCACGATCAACGGGCGGCTGGTGTTTGTGTTCTCACAGGATTTCACCGTCTTCGGCGGGTCGCTGTCTGAAGCGCATGCGATGAAGATTTGTAAAGTGATGGACAATGCCATGAAGGTCGGCGCGCCCGTGATCGGCCTCAATGACTCAGGTGGAGCGCGGATTCAGGAAGGTGTGGCAAGTCTCGGCGGTTATGCCGAGGTGTTCCAGCGCAACGTGCTGGCATCGGGCGTGATCCCACAGATCAGCCTGATCATGGGTCCATGTGCGGGCGGGGCGGTGTATTCGCCAGCGATGACCGACTTCATCTTCATGGTGAAGGATAGCTCCTATATGTTTGTAACTGGGCCGGATGTTGTCAAAACCGTCACCAATGAAATGGTTACTCAAGAGGAACTGGGCGGCGCGGTGACGCACACGTCCAAATCGGGCGTCGCCGACAATGCGTTCGAGAATGATATCGAGGCGCTGCTCGCTTGCCGCGATTTCTTCGATTATCTGCCCGAGAATAACCGCATCGGCGTGCCCGAACGGCCTACGGACGACCCGTGGGACCGGCAGGAGGACAGCCTCGACACCATCATCCCGCCGAGCGCGAACCAGCCCTATGACATGCACGAGGTGATCCGGAAAACATTGGACGAAGGCGAGTTTTTCGAAATCCAGCCGACGCATGCGGGCAATATTTTGGTCGGCTTTGGCCGCATCGAGGGACGCACGGTGGGCGTGGTCGCCAACCAGCCGATGGTGCTGGCAGGCGTGCTTGATATCAACTCAAGTCGAAAGGCCGGGCGTTTCG
>CAZNEO010000059.1:0-10523 GCA_964572205.1 uncultured Sphingorhabdus sp.
TGTAGGACAGCGTCCTTTTAAATAGGGACTGTCCCTATTTATCCATCGGTTGATTATATTGGGATATTTCTTAGAATATCCAAGCGGCGCAATCCTAATTGGTTGTAACCAGGCATGCCTGTCCAGCCGCTTTCACTTTGCCGCACATCGCCTCAGCAGAGCTGCGCGAGGCGAAGGGGCCGGCCTGCAAGCGGGTGACATTGCCCGCTGCCTTCAAATAGGGCGTCAGTCCGGCAAGATCGCCTATCTGGCTTTCCAGCTTGTTCCAGAGATTCTTGGCATTGCCTTCATTGCTGAATGCGCCAAGCTGAATGCGCCAGTTTCCGCTCACCGCGACGGGCGGAGCCGATTTCACCGGTGCCGGCTTGGCAACCTTCACGGGCGCTGGCGGATTGTCGCCATCCATCGGCGGGATCTGGCCGGGAAAGCCGGGGCCAGTGTTGTCAGGGGCCGGATATTTGACCGAAGGCGGTACAGGCACAGGCTTTGCAACCGGTTTTCCAGCCTGGGTGTTGATATCAAAACCGGCAAGCTGGTCGCTGCGCGCTTTGCCCGACCGCCGTTCAATTTCGCTGGCAAGCGCAATGCCCTGCTGGCGCTGGTCGAGCGGGATATATTGATCCATCTGCGATAGACTGCGCGAGGCAGGCGCAAGTCCCGATGCCGATGCGCGCGTCATATAGGCATAGGCCTTTACCCAGTCCTTGGCGATGTTCGTGCCGTTAAACAGCTCGGTTGCCAGCAGATATTGGGCGCGCGGCTCTCCGCGGTCGGAGGATGCCTGCAAATAGGGCAGGGCCTCGCTTACCTTGCCGCGATAGTGCAGCAAATGGCCGTAGGCATCGGCAGCCTGGATATGGCCCTGCTTTGCCGCGCGGCTATACCAGTCGGTGGCAATGTCGAAATCGGCCTTTACGCCGCGGCCAAGCTTATAGGCCTGGCCAAGATTGAACTGGGCGTCAGCGTCCCCTTTCAACGCGGGGTCGCGCCATTCTTTGACCGCGACATCATATTCGCCGCGGGTCCATGCATCGACGCCAGCCTTGACGTCGGCGAGCAACGGCTGAGCAGCAGTGATCAGCGCGATGCTGGCCAAGGCGGCTTTGGTGGCAAGGCTAAATTTTCTCATCGACCCGAACTCCAGCGATAATCTGCTTTGTGCCCATAGCATGAATAAGCTGCAAATTGGTAAACCGAAATAGTCAATAGCTTAACCAGTCTGCTTTGCCGACAACAGCGATTTGCGCCGGGTTTGCGTTAAGCTTTGCCGCGCTATGTGTGTAAAGTGCGGTAACAAAAGCGACGGGCTCGTTAACCGATTATTAGCCCTGTTCTGTCACATCCCTTCCAAACAGGCACTCAAAAGGGGATTGATGTGAGGGTTCTCGCATTGGCATCGCAAAAAGGTGGATCGGGCAAGACCACTTTGTCGGGACATCTGGCGGTACAGGCACAGTTGGCCGGTGCAGGGCCAGTTGTGCTGATTGATATCGATCCGCAAGGCTCGCTTGCCGATTGGTGGAACGAGCGCGAGGCCGATCTGCCGGCATTTGCACAGACCACTGTTGCCCGCCTTGCCTCTGACCTTGCCGTACTGCGGCAACAGGGCTTTAAACTTGCTGTCATTGATACGCCGCCTGCCATTACCATGGCGATCCAGAGCGTGATTTCGGTTGCCGAACTTATCGTTGTTCCGACCCGGCCCAGCCCGCACGATCTGCGCGCTGTGGGCGCAACGGTTGACCTGTGCGAACGGGCAGGCAAGCCATTGATCTTTGTGGTCAATGCCGCAACGCCAAAGGCAAAGATCACCTCGGAAGCCGCCGTCGCGCTGTCGCAGCATGGCACGGTTGCGCCGATTACACTGCACCACCGCACGGACTTTGCCGCCTCCATGATCGATGGCCGCACGGTGATGGAAGTCGATCCCAATGGCCGCTCGGCTGAAGAAGTCCGTTCGCTTTGGGCCTATATTTCGGATCGGCTTGAAAAGAATTTCCGCCGCACGGTGTTCAGCGCGCCTGCCGCCCAACATGTCGCACCCCATGCGCAAGCTCGTCCAATGGGCGGATTTGGCCGCAGGGTCGTAGGCTGAAGGCGGGAAGGGGGCCAGGATAATGTCTGAAGCAAAGCCAATCGCCTCGCTGTCGTCGGTGCTGCTGGCCCGCAAGGGGGCAGCGCGTCCTGCGATGCGCCGTCAGGTGATCAGCAACGGTCATGGCGTCGCTGCTGCTGCGGGTGGGCACGAAGATCTGGGCTGGAACGACATGGGCTATGATGTCGATCCCGATCCGGCAGCGCCCATGGATTATGAGCATGGCTATGGCGTCAATCCGCTGGCCGCTGCGGTTCCGGATGTCACGCCGGAGGTGCGGGCGCAGCAAAACAGGATTGCAGAGCAGCTGAATGTCCAGGCCGAAGAATCGAGCATCTTGCCCGCCGAGCCCGCTGAAGCACGGGTTGAAGCGCCGGTGGTGCCTATTGCATCAGCACGGGCAAAGACGCCGCGTGCAGCGCGCGGATCAAAGGAAAAATCGGCCTTTACCCTGCGGCTTGACGGGCAGCGCCACTTGCGGCTGCGGCTGGCCTGCGCGGTCAGCAACTGTTCGGCCCAGCAGCTCGTAACCGCTGCGCTTGACGCCTTTATCGATGCCATGCCCGAAGTTGAGGCACTGGCTGCTCAATTACCCGCCAAATCCGGCACTTCGTCACACTGAGGTAATGTTATGAACAGGAAACTTCTTTTCAAACTCGCGATTTCCACCGCGTTCATTGCCGTCCCCAGTGTCGGTTGCACGCAAATGGGCGTTTCGAGCGCATCGACCGCGATGTCGCCGGAAAAGGCGGCTGAAATTCAGGCCAAAAAGGCAGCCGCATGGGCGGTGAAGGCCGAAAAGCTGGTTGCCAAGGGCAAATATGACAAGGCGCTGACCTATGCCGAGGCAGCGGTCGAGGGCGATCTGCGCAATGTCAGCTACCGCGACATGCTGGCGCGCATTTACATGCAGCAGGGTCGCTTTGTCGCGGCTGAGCGCACCTTGATGGATGTCATGGAACTGGGTCAGGTCGATCCGCGCACGGTGATCAGCCTTGCGCTGGCCCGCACGGCGCAGGGCAAAGCGGAATCAGCGATTGCTTTGGTCGATGCACACCGCGCCTTGCTTCCCGCAAGCGACTATGGCCTGGCGCTTGCTCTGGCAGGGGATCAGAAGCGCGCGATCGATGTGCTGGTTGAGGCAATCCGCAGCGACAATGCTTCGGCTCGCACACGGCAGAATCTTGCGCTGGCCTATGCCCTTGATGGCCGCTGGCGCGAAGCGCAGCTGATGGCGGCGCAGGATATGAGCGAAACGATGGTCGACCAGCGGCTGGTGCAATGGGCGCATTTTTCGCGTCCGGGTGCTTATCAGGTGCGCGTCGCCGGACTGCTTGGCGTAACGCCGCAGGCCGATAGCGGGCAGCCCGTGCGCCTTGCCCTGAACGCAGCGCCAGCGACTGATGTGCAAATGGCCGCAGTCGATGCGCCCGTTGAGATTGCAGCTGCCGTTGCAGAGCCAGTGAACGAGCTGACGGCCATTGGACCGGCCCCGGTTGATGTTGCGGCAATTGCCGATGATATAGTTCCGGTTCCCGTTCCCGCCTTTGATGCGCCGTTGATCAAGGCACCTGAAGGTCCGGCAAAATCCGCCGATGCACCTGCCAAGGCTCCTGTCAAATTGGCGCTTGCCGACACTGTGCCGGCAGCGCCCAAAATGGTCAGCGGTTCCTATCTGGTGCAGCTTGGTGCCTATAGTTCGGCGGCAAATGCCAAGGATGCCTGGGCCAAGATGCAGGCCAAGTTCAAGGACCTGCAAGGCTTTGATTCGGCAAGCTCGACGGTTACCGTTAATGGCAAGAAGCTGATCCGGCTGGCCGCTATGGGCTTTGGTAACAAGGCAGCGGCGGATGCGACATGCAAAGCGATCAAGGCCAAGGGCGGCGATTGCATCGTGCGCCCGGTCAGCGGCGAAAAGCAGCCCGTGCAAATGGCCAGCGCCAAGAAAAAGCCGGTGAAGGTCGCCACGCGCTGAAAGCCATTCACATGGGGTAGAGTGGATAAGGGCGGTCGGATTCTACAGAATCCTACCGCCCTTCATCATTTTGCGCACTCGGCCTTGCACGGGTAACCGGTCAAAGGGCGTGTTGCCTGCCATCGCGGCCATCTTGTCGCTGTCGACCTGCCAAGGGGCATCGGGATCAAGGAAGATCAGGTCGGCATCGTGGCCTTCGGCGATTTCACCTGCGTTAACGCCCAAAATCCGGGCCGGAATGGTGGACAGCATCTCGAACAGGCGGCCCATCGGGATATGGCCGTCGCGCACCAGATTGAGCGAAAGCGCCAACAGCGTTTCGGCCCCTGCCATGCCGGGCGCTGCATCGGCAAAGGGCAGGCGCTTATCCTCTGGCCCGCGCGGATCGTGGCCGGACGATATGACATCAATTGTGCCATCGGCGACGGCGGCGACGGCCGCCAGCCGGTCCGCTTCGCTGCGGAGCGGCGGCGAAAGCCGGGCAAAGGTCCTGAAACCAGAAAGCGCAGTGTCGGACAGGAACAGGTGGGCAGGCGTGATCCCGCAGCTGATGCGCAAACCGCGCGCTTTGCCCGCGCGGATCAGGTCCAGCCCCCGCGCTGTTGTCACTTGCCGGAAATGCACATGCGCGCCGCTTTCTTCGGCCAGCACCAGATCGCGCTGAATGGCCAGCGCTTCGGCCGCCGCAGGCGCGTTGGGCAGCCCCAGCAAGGTTGCATTTGCCCCTGCTGTGGCAACGGCATTTCCTGCCAACCCCGCATCCTCGCTGTGCACGAACAGCGGCATGTCCAGCATCGCGCAATAACGCATCAGCCGCAGCATGGTTCCCGAATCGTCGATCCAGCGCCTGCCGGTGGCAACGCCGCGCGCGCCTGCATCCTTCATCAGGGCAATCTCGGCCATATGCTTGCCGTCTAGCCCTCGGGTCGCCGCTGCCAGCGGGTGAACCCAGAAATCAGGCTTTCCCTTTCGCGCGGCGAAGCGGATTGTGGCCGGATCGTCATGGGCAGGCGACTGGTCAGGCATCAGCGCGGCGCGGGTAATGCCGCCAAAGCGGAATGCGGGCTTGTCTGTGGCAAAGACGCCAAGGTCGATAATACCGGGGGCGACGACCAGTCCGCCTGCGTCCAGCGTCTCGCCATGCGGTTCGGCTTTGCCGACCGAGCCAATGCGTTCGCCCGTTATATGCAGATGGCCTGCTTCGGGTTGCGCCGCACCGGGCAGGATGAGCTTGCCGTTCAGGATGTTCAATCCACTCATGACCAGCCCTCCACAGCCCGTGCCCGCCTTGTCAATATGTCAAGGCAGGCCATACGGACCGCGACCCCCATTTCGACTTGCTGGGTAATAGCCGAACGCTCCAGGTCGTCGGCGATCTGGCTGGCGATTTCAACTCCCCTGTTCATCGGGCCGGGGTGCATGACCAGCGCATCGGGCTTCGCCAGCGCAAGGCGGCGCGCGTCAAGGCCATAAAGGTGGAAAAATTCGCGGGCAGAGGGGATGAAATCACCCTGCATCCGTTCATTTTGCAGCCGCAGCATCATGACCACATCGCTGCCCGGCAAGGCTTCATCAAAATGGTGAAAGGCACGCACGCCAAACAGGTCAACCCCATGCGGCATAAGCGCCGGGGGTGCGACCACCCGCACTTCGGCACCCAATGTGGTGAGGCACAGCATGTTGGACCGGGCAACGCGGCTGTGCAATATGTCGCCGCAAATGGTGACGGTCAGCCCGTCCACCCGCCCTTTGCGCCGCCGGATTGTCAGCGCATCGAGCAAGGCCTGCGTCGGATGTTCATGCGTGCCGTCGCCTGCATTCAGCACCGGGCAATCGACCTTTTGCGAGATCAGGTCGACCGCACCCGAACTGCCATGACGGATGACAATCGCATCGGCGCGCATGGCATTCAGCGTCATTGCCGTATCGATCAGCGTCTCGCCCTTTTTCGTGCTAGATTGCGCTGCGTGCATGTTAACAACATCCGCGCCCAGCCGTTTGCCCGCAATTTCGAACGACAGCAAAGTGCGTGTGCTGTTTTCAAAAAAGGCGTTGATAATCGTCAGTCCGCGCAGCCGGTCATCATGCTTTGCCGCGCCTGAGCGGTTAAGCGCGACCCATTGTTCCGCCTCGGCAAGAACAAATTCAATTTCCCATGGCTGCATCCCGGCAATGCCCAGCAAATGCCGGTGCGGGAAAGCGGCGGAACCTGCTGGAAAGCGGTCCGATGAAGCGGTTGTTGGCGATGTCATTAAAGGCAGTGCCTTAGGCGGGTTTATGCTGATCGGCAAGGGGGCAGCAAGCACCTCTCTGCCCCGGAGATGTGTTACGGCCTCACCAAAGCATCAATCGCGCCTTGCAAGATATGCGCTGCGGCGGCGCTATCAATGCGTTCTGCGCGTTTGGCGCGGCTGAGGTCAGCCTCGATCATGGCGCGTTCGGCGGCCATGGTGGACCAGCGTTCGTCCCATAGCAGGATGGGCAGGCCCAAATCGCCGATATTATGGGCAAAGGCTCTGGAGGACTGGCTGCGCGGGGATTCGCTGCCATCCATGTTCAGCGGCAGGCCAATGACAATGCCCTTGGTCTGGCGCGTGGCGATTGCCGCGACGAGCGCTGCCTTGTCCTTTGCAAATTTGCTGCGGCGGATGAGGTCGGACGGGGAGGCAAAGGTCCAGCCTGCATCGCAAAAGGCGGTGCCGATGGTATGGCTGCCAACATCCAGCGCAATAAGCACGCCGCCATGGGGCAAGGCAGTGCGATATTCGATGGCGGAGGTGGTGATTACGACCAAAACTTACCAACCCTCGTCACGCCGTGCTTGACACGGGGTTAGGCCTTTTTGCGCTGGCCTATAAAAGCCAAGCCCCGCATCCGGTGCGGGGCGACGAGAAATTCTGATAAGGCTCAACGTTTTCTCTCCATGAATTTCCCCAGCCGCCATAGCACATCACTGCGCACATTGGCCCAGAACAGCGGATAGTCATAGACATGGAAATTATTGCCGGGCAGCACATAGGGACCAAGGTCCGGCGGATCGCCGATCAGCAGGAACCCGCGTTCATCGCAGCGCGCTGGCACCGCGCGCGGAACAAGCTGGCCGGTGCTCAGGTCATCTGATGGCACCAAAGTGCCCAGATTGGCCTCCATCGACATTGCCGGGCCTGCCCCACCATTCAGCGGATTGGTGCATACAAGCGGCGTGCCCGCGCGCGCATTGCCATCAAAGCCGATGGTCTTGTCATACAGGTCGATAATGGCCTGATAATCGGCAGGCTCGGCAAAGCTTTGCCAGCTCATCAGACACCCCGTTTGGTCAGGCGAGGTGCAGGGCGGGGTACCCATTGGCCCGACATCGGTTACGCTGGAAACGGGCCAGCCGACCACATAGGCCACAACAATGCGCTTTGCGATGGGCTTGCCGGCAACGCGGTCTTTTAACAAATGGGTCAGGTGCAGCGCCCCCTGGCTGTGACCGGCGAGGATGATTGGCCTGTCCTTTTGCACCTTGGCAACAAAGCTATCAAAGGCAAGCAAGATGTCCTGATAGGCTGCATCAAGCGCCTGCTGCCCTTCGGGCTTTGTGGTCAGGAATGCGCCGATGGCCGCCTGCCGGTATCGCGGCGCCCAGATTTCGCCAGCGGGGGAAAAGGCGCTGGCCATACCGCGCAGGAACAACTTTGCCCGGTCTTGCGACAATTGATCGTCAAGCGGGGCGTTCCATTCCTTTTTTTCCAGATAGCTTGTCGGATGCAGGAAAAAAATCGCGGCCTGGCCGGGCATTTTTGCTGGCGTTGCGCCAGCTGGTTCATATTTTACCGGATTGTCTGGCGCAGTGGTGCGACCGGAGGCAAACCACATATTGGGGTCATCATAGATGTTGGTGGCCAGCGCTTCCTGCCGTTCAAACTTGCTGTCAGGGACAAAGGCATAGTCGGCCAATTCCTTGGTAAATAGCCCCATTCCCATGGTTCCCGTGAACATCAGTGTCGCAATCGTCGCGCCAAATGCGATGAGGAAAAGGAGGCATCCAAAGAATCTGTAGGCGAATTTGCTGCTCATCAGCGCGCTAATAGTCTTGCCGCTGCGCCATGTGCAATGGCACAAAGCGACGCTGGTCGCTTCAGGGGAGAGTTTCATGGATTCGGTACGCCATTCGCAGGAAGACCGGCCCTGGCCGCTGCGGCCTTGGATTTGGGCGGCAATCTGCGCGCTGGGAATGCTGGCGGTCAACCTGCTGGTTGATGTCGATGGCAATGATCCGGCCCAATGGCGGCAGGTGACGGCGACATTCGTGATTGTCGCGGCGCTTGCCTTTGTTGTGACCGCTGAGCTTCGGCGGCTGGTCTGGGCGGCAGGGTTCGCGGCTGGCGCAGGCGCTGTGCTGGCGTTTGTGGGCTGGTTCACCGCAAGTTATAACAAGGGTGGGGAAATTGCCGAATATCCTTTCCTTGCAGGCATTTTTGCGTTGCTGATCGCCGCGCCGCTTTTTCAGACAGTGCGTGATGAAGGCGGCTGGCGTTTCCCCTATGCGCGTTTGCACAGCCATGTGTGGACCGATGCCGTCATTGGGGCGGCGGCGCTGGCCTTTACTGGCGTTGCGTTCCTATTGGCTTTCCTGATTGCGCAATTGTTCGACCTGATCGGGATCAAGCTGTTCAAGGAGTTGCTTGACGAGGGCTGGTTCGGGATGATGTTGGCCGGTTTTGCCTTTGGCGCCGCGCTGGGCCTGCTGCGCGAGCGCGATGCGCTCGTGGCGACCCTGCAGAAACTGGTGCTGGTGATTTTTTCGGTGCTTGCGCCCGTACTGGCCTTTGCGCTGGGCGGGTTTCTGCTCAGTCTGCCCTTTACCGGTCTTGCGGCATTATGGGATTCGGGAGTGCCAACGACGCCGGTGCTGCTCGTTGCGGCGGCAGGCGCAGCAGGGTTGATCAACGCCGTGATTGGCGACGGCAAGGCAGAGGGCGCGAAGAACCGCGTGCTGCGCTGGTCTGCCTTGCTGCTGTCGTTGTGCATCCTGCCGCTGGCGGTGATCGCGGCGATTTCGATGGGTGTGCGGATTGGGCAATATGGCCTGACGCCGGATCGCATCTGGGGCCTGCTCGCCGTGGTCGTGGCCAGCGTTTATGGCGTCGCCTATCTTGTGGCAGCCGCGCGAAATGCCAAGACGCTTTTGGACTGGGATGACGATATTCGCCCCGCCAATGTGCGCATAGCGCTGGGCCTGTGCGCGGTCGCCTTGTTCCTTGCGCTTCCCATACTCGACTTTGGCGCAATGTCGGCAAGGGATCAGTTGGCACGGCTAAAGTCAGGTGTCACCAAAGCAGCGGAGTTCGACTGGCAGGCCATGGCCTTTGATTTCGGGCCAACGGGGCGGGCGGCGCTTTCCGTCCTTGCAAAATCGGGAACTGAGTTTCAGCGAACATCGGCCAAGGCTGCACTGGCATCCGACAATCGCTGGGACGTGGAAAATCAGGTGAAGATCGAACAGGCCGATGGCATCAATGCCAATTTCAGCTTTCAACCCGCCGATCGCCCGTTGGACATTGAGGCGCGCCGGGCCCTGATCCGCGATGGCCAGTGCCGCCAGCCCTGCCGGATCCTTTGGCTGACCGACAGCCGCATTGTGGTGGTGGGCGGCCAATATCAGGATGGCGCGCTGACCGCGACCATCTATGCTCTTATGCCCGATCAGGATGCCGAAACGGGCGGCCCCGGTAAGTTTCGCTGGCAGCGGGAGAACCGCTATGCGCGTGAAGAGGAGGGGCTGACTGTAATGCCTGCGCAGGCAAATATCGAAATTCGCGACGTTCCGATGAGCCGAGTCTATGTTGACGGCAAGCCAGTGGGCGAGGTGTTTACGAAATAGCGCGCCTCCCCGCTTGATGCTGCAATGCAGCGCTGCTAGGCGCTCTCCTTATGTCAGTTGATAAAGATACCGTGAACAAGATCGCGCGGCTCTCACGCATCGCGATCAGTGACGAAGAGGCCGAAAAGATGGTCGGGGAGCTGAACGGCATCCTCGCCTGGGTCGAACAATTGGGCGAAGTTGATGTCAGCGGTGTGGAGCCGATGACTGCGGTGATCCCTAACACGCTGCGCCTGCGCGACGATGTCGTGACCGACGGCGATGTCCGCGACAAAGTGCTCGCCAATGCGCCTGCGAAAGAAGGCATTTTCTTTGGCGTACCGAAGGTGATCGAGTGATGGCTGACCTGACCAAATTGGGCGTGGCCGCAATCCGCGATGGCGTGGCCAAGGGCGAATTCACCGCTGTTGAAGTCGCCGAAGCCTTCAACGCCAATGTCGCGGCGGCCAAAGTGCTGAACGCCTTCATCGTGGAAACGCCTGAAAAGGCCGTCGAAGCCGCCAAGGCTGTCGATGCGGATCGTGCCGCTGGCAAACCGCTGGGCAAGATGGCGGGCGTGCCCATCGGCATGAAGGACCTGTTCT
>CAZNEO010000060.1:0-10303 GCA_964572205.1 uncultured Sphingorhabdus sp.
GGCAGAAGCTGCTGACGCTCGAAGCGATGAAGATGGAACACACGCTGACCGCGCCGTTCGACGGGGTGGTGGCGGAGCTGAACGCCGAGGCTGGCGCACAGGTGCAGGTGGAAGCTTTGCTGGTGCGGATTGAGGCCGCTGACGGTCAATCTTAAACCAAACGCGTCACCCCCCATGTGATGCGGGGTTAGGCTACGCCCCGGTGGTCAGCCGCGCCGAAGCATTGGCGCGGCTGTAACCGGTTGCGTGCAGTTTAGCCGAAGGTCCGCGACCACCAGCCTTTGCGTGGCGGGCCATCGGGTTCACCGCCTGTGATCGCGTCGGTGGCCATCACAGGTTCAGCATCGCTATCCTTGGCCGCGGCTTTTTTTCCACGCGGCTTGGGCTTTGCCTTTTCAGGTTCGGCTGCGGCCTCAACGGTTTCCGTTTCTGCGGCCACCGCTACCGGTTCTGCCTCAGCCTTTTTGCCGCGCCCGCGCCCCTTGGGCTTTTCAGCGGCTGCTTCAACCGGCTCTGCGACCACTTCGGGCACAGGGGCTTCCGTTTCGGCAGCTTTGGCGCGCCCGCGCCTTTTTGGTTTGGGCGCTTCTTCCTCGCCATCAGGTGCAGCTACAACGACCGCGGCGTCGTCGGTTTCGGTAGTCTGATCTACCCCCTTGCGGCGGCGTGAGCGACGGGGCTTTGCATCGGCAGCCTCTGGCTCAGCGGCAGGCGCGGCCGCTTCAGCAGCATCGCTGGCGTTGTCGTCCGCTTCACCCTCGACCTGCTCCTCACGGTCGCGGCCCCGGCCACCCCGGCGACCACGGCGACGGCGTTTGCGGCGGCCATTGCGGTCGCCCTCATCATCGCCGCGCTCCCGCTGTCCGCGTCCTTCGCGCACGGGAGCGTCATCTTCGTCAGCCTCTTCAAAGGTCTCCTCTTCGAAATCATCCTCGTCATTGTCCATGTCGATGATGGGCGCGACCAGATTGGGACGTTCCGGGCGGGGGCCTGCGGCGCTGACCGTCATTTTTGCGCCCTCAACCTCGCCATTGGGCAGCACAGTCACCTCAACATGATAGCGTTCCTCGATCTCGGTAATTTCGGCACGCTTGTTGTTGAGGATGTAGATGGTCGCTTCCTGGCTGGCTTGCAGCATGATTTGGCTGCCATGCCCGCGTGCCGCCTCTTCCTCGATCAGGCGCAGCGCGGAGAGGGCAGATGAAGATGCCGTGCGGACAAGGCCAGTGCCCTCGCAATGCGGGCACTGGCGCGTTGATGCTTCAAGCACGCCTGTGCGCAGCCGCTGGCGGCTCATTTCCATCAGGCCAAAGCTGGAGATGCGGCCCACCTGAATGCGCGCGCGGTCGTGCTTCAGCGCCTCTTTCATTGCACGCTCGACCTTGCGGGCATTGCTGTGGTGATCCATGTCGATAAAGTCGATCACGATCAGCCCGGCCATATCGCGCAGCCGCAGCTGGCGGGCGATTTCCCGCGCCGCCTCCAAATTGGTGTTCAGCGCCGTCGCCTCAATACCATGTTCTTTGGTGGAGCGGCCCGAGTTGATGTCGATGGAAACCAGCGCCTCGGTCGGGTTTATGACGATATAGCCGCCTGATTTCAGCTGGACCACGGGGTGATACATGGCATTGAGCTGATCCTCGACGCCATAGCGTTGGAACAGCGAGACTGGGTCCGCATAATGCTGCACCCGCTTTGAATGGCTGGGCATCAGCAGCTTCATGAAATCCTTGGCGGCCTTATACCCTTCCGCGCCCTCGACAATGACATCACCGATATCCTTGTTATAGATATCGCGGATGGCGCGCTTGATAAGGTCGCTGTCCGAATGGATCAGCATCGGGGCCGCGCCTTTCAGCGTCCGCTCGCGCACTTCATCCCACAACCGGGCGAGATAGTCGAAATCGCGCTTTATTTCGGGCTTGGTACGGGCAAGGCCAGCGGTGCGGATAATGCAGCCCATCGTTGACGGCAGGTTCAAATCGCCCACAATGGATTTCAGCCGCTTGCGATCCGCTGCACTGTGGATTTTCCGGCTGATGCCACCGCCATGCGAGGTATTGGGCATCAACACGCAATAGCGCCCGGCAAGGCTGAGATAGGTGGTCAGCGCCGCACCCTTGTTGCCGCGCTCCTCCTTCACCACCTGCACCAATAGCACCTGACGGCGATGGATGACGTCCTGGATCTTGTAACGGCGGCGCAGGTTCATGCGCTTTGCGCGGGCTTCATCGCTTGCCTTTGGCGCGTTGCCACGCCCGCTGCTCACTGATCCGCCCTTGCCACGGCGACGGCGATTCCCGCGACGGCCCCGGCCTTCGCTTTCTTCATCGCTGCCTGCGGAGTCTGCGGCACGTTCTTCGTCGCCCGCGTCATCGTCCCCATCGTCGCTATTGCCGTCAAGGTCAGGCTCTTCGCCTGCGCTTGCGTCGATCGTTTCGATATGGTCGTCGCTTTCCACCTCGATGACGTCGCTGTCCTCTTCATCGACGGCTTCAGAGCGCATCAATTCGGCGGGTTCGTCCTCCTCCTCTTCCTCCTGCTCACGCAGGGCGGCTTCTTCGGCGGCGGCCTCTGCTTCTTCGCGAAGCAGGCGCTCCCGGTCTTCCTTGGGGATTTGGTAATAGTCGGGGTGGATTTCGCTAAACGCCAGAAAGCCGTGGCGGTTGCCGCCATAGTCGACGAAAGCCGCCTGAAGCGACGGTTCGACACGTGTGACTTTGGCGAGATAAATATTGCCCTTGAGCTGTTTATGCTCGGCAGATTCGAAATCAAACTCCTCGATGCGGTTCCCTGTGACGACTGCGACTCGGGTTTCCTCCCGATGCCGCGCGTCGATTAACATACGCGTGCTCATTGATTATACTCCGCGCGGCGTGCCGCACTGCTGGTGGCAGCAGGTCGCCGCGATTTTCTGAAAAAAGTGGTGAAAAGCCATGCAAATTTGGGCGCAGTGCACCTGCGGCATGGCGTTGAGTAAGTGTTGCGAATGTGTCTGCTTCACGGGCACCGCTGGCGCTTGTCGCGCGGGCGTTATTCCCCGGCCACATAGCCAGTCCTTGCAGGACGGCAGCGTGGGGAATTTCATGCGTCATGGAGCATCAACCTGTAAAAATGCCGGAATAAAAAGGGTTTCCGGTGCTGCGGACGTCGCGCAATCGGGTCGGGCGGTGTCCAATGGTGATGCTAGCACCGCTTGCGCCCGACGGCAAGGGCGCTGCCGTCAATAAATCGTCATGTGTCAAAAACATGACTAATTGGCCATTAACCGCGTCTCGATACGCGGATTTACCAGTGTATCCTTAATCGCTGCTTCATCATGTGAGTGGAGTAGTACATTGTGACGGCGAAAAAATTCTGGACCGCGCACCAACAAAAGTTGCATAAAAATGCAATGTTCGGGTCGGCCTTTTTCCTTGCATCACTGCTGCTTGGCGGCCCTGTCGATGCAGGGACGATAAAGTCGGTAACGACCGATCACAACAAAGTTGTAATTGAATTTGACGACGTCGTGTCCAAAGCATCGGTTTTTGGGCTGGCCGGGCCCAACCGCATAGCCATCGATGTCGCCGGTGCATCTGTAGGCAATTCCGCACCTGCGGGCGGCGCGTTTAAAAATGTGCGGCAGGGACAATTTACGCCCGATACCGCCAGACTGGTCCTCGATCTTGACTATCCCGCCAAAATTTCCGGCGGCAGCTTTTCGGCCGATGGAAAGAAACTGACTTTGTCAGTCATTTCGACCACGGCAGCGGGCTTTCTTGATTGGCTCGGCCTTGGCCGCAAGGATTTTGATCCGCCCGAAATGGCGCGCGCCAAAAAGGTCAGCAAATATGAGGTGACCGCTCCCATCGGCAAGGCAGGGGCACGCGGCCTTCCCAAAATTTATGGCCCTGCTGACCCGCGCCTTCCGCTGGTTGTGCTCGATGCCGGACATGGCGGCCATGATCCAGGAGCTATCAGCCCGCATGGCGGCGCCCGTGAAAAGGAAGTGACGCTGGCAATCGCGCGGGCAGTACGCGATGAACTGGTTAAAACCGGCCGGGTGCGTGTTGCCCTGACCCGTGACGGTGACAGCTTCATCGTGTTGCAGGACCGTTATGGCATTGCGCGCAAGATGAATGCCGACTTGTTCATATCGATCCACGCCGATGCCGCCGAAAATCACAGCGCGCGCGGCGGCAGCGTCTACACCCTGTCGGAAGTGGCATCGGACCGGGAGGCGCAAAAACTGGCGGCGCGTCAGAACAAGGCGGATATCATCAACGGCGTAAATCTGGGCGGGGCAGACGTTAATGTCTCCTCCATCCTGATTGACCTTACTCAGCGCGAAACGATGAATATTTCGGCGGGATTTGCCAAATTGCTGCTGCGTGAGGCGCAGCCCAATATGACGCTGCGCAGCAACGCCCATCATTTCGCCTCGTTCGTTGTGCTGAAGGCACCCGATGTGCCATCGGTGCTGTTTGAAACGGGCTATTTGACCAACGCGGACGATGCGGCTTTCCTGAACACATCGGCCGGGCGGCAAAGCGTGGCGCGTTCGGTCGCCAGCGCTGTCCAGGCCCATTTCGCGCGGCAGTTAACCGAAACCAATCAGGGTGGAACCTGACGTCCGGCGCGTCAGGTGCGCGCTGGATGATGCGGTAGCATGATGGTTGTGCGAACGGCTGAATCAGCCTTCGACAAATTTTGCTGGAGCGCCTAATCACGGCGCAATGGATGATTCACTGCCCGTTGACGACGTTGCGCCGCGTGACCCCGATATGCCCGATGACGCATTGGGGCTTGGGCTTGGGCCGGTAGCTGCACCTGCGCCTGCTGTAACGGTTGCGGCTGCATCGACGCCCTATCGTGTGCTGGCGCGCAAATACCGCCCGCAAAATTTTGCTCAGCTTATTGGCCAGGACGCCATGGTGCAGACGTTGGGCAATGCGATCAAGCGCGACAGGCTTGCCCATGCCTTTTTGATGACGGGCGTGCGCGGGGTGGGCAAGACATCCACCGCGCGGCTGATTGCAAAGGCGCTGAATTGTGTGGGGCTGGACGGGCAGGGCGGTCCGACCATTGACCCTTGCGGCGTGTGCGAACCATGCGTGGCGATTGCTGAGGGTCGCCACATTGATGTCATCGAAATGGACGCTGCCAGCCATACCGGCGTCGATGATGTCCGCGAGATTATTGAGGCCGTGCGCTACGCGGCCGTGTCAGCGCGCTATAAAATCTACATCATCGACGAAGTGCATATGCTGTCGAAAAATGCGTTCAATGCACTTCTCAAGACGCTGGAAGAACCACCGCCGCATGTCAAATTCCTGTTCGCCACGACTGAGGTGAACAAAGTGCCGATCACTGTGCTTTCGCGCTGCCAGCGTTTTGACCTGAAACGCATTCCCGCAGAGTTGCTGGCGAATCATTTTGGCGAGATTTGCGCCCTTGAAGCGGTGCGCGCAGAACCCGAAGCACTGGCAATGATCGCACAGGCCGCCGAAGGTTCGGTGCGCGATGGTCTGTCAATTTTGGACCAGGCCATTGCCCATGCCGACATGGATGGCGACGGGCAGGTTGGCGCGGCGCAGGTGCGATCGATGCTTGGCCTGTCGGACCGGGGAGCCGTGCGGCGGCTGTTTGGTCTGCTTCTGGAAGGGGAGGCGCAGGCCGTTTTGGCCGAGGCAAAGGCGCAATATACGCTGGGCGTGGAACCAGCGGCCACGCTGGCTGGCCTGCTGCGCGAAGTGCACCTTGTTACGCTGGCGAAACTTGGCAGCCCGCATGATGCGACGCTGCCGGATGATGCGCGGGCGCAAATCGACGAATGGGCCGACCGGCTCAGCTTTCCGCTGCTGCACCGCTTGTGGCAATTGCTGCAAAAGGGGCATGAAGAGGTAAGCCGCGCTGCCATGCCGCTGGAAAGCTGCGATATGGCGCTGCTGCGGGTTTTGCACGGTGCCGCCATGCCTGACCCCGGCGAGCTTGCGCGGATGCTGGCACAAAATGGGCCGGGCCTGGGCGGACAAGTGCATGGCGGCCATGCCGCCTCACCGCCTGCGTCGTCCCAGCCTGCGCCGCTGCCAGCTGCCCATGCCCCGCAAAGCGCCATGCCGTTTGATTTTGCCGCGTTGATCCGGCTTGTCGACCGCACCCGACCGATGGTCGCCTCTGCACTGGAGGATGTGGTGCGGGTCATCGACTATGCACCGCCTAGGCTGGTCTACCAACTCGCAGGGCGAGTTTTGCCCAATTTTGAAGCCGAGCTGGCCGCTGCCCTGAAAGAGGTAACGGGTGAGCGTTGGGACCTTGTAACGCAAACCGGCCCCGCACCGCCCACCATATTGGAAGCGCGCAAGGCCGCTGAAGCAGCGGCGCATCAGGAAATACTCGATTCCCCGCTGGTCAAGGCGGCGCTGGAAGCGTTTCCGGAGGCGAAATTGCTGGACATGAACGACACACAGGAAATGCGGAGTTTACGAGCATGAAGAGCATGGAAGAGATGATCAAGGCTGCGCAGGAGGCGGCGCAGACCATCCAGAAGCAGATGGAAGACGCGCAGAATACGCTGGACAAGATTGAGGTTGAGGGCGTGTCGGGCGGCGGCCTGGTAAAAGTGCGGGCAAGCGCCAAGGGACGGATCATCGGCCTATCCATTGATGACAGCCTGATCATTCCTGCAGACAAGCAAATGCTGGAAGATTTGGTCGTCGCCGCCTTTAACGACGCCCGCGAAAAGGCGGATGCCGCAAGCAACGCCGAAATGGGCAAAATGTCGGCTGGCCTGCCGCTACCTGCTGGTTTCAAACTACCGTTCTGAACGCTTTACTACCCAGGGCCGAGGTGGTTTTTCCCCAGATAATCGGGGCACCGTGCCGCTTGCCCATTGAAAGCGGGCCATTTGCCCTCACATAAGCGACTCGTCGGCCATTATCTGTGCCGAGCATTGGAGCTTTTATGACCCAAACCCTGCCCTTGTTACCGCTGCGTGACATTGTCGTTTTCCCGGGAATGATCGTGCCCCTTTTTGTCGGGCGCGACAAATCGGTCGTGGCGCTGGAAAAGGCGATGGCTGCGGATAAGGAGATTTTCCTGGTCGCACAGCTCGACCCGGCGGAAGATGATCCGGACTTTGACGATCTTTATAATGTCGGCGTGTCGGCATCGATCATGCAGCTATTAAAACTGCCCGATGGAACCGTCCGCGTGCTGGTTGAGGGGCAGCAGCGAGCAAGGCTGGTTACGCTGCACAACCGCATGAACGACTATGTCGATGCAGAAATCGAAATGATCGCCGATCCGGCTGAGGATAATCCGGAAACCAAGGCGCTGATGCGTTCGGTGGTTGACCAGTTTGAAAATTATTCAAAACTGAACAAGAAAATGCCTGCCGAAACAGCCGTGCAGCTGGCAGAGATTGATGATCCGGCGCGGCTTGCCGATGCGGTTGCGGCCAATTTGAACCTGAAAGTTGCCGACAAGCAGTCGCTGCTAGTTGAAAATGACCCGGCCAAAAGGCTGGAGATGGCCTTTGCCTTCATGGAAGGTGAACTGGGCGTGCTGCAGGTGGAAAAGAAAATCCGCGGCCGGGTGAAGCGGCAGATGGAAAAGTCGCAGCGTGAATATTATCTCAACGAGCAGCTGAAGGCGATCCAGCGCGAGCTTGGCAATGCCGATGAGGATTCAAGCGACGAGCTGGCTGAGCTGCAAACCAAAATCGACACCATGAAATTGTCGAAGGAGGCCAAGACCAAGGCGCAGAGCGAAATGAAAAAGCTGCGCAATATGGCACCGATGTCGGCCGAAGCGACCGTTGTGCGTAACTATCTGGACGCGTTGCTGGGTGTGCCGTGGGGCAAAAGGTCAAAGCTGAAGCGCGACATTGCCAAGGCGCAGGAGGTGCTGGATGCCGACCATTTTGCCCTCGAAAAGGTCAAGGACCGCATCATCGAATATCTTGCGGTGCAGGCGCGCAGCAACAAGCTGAAAGGGCCGATATTGTGCCTCGTCGGCCCGCCCGGCGTTGGCAAGACGTCGCTGGGAAAATCCATTGCCAAGGCGACGGGGCGTGAGTTTATTCGCCAGTCGCTAGGCGGTGTGCGCGACGAGGCGGAAATCAGGGGGCATCGCCGCACCTATATTGGCTCCATGCCGGGCAAAATTGCGTCCAACCTGAAAAAGGCGGGAACAATGAACCCGCTGTTCCTGCTGGATGAAATCGACAAGCTGGGCCAGGATTTCCGCGGCGACCCCGCTTCTGCGCTGCTGGAAGTGCTTGATCCTGAACAGAATAACAAGTTCAACGACCATTATCTGGAAATTGATCTTGACCTGTCCGACATCATGTTTGTGACCACAGCGAACAGCATGAACCTGCCGCAGCCGCTCTTGGATCGCATGGAGATCATCCGGCTTGAAGGCTATACCGAGGATGAAAAGGTCGAAATTGCGAAGAGGCACCTCATTGACAAGCAGATCAATGCGCACGGCCTGAAAGCCGGTGAATTCGCGCTAACCGACGAAGGTCTGCGCGACTTGATCCGCTATTACACGCGCGAGGCAGGCGTGCGCACGCTGGAGCGTGAGATTGCCAAGCTGGCGCGCAAGGCGTTGCGCCGTATCTTGGAGGGCAAGGAAAATGCCGTCACGGTTACGCCGGACAATCTTGCCGACTATTCGGGCGTACGCAAATATCGCCATGGAATTGGTGAGGAAGAAAACCAGATCGGCGCGGTAACCGGCCTGGCCTGGACCGAAGTGGGCGGTGAGTTGCTGACCATTGAGGCAGTCACTGTGCCAGGAAAGGGCCAGATCAAAACGACCGGCAAGCTGGGCGAAGTCATGTCGGAATCGATCCAGGCGGCGCTGAGCTATGTCAAGGCGCGCGCGCCCAGCTATGGCATCAAGCCATCGGTGTTCAACCGCAAGGATGTGCACATCCATTTGCCCGAAGGGGCCGTACCAAAGGATGGGCCATCAGCCGGGATCGGTATGGTCACAGCGATTGTTTCGACCCTGACGGGCAATGCGGTTAACCGCGATGTTGCGATGACAGGCGAAGTAACTTTGCGCGGCCGGGTGCTTCCCATCGGCGGATTGAAGGAAAAGCTGCTGGCGGCGCTGCGCGGAGGGATAAAGACCGTGTTGATTCCGGCGGAGAATGAAAAAGACCTTGTCGACATCTCTGCCAGCATCAAGGACGGGCTTGAAATCATCCCGGTTTCGCATGTTGATCAAGTGCTTGCACGCGCATTGGTCGCGCCGCTCGATCCGGTTGAATGGAGCGAGGCGGACGAGCTTGCCGCGCTGTCTCCGGCAGCGGTAAGCAATGAGCAGGGAGCAGCGGTAACGCACTGACGGGGCAATTTTTGCGGTTATCGACAGTTTATCGTAAAAATCACCGAAAACCGCCAGTTTTTGCCGATTTTTCCTTTGACAGGCTTTGCATAATCCGCCTTAGTCGCGCTCCGTCCCGAACCGTGAGTCCGTTACGGAATGGGTCGAGTACATCAATTGAGGGGGATCCCGCTACTATGAATAAGAACGATCTCGTGGGTGCAGTTGCCGATGCAAGCGGTCTGAGCAAGACTGATGCAGGCAAAGCAGTGGAAGCGACCTTTGACGCCATCACCGGCGCGCTGAAAAAAGGCGGCGAAGTCCGTCTTGTTGGTTTCGGCACCTTTGCCGTTGCCAAGCGCAAGGCTTCGACCGGTCGCAACCCGCGCACCGGCGAAGAAATGAAGATTCCTGCGTCAAACCAGCCCAAGTTCAAGGCTGGCAAGGCGTTGAAAGACGCCGTCAACTGATTTGCGGATGGCGAGGGCCTCGCTCTCGCCTTTCCCAAAAGCGAGAGGGTCGTGCGATTGCACGGCCCTTTTGTTTTATCCGGCCCTATTGATCCTGCGCATCAGAAAGCGAGGACGCAAATGACCAATATGATCCTTTTGCTTGCAGCTCTGCCGGAGGAGGCGGACGCTTTCCTGCCCGGTGAGGGGCGCGCGGAAACTGACGGACCGCACAGAGTGCGCATGATCGAGCGCGCGGACAGGCAGATAAAAATTGTCACCTGCGGGTTGGGTAAGGTCAATGCCGCGCTTGCCGTTGGCCTTCATGCCAATGCAGGAACCCGCCTTGTCGCCATGACCGGAACCTGCGGGCGGATTGCGCCCATTGCCGGCGATACATTCTGGATCAGCCATGCGGTGCAGCATGATTATGGCGCGCGGGCGGGCAGCGGCTTCACCCATTATCGCGCCGGCGACTGGCCGATGGGCGAGCCGAGCGATGCGGGTTACGCTGCGATGCCCGATCCGGG
>CAZNEO010000061.1:0-10118 GCA_964572205.1 uncultured Sphingorhabdus sp.
CAAGGCCGATGGCTCCAAAATGGGTAAGTCGGTTTCCGGCGCGGTCTGGCTGAACGAGGCGCAATTGCCCAATTACGATTATTGGCAATTTTGGCGCAACACGCAGGACGCCGATGTTGGCAAGTTCCTGCGGCTGTTTACTGACGTTCCGCTGGATGAAATCGCAAGGTTGGAGCGGCTTTCAGGCAGCGAAGTCAACGAGGCGAAGATTATCCTTGCCAATGCGGCAACGGCGCTATGCCGCGGCGCGGAGGCAGCGCAGGAGGCCGAAGCAACCGCACGGAACCTGTTTGAAAAAGGAAGCGCAGGCGGCGACCTGCCGGTTTTTTGCGTCACCAAGGACGCGGTTAGCATTGTCGAGGCGCTTGTTTCAATCGGCTTTGCAGCGTCCAATGGCGAAGCAAGGCGGCTTATCGCAGGCGGCGGTGCGCGGCTTGATGGCGAGCCGGTGAGAGAGGAAAGTAAACTGATTCTTAAGCAATCCGGAGACGTCAGGATTTCGTCGGGCAAGAAGAAGCACGGGATCATCCGGTTCAGTTAACGCAAGGCGCGCCTGTCTTTACCGATTATTTGTAAAATTCTGCGATTAACGCACCTTGCGACCCGATGAAGGGACAAGGGTGAACCATGGCCACTTTGGCAAATGACCAGAATTATGACATGCGCCGTGCCGCGCGCCATCGGGCCAGCCACAAGGCTATCGCGGAAAGCCGCGTGCATGGCGACCAGCATGTGCACATTTCCAACATCTCCGCGCATGGCTTCATGATTGATAATAATCAAGTTTTTCAACATGGTGACCGCATTGAACTGCGCCTGCCGGTCATTGGCCGGATCGAGGCGCACCTGATCTGGACAGTCGATGGCCGCGCCGGCTTCCAGTTTGAACGGGTGGTCAGAATGCCCGATTTCCTGGCCCTTATTGACCAGGTCGGCGTCAAACTGCGCTAGGGTCAGGACTTAGCCGCTGCGCAACGTCGCCACGCCGGCATCGCGTTCAAACAAGTAGAGTGCGATGCGCGCAGCATCGCCGCGCGGCCCCTGCAATCCGCCATCGCGTTCCAGTAGCAAACGGGCATCGGCGGAGGCCGAATCAATCAGCGCGCGCACCTGTTCGTTGGTGGCGACGCGAAAAGGGCTTTCGCCCGACTGCCGCGTGCCCAGCATTTCGCCTGCACCGCGCAGTTTCAAATCTTCCTCGGCAATTTTGAAGCCATCATTGGTTTCGCGCATCAAAGCAAGCCGGGCGCGGGCTGTTTCGCCAATCTGGTTGCTGCGCACCAATATGCAGCGCGACTGCGAGGTTCCCCGCCCTACCCGGCCCCTCAACTGGTGCAGCTGTGCAAGGCCGAACCGGTCGGCCGCCTCAATGATCATCAGGCTGGCGTTGGGCACATCGACCCCAACCTCAATCACCGTTGTCGCCACCAGCAGACGGGTTTTCCCGGCAGCGAAGGCCTCCATGACAGCATCCTTGTCGGGCCCCTTCATCCGGCCGTGGATAAGCGCAACCTGATCCCCAAAACGCAGCCGAAGCGCCTCGGCGCGCTGTTCGGCAGCAGCAAGGTCGCTATTCTCGCTCTCTTCAACCAATGGGCAGACCCAAAAAGCCTGTTTGCCAGCTGCGAGATGCCGGGCAACGCCATCGACCAGTTCCGCCAGCCGCTCCTGCGCCATCACCAGCGTTTCCACCGGTGTGCGCCCCGGCGGCATTTCGTCAATCTGCGACACATCCATGTCACCATAGGCAGCAAGCGCCAGACTGCGGGGGATTGGCGTTGCGGTCATAACCAGAAGGTGCGGCACGCCCTTTGCCTTGCTCGACAGCATCAGCCGCTGGTTGACGCCAAAGCGGTGCTGTTCGTCAATCACCGCAAGGCCAAGCGCCTTATACTGAACCGCGTCCTGAAAAATGGCATGTGTGCCAACAAGGATATCAATCGACCCATCAGCAAGCCCCATAAGGGTGGACTCGCGCAGGCGGCCCTTGTCGCGCCCGGTCAATATGGCGATATTGACTGGCAGGCCGGTGAGCGCCTTTTGCAGGCTGGCAAAATGCTGCCGCGCCAATATTTCGGTGGGGGCAAGAAGCGCACCCTGCATCCCCGCCTCGATTGCCCGCAACAGGCTATGCAGCGCCACCATGGTCTTTCCGGACCCAACATCGCCCTGCAACAGGCGCAACATCGGCCGGGCCTGCGCAAGATCGCCCTCTATTTCGCCAATCACCCTCTGCTGTGCTCCGGTAAGCGCAAAGGGCATTTTCAGCGCGCTGACCAGTCGGCCATCGCCGACAATGGGCGCGCTTCGTCGTTTATCCAGCGCAGAGCGCACCAGACGCATGGCAAGCTGGTTGGCAAAAAGCTCATCATAGGCAAGCCGATCGCGTGCTGCCTCCTCATCCTTGCGGTGCACATGAGCCAATGCCTCGCGCCAGGAATTCCAGCCCTTTTTCGCCAATAGCCCGGGGTCAATCCATTCCGGCAGGTCAGGCAGCCGATCGAGTGCCTGGGCAACAAGCTGCCCGCAGCGATTGTTGGTCAGCCCGTCAGACAGCGGATAGACAGGCTCTATCGCGGTTGGCGCAGCGTCGTTTGGCGCGCCAATATAGGGGGGATGGATGATCTGCAATTCCTGGCCATATTGCTCCAGCTTGCCTGAAATCACCCGTTCTTCGCCCAGCGGCAATTGTTTGCGCGCCCAGCCGCCGTTGCGCCCGAAAAAGACAAGGCTGACATAATTGCCTTCTGCATCACAGGCATGGATGCGCGTCGGCGCACGCGCGCTTCCGCCCGACTTATGGTCAACAATGACAAGGCGAATGACAATGTTCAGCCCGACATCGCCCTGATCGAGCAACGCGACCTGTTTGCGATAGGTCCAGCCTGCTGGAAAATGATAGGCGAGGTCCTTGACCCGGTCGAGCCCCAGACGCGCCAGCGGCTTCGTAAGACCGGGTCCGACACCCTTCAGCAACGCCGTTTCGGCAAATAGCGGATTGAGAATATCGGGTCGCATGGCTAGGGGCTTATCGCTCCTGCCCTGCCGAGACAATCATGCTTACCGATCCCGACGCCCGCAAATTGCATTATCGCGCCCACCATCGTGGCACACGCGAAGCCGATGCCATTATCGGCGGATTTTTTGATGCCGCGCATCAGGGCTGGACCGCCGATGAGATCGCATGGTTTGAGGCGCTGTTGGATGAGCAGGATGTCGATATTATCGGCTGGGCCATGCAGACTATCCCAGTGCCAGCGGCCTTCTCCGGTCCGATGATGGATGCGCTGCAACGGCTGGATTATGTGCAGTTGCCGAACGGATTGGGCTTCAGTGACTGACATACAGCGTATATTATCGGCGCGCACTTCGCTGACGCTATCGTCCATCCCCTCTGGTTTCGTTCCGTTGCTGCTGGCGGACCTGACGCGGGGGGCCAAAGGGCGTACGCTGTTTGTCGCGGCGGACGATGCCGCCATGCGCAGCCTTGCCGATACCATAGCCTTTTTCGCCCCGGAAATTGAGATATTGCAATTTCCGGCATGGGATTGCCTGCCCTATGATCGCGCGTCGCCTTCGGTGCCGATCACCAGCGAACGCATGGCAACGCTGAACGCGCTGCAGGCCAAGCCGCAGGCCAAACAGCTTGTGCTGACAACAATCACGGCGGCTATGCAGCGCGTTGTTACGCCGTTTCGTATTCGCCAAACCGGGGCGATGCTGGCATCCGGCGTTTCGATCAGCCGCGAAAAACTGGCCAGCCTGTTACAGGCCAATGGCTATTTTCGGGTCGATACCGTGGCTGAAGCCGGGGAATTTGCCATGCGTGGCTCGCTGGTCGACCTGATCCCGGCAGGCAGCGACATGGGCCTGCGTCTCGACTTTTTCGGCGACGAAATTGAGACGATCCGCCAATTTTCTCCGCAGGATCAGCGCAGCACCGGCACGGTCAAAAACTTCGCGCTGCTGCCTGCTGTAGAAACGTTGATGGACGAGGATTCCATCCGCCGTTTTCGCAGCCAATATCGGGAATTATTCGGTGCCACGGCAACCGGCGATCCACTATATCAGGCGGTATCGGACGGGCGTCGTCTAGCCGGCATGGACCACTGGCTACCCCTGTTTGAAGAACGGCTGGAAACGCTGTTCGATCATCTTGGCCCCGATGTGCTTGTGCTGCGCGATCAGGCTGCACTTGCCGCTGGCGAGGCACGGCGCGAGGCCATTGATGATTATTATGAAAACCGGATCAAGGCGCAATCCGCCGCGCCCGGCAGTTATCGCCCGCTGCCCCCGGAGAAACTCTATCTGGGCGCTGACGAACTGCACAATATGTTCGACGCGCGGGCCGCGCATCTGGTCACACCCTTTGCCGCGCCCGCGGGTGAAAAGTCGGTTGATTTCGCCATTGCCGCCGCACGCGATTTTGCCCCCGAACGTGCCCGCAAGGACAATGTCTATGAGGCAGTAGTCACCTATTTAAAGGAAACTGGCCGGGCGGGCCGCAAATCCATCATCGCAAGCTATTCCGCCGGTGCGCGCGAAAGACTGCAAAGTCTGCTTTCGGACCATGCTGCACCACCCCTGAAGGCTGCCGACAGCTGGCAGGCTGCGCTTGGCATTGCTGATGGGCGCACCACGGCGATGATCGTCCTTCCCGTGGAGCATGGCTTTGCCTCTGCCGATGTGCTGTTGCTGTCGGAACAGGATATTTTGGGCGACCGCCTTGTCCGCCGCCGCCGTTCAAAGAAAAGCGCCGATGCCTTCCTTGCAGAAATGCAGGCGATGGCGGTTGGGGATCTGGTCGTTCATATCGAACATGGCATTGGCCGCTATGAAGGTTTGGCCTCAATACCTGTTGGGCAAAGTCCGCATGACTGTGTCGCGCTGTCCTATGCCGGTGGCGACAAGCTGTATGTGCCCGTTGAAAACATCGATGTTCTTACCCGCTATGGCTCGTCCGATGGATCGGTAACGCTCGACAAATTGGGCGGCGAGGCATGGCAACGGCGCAAGGCGAAACTGAAAGAGCGGATAACGCGCATCGCGCATGAGCTGATCCGCACAGCAGCGCAGCGGGCATTGCGGCCGGGTGTGGTGATGGACATTGATGCTGCGCCCTATGCCGCCTTTGTCGACCGTTTTCCCTATGCGGAAACCGAAGATCAGGAACGGGTCATTGCCGAGGTGCTGGACGATCTTGCCAGCGGCAAGCCGATGGATCGGCTCGTCTGCGGCGATGTAGGCTTTGGCAAAACCGAAGTTGCCATGCGTGCCGCCTATGCAGCTGCCATGGCTGGCTATCAGGTCGCGTTGATTGCGCCCACCACTTTGCTGGCGCGCCAGCACAGCGCCAATTTTGCCGAACGTTTTGCCGACACGCCGCTGAAGATCGGGCGGCTTTCGCGCCTTGTTCCCGCTGCCGAAGCGGCCAAGACGCGCGAGGCGCTGGCCGATGGCACTGTCGATATCGTCATTGGCACCCATGCCGTGCTCGCCAAGTCCATTGCCTTTCGCAAACTTGGGCTGGTGATCGTAGATGAGGAACAGCGTTTCGGCGTCACCCACAAGGAACAGCTAAAGGCGCTGAAATCCGATGTGCACATGCTGACGCTAACGGCAACGCCCATCCCCCGCACGCTGCAAATGGCAATGTCGGGCCTGCGCGAATTGTCGGTGATTCAGACCCCGCCGGTCGACCGGCTTGCCGTGCGGACCTATGTGATGGAATGGGACCCGGTTGTGTTGCGTGAGGCGTTGCTGCGCGAACATTATCGCGGCGGGCAAAGCTTTTTCGTTGTGCCGCGCATCGCCGATCTTGAAGAGATAGAGACTTTCCTGCGCAGCGATGTTCCCGAGGTGAAGTTTGTCACGGCCCATGGCCAGATGGCACCCGGCGAGATTGAGGACCGCATGGGTGCCTTTTACGACAAGCGCTATGATGTCCTGTTGTCCACCACCATCGTGGAAAGCGGCCTTGATATCCCCAGCGCCAATACGCTGATCATCCACCGGGCAGACCGCTTTGGACTGGCGCAGCTTTACCAGTTGCGGGGCCGTGTCGGCCGGTCAAAAACCCGGGCCTATGCCTATCTGACTCAGCCTGCCGATCGTGTGTTGGGCGAGGCAGCGGAAAAAAGGCTGAAAGTCCTGTCTGATCTCGACAGCCTGGGCGCTGGTTTTCAGCTGGCAAGCCATGATTTGGACATCAGAGGCGCAGGCAATCTGGTCGGTGACGAACAGTCGGGCCATATCCGCGAGGTTGGCTTTGAATTGTACCAATCAATGCTGGAAGAAGCGATCCTTGCGGTGCGCGCTGAGGCGCAGGGTCTTGCCAAGCCGCGCGGCAGCTTCAGCCCGCAAATCACCATTGATGCGCCGATTTTGATTCCAGAGGATTATGTTCCTGACCTTGCGGTGCGTATGGCATTGTACCGCCGTCTGAACGATCTTGAAGAGGTTGGCGATATTGACGGGTTTGCCGCGGAAATGGCCGACCGTTTTGGCCCCATCCCCGATGCCGCGCAAAATCTGTTGCGATTGATCGAGATCAAGCAAAATGCGCTGATTGCCAAAGTGTCCAAGATGGAGGTTGGCCCGCGCGGTGCGCTGGTCAGTTTCCATGAGGATCGCCCGCCCAATGTCGCTGGCCTGCTTGCCTATGCCCACAAACTAGGCCCCGTTGCCAAATTGCGCCCGGACAGCAAGCTGGTCATCACGCGCAATTGGCCTGACCCCAAGGCAAAGCTGCATGGCTGCCTACAACTCTCAAAGGGGCTGGCGAGTCTGGCCCGCAAGGCAGCGGAATCATAGGGAAAACATAGCCGAGCGCTGCGGCAAAATGCGCTAATCCGCCAACAGCGCAAAATGTTCAAAGGCATCGGCATCCAGCGGCAGGGCGCGCAGGAATCCTTGAAAAAAGTCGCAGCCTTCATCGCGCAGCAGCGAAAGCTCACTCTCATTTTCGACGCCCTCGGCAATGATTTTCAGCTCCAGCGCCTTGCCCATGGCAATGATCGCGCGCAGCACAATGCGATCCTTGCCCAGGCCGACAATGTCCGGCGTCATGCCCTTGTCGAGTTTCAGATAATCAATCGGCAAGGCCTTGAGATATGACAGGCTGGAATAGCCCGTGCCAAAATCATCCACTGCCACGCACACGCCCGCCTCGCGCAATATTTCCAGTTCAGCAGCAGCCCGCTCAAGGTCGCGGACGAGGCTTTCCTCCGTCAGCTCCAGCGTCAGCCGGTCCGGGGCAAAGCCGGCGTTGAGCAGCAGGCCAAGCAACCGGTCTGAATAGCCCTCGGCCAGTTCCTCAGCCCCAAGGTTGATTGATAGCCGCAGATCGCCGAGCGCTGCGGGCCAGTCGGCCGCCACGCTAATTGCCTTGCGCTGGATGAGCCGCGACAATTCTTCGCGCAGGTCATTGCGGTCAGCAGCCTTGAACAATTGCCCCGCGCCGATTTCGCCCAACGTGGGATGATGCCACCGGGCCAGCGCCTCGGCACCGACAAGACGCCCGCTTGCCACCTCAAATTGCGGCTGGAACAGGATGGCGATCTGATCCTGTGCAATGGCGCCGCGCATTTCGGCGTCGAGTTGCGCCTGCAATTCCATATCGCCCGTAACCTGACTTTGCGCGTGGAAAAGCCGCTTGCCCTTGCGCGCATAGGCTTTTGCCAGCGCGTCGCTCGCCCGGTGATGGAGCGCGCTGCCTTTTTCACCCTGCAACGCGCTGGCTATGCCGATGCGCGCGCTAATATGAACGGGCTGGTCGCCATCACCAAGGTCGCCTGACAGACTGTCGAGCAGAATATTGGCGCAGCCTTCGCTTTCCCGCGCATCCATTGCTCCTGCCAGCGCCAGCATGAATTCCCGTCCCGGAAGGCGAGCTACGAGCAGAGCCGCTTCACCCTGGCCCGCCGCAAATCGCGCAATCAAATGACCAACTTGCCGGATTGCCCGGTCGCCCGCGCCACGGCCATGGCGCTCGTTAATCTGTTTCAGGTCGCGGATGCCGACTAGGAACAGCGTGACGTCGCCGTGCTGGACCTGATCAAAAGCCGCCAGCCATTCGCGCGCATCACGCGCGCGGGCGAGCGACGTCGGCATAGCGCGTCTGGAGGGCGGTGGGCGGCTCATCGGCCTTTCCTAATAGCCTGAAAGTCTTTCGCAACCATTGCCAGCACGGCGTTGCACCGATAGGACTGCATCCATGCTCGACGGTCATGGACGAAGGATCGACTATTTGCGGATCTCGGTCACTGACCGGTGCAATTTCCGCTGCCATTATTGTATGCCGGAAAACCAGCGCTTCCTGCCCCAGCGCGACTTGCTTGACTATACCGAACTGGCGCTGATTGCTGATCGTTTCATTGACCATGGTATCCGCAAAATCCGCCTGACTGGCGGCGAGCCTTTGGTGCGCCGCGATATCGGAATTTTGCTGAACCAACTGGGAAAGCAGGTCGCGCGCGGCCGTCTGGATGAGTTGACGCTGACCACCAATGGCAGCCGCCTTGCCGACCATGCGACACTGTTGTGTGCAGCAAAGGTGCGCCGCATCAATGTCAGCCTTGATAGCCTCGATCCCGCGCGCTTTGCCGCCATTACCCGTGGGGGAAAGCTTGACCAAGTGTTGCATGGCATCGCTGTCGCGCGGGAAGCAGGCATTGCCATTCGGATCAACATGGTTGCCCTGAAGGGCGTGAATGAGGATGAGATTTTGGCAATGGCCGACTATTGCGCCTCAGCTGGTCATGACCTTGCCCTTATCGAAACCATGCCGCTGGGCGATGGCATCAGCGCGCGAGCGGATCATTATATTCCCCTCAACCAGTTTATCGCGCCATTGCGCGCACGCTACAGCCTAGACGAGGACAGCCACCGGACGGCAGGCCCCGCGCGTTATCTAAAATTGCGCGAGACCGGCCTGCGCCTTGGCCTGATAACGCCAATGAGCCAGAATTTCTGCGACAATTGCAATCGTATCCGGCTGACCACCGACGGCAAAGTCTATATGTGCCTGGGGTCGGACCTGCACGTCGATTTCCGTGCAGCGATCCGGGGGAATGGAATCGACGCGGTAGACAAGCTATTGCAGAAGGCGTTGCGGTTGAAACCGGAACGCCATGATTTTGAACGGCAGTTAGGGGATCAAGGCTTGCGCCTGCATCGCCATATGAACGCTACCGGCGGATGAGCCGTTTTCCCCGCCTTGCGCTGCTGGCTGCGCCCGGTGATGCCGCACGCGATGCCGAAGCCGACTTGCGCGCGCGGCATGAATTTGTCCCGCTGGATCAGGCCGACGCTGTTATCGCCCTTGGCGGTGACGGGTTCCTGCTGCAATTGCTGCACCGCCTGCTGGAGGATCGGCGGGCATTGCCGGCCTATGGCATGAACCTTGGCACAATCGGCTTCCTGATGAATGACTGGAGCGCTGAAGGCCTTCTGGATCGGCTGGAACGGGCCAAAAGCTTTTCAGTGACGCCGTTGTTTGCTACGATCGAAACAACATCCGGTCAGCGTTTTACCCTTCCTGCGATAAATGAAGTATCGCTGCTCCGCGAAACGCGGCAAGCCGCAAAGATTGCCATTTCCGTGAACGACCGAATTGTACTGGACGAACTGATTTGCGATGGCGTGCTGGTAGCAACCCCGGCGGGTTCCACCGCCTATAATTTGTCGGCCAATGGCCCGATCCTGCCACTGGATTCTGCGCTGCTGGCGCTTACACCAATCAGCCCGTTCCGACCGCGCCGCTGGAAAGGTGCGATCCTGCCCGATCGTTACAAAGTGAAACTCAATATCCTTGAGGCAGGCAAACGCCCGGTCAGCGCAGTCGCCGACCAGCGTGAAATCCGCGATATTGCGCATGTCGAAGTGGCGCTGGACCGCAACAGGTCGCTGACCTTATTGTTCGATCCCGAACATGCGCTTGATGACCGCATTGCAATGGAACAATTTGTTACCTGACCCCTTGCAATTTATATCGGCCTTCGCCATAGGCGCGGCTCGCCCGGGTGACCGGGCTGCTCCCTGGTAGCTCAGTGGTAGAGCAGTTGACTGTTAATCAATTGGTCGGGGGTTCGAATCCCTCCCGGGGAGCCATTTTCCAC
>CAZNEO010000062.1:0-9956 GCA_964572205.1 uncultured Sphingorhabdus sp.
CCTTCCTGCACGAACAACTTGTCCGTGCGCGGGCCGCTTTGGTCGACAGGGCCAAGGCCCTCTGCCCGGTTCAAAAAGCCGAAATTGTTGCGGATATTGTTGGAATATTGGGTTTTCAGCCTTGTTCCCAAAATCTCCCAATGCAGTGCCGGGGCCATGTCGCGCGCCTCGACCAATATCGCGGTCGCCACATCGCCAAAGATGAAATGGCTGTCGCGATCACGCCAGTTCAAATGGCCTGAGGTGATTTCAGGGTTCACCACCAGCACGGATCGGGCGTTGCCGGCGCGGATATAGTCGGCAGCAGTCTGGATGCCGAAAGTAGCCGAGGAGCAGGCGACATTCATGTCAAAGCCAAAGCCGCGCATCATGCCCAGTTCGTGCTGGATTTCAACGGCCATGGCGGGGTAGCCGCGCTGCATATTCGATGCTGCGCATAGCACGGCATCGACATCGGCAATGTCGCGGCCCGCGCGTTCCAGCGCATCGCGGCAGGCAGCAACGCCGATTTCCGCCATCAGTGAAATTTGCTCGTTCGGCCGAGCGGGATAACGCGGCTCCATGATGGCAGGATCAACAATTGCGGTTTTGTCGATCACATGACGCGCCTTGATTCCGCTCGCTTTTTCGACAAATTCGACGGAGCTGTGCGCCAGTGGCTCGGCATCGGGGTTTTCGGCATTATAGCGGTCAACATAGGCGTTGAAGCTTGCCACCAGCTCGTCATTGGTGATGATATCGCTTGGCGTATACAGGCCTGTGGCGGAAATGACCGGTTGGATGGCGTCTGGCATGTCTGTCCCGCTTTATATATTTTGTCGTTTCGTGCGGCGGGCAATTAGCGCGGCGGCATAGGGTAAACAAGCTAATTGCAATTGCCGCCGCTGCGGTTCAGGACCGTGGCGGATAGAAGAGGGGAGAGCGGTCTTTCATGACCACAGAGATACGAACACCAAGCCTGCTGTCGCGGCTTTTCCGCAAGGCCCTGGTGGGGCTATATCGTCGCAACGGCTGGAAAGCCTTTGGCGAAGTGCCAAGCCCCCGCAAATTTGTGCTGATTGCAGCGCCGCATACTTCAAACTGGGATTTTGTCTATTTCATCGGCTTGACTGAGGATCTGGGAATCATGCCGCATTTTATGGCAAAGAAATCCTTGTTCCGCTGGCCGTGGAAAAATTTCATGCTGGATATGGGCGGCGTGCCGGTCGATCGTGGAACCAGTCAGAATTATGTGCAGGCGATGATCGATGAATTTGCCCGCCGCACGGAATTCATGCTGACAATCGCTCCAGAGGGCACGCGCGGTGCAGTAAGGCAATGGAAGACCGGTTTTTACCATATCGCCATGGGTGCGAAAGTGCCGATGGTTGTGGGCATGATGGACTATGCCAAAAAAACCGGCGGACTTGGCCCTGCAATATGGCCGACCGGCGACTTTCGCGCTGACATGGCAAAAATTGCCGAAATCTATGCAAAGGTCACGCCCCGGCATCCTGCCAAGAAAATGGCGACAGTGGCGGGAGAGTCAATGTCATGACCGGCGTTTTTCAGATGCTTGCCGTCAATCTTGCGCTGCTGATGGTGGTGATAATGCTGCTATGGGCTTATGCGGTCAAGATACGCGATGTCTCCTTCATTGATGCCTTTTGGGCGTTTGGAATGGTGCTGCTTGCCTGGTGCAGCTTTTTCCAGATGGGCGCAGAGGGTCGGCGGTCGGCGGTGTTGCTGGGCCTGACGACTTTGTGGGGATTGCGCCTTGCGCTCCATCTCGTCACGCGCTGGCGACGGGAGGGAGAGGACCCGCGCTACAAGAAAATCATTGGCCATGCGATGGAAAACAAGGGTTGGAGTTGGCCCAAAACCGCATTGCTGATGGTGTTCCTGACGCAGGCACCGCTGCTGTTCATCACCGCTTTACCTGCTCAGCTGGGTATTTGGGCCAGCGAGGGCGGTGGCCCGGTCATGGGCCCGATTGCCTGGATCGGCATTGTCGTTGCGCTGTTCGGTATCGGCTTTGAAAGCATAGGCGATGCGCAGCTAAAGGCGTTTCGCGCTGATCCATCGAATAAGGGCAAAGTGCTGGATAGCGGGCTGTGGCGCTATACACGCCATCCCAATTATTTTGGCGATGCCTGCACATGGTGGGGCATCTGGCTGGTTGCTGCGGAAACGGGCCCGGCGGGCTGGGCCAGCGTCATTGGTCCGCTGTTCCTGACCTACACGCTGACCCAATGGTCGGGAAAGCCGTTGCTGGAACGCGGCCTTAAAAAAAGCAGGCCTGATTATGCCGCCTATGTTGCGCGCACATCCGGCTTTTTCCCATTGCCGCCAAAATCGGACGGATAGGTCCCGGCCGCGGGTGGATACAGGGCAATGCCCCTATTTGACATTTTACATAATGTGGTAAACTTCTGCTCCGAGACTTGCTCTCATCGGAGGAGATTTGTCATGAAAGTCGTAGACGGTCATATCGAAGTTAGCGAAGAAGAAGCCAGCGGCGGCGTAAAAAATCAAGGCGTGCGTTACGTGCTGGCTGCCTCACTTTTGCTTGCGATTATAATGCTTTCCGCGATGTGGATCATTCCTGCCTTATCCAATTGAGCCGTTGCATCTTCTTACATCTTAGGGGAAAAATAACTGGTTCGCTTTTCCCTTTTGGTAAGGGCTTTGCCGCTATCCATAGCGGATGAGGGTCAATATCCGGACAAAGCGGGAGGTGCTTCGCCTTGCCGCAGCCATTACGGCGGGAACCATATTGGTGCCCGTTGGCGCGGTACTTGTGGCCCATGTGCTCACCGATGGAGGTATTGCCGGGCCGCATTTGACTGAACATCTTCTTGTGGTTGCCGGCGTTCCGCTGCTGGTTACCCCGGTTCTGACCTATGTGCTGCTTTCCATTTTGATGGCGCAGGGCGAAATGATCCGCACCATTGAAGCGCGCATCATGTATGACATGCTGACCGGGATGCTGAACCGCAACCATTTCCTCGATAGCGTTCGCGCCGCAAATGTGAACGGACCGATGCTGATTATCGATGCCGACCATTTCAAATCGATCAACGACAATCATGGCCATGCGGTTGGTGATGAGGCGCTTCGCATCATGGCCAATGCCATCCAGCACTGCATTGGCAAAGATGGCTATGTCGGTCGGCTGGGCGGCGAAGAATTTGGGGTCTTCCTGCCAGGCAAAAGCGCCGCAGAAGGTGTTGCCTGGGCCGAGGCAATCTGCACCGCTGTGCGCGGCGTCAGCCCGCTTGTGGCGGGCAACAATATCAAATTGTCCGTCAGCATCGGCTGTGCCTATCACCGTGCGACGCGGGTGATTGGCCATTCGATGAAGATCGCCGACGACTTGCTATATCGTGCCAAAGCCGATGGCCGGGATCGCGTCGCGCATGATTTTGGCAAGCGGGCTGAGCGCAAATCCGCCTGACGCAGCCCTGATCGAAAAAGCTGCGCAAGCCGAAGCGTTTCGCTAAAGCCTGTGTCATGCACTCGCTCCAGCATCTTGTCGCCGACGAACTGGCCGTTCCTGCCCAGCCGCAGGTGCACGCCTTTGCCGCGCATATTGCGGCCTGTTATCCGCAGGCGGCGCGCGCCGTGCTTTTCTACGGCTCCTGTTTGCGCAGCGATGAGCTTGCCGGACAGATGCTCGATTTCTACTTGATCGTGTCGGACTATGCCCTTGCCTATGATCGCAAATGGCTGGCGACATGGAACAGGCGGCTGCCGCCCAATGTCTTTCCCTTTGAACATGACGGGCTGGTGGCAAAGGTCGCGGTGCTGAGTGAAAAGGATTTTCACGACCTCAATCGGGCAGGCGCATCGGCCGTGTCGGTCTGGGCGCGCTTTGCTCAACCTGCACGGTTGGTCTGGGCCGCCGATGATGCAGCGCGTGAGGCCGCGGCGCTGGCGATATCCGGAGCGGCGCCTACGCTGCTGAACGGGGCGCTTGCCCATATGGCACATGACGACGATCTGTTGGCGCTTTGGGAATTGGGCTTTGCCCTGACCTATGGAGCTGAACTGCGGGCAGAGCGCAAGGATCGCCCCGCATCGGTGCTTGCCTTTGATCCGCAGCGCTACCGCAGCTTTGGGCAAGCCGCGCTCGCGCATACGCCAATCGCCAATATCCTAGACGAGGGGGGCCGGGTGCACCTGCTAAAGGATCCTGATGGCCAGATCATGCGGGAGCGGCGGCGCTGGCCAGCCTTGCGTAGGCGGGGAAAGATGCTGACGATTGCCCGGCTGGCCAAGGCGGCCTTCACCTATGCAGGCGGCATCGATTATCTTGCGTGGAAGATCAACCGCCATGCGGGGACGCGAATCGAAATCAAACCCTGGCAGCGGCGATGGCCGTTGGTTGCTGCGCTATTTCTGGTCCCGAAATTACTGGCGAAGGGCGCGGTGCGTTAGCGCCTAATCGTCGTCGGGCCCCAAATCCTTGTCGAGGTCGCGGGGACGCACAAAGCGGGTAAGCTGCGCGACTGGCTTGCCAATGTCAGCCCAATGGTCGATTTCCAGCTGAAGTTCCGCAAAGGCGGCAGTGGGATATTTTACCTCCACCTCGGCGCGCAATGGCGAGCTACCATCATCCGGAACCAGATCAAAGACCAGATCCTCAACCGCCGGGCAATGGCCCACAACCAGCACGGATGCGTGGGCATCATCCACTTCACGCAGCACATCCAAAACCGTGGCCGACGAGGCAAGGTAAATGCGCCTTTCCCACAGCGGCTCGATCTTGCGGCCATAGCCTGACCAGACACCGTCGAGTGTTTCGATCACGCGCACCGCCGGGCTGGCAATAATATGGTCAAAGGTGACAGCATGATCCGCCATCCACTGGCCCATTGTGCGCGCCGCCTTTTCACCGCGTTTGTTCAGCGGGCGGTCGAAATCACGCGCGACCGGATCATCCCATCCTGATTTGGCATGGCGCAGCAGAAAAAGCGTCTTTGTCAAAAGGGGATATCCTCGTCCAATATCGTGGAGGCATTTCCCTGCCCGATTTTGGTGACAGGTGAAAGACCGGATTTGATACGGCGCACCGCCTCGTCCAATGTTACCCGGCTTACCGGCGTTCCGGGCGGAAAGGCCGTCAACAGCCGCGATGGCGTGGCGGGAGAAAGCAGCACGAAATGGCCGCGGTCGTCGGCCTTGCGGATCAGGCGACCAAAGGCCTGCGCCAGCCGGGAACGGATGATGCGATCATCATAATCTGCCCCGCCATGGGCCAGCCGCCGCGCTTTGTGCACTATATCGGGGCGAGGCCATGGCACCTGCTCCATGATAACCAGCCGCAGCGAATCGCCCGGCACATCCACCCCGTCGCGCAGGGCATCCGTGCCCAGCAGGCTGGCATGGGGGTCGTCGCGAAAAATATCCACCAGCGTGCCGGTATCGATGGGGTCAACATGCTGTGCATAAAGCGGAAGCCCATCGCGCGCCAACCGGTCGGCAATGCGGGCGTGAACGCTGCGCAGCCGCTTGATTGCAGTAAACAGCCCCAATGCGCCGCCGCGCGCTGCGCCGATAAGCGCGGAATAGGCCCCGGCCAGCGCCGCCACATCACCCTTTTGCACATCGGTAACAATCAGCACCTCGGCCTGGCGCGCATAGTCAAACGGGCTTGGCGCGGCGAAATGGGTAACGGCATGGTCAAGATGGACGGCCCCAGTGCGGGCCTCTGCCGTGTCCCAGTCGCCGCCGCTGCGCAACGTGGCCGATGTGGTCAATATGCCATGGGCGGGTTTCAGGACGATGGCAGCAACCGGCTTGGTTGGGTCCAGCCAGTGACGGTGGATGCCCATATCATATTCGCGGCCCTCGCCGCGCTCGATGCTAAGCCAGTCAACAAAATCAGGGTCGGCAGGCCCGCCGCCCCGCGCCAGCAAGGCAATCCAGCCACGGAGCGTATCGACGCGCCAGCCAAGGCTTGCCATCGCTCCTTCGATCCGCGCCCGCGCCGCGCCGTCCAGCCAGTCAGGGGGATCGGCAATGATTGCCTCCAGCCGTTGCCCCAGCACTAGTAGCGGCCGTGTCAGCGCCTCCAGCGAACCCATTAGCGCGGCAATGGCATCGACCAGCGGTGCGTCCAGCCCGGCATATTCGGTTTCCAGCCCATAGCCGCTTTCGGCCTGCCCCTCGTCCCGGGCATAAACGGTGGCGCGGACCGCAGCCAGCATCCGTTCCGCCGGGCCGGATGGCACGCCTTCGACAATCCGGCCCAGCCAGCCGTCACCCGGCAGCGCCTCTGCGGCATTGCGGGCGGCCTCGATTGCCGCTCCGCCCTCCGCGTCATAGCTGGCGACATCGGCCAGCCGGGCGGATAGTCCGCGCCGCCGACCGCGCGCCTTACCCTCTGGCCCGATAACCCAGCGGCGAATCTCAATCATTTCTGCCCCGGTCAACGCCGAGGCAAAGGTTGAATCGGCCGCATCGAACAGGTGATGGCCCTCGTCAAAGATGATCCGGGTAGGGCGATTGGCCTCTTCACGTCCGCGCGCTGCATTCACCATCATCAGGGCATGGTTGCCAATGATAATGTCCGCCTGCACCGACGCGCGGGTCGCGCGCTCTATGAAGCATTTGCGGTAATGCGGGCAGCCTGCATAGATACACTCACCCCGCCGGTCGGTCAGGGCAGTCGAACCATTGCGCCGGAATAACGTCGCCAGCCAGCCGGGCAGGTCGCCGCCTACCATGTCGCCGTCGCGGGTATAGGCGGCCCAGCGGGCGACCAGATGCGCCAGCGTTGCTGCCCGCCCGGTAAAGCCGCCCTGCAGCGCGTCCTCAAGGTTCAGCAGGCACAGATAATTTTCCCGACCTTTGCGGACGACGACCTTATGTTTGAAGGTTGCGGCATCCGGATAGACTCGCCGCGCCTCGTTCACCAACTGGCGTTGCAGCGCTTTGGTATAGGTCGAAATCCACACAGCGCCATCGGCCTGCTGCGCCCAGAGCGAGGCGGGCGCAAGATAGCCCAATGTCTTGCCAATCCCGGTGCCGGCCTCCGCCAGCACCATATTGGGCTCCCCCTTTCGCCTGCGCGGATCAAAAATATGCGCTGCGGCCTGGGCAAAATTGCGTTGCCCCTCGCGCGGTTCGGCATTGTTGCCGGTCAAACGCACCAGTTGGTCGGCAACTGCCTGCGGATCAAGGGTGACGCTGCGTGGTGGCGTGCGGGGCGGTGCTTCCTCCCATTCGGGTAGTCGGGCAAACAGCCAGCGTTCCTTTTCAGCAGGCCTCAGCAAATGCTGAAGCACTGTCTGCGCCCATGGCCAGCGCAGCCGGGCAAGCGCCTGCGCTGCATCCCATGCCCCCTCGCGTTCGGGCCATGCCGGGTCGGACAAAGTGGCAAGCAGGGCTTTGGCGCTGGTGAGAAGCAGGGATGCGACCGATTCCTCCTCGGTCCGGGGAGGAATTCCCAGCGCCTCGGCCAGCCCCTTTGCCGTTGGAACAGCAAATCTCGCCGGGTGCACAAAGGCGAACAGCTCCAGCAAATCCAGCCCGGAAAGTTCCGCATAGCCCAGCCGCTGCGCCACCAGCGGCGCGTTCAACACCACATGCGGCGTGTCCGCTGCCCGCGATACCGCCTCTGCCTTCCCTACGCGGCGGACGTCACCATCGGGCGTTGCGATCCAGATACCGGCATGGCTTGCATGAAGCGCAGGAAAGGCTAGGGGGAGGGCCATCTGAAAGCCTATGTGGCAAATCTGGAACGTAAAGGAAACAAGCAAATGAGCGTTGATGCAGCCCTTCGCGCGGCGGCCCTGGAAAGCAAGGCCTGGCCCTATGAAGAGGCGCGCAAGCTGCTCAAACGCTATCCGCAGGGGAAGCCAGACGGCTCACCGATCCTTTTTGAAACCGGCTATGGCCCATCGGGCCTGCCGCATATCGGCACCTTCAACGAAGTGTTGCGCACCACCATGGTCCGCCGCGCTTTCGAGGAAATGAGCGACATGCCGACGCGGCTGATCGCGTTCAGCGATGATATGGACGGGATGCGCAAGATTCCCGACAATGTGCCGAACCACGCGCTGCTTGCCCCCCATATGGGGCGGCCGCTGACCAAAGTGCCCGATCCGTTCGGCAAATATGAAAGCTTTGCCCATCACAATAATGCGAAGCTGCGGGAATTTCTGGACCGCTTTGGCTTTGACTATGAATTCATGTCGTCGACCGAATGTTATGCGTCGGGAATGTTTGACGACACGCTGAGGCTGATCCTGCGGCATTATCAGGACATCATGGACATCATGCTGCCAACGCTGGGCAAGGAACGGCAGGCGACCTATTCGCCAGTGCTGCCGATCAGCCCCAAGTCCGGCGTTGTCCTTCAGGTTCCCGTGAGGGTTGAGGACGCAGAGGCTGGGCTGGTCTCTTTCGAGGATGAAGGCGAGAGGATCACGCAATCCATCCTTGGCGGCCAAGCCAAGCTGCAATGGAAGGTTGATTGGGCAATGCGCTGGGTGGCGCTTGGCGTCGATTATGAAATGTCGGGCAAGGACCTGATCGACAGCGTCACGCAAAGCTCCAAAATCACCCGCGCGCTGGGCGCTCGCCCGCCTGAGGGGTTCAACTATGAGATGTTCCTCGACGAAAAGGGCGAGAAAATCTCAAAGACTAAAGGCAATGGTCTCTCCATCGAACAATGGCTGACCTATGGCACCGATGAGAGCCTTGCCTTCTACATCTTCCGCGAACCTAAAAAGGCCAAGGCGCTGCACATGGGTGTAATCCCGCGCGCCGTGGATGAATATTTCCAGTTCCGCGGCAATTATGGGACCCAAGAGCTCGACAAACAGCTGGGCAATCCGGTGCACCATATCCACCGGGCCAAGCCGGAAGCGGTGCCGGTGGGAACGCCGCCAGTCACCTTTGGCCTGATGCTCAACCTTGTCGGCGTTATGGGGGCAGAGGCGACGGAAGACCAGGTTTGGGGCTATCTTGGCAATTATGTCGAGGATGCCCGGCCAGAGGTGCAGCCCGACCTTGCCAAGCTGGTTCCACTGGCGCTCGCCTATAACCGGGATTTCATTGCGCCGACGCTGAAGCGGCGCAAGCCGGAAGGGCTGGAGGTCGCGGCACTTGAACGGCTGGACCGCGAACTTGGGGCGCTTTCTGCCGATACCAGTGCCGAAGACATTCAGAACATCGTCTATGCCATTGGCAATGAAGGCGGGTTTGAGCAGCTGCGCGACTGGTTCAAGGCGCTGTATGAAACGCTTCTCGGCAGCAGCGCAGGCCCGCGCATGGGCAGCTTCATTGCACTTTATGGCATTGCGAACAGCCGTAAATTGATCGCGGAGGCGCTCGCATGACTGGCGGTGGTTCGATCGAAGAACTTGCGGTCGAACTGCTTGGCAAAACGGCGGATAGCTTGTCACGCTCCGAACGGCGCGTACTTGAAAGCATCCACCGCCGGGAAATTACCAGTCGCAATCTAGGCGTGCCGCATGGCGAAGAGTCAACCTTTGGCCAGCGGCTCGCCGATCATGTTGCGGCGGTCGGCGGCAGCTGGGGTTTCATCATCGGCTTTGGGCTGGTGTTGTTTGGCTGGATGTTGCTTAATAGCAATTTGCTTAAATCGCTGGGGATCACCTTTGATCCCTATCCCTTTATTTTCCTGAACCTGATGTTGTCGATGCTGGCGGCCATACAGGCGCCGATCATCATGATGAGCCAAAACCGGCAAGCCGAAAAAGACCGGCAGGCGGCGGCACATGATTATGAGGTCAATTTGCGGGCGGAGTTGGAAATCATCCGACTGCACGAAAAGATCAACCATTTGCAGAAAGACATGGACCTTCTCTTAAAGCGGGAACACAAAGAATGACGGTCATCGCAGCCCGCATTTACCGCGACGGCCGCCTGTTGTCGGAGGTCGACGCGTTGGCGGCGACACCAAAGCTGGAGCAGAAAGGCGACTTTCTGTGGATCGGCCTGCA
>CAZNEO010000063.1:0-8102 GCA_964572205.1 uncultured Sphingorhabdus sp.
TCATGCAGGTGCAACGCTCCACCCTGCGCCGCGCCATCCATCATCAGGCTTGCCCTGCGGTTCCACGGCGCGCCATTCGCATCCTCATTGACATGGGCATATAGCGACAGATTGGGGAAATTGGTCGGCGCCCAAAGCCAGTAGAATTGCGGCATGGTCGGAGGCACGACGGGTTGCGCATCGGGCGCGCCAATCTGACGAATGCCCCAACTACGGTCGCGGGTGCCAAGGCCGTTATCATAGCCTTGACGCTTGCCATCGACCTCGACCCATCCGCTAACCCGTACATTCACCGTGAAACGGGTGAGATCCATAAACAACCGCGTGCCATTGCGGCGCGTGAAGCGCGGTTCCTGCACCGGTTCCGACCGGCTTTCAAAGATAAGGTCAGCGGCAACGCCGTCATGGTCGTCGATGATCAACCGCACTGTCTTTAACGGCTCGATCACCTCGATCCGGATTGGTCCCACAGCCAAATCCATCCGCTCAAAACCCAGGACGCGCGAAGCATGGACGCAATGCTGAACCTGATCGCGCACGACCGAGAAATGCGCATCGGCGATGTTCAGCGCCGGATACACCCCAAATGCCGCTGCGCAATAGCCGCTGCCATCGGGCAGATAGGCACAGAAAAAATACCGGTCATAAAAATTGCGGTCTGTGCCGGAAAAGGCAATGGGTTCCGGCGTCTGATGAATGGGGTATTCATCCCCTTTTGTCAGCATATCACGCTCCTCCTCACTTCCCGGCGGACAAGCTAACCGGGCAATGAGGCAAGCGCAACCGTCGCTGCCGATCCGGGCTTGAACGCTCCGGCTTTGTAACTATGAAGATAGGAAAAGCAGGAATTAGAGAAGGGGTATCCGATGGCATCCACGCCAGCGATTGACGGAGAAACCATCATCGATCCGAAACGCGACCGGCTGGTTATCACCGCCTCATCGCTGGGCACGGTATTCGAATGGTATGATTTTTTCATCTACGGTATATTGGCAGCAACGATCGGAAAGCTGTTTTTCCCGGCCGATAACCCTGCACTGTCAACGCTGGCCAGCCTTGTCGCCTTTGGCGTTGGTTTTGGGGTGCGCCCATTGGGTGCCATTCTCTTTGGCTATTTTGGCGACAAGATCGGGCGCAAATATACGTTTTTGGTCACCATAACCCTGATGGGCGGCGCGACGGCTGCCATCGGCTTTCTTCCCACTTATGCCACGGCGGGAATTTGGGCCATTATCCTGCTGCTGTTGCTGCGATGCCTGCAAGGGCTGGCGCTGGGCGGCGAATATGGCGGTGCTGCAATTTATGTCGCTGAACATGCGCCAAAGGGCAAGCGTGGCCAATATACCAGCTGGATACAGGCATCGGTTGCGGGCGGCTTTTTGCTGGCCGTTCTGGTGGTTTTGGTAACACGCTATATCGTCAGCGATCCTGCTGATTTTGAGGCGTGGGGTTGGCGCATTCCTTTCCTACTGTCCATTTTGCTGCTCGCAATATCCTTGTGGATACGGCTGAAACTGTCGGAAAGCCCGGTATTCAAGGCAATGAAAGAGGCAGGGACGACTTCCAAAAACCCGTTTGTCGACAGTTTCAAATATCCCGGCAATGTGAAACGCATTCTGGTCGCCATGTTTGGCGTAGCTGCTGGCCTGACCGTAATCTATTATAACTCGCAATTTTATACGCTCTACTTCCTGACCGGCACGGCGCGGATTCCGGAAACCGATGCCTTGCTGTACATGGCGATGGGGGCCGCGATTGCGGCACCATTTTATGTCGGCGCAGGCTGGCTGTCGGACAAGGTTGGACGCAAGAAGATTTTGCTGATTGGCTATGCGCTGACCATCATCGGCACGTTCCCGCTATTCTGGACAATGGCTGATGCCGCCAATCCGGCACTTGCGCGGGCGACCGAACAATCGCCGGTGACGCTGGTATCTCCCGAATGCGCGTTTAATCCGCTTGCCCCCACACAGCAGACAACATGCGGCAAGGCGCTGAATTTCCTGTCAAAGCGGGGGATCAGCTATTCCAAAGAGGTTGGTGCAGACGTCGAACTGAAAGTCGGCAGCACCAGTGTGAAGGGCTTTGACGATAAAGCCTATATCGCTGCCTTGAAAGCTGCAGGCTATCCGGACCAATCTGAGCCAGCAGAGCGCAAACCATGGCTAATTGTGCTGTGCGTTGCCTTGCTCGTTATCCTGTCAGCACTGACCTATGGGCAGGTTGCAGCCATATTGGTGGAAATGTTCCCGGCGCGAATCCGCTACACGTCGATGTCCATCCCTTATCATTTCGGCACCGGCTATTTTGGTGGTTTCCTGCCTGCCATTTCGCAGTGGATTGTCGTGAAAACCGGCGGTGCGTTCATGGGACTTTGGTATACCGTTGGGGTTGTCACCATGGCATTCATTGTCAGCGCTATCTGGTTGGAGGAAAATAAGGATAAGGAGCTGGATTGACCCTTAATCCTCCCCTGAAGCTTCGCCTTGATGGCGGGGCGCTGATATCAAATTACACTTGGCTTGCGGCACAGTCGGGCACGGCTGCTTGCGGTGCAGCGATCAAGGCCAATGGCTATGGGCTAGGCGCGCGTGAAGTGACCAAGCGCCTTTGGGCCTCAGGATGCCGGGATTTTTTCGTGGCTCATTGGGGTGAGGCCGCGGCAATTGCGGACATCATCCCGCCGGGCAACATTGCCGTATTGAACGGATTTGACGCTGATGATCCGGCTGAAGCGATCGCCTTGGGTGCACTGCCGGTGCTGAATACGCCCAAGCAAATCGCACGTTGGAAAGCAGCGGGTGGGAAGCGATGCCATGTGATGCTGGATAGCGGCATTAACCGCCTTGGTATCGGGCCGGAACAAATTGGCCCCGAAGCGAAAGGCAGCGGCCTGTTCGATGGCCTAGACATTGATATTTTGCTGTCACACCTGGCGTCGGCTGACGAGGATGTTGCACAAAATGACGCCCAATTGCGGCTGTTTGTGCAAATGGGGCAGGCGATCAACACGCGGCGACGCAGCCTTGCCAATAGCGCTGGGATCATGCTGGGTGCTGACTATCATTTCGATCTGACGCGCCCCGGCGTGTCGCTTTACGGCGGCGTTGCCCGCCCCGAAATGGCAACCGCGTTACAACAGGTGGTGCAACCGCAGGCCTCGGTCTTGCAAGTGCGCGATCTGCCTATGGGCGCTGCGGTCGGCTATAATGCGACCTATCATTGCCCCACAGCCATGCGCGTGGCGACGTTGGCTATTGGCTATGCCGACGGATATTGGCGTTCCTTTTCAGGGGCAGGGGCCGTGCATTTTGGCGGTGTGGAAATGCCAGTGATTGGCCGCGTGTCAATGGACCTGTTGCTGGTCAACGCCAATGCGGCGCCGTACCTTGCCGAGGGGGACTGGGTCGATATTGCCTTTGACTTGCCGCGGGCGTCAACGCTGACCGGCATGTCGCAATATGAGCTATTAACCGGATTGGGCACGCGGGGGCAACATGTCTGGGGGTAGCCGCAAATAGCCTCTGCGCTGAGGCGGGGCTGCTGGCTGTGTTCAATAGCAATTGACAAGACAAACGAAAAAGGGCGCCCGAGAGCGCCCTTTTCCTTACTCAGCTTGACGAAAAGCGATCAGAATTCGGCGTCAAAGCCGAAGAAGAAGTTGCGACCAAAGCTGTCAAAGGGATCACCACCCGCTGTGCCCAGCAGGCCGAGCGGTGGTTGACGGTCGAGCAGGTTGTTGACGCCCGCATAGAAGCGGAAGTCATTGCCCACGTCGATCCCGATGCGGATGTCATGGTAGAAGACTTCCGGCAGCCATTTCCGGTCAACAGAGTCGGCATTGTTGGCCGGGATCCTGGTGAGGCTGCCTGCGGTGCAAGGCACTGCCGCTCCATTGATGCCGCCGGTGTTCGGCGTCACGCCGCTTGCCGGGCACAGACCGGTGTAGGGGAACAGGGTTTCGTATGCGAGACCATTGTTCACCTGCTTGCCGATATAGCGCGCAGCATAACGGAAGTCAAAATCACCAAAGTCATAGTCGAAGAACAGGCTGCCGGCCCATTGCGGATCGCCCAGCTCGCTCAGGCGACGGTTGGGAACGCTCGGGTTGGTTGGATCCGGGAAGTCGTTCAGCGTCAGGACGCGTGTGACTAGAGCACCGATGCGGATACGATCACCGTTGTCGAATGTCTTGCGATAATCGATATCGAAATCGATGCCCTTTGTGCGCTGGTTGGCAAAGTTGACGCCGCCGGAGATGGCAGCCGGGTTCGCAAACAATCCGGTGGTGGGATCACGGAAAGTGACAGCGCAGAAGGGATTGCTCAGCCCACCAGCATTATTATAACACAGGTTGATAATCGTCTGTGCGGCCAGCGTAGCGATCTGGTCTTTTACCTTGATGTTGTAATAATCGACCGTGAAGGTCAGACCAGGGATAAAGCGCGGCTTGATTACCGCGCCCAGCGTAAGGCTCTTACCGCGCTCTTCAACTAGGTTCCGGTTACCGCCCTGCCGAATGCTGATGCTTTGGACCTGCGCAGTGCAGTTGATCCAAGGCGAACCGATCACCGTACCGATACCAGTTCCCGCACAAGCGGCAGCGACCGCCGGTGTGATGGTTGTGGGCACGCCAGCTGCTGCACAGTTGGCAGCAGTGACCGAACCAGGGCTAAGTGCGTTCTGGTTGCAAGGATCGGCTAGGAAGTTGAAGCTCTCCGTCAACGGGAAGAACAGGTCGGACTGCGTCGGTGCACGCACCGAGGTCGCATAGGCTGCACGCAGGCGGATATCCTCAATCGGCGCAAAAATGCCTTGGATGTTATAGGCATAGACCGTTCCGGTTGCCGCCGAGGCGCCGCCATAGTCAGACACACGACCCGCAAGGTTCAACGAAAGCTCTTGCGCGAACGGCAAGTCTTTCAGGATGGGGAAGTAAAGTTCGCCATAGGCTTCCTTCACCTTCAGCTTCGGCGGAGTGAAGTCCTGCAGAGCGTTAAGGAACGTCTGACCATTGGACGTGATTTCGTCATAGTCGACATTTGCCTTTTCTTCACGATATTCAGCCCCAACAGCGAATGAGATCGGTCCACCGGGAAGTTCAAAAAGCTGCGAGAAGTCACCCCCAACAAAGGCAGAGGCAACCATCTGGCTGGCGAATTCCGTGTTCTTGCTCGGGCGGTGCGAGAAGGCAATTGCTCCTGGTGTTGCTTGACCTGATCCGAAGATGTTGATGGGGATACAATCCGGGCGCACGTTCGTCACGGAGTTGATCCGGCAGATCACATTCTGGCCAGCGCTGTTGCGCACTACATTGGTGCCGGTGTAACCAGGCGGTGCGACTACGGCATCAAGCGCAAGCAAATAGCCGTCCGGGTTGCCGAACTCGTCAAAAAGATAGAGGTTGCGGTCGTTGCGGCCAGTGGCCTCAAACCGGCCATAGTTTAAGGCGATTTCATAGTTCCAGTCTTCGTTGAACGTCCCTTCAATCCCGCCAACGGCGCGATAGGTTTCGCGCGTGCCGAAGAATTTGCGACCGCCAAAATCAACGTTGAAGCGTGCCAGGTTGAAAGTTCCTGTTGCGACGTTGGTGCAGATGCCGAAGCTCTGCAGAGTTGCAAGGTTCGCAGCGCTTATGAAACCATTGTTACAACGCAGATTGCTGCCGCCACCAAAGAAGCCAGGAATCGTACCCTGCTGGAAGCTGGGCTGACCTTCGCCAGTTGCATCGACGCGGACATATTTGGCTTCGATGAACGGTTTGAATGCTTCCGAAACGTCGAAATGGCCCAGCACGTTGAAGGCATAGCGATCAACTTCGGCCAAAAGGCTGCCGGTGTCACGCAGAGTCGAGCCTCTGCCACCAATCTGGTTGCCGCTGCCAAAGGGCGAGAATGCCTGCGTCGGCGTGTCGACGAAAAGGTTGCCATCATCGCCAAAACGCAGGAAGCGACGGGTTGGGTTGCTTGCCGGATCAAGCGCGCCGATCGTGCCGCCGTTGCTGATTGCTGCGTTATTCACGCCGCAGAAGAAAGTGCTATCGGGGATGCCATCGCCTGCCGCAGGCTCGCCTGCAGTGGGTTCTGAAAGGTTATATTGGCAGCGGCCGCTGAAGGCGCCGGTCAGCGCATCGCGCTGACGGAAATAAAGCGGTTGCTGACGGGTATATTCAAAAGCACCTGTGATGTTGCCGCGGCCATCGGCAAAGTTGGTGCCGGCGGTTGCGCTGAGGAAATAGGTGCCGCGATCACCGCGCGACGAGATGCCGCCCTGGCCTTTGATACGGATACCGTCAAAATCCTTGCGCATGATGAAGTTGACAACGCCTGCAACAGCATCCGAACCGTAAATGGCCGAGTTGCCGCCGGTAACGATGTCAACGCGATCAACCAGATCGACCGGAATGGTGTTAACGTCAAACAGGCTGGTGCCCGGCGAAGCGGTCACATGACGGCGACCGTTGATCAGGACCAGCGTGCGCGCCGTGCCAAGACCGCGAAGGTCGAGGAAGCTGAGGCCGGCTGTGCCGATGAAGCGGCTTGAGTTGCCGCCTGAAAAGGTTGAGCGCAGCGAGGGAAGGTCGTTAAGCGCGTCGCCGAGCGAAACTTCGCCAGTCCCGGTCAGGTCGTCGACAGTCACAGAAGTCAGGGGAACGGCCGATTCGAGGGTTGGACGAGAAATGCGCGAACCGGTAACCAGAATTGGTTTGCCAGCGCCCTCTTCGGCTTCTTCCTCATCTTCTGCTGCCTGTTCGGCATCATCATCGCTGTTTTGCGCGTAGGCAGGCAGCGAAGCGAACATGGCAAGGCACAGCATTGACCCTGCAACCATCAGACGCGACTTCTTCATTACAAACTCCCCAGTTTGGATGTTCATTTGACATTAATGTGCCTGCTTACGCGCAAGGCCGCGAATTGTTCAAGGGGTAGTCCCCGGATTCCCGGCTTTTTTCCGCGCTGTGACTATTTGGCCACAGCACTCATGAGGCGAAGGAAAAGGCGTTGGGAAAGATGGGGAATGCAGTTTGTGCGCACAATGAAATTATAGAAGGTAATGATGATGTGAAGTGCAATTTAGTTGCAAGGGCAACCTAATTTGGTCGCGAAACGGTTGGATTGCCGTAAACGCCGATCAAACGGGACGACCTTGGCAGATTGGCTGTCATTTGATTTGTTGCAGTGCATGATAAAGCGGTGCTACGCCGTCGCCATCACCATGCGGAAAGGGTTGGTCATGGCGCGCAAGGCTGGCAAATCGGGGAGCGACGGTCCTATTATCATCAAAAAATATGCCAACAGGCGACTGTATAACACCCAAAGTTCAAAATATATCACGCTTGACTATCTGGCGGAGTTGACGCGCAAAGACCTTGAATTTCAGGTTGTTGACGCAAAAACCGGTGAAGATATCACGCACAGCGTGCTTACCCAGATTATCATGGAAGAGGAAAATGCCGGGCAGGGGATGCTGCCCGTTAACTTCCTCCGCCAGATTATCTCGCTTTACGGGGATTCGATGCAGGGGCTTGTCCCCCAATTCCTCGAAAACTCGATGGATAATTTCCGCAAGAACCAGAAACAGGTGCAAGATGTGATTGAAAACGCAATCACCTCGGGCCCCTTTGGGCATATTGCCAAGCAGAACATTGAAATGATGCGGGCTGCGCGCGATGCTTTCATGCCAAATTTGACGGGCAGTAAGCCTGGTCCGAAAAAGGCCGCGAAAGAGGAAAGTCTCGACGAGCTGAAGGCCCAGTTGGCGGAATTGCAGGCCCGCATCGACGCGATGAACGCCAAGCCCTAGGTGGAAGGACCCGTCAAATACGCTTTCGAGGTTTGAGGCCAGTTTGACACCGTGAAGGGATATATAACCGGCCATGACCCTAAGCCTTTGGTTGCGGCCCATCCTTCAAGCCGCTAGGGGCCGTCACCATGACAAACGCGCCAATCAAACATGCCCTGTCGGTCACCCGGCAGCAAAATTTTGCCGGATGGTATCAGGAGGTTATTGCAGAGGCTGACCTTGCCGAAGAATCTGGCGTGCGCGGCTGCATGGTCATCCGTCCGTGGGGCTATGGCATATGGGAGCGTATCCAGAAACTG
>CAZNEO010000064.1:0-7904 GCA_964572205.1 uncultured Sphingorhabdus sp.
CGTTGTGGAAACAGGAACCGCGAAAGCCAGCCTCCACTGCGGCGGGGCATCATGACCCCAGCTTTGCGCAAATCTGGGCAGAGTTTACGGCCCAGCCGCAAGCCCGCCGCCTGTTGCTGGCGATAGGTGTCGGCGCCCTTGCCTTTGCGATGCAGGACGCGCTGTTGGAACCTTATGGCGGCGAGATATTGGGACTGGCAGTAGGCGGGACCACGGCATTGACCGGGGCATGGGCGGCAGGGGCAATGATTGCATTTGCCCACAGCGCGCGCCAGTTGACCGCTGGTGCTGATCCGTTGCGGCTGGCAGGGCTTGGCGCAGTCGCCGGGGTTGGTGCCTTTCTGATGGCGCTGTTCGCTGCACCGCTTGACCTCATCCCGCTGCTTTATGCCGGCGCTATTGCCATTGGCTTTGGCACTGGGTTGTTTTCCGTGGGCACGATGATCGCCGCCATGGGCCTTGCAAAACAGAGCAATTCCGGGGTGGCGCTTGGCGCATGGGGCGCGGTGCAGGCAAGCTGCTCAGGATTGGGCGTGCTGTTGGGCGGGTTGATCCGTGATGGCACGACCTATGCCGCATCGCATGATGCCGCCGCGACGCTGATTGCGCACCGGGCGACGGGCTATGCGGCTGTCTACCTTATCGAAATAGCCTGTTTGCTGGCGGCGCTTGTGGTGCTTGGGCCAGTAACAGGCATGAGCCGGCATTTTGGCGAAAGTGAACAATTTGGGTTGAGCGAGTTTCCAACCTGATGCGTAGGGCAGGAGAGTGAAGATGGACGACGTGAAAATAGTTGGCACGCTGGACGTGACCTCATTGGTGTTTTTGAGCTTTGTACTCTTTTTCATCGGACTGATTGTCTATTTGCAGCGCGAAAGCCGCCGCGAGGGTTATCCGCTAGAGGATGAAGCGACGGGCCGCGTTGATACGCCCGGAGGCGTTTTGTACCAGGGTTCGCCCAAGACATTCAAAATGCCCTTTGGCCGCCCCGATATTACTGTGCCCGATGGTAAGCGCGACGCGCTGGACAAGCCATGGAAACGGACATTTCCTTCACCGGGCGCGCCTTATTATCCCACAGGCAATCCACTGATTGATGGCATTGGGCCTGCGGCATGGGCGGACCGGGCGAAGCATACAGACCTTGATGCCGAGGGCCGCGACCGCATTGTGCCCATTGGTTTGGCCGAACATATTCAGGTGCACCGCCGCGACCATGACCCGCGCGGGATGACAGTCATCGCCGCGGATGGCGCAGTCGCAGGAACAGTGACTGACCTGTGGGTGGACCGTGCCGAACATGTCATCCGCTACCTTGAAATCGACACCGGCAGCCGGACGGTGCTTGCGCCGATGGGCATGTCGAAGGTTGAAGGACGCAAGGGCAGGGTGGTCATTGATGCGATCAATGCCGCCGACTATGCCGATGTGCCCGTGCCTTCGGAAAAGGGGCGGATCACCCTGTATGAAGAAGAGCGCATCGTTGCCTATTTTGGTGGCGGCTATCTTTATGCCAACCGCGCCCGGCAGGATGCGCTGATATGAGTGAATATGGCAGCGAACCAGTCCGGGGCTTGCCTGGCTTTCTGCCAGAGGGGGAGCATATCCTCTGGCAGGCAGCACCGGACTGGAAAGCCATGGTGGCAAGCGCGCTGCACATCCGCCTGTCAGCCGCCTATTTTGCGGCGATTGTCGGCTGGGCGCTGATGCGCGGCGATATGGCCACAGCTGGCGGTGTGTCGATGCTGGCGCTTGCCGTCATGGCAATGCTTGTTGCCTTTTCGTGGGGTGTGGCGCGGACCACGCTGTATACATTAACGAACCGCCGCATCGTTCTGCGCATTGGCGTTGCGTTGAACAAATGTATCAACCTGCCACTTGCAGAAATTGAAACGGCGAACCTGAAAATGCTGGGTGGCGGCCATGGGTCGATCGTGCTGGCGCTGAAGGGAATGCCCCGGCTGGGATATCTGATGCTGTGGCCGCATGTTCGCTCGCTGCGCTTTGTGCGCCCGCAGCCAATGCTGCGCGCGATCCCCGACGCCCGCAATGTGGCGCAGATGCTGTTTCGCGCGACGCAGGCGGTGCAGCCGGTCGCTCCTCAAGAAACGCGAACATCCGTTCAGGCGGACCGGCCGTTGGTGGGAGCAGCGGCGTGAGCGGGACTATGCATCACGGCCACGCGCATCATGGGCACGCGCATCACGATCCCACTGTGCCGCGCGGCGCGCTGATCGGCGTTGCCGCTTTGCTTGTGGCAACCATGGCGCTGACCGGTGCAGTCAGCCTTGGCCTGCTGCCGCAATCGGCCAATCCGGTGGCCAGTCGTGCCGCCACGGGCAGCGCTCCTGCGACACAGAAAATGCTGCTGTTTACGGATCGTGCCGATGGCGCAGTGTTGGTCAGCGATGCTGCCAGTGGCGCTGCGGTGGCTGTAATCGATTATGGCAAGGGTGGATTTGTCCGCGCGACCTTGCGACGCCTCGCAAAGGCGCGGACAGCGGCTGGTATCGGTGCTGACAAGCCTTTCCGTCTCGTGCGCTGGGATAATGGGGCCTTGTCTCTGGATGATCCGCAAACCGGCAAATCTGCCGAAATATACGGTTTTGGCAGCGACCATGTGAAGGCCTTTGCCGATATGCTGGAGGCAAAGGCGCAATGACCCGGCTGTTTTCCACTGAGACATTCGATACTGCCTGCCGCATCGAAGTTGAACAATCGCCCGACCATTTCCATGCCCATGTCGAGCTTGCGGGCAATGTTGAAATCCAGCCAGGCGATCAGGTGCGCGTTCATGGCGCCCCGATCACCATCGGCTTTGGCGAAAGGCGGGTGTTTGACCGCCATGCAACGGTGCGCCGTGCTGGCCTGCTTCGCCGCGCATGGACCCGCTTTGCCAGCAATTTTGAGCTTGGCGAATTATACGAGGTCAGCTTTACCCCCGGGAGGTTATCATGAACGCGCACAGTAGAATTTCTGCCCCATTGGCTGCCGAGTATGACACAATGGCGATAGCACGGCAGGAAACAGTGCTGTCGCCGCGTTTCTACACCACCGATTTCAAGGCAATGGATGCCCTCGACGTCTCACCCGTCCGCCGGGAGTGGGAAGATTTGATGGCGGAGATGGAGGAGGACCGCAACAAGCGGCATTTCCGCAAGACCGATGCCTTTGATGGCGTGATTGCCGGGCTGGAACCGGAATTGCGCGCCGAGTTTATCGACTTTCTCGCAAGCTCGCTGACATCGGAATTTTCCGGCTGCATCCTTTATGCCGAAATCGCCAAGCGCACGAAAAATGCCGATATGAAAAGGCTGTTCAAACTGCTTGCCCGCGATGAAAGCCGCCATGCCGGGTTCATCAACGAAACGCTGAAAGGTGAAGGTATCGGTATCGACCTGAGCTTTTTGACCAAGACCAAGAAATATACATTTTTCAAACCGAAGTTCATTTTTTACGCCGTCTATCTGTCGGAAAAGATCGGCTATGCCCGCTATATCACCATCTACCGGCATCTCGCGCGCAATCCGGCGAACAAATTCCACCCGATATTCGACTGGTTCCTCGACTGGTGCAATGATGAGTTCCGCCATGGCGAGGCATTTGCCCTGCTGATGCGGGCCGACCCGAAATTGCTGACAGGGGTGAACCGGCTGTGGATCCGCTTTTTCCTGCTTTCGGTTTACGCGACCATGTATGTTCGCGATCATAACCGGCCGGTTTTCCACCGCGCACTTGGTGTGCATCCACGCGATTATGGTTATGAGGTGTTTTCCATCTGCACGCAGATCAGCCGCCAGGTGTTCCCGGTTGAACTCGATACCGACGATCCACGTTTTCGCGCCGCGATGGAGGATTTGAGGGCAGCCTCGGTCGGAATCGAAGACGCAATAGCGCGCGGCGGCCTGTCCGGTGCACTTGGACGTATCGGCAACATGGCAAAGGCGGGCCTGGCCTTTGCCCGGATGTTCTTCCTGAAGCCCAAAGCCAATGCGCTTCCCGAAACGGTGAGGATGCAGCCTGCATGGTAAGCGGCATGGGCCTTGTCCTGCCCTTTGCGGTGGTGGTGGCGCTGTGGTTTGTCAGCACTGGCGTGGTCGCCATGATCAGCCACCGGCTGCGCGCCTCTTTTGGTCGCACGCTTATGGCAGCTTGCTTTTGCGCCTTTGCCGGGCTCGCGTTGATTGCGCTGGCCAGCCAGTCGGGTGCGGCTTGGGCCAGCTATGCCTCCTTTACCGGCGGCCTTTTGATCTGGAGCTGGCATGAAATCAGCTTCCTGACCGGCGCCGTCACCGGCACGCACCGCGAAAGCTGCCCGCCCGACGCGCGCGGCTGGCAGCGTTTCTCGATGGCTACTATGGCGCTGATCCACCATGAGGTCGCGCTTGCGATGACAGCAGGCCTGCTGTTGCTGCTTGCCGCTTTCACGCTCAATGCCACAGGGGCCTTCGCCTTTGCGCTGCTGCTGCTGTTTCGGCTGGCCTCAAAGCTGAACATCTATTGCGGCGTGCCCAATTTAAGCGACGAGTTATTGCCGCCGCATCTTGCCTATCTGAAAAGCTATTTCGGACCAAAGGCGCTTCATGCCCTTTTGCCGGTTTCGATCGCCGCGATCATGGCGCTTGCCATCTGGTTTGCGGGCAAGGCTATGCAGGCGCCAAGCAGCGGAGAGGCCGTCTCGGCCAGCCTATTATGCTGTTTGTGCCTGCTGGCGGCGCTTGAACATATATTCCTTGCCTTGCCCTTCCGCGATTCCGCGCTGTGGGGCTGGGCGCTGGGCAAATCGATTAAAGAAGAGATATAAAGGGAGGGTTCGTCATGGACTATCAGGGCTATTTCGGGGAGCAGCTGGCCGCTGTGCGCGCAGAAGGGCGATACCGCGTGTTCACCGAAATCGAACGCAAGGCCGGGTCTTTCCCGCACGCGACGCGCTATGTCGATGGCAAAACCAGCGACGTCACGGTTTGGTGTTCCAACGACTATCTGGGCATGGGGCAGCATCCCAAAGTGCTGTCGGCGATGCACAAGGTGCTGGACGAATGCGGCGCAGGCGCAGGCGGCACGCGCAATATTTCAGGCACCAACCACCACCATGTCCTGCTGGAGGCAGAGCTTGCCGACCTGCACAACAAGGAGGATGCGCTGCTCTTTACCTCTGGCTATGTCTCCAACTGGGCGGCGCTGGGCACATTGGCGGCGAAAATCCCCAACTGCATGGTGCTGTCCGATGCGCTGAACCACGCCTCGATGATTGAGGGCATTCGCCACAGCCGGGCGGAGCGAATGATTTTCGAGCATAACAGCCCGGAAGATCTGGACCGCAAACTCGCTGACCTTGATCCGGCGCGGGCAAAGCTTGTCGCCTTTGAAAGCGTCTATTCGATGGACGGCGACATTGCCCCCATCGCCGAGATTGTCGAGGTTTGCGAAAAGCATAATGCGATGAGCTATATCGATGAGGTCCATGCCGTCGGCCTTTATGGCCCGCGCGGCGGCGGCGTTGCTGAACGCGAAGGGCTGATGGACCGGATCACTGTGATCGAAGGGACGCTGGGCAAGGCCTATGGCGTAATGGGTGGCTATATCGCCGCGTCGCGCGACCTGTGCGATTTTGTCCGCACCTTTGCCAGCGGGTTCATCTTTTCCACTGCGCTGCCGCCTGCGGTCGCTGCGGGAGCGTGCGCGAGCATACGCCATCTGAAAGACAGCAGCGTTGAGCGCGAACGGCAGCAGGAACGGGTCGCCAAGGTGCGCGGCGCGCTGGACCGGATGGGCATTCCGCATCTGCCCAATCCCAGCCATATCATCCCGGTGATGGTGGGCGATGCGCATAAGTGCAAATTCATCAGCGACTGGTTGATGGAACATCACGGCATTTATGTGCAGCCAATCAACTATCCCACTGTGCCGCGCGGCACCGAACGGCTGCGCATCACGCCGTCACCCGTGCACAGCGATGGGGATATTGACCGGTTGCTGCGCGCCTTGTCGGAAATCTGGTCGCAATGCGAACTGGCCCGCCGCGACATGGCGGCCTGACCCTAAGCTTAGCCGAAATGGGTGGGTGGCCGCGTGCCCCCTTACCCATAGCCGCGATCTAACGCTTCGCCAACGGCTTAGCAGCTACGCCGGGTGAACAGGGTTGCTTGATGCAATGTCAAGCTGTGGCCGGATTAGCCCCGTTTGCGCGCCTGCACATAGGTTCCCAGCAAGCGCACCCGGTTGCAGTGAAAGCGCAGCTCGTCCATTGCCCGGTCAAATGCGGGGTCGCCCGGCGCGCCCTCAACATCGGCGAAAAATTCGGTCGCGGCAAAGCTCGCGCCATTTTGATAGCTTTCCAGCTTGGTCATGTTGACGCCATTGGTCGCAAAGCCGCCCATTGCCTTATAAAGGGCGGCCGGGATGTTTTTGACCTCAAAAATAAAGGTTGTCATCAGTACGCCGTCGTTTGCCTGCGGCAGGACAGGCTCGCGCGATAACAGCACAAAGCGGGTGGTGTTGTCCGACGCATCCGATATGTCTGTCGCCAGCGTTTCCAGGCCGTAGAGCGCGGCAGCGCCCGGCGGCGCCAGCGCGGCCAGCCCATGGTTGCTGCTGTCAGCAACCACTGCCGCCGCGCCCGCGGTATCGGGGTAGGAAACAGGCACAATGCCCCGCTCCCTCAGCCAATGGCGGCACTGGCCCAACGCTTGCGGATGGCTGATCACTTGGCGGACTGCCTCCAGTGGACCGCGCCCCATCAGCGTGTAGCGGATCGCAAGGAAATGCTCGCCCGTGATTACCAGCCCCGATTCAGGCAGCAGGAAATGGATATCGGCAACGCGGCCATTTTTTGAATTTTCAATGGGGATCATCGCCCGTGCGGCGCTGCCATCCTTCACGGCATCAATGGCATCTTCAAAGGAAAAGCAGGGCAGCGGCAGACAATCGGGATCGACTTCCAGCGCGGCGATATGCGAATTTGCCCCCGGTGCGCCCTGAAATGCAACGGCACGATCAGGCGAGGCGATAGCCGTGGCCCGCATGGCCTCGACAAGGGTAAGTGCACTTTTGGGGAAACTGTCCATAATGCCCCGCGCGATAGTGCAGCATTTTGCAACCGTCCAGCCGGATTTCCGCACTTGCACGCCCCTGTCAGCCGCTCTAGAGGGGCCGGTGAATCATGGCAGGGGCAGCGCAAGACTGCTCCTGTTCAAATCAGGCAATTTCAGATCAGGGCACTGCAAAATGGTTGATCGCAACAACACAATCGCTGGCTGGGTTTTGGCAGCGGGTATCGTCGCCTTGGGCGGCTCGATTGTTTTCGGCAAGATTTTCCATTCGGGCGAACCTGAAAAAGAAGGCTTTGCGATTGAGGCCGCTGCTCCTGAAGCGGGCGGTGCGGCGGCTGTGCCGCTGGCGACGCTGCTTGCGTCTGCCGATATGGCAAAGGGTCAGCAGGTTTTTGCCAAATGTCAGGCGTGCCACACCGTTGAACAGGGCGGGGCCAATGGCGTTGGCCCCAATCTTTATAAAGTGATGGGCGCAAAGCATGGCCATACCGCCGGCTTTGCCTATTCGGATGCGCTGACTTCCATTGCTGAACCTTGGAATTGGGAAAGCATGGACAAATGGCTGACCAACCCTAAAAAATATGCGCCGGGCACGAAAATGGCCTTTGCAGGTCTCAGCAACCCGGAAGAGCGCGCCTCGTTGCTTCTCTATCTGAACTCGTTGGGTTCAAATCTGCCGCTGCCGCCGCCACCGGCCGAGGGTGCAGCACCTGCCGCTGATGCAGCTGCAGCACCCGCGGATGCCGCCGCTGCGCCTGCAGCTGATGCCGCAAAGGCTGGCGATGCCGCCGCAGCCGCGCCTGCCGCTGCGCCCGCGAAATAGGCATAATGGTGCCAACCGGTTTGGCAGGC
>CAZNEO010000065.1:0-7537 GCA_964572205.1 uncultured Sphingorhabdus sp.
CGCGGATCGGGGGTGAAGTCTTGCGTGCCTTTGGCTGCCATCACATGTGCAACATTTTGCCAAAGGCTCCGAGCACGCTCTCATGCATCATCTCACTGAGCGTCGGGTGCGGGAAGACGGTGTGCATGAAATCGGCCTCAACCAGCTCGGCGGTTTTGCCGATGGTGTAGCCCTGGATCAGCTCGGTCACCTCCGCGCCGACCATGTGCGCGCCCAGCAGTTCGCCGGTTTTGGCATCGAACACGGTCTTGATGAAGCCTTCCGCCTCGCCCAGCGCAATGGCCTTGCCGTTGCCGATGAATGGGAAATTGCCAACCTTTACCTCGTAACCCGCTTCCTTGGCCTTGGCTTCGGTCAGGCCGACCGAGGCGACCTGCGGGTGGCAATAGGTGCAGCCCGGAATGTTGCGTGGGTCCATGGCGTGCGGGTGGCCGCCTGCTATCGCTTCAGCAGCGATGACGCCTTCATGGCTCGCCTTGTGCGCCAGCCACGGCGGCGCAGTGATGTCACCGATGCCCCAAAGGCCCGGAACATTGGTGCGGCACATAGGATCGGTTTTCAGGAAGCCGCGATCCATCTCGACGCCCAGCGCCTCCAAACCGATATTCTCGGTATTGGGGACAATGCCGATGGCGACGATGCAATGGGAAAATTCGGACGCGATGACCTTACCGTCCTTGCCCTTGATCTTCGCGGAAACACCCGTCGCCGTGGCCTTGAGTTCTTCGACCCCTGCCCCGGTCATGATTGTCATGCCCTGCTTTTTCAATGCTTTCTCAAGGAAAGTTGAGACATCTGCGTCCTCGACAGGCACAATGCGGTCGAGCATTTCGACGACGGTTACCTCTGCGCCCATATCGTTGTAGAAGCTGGCAAATTCGATGCCGATCGCGCCGGAGCCAATGACCAGCAGCTTCTTCGGCATTTCGGGCGGCACCATCGCGTGGCGATAGGTCCAGATGCGCTTTCCATCGGCAGGCGCAAAGGGCAGATCGCGGGCGCGGGCACCGGTGGCGAGGATGATGTTCTTGGCGGTCAGGGTTTCGATACCCTTCTCGCCCTTCACCTCCAGCGTGTTGGCGCTCGCCAGCTTGCCCTCCCCCATATGGACAGTGATCTTGTTCTTCTTCATCAGATGCGTGACGCCCTGATTCAGCTGCTTCGCCACCCCGCGCGACCGCTTCACTACCGCATCAATATCCGCGCTGATATTCGCCGCGGTCAGGCCATAAGCGCCCGCATGCTGCATATAATGATAAATCTCCGCCGAGCGCAGCAACGCCTTGGTCGGGATACAACCCCAGTTGAGGCAGATACCGCCCAGATTTTCTCGCTCCACAATCGCGGTTTTGAGGCCAAGCTGCGCGGCGCGAATAGCGGCCACATAGCCACCGGGGCCAGAGCCGAGGACGATTAGGTCGTAGTTAGACATTTTTTTTGCGACTCTTTCTTTGAACCTTTCGGTAAGGAAAAACAGTAATTACCCCAAAAACAAATGTTACAAACAGAAACAATATTAGAGTTTCACGATGAATTCCATCTGCTTCATCGCACAAATTTTCAAAAGACTTTTCCGATTTTCGAATTTCCGAATTGGTTTCCTCTATAATTTTTAGATTCTTTTCGGTCTGTTCCCAATATTTTTGATCATTGACAACCTGTTCGCCGAACCTTGATGCCAACATCAAGCTATCGATTTTTAGCTCTATAAGACTTTGTTTTCTATCTACATTTTCTATCTGGAGGGCAATTTTATCGAGATCGCATTTCTGGGCGTTTTCCGAGATGTCCCAAACCAAAAAATTGCAGAAGCCTATCAGAGCCAGATAAACTACAAGGGTTCCTGCGCCCGGCGGGGAAGATGGGTTATATTTAAAGTCCTTCCACCATGTAGAAAGTTTTGAGCGTAGTCGGTCAATATTGTTCAAGCCACCAACCCCAAAGGCTTCTCCACCAATTCCTTGAACACCTTCATCAACTCCGCCCCGTCCGCGCCATCAATCGCGCGGTGGTCGAACGAGCCCGTCGCGCTCATCACCGTCGCAATCGCTAGCGCATCGTCCACGACATAGGGCCGCTTTTCCCCGGCCCCAATCGCCATGATCATCGCTTGCGGCGGGTTGATCACGGCTTCGAACTGTTTGATGCCCATCATGCCCATGTTGGAGATGGAGGCGGTGCCGCCCTGATATTCGTGCGGTTGCAGCTTGCCTTCCTTCGCCTTCGCCGCGAGCGCGGCCATTTCGGTGGAGATGGTGGAGAGCGACTTGTTGGCGGCATCGACGATGATCGGCGTGATCAGGCCGGTGGGCACCGACACCGCCACGCTGATATCGGCGCGGCTGTACATCAGCATCTGGTCGCCCGCGAAGGACACGTTGCATTTCGGCACCTGGATCAGCGCCAGCGCCAACGCCTTGATCAGCATATCATTGACGGACAGCTTGACGCCGCGGCTTTCCAGCGACGCGTTGAGTTCGCCGCGCAATTTGAGCAGCGCATCGAGCCGGACGTCCACAGTCAGATAGATATGCGGCACCTGCTGTTTGGATTCGGTCAAGCGGCGCGCGATGGTCTTGCGCATATTGCTGAGTTTGACGGCTTCGTGGGGGATGCCGAAATCGGGGATTGCGGCCGGAGCAACGGGCGCTGAAGGCGCAGCGGCGGGTGCTGCCGTTGCCACGGGCGCGGGTTTTGAAGCGCCACCCTTTGCCGCAGTCTCAACATCTTCCTTCACAATCCGCCCATTGGGGCCGGTTCCGGTTACGGCTGCAAGGTCGACGCCCAGTTCAGCGGCAATGCGTTTGGCGAGCGGGGAGGCCTTGATGCGGTCGCCCTCTGGCTTTGTGACCGGAGCAGCGGCTGGAGCAGCCGCAGGGGCCGGAGCAGCAACCGCAGCCGCCTCGGGTTCAGCCTTGGCAGCGGGAACTGCGGCGGCTTTGCTTGCAGCACTGGGCGCATCATCCTCGCCCTGTATCAGCGCAATCACGGTGCCGACCTTCACGCCATCGGTGCCTTCGGCCACAAGCAATTGCGTCACCACGCCTTCGTCGACTGCCTCAAATTCCATCGTGGCCTTGTCGGTCTCAATTTCGGCCAACAAGTCGCCGGAGGAGACCGTATCACCCTCTTTAACTAGCCATCGGGCCAGCGTGCCTTCCTCCATGGTGGGCGAAAGGGCGGGCATTTTAAGCTCTATGGCCATGGAAATTCCTGTTGCTGATGTCGCTTATCGCCTTAGCGCATAAGGGCTTGCTTTCCCCAGCGTCAAGCCGCTTATGCTTGCGCTTTGGCGGCGAAGCGCGCAGACCATACGAATTCATCACGGCCAGCGTCGGGGAGCAAGGGGCGCCATGCGCACATATCTGGTAGTTATCGACGAAAGCGACGAGGCGCGACTGGCGCTGCGTTTTGCCGCGCGCCGTGCCGCCAAAACAGGCGGGGCGTTGCACATATTGGCGCTGGTCGAGCAGGCCGATTTTGTCGCTTGGGGCGGCGTGCAGGCAACAATGGAGGCCGAAGCCCGGCAAACGGCAGAGGAGTTGGTAGCAAGCGCCGCAGGCACGATATTTGAGGAACTGGGCCTGCAACCGCTGATCACCATTAAAAAGGGCGAAGGGGTAGAGGTGGTGAAGGAAATGCTCGATGAGCATCCGGAAATTGCCGCGCTGGTGCTGGGCGCTGCGGCGCACGGGACGCCGGGGCCGCTGGTGGCGCACTTTACGGGGCATAATGCAGGCAGCCTGCAATGCCCCGTGATGGTCATTCCGGGGTCATTGACCGATGAGCATCTGGACGAATTGAGTTAAGGCCATCGCCTCGTTCCTGGCGCGATCGTTATTTGCGCCTGCCCTGATGGCGAATGTTGGATGGGCGACCGCGCTTTCCGGCCAGATATTTGCCCTTGTGCCGGGGGCGGTCGCTGCGTTGTGGTGCATGGCTTCCTTCGGGCAATTCAAAACGCAGCGCGCCCGATACCGGATTGGCCTCCGCCAGCCGCAATGGCAGCCGCATCCCCGGGCGATATTCATCGCCGCTATCCTCGCCGGTCAACGCCTGGCGCGCCTCGTCATAAAGAAACCGCTCCGCACCCAGCGTCGATACCGGCACCAAGCCATCGCCGCCGATGGATTCCACCGTCGCAAAAAAGCCGAAATTCTGCACGCCGGTGATTCGCGCCTCGATAATTTCGCCGACATGCGCAGCCAGATAAGCGGCGACATAGCGGTCGACCGTTTCCCGTTCCGCCTCCATAGCGCGGCGCTCAGCGCGGCTGATGGTCTCGGCAGTGACGTCAAGCCGCTCAAAATCCTTGGTGGACAGCCCGGTTGTCGGCTTGACGCCCTTGTCCGTTGGTGCAGGCATTTCAAGGTCATAGGCGCTTACCAGCGCGCGGTGAACAATCAGGTCAGCATAACGGCGAATGGGCGAAGTGAAATGCGCATAGCTGCCCAGCGCCAACCCGAAATGCCCGGCATTTTGCGGTGTGTAATAGGCCTGCGTCTGGCTGCGCAGCACTGCCTCCATAACCTGCGGCCGTAGTTCCTCATCGGTCACCTTGGCAAGAATGGCGTTGAAGGTCGCCGGGCGGATCACTTGCCCCAGGGCAAATTCGATATCGAAGGTTTTGAGATAATCTTTAAGCGCAACCAGCTTCTCGCGGCTCGGCTCCTCATGCACACGATAGATGAGCGGCGATTTCTTCTCCTCCAACGCCTTGGCGGCAGCGACGTTGGCGGCGATCATGAAATCCTCTACCACCTGATGTGCGTCAAGATGCTCGCGCACGGCAACGCCAGTGACGCGGCCCTGATCGTCCAGTGTGATCCGCCGTTCGGGCATGTCGATGCCAAGCGGATTGCGCTTATCCCGCGCCTTTTTCAGCAATGCCCAGCAGCCCCAGAGATTTTTCAGCGCCGGAAGATGTTCTGATTTTTGCGCGCCATTGATCGCAGCCTGCGCATCAGGATAGGGAATATTGGCAGAAATCAGCGCGATTGCCCGATTGAAACGCCATGACGTCACCCGCCCGTCTGCGGCAATGGCAAGGTGGCAGGCAAGCACCGCGCGATCCTCACCCGCACGCAGGGAGCATTTGTCCGACGATAGCGCATGCGGCAGCATCGGCACGACGCGGTCCGGGAAATAAACGCTATTGCCCCGTTTTGCCGCCTCCCGATCAAGCGCGCTGCCGGGACGCACATAATAGCTGACATCAGCGATCACGACGATCGCGTTGAAACCATTGCCATCCTCGGCAGGCGCAGCCCAGATCGCATCGTCGAAATCGCGCGCATCGCGCGGGTCGATGGCGATGATCGGCAGATGGCGCAGATCTTCCCGCCCCTCGGTGGTCACAGGCAGGTTGTGAACGCGCTTTGCCTCAGCCTCAGCCTCTTCTGGCATGTCAAATGGAATGCCATATTTGTGTATGGCAATCAGGCTGAAGCTTCTGGGCGCGAAGGGATCGCCCAGAACCTCGCTAACCCGCGCCTTTTTCAGCCCTGCCCGCCCGCTTAGTTCAGCGAGCACCAGATCGCCTGCCTGCGCCTCGCCTAATTCAAACAGCGGAATATCAAAGCGCGCCTTTTTGTCCGCCGATTTTAGCCAGAAACGGCCATTGCCGCCATCCTCGACCACGCCCAAAATCTGCTCGCTTGCTTTAGCGAGTTTTTTCATCGGGTGTGCCAGCCAGCCTCTCCCGGCCTCCTCAGTGCGCGCCAAAATGCGGTCGCCAATGCCCAACGCGGCTCCTGAGCGTGTCGCAGGACGCCCACGCTCCACCACGCGCAGCTTGGGCAGCGGCACACCCTCCGCCTCCCAGCGCTCCGGAACCGCAACCAGTTGATTTCCATCAACATCGACGATCTTGAGCACCGTCACTTTCGGAAGACCGCCCATTTTGTGAAAGGCCGTCTTACGCCCGTCGATCAGCCCTTCGTCGGCCATGTCCTTGAGCAGCGCTTTAAGCGCAATCTTCTCATTGCCCTTCAGGCCAAAAGCGCGGGCAATCTCACGCTTTCCAGCAGGTTCGCTCGATTGCTCGATAAAATCCAGGATTTGCGCTGCGGTAGGCAAGCCGGGCTGGTGCGGTTTCGGCTTTTTGGCCAATTAGTAAGTCCGCCCGATCAATATGCGCTCAACGGCCGGTGCGCCGGTGAAGAAGCAGGGGCCCTCCACTGGCGTGGCATCCAACGGTGCATTGCGCATCGTGAGCTTGAGCGCCTTGAGCTGTTCGACAATACCATCAAGCGCGGCGCCGGTTGGCCGCGCCCATTGAACCTCGACCCAGCCTGCAAATTTCGCTTCGTCGCCTTGGTAATAAGCTGCTAGATCAGTTACATCACGGCGAATGTTAGCTTCCAATCTGGCTTTGGCTTCTGCATAAAGGCCGCTCTGAATTTCTTCCAGCAACGCGGCAGCTGCCGCCACAAATGTGTCGCGTGGTGTGAACGCCGTCGCCAGCTTGCCATCATCCCGGTACAGCCGGTCGCGGCGCAGCACCGCGGCCTTGCCGTCAGCCACATCACGCGGGCCGACTTCAACAATCAACGGCGCACCTTTCTTTACCCAGCCCCAGCGCTTGTTCGACGCCTTGGCCGCCTTGGTATCAAGAAGAACGCGCACCGGCTCGCCAAAGGCGGTAAGGCCGCCCAATTCCTTGGTTAGCGCCTTGCAATAATCGAGCACTGCCGCATCGCCATCATCATCGCGCAGCATCGGCACGATCACGATCTGCCACGGTGCAATTTGCGGTGGGCAGCGCAAGCCATCGTCATCGCCATGCGTCATGATTACCGCGCCGATCATGCGAGTGGTCATCCCCCAACTCGTAGTGTGCGCGAACTGCTGGCCACCGTCCTTGTCCTGATATTTGATCCCAGCAGCTTCCGCAAAACCCGTGCCAAGATAATGTGACGTTGCAGCTTGTAGCGCTTTTCCATCTTGCATCATCGCTTCGATGCTGAACGTTGCGACCGCGCCCGGGAAGCGCTCATTTTCTGGCTTCTCCCCGGTCACCACCGGAATTGCGCAACATTCTTCAGCAGTTTTCCGATACATTTCCAGAGCGCGGAGCGTTTCTTTCAGCGCATCTTCACGATCCGCATGCGCCGTGTGCCCTTCCTGCCACAAAAATTCGGCAGTTCTAAGAAACATGCGTGTGCGCATTTCCCAACGCACGACATTGGCCCATTGATTGGTCAACAGCGGAAGGTCACGCCAGCTTTGCACCCAACGAGCCATAGCGGCACCAATCACGGTTTCTGACGTTGGACGCACGATCAGCGGCTCTTCCAGCTTTGATTCTGGATCAGGAATAAGACCGCCGTTGGGGCCTTTCACAAGCCGATGGTGGGTGACAACCGCCATCTCCTTCGCAAACCCTTCAACATGGTCCGCCTCCTTTTCAAAATAGGAAAGCGGGATGAAGAGTGGGAAGTAACAGTTATCGACACCCGCAGCCTTTATCTGGATATCAAGCAGTTTCTGGATACGCTCCCATATGCCATAGCCCCACGGACGGATGACCATGCAG
>CAZNEO010000066.1:0-5226 GCA_964572205.1 uncultured Sphingorhabdus sp.
CCTGGTCAACTCACGGTCAGAAGCGGAACTTTACCGCCGCACGATAGGATTGGTTCGATACATCGCTGCGTCCGATCGTGGTGTCGGCACCCAGCGAAACTTCAAATTTATCGCTGCCAAAGGCTACGCCTGCACTCGCCTCAAACCAGTTTTTGTCATATCCTGCCAACGCAAATGCGGCAGGCAAGCCTACGCTTCCGACGAAATTGCCTGCAAATGCGCCCGGCTTGTCCTCAAACTCATGAACAAAATAGGCCGAGGCATAGGGGCGGAAACCGACGCCGCCAGACAGTGTGAAGCCAAGCAGGCCCTGCAAGCTGTCATAATTGCCGCGGTCAAACGCTAGCGCCATTGGGCCGCCGCGTTCCACGGTCGGCGTAAAGGCTATGCGGCTTGCCCGCAATGCAGCGCGCGGACCGATTTCCAGCGCACCGGCATCGAACATCTTGCTGACACCCACTTCTGCGGAAAGTGCCAACGTGTCGTCGCGGCTGCGCAGGTCATAGCTGGTTGTTCCCAAAAACGCCGTGCGCTGGGTCCGGGCGCTGAACATCGCGGCGCTGAGTTGCGTATCCAGCACAATGCCGCCGGCACTTTGCAATTTGCCATAGAGCGTGCCCTGATACAGCTTGCCCGATGCGCCCTGCGACACGCCGCCTGTGGTTCCGTCAATATCCGTGTAGGAAAAGCCAAAGCCCAACGCCGCATTGCTGGCCAGCTCGGTTTCGATACCTGCGGCGATAAAATAGCCGTCAAAATTATCGTCACCACCAAATGGCACTGCAGTCGCCATGGGGTCGCTTTTGCCATCCAGATAACCGCCAGCAAAAAATGCGCTCATGGTTTCTGGCAAGGCATCGCTGCGCTGCACATCTTCAGCATAGCCCATCAGCGGCTGACCCGGCCGATTGAGGCCAACAGACAGTCGTGATGCCGTTTGCACAGGCGTACCAATTGTTGTGACCGTACCGCCCAGACCATTTTCAAGGTCAAGCCCAGCAATCCGACCGCGATAGAAGCGGCTCATATTGTCAAGCGCGGTTGTACCAATTGCACCTTTCAATGTTTCGCCGCGCGGGGCCCAGCTATCCAATGTTGACTGGATCGCCGCTGCGCTTTGCATATCGAGCACGTCATAAAGTCCAGAAAGCCCGCTTGTTGACCGGTTGCGATCGAGCAGCGCGGCATAAGCGCGTTGCACTGGCGTTGCATTGGCAACCGAGGCGTAGCTGCCTGCCAAAATGCGCAACTGAACGGCGTTGGCCGTGTATAGCAATTGTGGCGTCAGGATTGCGCTGATCGATGATGCAGGCAGAAATGTGCCGTTCACGCCGCCTGCCGCCGTTAGGATGGTATAGACGTCGCCGTTGCGGATGGTTGAACCCGATGTGGGGGAAATAACCAGACGCCCGCCCACCGTTGCAAGGCCAGTGCTGGTGCCGTTGGCAACGACGGCCAGCCTGTCAGAAACGCCGCCACCTGCAATGTCGATGACAAAGCTGCTTCCAGACGACATGACGACATTACCGCCAATGGTCAGCGTGCCTGTCGTGCCCAAGGCTCCGGGGGCGATATTGCCAATGACGCTGGTCAGGAAGGGCGCATTCACGCGCCCAGTGCCGCTAAGCAGCCCTGACATCAGGAAATAGTCGCCAAGCGCGGTGACCATACCATTGACGTTCATTGTGCCGGTCAGCTGGTTGATTTCGACAAGGCTGGTCAACGATCCGCCGCTGGCAACATTCAATCCTGATTGCGCACCGGCGATGGTGAAGTTGTCAATCGTCACTGCCGAATTCAGCGTGACCGTGCCGGCATTGCGCAAAGTCACATCATAATAGCGGGCCGAAATGCCAGCGAGGCGATCTGGATCGGAGTTGTTGGGCACAAAGTTAGTTGCTCCTGGCAGGCCGTTGGCCAGCGTTGCTGCGGGCCGGACTGTGTCGGAAAAGCCGGGATCAGCCTGCGGTGCATCCTGCGCGCCGTCCAGTTTGAAGCTGTTGGCGCTGTCGATAACATTGCCAAGGTCAAGGCGGCTGGAAATAGTGATTGTATCTTTGCCCGACAGGTCTGCCGCGCGCAGATAATCTTCTGCCCCGGTGGTCACATTTACCGTCAGCGCACCGCCAATGGGTTGCTGGTCGCTGGGGTTATTCGGCACGCCGTTGCGGATCGCACCGGTAGCAATATTCTGGCATTCATTGGTCCCGCCAAGCTGGAAGCACAATTCGCCAAATTGCGGGCTGTTACCTGCAGGCCCTGCACCTAGATTGGTCGGCAGGCCATTAACCAGCTGGCCGCCAGACAGTATCCGGTAAGCCGGGTCGAGTTCGGTCACCCAAGCGGTTGCGTCTTCCCAATTCTTGTTACCGGCCGTGGCGGTCACATAGCGGTAGGGGTTGTTGGCCACAATCCAGTCCCAATAAAGGAAAAGCGGCTGGTAAAAGCTTTGCGTGCCATAGCTGCCGCCGGGTTGACCGCCAAAAAAGGTCGAACCGCCGGACAGAACGCCAATGACGGTGGGGATGGAAAATGTCTGATCAAGGATCAGCGGGCCACCTGAATCGCCCGGACCGGTCAAGCCTTCCCGTGTCAGGGCATTATCGCGGAATCCGTTAAAATCACGCGGGTTGGTGCGCGTTGGGTCATCAAAATCCAGCCAGTATAAAACCTGCGTACGATTTGGCGTTCCCGTTGTTCCGAACAGGAACAGGTTGCGCGTGCTGATCGATGTCAGGCCGCCGAGCATGTTTTCGGCCACGCGGCGGCGGAAATCATTGCCGACCGCGCCTGTCGTACCGGTTCCATTGCGTCCATAGCCCGAAATAGTGACATGATAGCCGGTTCCATTGGCCGGGTTGATCGCTGCAGGCGTTGCCAGCGGAGAGAAGAGCAACGTCCAAGTCGGGATGTTGCGCGTTGGCGTGTCCAATACGCCCGTTGCAATATCCGCTTCAAGGAAACAGGATGTTGGCGAGGTGCAGGATGTCGGCGAAATCGACTGCGGGTTCCAGAAAACCTGATTGATATTGTAAAGCGCCTGCGCGGTATTCGTTTTGAATTGGCCAGGGCCAGCGCCAATCCCGAGCAACCAGTTCACCAGTTCATCGGGTTCACCAGGAGCGTTGGCCCGCGTGTTGGTTTCAAAACCAATGGAAATGCCAACGCCGCCGCTGTTCGCGCCATAAGCGGTGGCAGCGCGCGTGTTGACGCAGTGCGCGGCGAAAAGAACCGTGCGGCGATTGATCAGCGTTGCCGTGCAAAGCCCGACCGAGCCGCCGCCGCCATCGGTCACAATCTGCCCGATTCCGTTGATATTGTTGGGATCGCGCGCTTGTGTGGGCGTGAAATTATTGTTGATCGTTATCGTGGGGGCATCGACCGCATCGGCGGGCAAAGGGATTTTTGCGGATTGCGCTTCCTCAACCGGAACAACCGCGCCGTGCGGTTCATCCTTCGCGCCATCAGGCCGGGCAGAATCGGTTGCCGCTTGCGCAGTCGCCGAAAGCGCGAAAAACGCAGTGGACGCAAAAAGCACGCCTTTAAGGCGCGAAGTCGATGATTGAAGCATGTCGCAATTTCCCTATTTTTTATTCTCGGATTTCTCCGAATATTGGCAGGTTATAGGCAGGAATTGCTGGCGGCAATTCAAAATTTTACGTTTTCTTAACGATAGCGGCCAAATCGGGCGGCAAAGGATTGCAAAGCGCACAAAGTCATATGGCAGAGCGAAATGGCCGGCGGAAACTTGTCGGTCCATTCATGAAATACGCCATTTACATGAACAAATCCTGTCAGGGCAATTCAGCATCCGATCAGCACAACTCAGTCAAAAGCAGCATCGAAGGCCGGGAATCGCCTCTGCCTTTCGACAGGAGATGAAAGATGAAGTTCATGACCAAGAGCCTGCTCAGCGCCGGTGCCGCAGCTGCGGCCCTGGTCGGTGCAACCGCCCCGGCAGTGGCGCGCGATAATGACAAGATCAGCGCTGGCGAAGTCATCGCAGGCGCTTTGATCCTGGGCGGCCTTGCCGCTGTAATTGCCTCGTCCGATAATGATCGTGACCGCTACCGCTATGACGACCGCGACTATCGCGACAATGGCTATGATCGCTATGACGGCTATGACAATTATCATCGCGGCGGGCGGCATGATCGCGGACGCTATGGCTATAACCAGCATGGCGGCGGCCGCGCAGCCGTTAACCAGTGCATCAATGCCGTTGAACGCTGGGCAAGCCGTTATAGCCGCGCGGATGTGACGCAAATCCGCGACATCGACCGCACACGCTATGGCTATCGCGTGACTGGCAACCTTGTTGTCAAGGATGGCTGGCGCGGACGTGGGCGCTATGATCGCGGCTATGACCGGGGTTACGACAAGGGGCGCTTTACCTGCTATGTGGAGCGCGGCCGGGTGATCGATATTGACTATCGCGGCCTCGACCAATGGCGGTAAACCGGCACCAGAGGTAAAATCTGGTCTGGGGGCGGACGGTTCAGCTTGGCGACAGGCTGGACCGTCCATATTCGCCGCAGTGAATGTTATTGGGTCCGCCAAGGACGGGGGTAATCATGAAAATATTTCGCAAAAGCCTGCTGCTTTCCGGCGGTGCTGCATTGCTGCTAACCAGCGGCACGCCCGCTATTGCTGCGCAGTCGGCAAAGGACATCGCCAGCGCCGAAACCGGCGTTGGAATTGAACAGGCCTATGACGGCCATCGTCGGCGGTGGCGCCATCGCGATCGGGTCGATGCAGGCGATATCCTGGCTGGGATTGGCATTTTGGCAGGCATTGCCATCATTGCCGGAGCCGCAAGCGATGCCAGCAAGAATGACCGGAGTGACCGGGACGATCGGCCCTATGATGAGCGCGATATCGATCAGCCCGAACCCGATTATGCCGGGGGTGATCTGGGCTCAGCCGTCAGCGCCTGCACCGCGGCCGCCGAACAGGCCGCCGGCAATGACGAGCGCGTGAATGAAATCCGCTCTGTAACCCGCGACGGCGCAGGCTGGCGCGTGGAGGGTGAACTGGCCAGCAACGGCTTTACCTGTGCCGCCACCGATGGCCGCGTCGATTATATCCGCCTTGAAGAGCGCGATATCTGATTTTCACCAGTTTGCCGGGGCCAGCACTTCAAACACACCACAAGCTGGCCCTGGCATTCCCTGCCTAGGGAATGTCCTGCGTCAATAGAGCCGTAGTGCTGAGCCTGTCGGTGCC
>CAZNEO010000066.1:5326-7487 GCA_964572205.1 uncultured Sphingorhabdus sp.
TAAAACACCGGGTCATTCGCGCCGTCATCATCCTGCCCAATCGGCGTAACGGCGCTGTGGATGCCGCATTCTACCTTGTCCCAGCCTTTCCACCGGCCAGAACGCGGGTCTTCGCCGGGGGCGACCTTGCTGGTGCAGGGCGAACAGCCAATGGATGGAAAGCCCTGCGCGACCAGCGGGTGCACAGGCAGGTCATGGTCCGCGACATAGGCGTCAAGCCGGGCCTTGTCCCAATCGGCAAGCGGATTGACCTTTAGCCTGCCGTCCTCAATCTCAAAACGCGGCAAGGAACGGCGGGTTGAGGACTGGAACGCCTTGCGCCCAGTAAATTGCGCATCGAATCCCGCCAAAGCATGTTTAAGCGGCAAGACTTTGCGAATTTCGCAGCAACCATCGGGATCGAACGACCAGCGCAGGCCATTGCCGTCCCTTTGCGCAAGCAGCGCGGGGTCGGGCTTCAGATCGCGCAGATCTTTAAGGCCCAATTGCTCGCGCAACTCCTCTTTATAGGTAATCGTTTCAGGAAAATGCTTTCCGGTATCGAGGAACAGCACCGGCACGCTGGGGTCTATGCTTGCGATTAAATGCAGCAACACCGCACTTTCCGCGCCAAAGCTGGACACAACGGCAACGTCGCCAAGCATGTTTTCGCGCAGCAGGATTTCCAGCATTTCGACGGTGTCGCGCCCGCGAAACATATGGTTCAGCCGGATGGCGTCTGTTTCGGTATAGCGAGGGCCGCTATCGATACGGTCGGGCTGTCTCTCCCCCTCCCGCAGGCGGGAGGGGCGGCCAAAGGCCGGGGCGGGCACCAGCGAAGCGAGCGTTGAACGTGTCAGGCCCGCCCCGTCGGCTTCGCCGACTGCCCCTCCCGCTTGCGGGAGGGGAGAGTTTTCCGCCCTATCCATGACGCAATTTCCACACTGGCTCAGCGCTATCGGCGGCGCGTTGATAGACAAAGGCATAGCGCGCCAAAGCCGCCTCGACATCGGCTGCGTTCAATGAGCCTTCGGGCGCAAAACTGTCAAAGCCGCAGCGCTTCATAAAGGCGATCTGGTCAACCAGCACGTCGCCTTGCGCGCGCAATTCGCCGGTATAGCCCGCCTCGCGCAGGATACGCGCCGAGCTATAGCCCCGACCATCACGGAATTTGGGGAAGGCAATTTCAATGAGGGTAAGCCGGTCGAGAAACGGGATGAGCGCGCGCGCATCATCATCGGGTTCCAGCCGCACGGCAGTGGCGTTGGACTGATCGAGGAAAGCGTCCAGAGTGACGGCGGGCTCTTCACCCTCTGCGGCATGATGTTCAACCATAAATCGCCTCCTTGAACGGTTCCATACCTACGCGGCGATAGGTATCGACAAAGCGTTCGCCGGGTTCGCGCAATTCCTTATATTTGTCGGTGGCGCGTTCGACGGCGTCGACAATGCCATCTTCGTCAAAACCAGGGCCGGTAATCTTGCCGATGCTGACATCCTCTGCGCCCGATCCGCCAAGCGTCAACTGATAATTTTCGACGCCTTTGCGGTCGACGCCCAAGATGCCGATATGCCCGGCATGGTGATGCCCGCAGGCATTGATGCAGCCCGAAATTTTCAGCTTTAACTCGCCCAGATCGCGCTGGCGCTCCGCATCGGCAAAGCGCGTGGCAATTTTCTGCGCAATCGGGATTGAGCGCGCATTGGCAAGGCTGCAATAATCAAGGCCGGGGCAAGCGATAATGTCGCTGATCAGGTCCAGATTGGCATTGGCCAGTTCGGCTTCGTTCAGCGCTTTCCACACCGCATAAAGATCGCGCTTGGCGACATGCGGCAGAACGATATTCTGAGCGTGTGTCACGCGCAGTTCGTCAAAGCTATATTGTTCGGCAAGGTCAGCCATCACATCGATCTGCGCGCTGCTTGCGTCGCCAGGGATGCCGCCAATCGGCTTCAGGCTGATATTGACGATGGCATAGCCCGCCGCCTTGTGCGGTTTCACATTCTGGTCGAGCCACACGGCAAAATCGGGGTCGCTGCGGTCGACCTCCATATCGGGTGCGTCAAAGGATGGCGGAGCAAAGAAAGCGGCAATCCGCTCCAACTCGGCCGCAGGCGGATCAAGGCCCAGCGTTTTCACATGGGCAAATTCTTCCTCCACCTGCCGCGCATATTCCTCGGC
>CAZNEO010000067.1:0-7383 GCA_964572205.1 uncultured Sphingorhabdus sp.
ATATCTTTGCCATTTTGACGCCTCGAAGGGAGATTTAATAGGTCCTGACCCTAACTGCTGGCGCGTTCCAGCAGACGCACGGGCACCGGGGACAATAGCGGTTCTTCACCCTTCATCACCGCGATCAGCCCATCGACCAGCATTTCGCCCGCGCGTTTATAATCCTGCTCTATCGTCGTCAGCGGTGGCTGGGCATAGGCGCCGGTCGCAATCCCGTCAAAACCGATGACCCGCACCTCGCTACCGATTGCCTTGCCATTCTCAGTAAGGGCACGCATCGCTCCGAGCGCGATAAAGTCATTGGCGGCGAATATCCCGTCAAAATATGTGCCAGCGCGCAGTAACGAGGTGACCGCAGCATAGCCCTGCGCCTCGCGCACTGCATTTTCCGGCAAGGGGGGACAAATCACCGGCAGGCCTTTTTCCGTCGCTACGGCAAGATAGGTGGCAACCCGATCCTGAAACTGCGGCTGTTCGCTGTCGGTCGGCCCGATATAGGCAATGGCTGTGCATCCGCGCGCCAGCAGATGGTCTATGGCAAGCCGCGCGCCCGCTACATTGTCGCTTTTCAGCGATAGCAGATCTTCCTTGCTCGCGCCCCAGCAGAGCATCGGAGCACCATGTTTGACCTGCTGGCCGAAAAAGGCCCAGCCCTCGACATTCTGCCCGCTGCCGATAACAATCAGCCCGTCTGCCTGACCGCTGCCTGTATAGTTGGCAAAGAAATTTGCCTCGCTGTCCTGAAAGGACACGATCAGGCTGAAGCCCCGGTCCGACGCCGAGGCCGCAATGCACCCCAGCAAGGACAGGTAAAAGGGATTGATGTTCGCCTTATTCTCCCCCGGCCTGACGAGCAGCACCAGCGCGATCGTGTTGGTCTGCCGCGTGCGCAGGCGCAGGGCATTATGGTCGACCGAATAGTTCAGTTCCCGCGCCAGCTCCAGCACGCGAAGCCGGGTCTGTTCATTGACCTTTTTATGGCCCCGCAGCGCGCGTGAAACCGTGGGCTGTGACAGCCCCAGCATCGCTGCAAGCTGATGCCCGGTGACACGGTTGTCCTGCTTCATCGCCAGCTCGCTCCCCTGCGCGCCGACATGCCGCAATCAGGGGGCAAGGGCAAGCTCAGGCTCTGCATATTTCAGGCCAAGGCTCTCTGCGACCGCTTTACTCGTTACCTTGCCCTTGTGAACATTCAGCCCCGCCAGCAGACCGCGGCCGATTTCCGTCGCGCTGTCCAGCGCGGCAAGGCCCTTGTCCGCCAGCGCAAGGCCATAGGGCAGCGTTGCATTGTTCAGCGCCGCCGCGCTGGTCTGGGGCACCGCGCCAGGCATGTTGGCGACGCAATAATGGATAATGCCATCGACGACATAGGTCGGTTCGGCATGGGTGGTGGGCTTTGACGTTTCAAAGCAACCGCCCTGGTCAATGGCAACGTCGACCAGCACCGATCCAGGCTTCATATGTTTCAGCATCTTGCGCGTCACCAGCTTGGGCGCACTGGCACCGGGGATAAGCACTGCGCCAATGACTGCATCGGCAATCGAAATTTCATGGTCGATGGTGTCCAGCGTGGAGTAGCGCGTGCGCACGCGGCCCTCGAACAGTTCGTCCAGTTCACGCAAGCGGTGCAGGGAGCGGTCGACGACCGTCACCTCAGCGCCAAGACCCACAGCCATGCGCGCAGCATGGGTGCCGACAACGCCGCCGCCGATCACGCATACGCGCCCAGCAGGCACGCCGGGAACACCGCCAAGCAGGATGCCTGCGCCGCCCTCGCTGCGCCGCATCGCCTCGCCTGCTGCCTCAATGGCAAGTCTGCCTGCCACTTCGCTCATGGGCGCAAGCAGGGGCAATGTGCCGCGGGCGTCGGTTACCGTTTCATAGGCAATGGCGGTGCAGCCCGACTTGATCAGGCCCTTTGCCTGTTTTGGGTCCGGGGCAAGGTGCAGATAGGTGAACAGCAACTGCCCTTCGCGCAATTGCACCCATTCATTGGCTTGCGGTTCCTTTACCTTGACCACCATGTCGGCCTTGGCAAAAATTTCTTCGGCGCTTTTGACGATTTTGGCCCCTGCCTTCTTATAGGCTTCGTCACCCGCCATGATCCCGGCCCCAGCGCCCGATTGCACCATCACCTGATGCCCGCGCGCGACATATTCGCGGACCGCCGAAGGGGTCAGTCCAACGCGATATTCATGAACCTTTATCTCTGTGGGAACGCCAACGCGCATGAACCTTCTCCTCAATTAAGTCATGGCGCAGCTTCTAGCACGCAACAGCTAGCCATAGTGCGCAACTTCTGGACAATAGGCACCTTCTTGCGCATAATTTGCGCGTATTTATTCAGATATGTGCCGAAAACATGCAGATCGATCGGATTGACCGCAAAATATTGGCCGCGCTTGTTGCCAATGGCCGCGCCACGCAGCAGGAATTGGGCGAGGCAGCCGGGCTTTCGCCTAGTGCTGCTGCACGCCGGCAAAAGGCGCTGGAGGATTTGGGGCTGGTGCGCGGCTACCGCGCCGATGTGAATCTGAAAAAATTGGGCATGGGGGCAACCGTTATGGTCACCATCACGCTCGACAGCCAGAGCGAGGAAGCGATGGAGGCGTTTGAAGCAGCGGTCAGCGCCAGCCCGTCGATCCTGCGCTGTCATTTGATGAGCGGGCGCAATGATTACCATCTCACGGTGCGCGCAGCATCCATCGAGGATTATGAAAAGGTCCACCGCCAGGAAATAGCGCGCCTGCCGCGCGTCGCCCGGATCGAAACTGCCTTTGCCTTGCGCGAAGTGGTCAACCGCACCGTCCCGCCGCGGCTGTTGAGCTGAACGCTATCGCCCCGCCGCAATCAGCGAGCCGGGTGGGTTCAAATCACCCAGTCTACCGTCAGCATTTGCGTGACATCCTGGCCCTTGGCGCGGCGCTGCACGACCATGATCTCATTCAGCCGCTTGATCGTGTCGCTGCCGGTGGTGATGCAAAGCCCAGGTACAATGGCGTGAACCAGCGCGCAAAGCCCGCCCCATATCATCGTCACCCCGAATTTGCCCGCAACTATGAAATGCTCTGTATAGCTTTCATCAACGCTTTTGGGATGATCGACAAACAGGCGTTTGAACATGGGGCGCTCCAAAAAAACAGGCGGGTGAAGATATCGCAATGTGGGGCCAATAGCGCACGCTATCGCCCAAAGTCAAAACCCCAGCCCGATTTTACGTCACGGTCCTGCGCGCACATGGTCCGCAGTTCATTCCATTCGGCAAAGCTAAGGGCGGGCCGGTAATTCTTGCCCGCGATCTTGGCGGCGGTAAATCGGGCCTTGCGGTCATCAGACAGCGGATGGCTGGACATATAGGTCGCAAGCACCCGGTCGCGCTCTCCCTTGCGCAGCTCTGCGCTGCCATCGAGCCGCGATAGCCGTTCAAAGAAGCTGGCCGTTGGCACAGGCGATATCGCTGCACCGGCCAAAGCGCGGATGGAATGGGCATCGGCCTCTTCTTCGGAACTGCGCGTATAGGTGGTGGACAAAAGGCTGTTGACGGTGGCCCCGCCGCTGCCGTCAAAACCGCCCAGCACAACGGCAAGCCCCATTTGCCGCAACAGGCCCTGCATTACATGGCGTTCGCGGACATGTCCGATTTCATGCGCCAGCACGCCTGCCACCTCGTCGGCAGACTGCGCCTGGTCAAGCAGCCCCTGAAACAAAACCACCTTTCCGCCCGGAAGCGCGACCGCGTTGAGCATCGGGATATTGGCAACTTCAACCTGCAACTCCCCGGGATTTGGATCGAGCGAAGCAGTTAATTTGGCAAGCGCGGCCTTGCCTGCCTTTGTATCGCAAAAGCGCCCACCAAAATCGCCGACCAGCGCATTGCCCAGTTGCCGTTCCACCGATTGCGGCACCAGTGGCGCAAGCCATTGCGGGCTCCACACCACAATCGCCAAGGCAGCGGCGCTGGCAAGGGCAAGGGCGATGCTCGCCGGGCCAAGCCCGATCCGGTCGATAAAACCGCCATATTTGCGCGTTGCCGGCAATTGCGCCGCCAGCGCGTCCGGCACTGGCCCCGACAGCCCAAGCCGCCAGCCATCATGGCCATCCAGTCGATAAACCGGGTCGCCAGCCTGCTCGCCTTCATAGGTCAGGTCGGCAAAATCAAACGGGCCATGGCGCCGCTCTGTTTCGATAAGGTAGAATTTGTCGCTAATCGCCTGCACCTCGACCGTGCGGCGCACTGCGCTTTTGCCGTCATAATGCCATGCGGTGAAGAATTGGCTCATCAAATCGCCCCGACATCAAAGGCATCGAGCAAGCCTTCGCCATGGCCCGAAACAATCGTGTCCGACTGGCTCAACTGGTCAAGGTTGACCTCGCCATAGGCCTCCATATGCGTCGCAAAAAATTTCCAGCTGCGATAGCGGATGATGGCGTTGACAAGACCAATGGCAACCGCGCCAATCAGCCCCGAAAGCGCCAGCGTGCCAAGCACCGCCGCCGACATGTTATCACGCAGCGTTTCAGGCGAAAAGCCAAGGTCACCCATCAGGAAAGCAATCGGAATGAAGGCAAGGCCAAGCGCCAGCCCCCAAATCGCCCAGTTGCCAAGGAAAAACAGGATCCAGTCAGGCGAGCGCGCCTTGAATTCAAAATCAAGGTCGCCAATTGAAAGCCCGGCGACCGCGACGCGGTAATATTTGGCATAATAAAGCAGCGCTGCAACCGGCAGAACAATGTAGAGCGCGATGATCGCCAGCAGGCCCAGCCCGCCCACGGCGAGTGCATCGCCTGCGCCCATGCCGCCGCCACGCGCGTGCTGAAAGCCGACATAGACAGCCATCACAAACAGCAGGAACGGCGCGAGGTAGAACAGCAAATAGCGCTTCATCAAATGCGTCCATTGCGCGTTGGAGCGAAAGGCATAGGGACCAAAGCTCATCATGCCCCAGCGTTCGTTCCACAATGACATGCTGGCCCAGGGATAGAGCAGGAACAGCGGGATGGCCGCAACGGTGTGTTTCCACATATAGGATAGGCCATAGCGCAGCCCCTGATCATTGGAGCCGCCCCGGATCCCCCGCCAATAGGTGCGGCTCAACCGATAGCGCAGCGCCCGGTAATAGGCGACGCCGGTCAGGTAGAAAATGGCAAGGAAGGCGATGATCGACAGCACCGCGGCAATCTCTGGCATCCCGCGCAGGATAAGCGCTTGCGCGCCAAATTGCAGAAAGACCAGCGGCAGGCCTATGAGGAAAAACACCATGAGGAAGCCAACGAACAGCTCCATCCCCGTGCCGGTCCATTCCAGCCGTTCATCGATGAATTTGGTTTGGCTCCACAGATATTTGCGTTCGCGCGTTGTCGCCCAGAAACGATAAAAGCCCAATGTGACAATGGTGAGCAACACATTGGGCGCAGCGATGGCAAGATATTCGCCCCAGCTGCCATGAAAAGAAAAGGCGCTGGTCCGGATCGGCTTTGCCCTGCCAATGGTCTCATCATAGTCGCTCAAATCATCATCCCCCATCCGGATTGTCGCGTTCGCAGCCTAAGTTGATGGCAAGCGGACAGGGGCAGGTCAAGGCGAATAGAGCGCACTGCCGCTTTTTTAATCAGGGACAGTCCCTATTTAAATTCATTCAAATTATTCTCAATAATACAATTATATTTTAAATAGGGACTGTCCCTGATTAATCCTTTTTGGGCCAAGGACGGCCGCGCTTCGGCGTCTCCAGCGGCAGGCCGTGCGCCTTTAGCCAGGATTGCGCAGCAAGCGGCCGGCCGCGGGCAAGGGCCGACTCCACCTCATCGGCCGCCTCAAGCCCCTTTGCCAGCATCGCCCGCCAGTTGCCGATATGCTCTGACAATGCCGCCAGCGCCGTCACGCCATCCTCCCGCCCGGAAATATGGGCCTTGGCGCTTGACCAGGGCCAATCTTCGGCGCGGGCCACCATGCCAGCCTTGACCGGATTATTCTCGATATAGCGCGCCGCTACCATGCGGTGCGCATCGTCCATCGGATAGCTGGCGAAACGGCCCTGAAAGACATGGCCGCTGATCCCCTGCGTGCGGTTGATCCGTTGCGCAAAGGCGGTGTGGGTGGCCGAAAGCGTTGCGCGCAGACCATCGGCCGCGGAAGGGACAAGCATCAGGTGGACATGGTTGGGCATCAGGCACCAGGCAAGGCAGCTGGTGTCATGTTTTTTCAGCGCCAGCGCGAGGATCGACAGATAGGCGCGATAATCCTCATCAGAAAAGAACAACTGCTGCTGCCGGTTGCCTCTTTGTGTCACATGGTGGGGGATGCCGGGAAGAACAATGCGAGAGGCGCGGGGCATGAACAACTCCATTTAAATAGGGACTGTCCCTATTTAAAATTGAGATATCAAATGGCGTCAAGTCAATATGTTGGTAAATAGGGACAGTCCCTATTTAAAAATGGATGGGGCTTGTTCCGCCGCGGTTGGCGCGATAGGAGCGGCTATGGCGCGGCGTCGATCACTCTGGCCAAAATGGTTCGCGCTGGTGGCGGCGGCTGTCCTGCTTTCGGCCTTGCTTGTCTGGCTTCGCGGCAATCCGCAGCATAATCCCTTCGCGCCGCTGCGCCTTGCCGACCCGTCTGGCTGGGCGACGCAGAAAAGGCTCACACGAATGGCGGGCGACCCTGAAGCCTGTTTTGCCGCGCTTGCCGAGGGCCGCGTGCGCTATCGCCGGCTGCCAAGCGTGGGGACCGGCATGTGCCGCGCCGACCAGCGCACGCTTATCACGCGCTGGCAAGATGCGCCTGCGCCAATCCTGCCTGCGGGCGTGGCACCATCCTGCGCAGTGGGAATTGGTCTGTTGCTATGGCAGCGCGATGTGGTGCAGCCGATGGCGCAGCGCCACTTGGGTCGCACCGTGCGCAGTATCGAGCATCTGGGCAGTTATAATTGCCGCACCATTCGTGGCCGCTCCACACCCAGCCAGCACGCGACCGGCAATGCCATTGATATCGCTGCCTTCATCCTGTCGGACGGGCGGCGCGTTGCCCTGGTCGATCATTGGGATGCACCGGACGGGCGCAGCGCATTTCTGCGCGCCGTGCGCGATGGCAGCTGCAACTATTTCAGCACTGTGTTGTCACCCGATTATAACGCTGCCCATGCCGACCATTTCCATTTCGATCAGGCGCAGCGAAGCGCAGGCTGGACCGTCTGCCGCTGATCGCAGGTCAATCGCGCAGAAATATGTCCTCGATGCGCGCCTCGAAAACATCGGCAATGCGGAAGGCTAGCGGCAGCGAGGGATCATATTTCCCCGTCTCGATGGCGTTGACCGACTGGCGCGATACAGCAAGCGCATCGGCCAGATCCTGCTGGCTCCAGTCGCGCTCGGCACGCAGGACTT
>CAZNEO010000068.1:0-7054 GCA_964572205.1 uncultured Sphingorhabdus sp.
GGCGTCGTCAGCAAGCCTTGAGATATCTTCATATCCCGGCGGCTTCCTTCCTAGCCCTGAGCAAAATGGCCTCAAACCTCGAAGGGAGATTGAACAGGTCCTGACCCTTACCCAAAAATTAATGGCCTTTTGGCCGTTTAAGTCAAACTTCCTGCCCGGCTTTGCCGATTCCATGCAAGATTATGTTACAAATTCCGCGCATACCTGCCTTGCGACCCGAAGGGCTCCAGTCATTTTGACCAGAGTTCTTGACCTACAAAGGCCTGCCAGAAACGGCAGGTCTTTTTTTGTCATGTCACCGGCTTGTCCCCGGCAGCAGCGCGGCCATCCAGCTCAACGGCTGTATCCTTGTCTGCCACCGCGCCGCCCTTTGCCTTGCGTCGCCGCAAATTCGCCCGCAGCGCCTCGGCAAGCCGTTGCTCACGGGTTTTCTGATCATTGCGCTTCATCGGTCAATCGTTGCCAAATGCGCAGCCGGGGCGCAAGCCGCTTGACATCTGGGCCGCCCCTTCGCATAGGCCCCGCACTTCACCGGAAGCTGCTGTAGCTCAGTGGTAGAGCGCGTCATTGGTAATGACGAGGTCGGGAGTTCAATCCTCCCCAGCAGCACCAGTTTTCATCGCAGGACAGGCAGGGCATGAGCGAGCCAAGCAGCACCAGTGCCCCTGCGCCAGAAGCGGGCCGCGAACCCGGTTTTCTTAACCCGCGCATCTATGTGCCGTTCTTGCTGGTATCGCTGATCTGGGGATCGACATGGTATGTCATCCGCGACCAGCTGGGTACAGTCCCGGTCAGCTGGTCCGTGACCTATCGCTTCGCCGTTGCCGGCATGGGCATGTTCATCCTTGCCCGCGTGATGCGCTTATCGCTGCGGCTGGACCGGCAGGGCATAGGCTGGATGGTTCTGCTGGGTGCGTTGCAATTCGGGCTGAATTTCAACCTTGTCTACCAGGCAGAGCATCATATCACGTCTGGCCTGGTTGCTGTGATCTTTGCGTTGCTGATCATTCCCAATGCGCTGCTCGGCAAATATTGGCTGGGCCGCGGCATAGGGCCTGCTTTCATTATCGGCAGTGTTATCGCCAGCGCCGGCGTCGCACTGCTGATGGTGCAGGAATATCGCGCAGCACCCGTCGGCGGTGCTGCGGTGTTGCTGGGCTTTGGCCTGGCAGTTGCGGCGGTCATGAGTGCATCGGTCTCCAACGTGCTGCAAGTGCTGCCGCGCATTGCCCGCTTTCCCACCATTACCATCCTTGCCTGGTCGATGCTGTTCGGCACGCTGTTGAATGCAACATGGGCGTGGGCGACGGCGGGGCCACCGATTATTGACCCGCGCCCTGCCTATCTGGGCGGCGTGCTTTATCTTGGCATTGTCGGTTCGGTCGTCACCTTCCCGCTTTATTTCGGGCTGATCCGCGATATCGGGCCGGGCAAGGCAGCCTATACCAGCGTGCTGATCCCGGTCATTGCCATGCTGCTGTCGACTATGTTTGAAGGCTATCAGTGGAGCCTGCTTGCCTTTTCCGGGGCGGCGCTTGCCACGCTGGGCATGATCATTGCCATGCGCGGGCGATAGCGGGACTCGCTTTCCGTCCATCCGCACGCTACCCTCGGCAAAAATCAGGAGGAGGCAAGCCTATGGAACAGTTAAGCGGGCAGGACGCCAGCTTTGTCTATCTCGAAACCCCGACAAGCCCGATGCACATCGGCTCTGTTGGGATTTACGATCCCTCTACTGCTCCCGGCGGGTTTGTGCGCTTCAAGGATATTCTGGCTCATATTGAAAGCCGTTTGGACCGTGCACGCAGCTTTCGCCAGAAACTGGTGCGCGTCCCCTTTGATCTTGATCATCCCTATTGGATCGACGACCCCGATTTTGACCTCGAATATCATGTGCGCCACATTGCGCTGCCGCAGCCCGGCGATTGGCGGCAATTGTGCATTCAGGTTGCCCGTCTGCATGCGCGCGGCATGGATCTGTCGAAACCCCTGTGGGAATTCAATGTCGTAGAGGGGCTGGACAATATTCCCGACATGCCAAAGGGCAGCTTTGCGCTGGTTGCCAAGGTGCACCATGCCGCGATTGACGGCATGTCAGGTGTCGAACTGTCGGCGGCCGTTCATGATATCGAGCCAAAGCCAGTGGAGGCGGCAGCAAAGTCCAAATGGAAGGGCGAGAATGAGCCTGCCATCACTGAGATGCTGATGCGCACTTGGCTCAATTCGGTGACTCAGCCGGTGCGATTTGCCAAGACGCTGGCGCAAACCGTGCCGGGTGCTGCGCGGCTCATCAGCCAGGTGGCGGGTGGCGATGTGTCGCTGAAGGGCACAAAGATGGCGCCGCAGACTCTGCTGAACGGCAAGGTCGGGCCGCATCGTGTTTTTGACGGGGTCCCGTTCCAGCTTTCCGACATTCGCGCGATAAAGGACCGGTTGGAAGGCGCGACGGTGAACGACGTCATCCTGACGATCATTGGCGGCGGCCTGCGCAAATATCTGCTTTTGCGTAAGAATTTGCCGAAGGAGAGCCTGCAGGTGATGGCTCCCATCTCCGTCCGGGCAGAGGGCGAAAAGGAGGCGCTGGGCAATCTGGTGTCCGCGATGATCGTGCAGATCGGCACGCATATCGACGATCCGATGGAGCGGCTGGCATGGGTGCGCAAACAGGCACAGAATAGCAAGGCAATGACCAATGCGGTGGGCGCACGAACGCTGACCGATTACAGCCAGTTCCTGCCGTCCGCGCTCGCCGGTCTGGGCGCGCGCCTGTATACGCGGTTGGGCGTATCAAATCTGCACTCGCCCATTTTCAACTGTGTTGCCACCAATGTTCCCGGGCCGCGCATTCCCCTGTATTTCGCTGGGGCAAAGCTGGTGCGGCAAATGGGCATGGGGCCAGTCTTTGACGGTATGGGGCTGATCAACACCATCTACAGCTATGGCCCGGAAATCGCGATTTCCTTTACCAGCGACCGGGGGATGATGCCCGACCCGGCCAATTATGCCCAGGCGCTGCGCGAATCGTTCGAGGAACTGCTCCATGCCAAGCCCAAGGCGGCTGCGCCCAAAGCCAAAGCCCCGGTCCCGGCCGCAGAGCCTGCAAAAAATGAGGCAAAGTCCAAGGTTGCGCCGACAAAGCAAAAGCCAAAGGTCAAGGCTGAGGCAAAGTCTGCGCCCAAGGCCGCACCGCCCAAGACCAAGAAAAAGGGATAGCAGGGGTCATCCATGCCCAAACTGAAACTCGGCGAATTCCTGCCCTATCAATTGTCGGTGACATCGAACGCAGTCAGCGACGTTATCGCGCGCAGCTATCAAGGGCGGTTCGGCCTGAAAATTCCCGAATGGCGGCTGATGGCTGTGCTGGGCGAGCGGGCAAGTGCGACGCAGCGCGAGTTGGTTGAGGCAACTGCCATGGACAAGGTGACGGTCAACCGCGCATCAAAGGCGCTGGTAGATCGCGGCTTGCTGGGCCGCGCGCCAAACGCAACCGATGGCCGCTCCCACCATCTGGCGCTGACCCCTATGGGGCGCGACCTTTATGACCAGATCGTGCCGTTGGCGATTTCTGTTGAGCGGGAGCTGGAGACGGTTTTAAGCGCGCAAGAGGCGCGGACACTGTCAGGGATATTGGAGAAATTGCGCGCCAGGGCAGCAAACCTCGATCCATGACACCCAGCCATTGTAATGGCGCACACGATGTGCGGTGACGGCGAGGGAGAATAAGAGTTCTTGCCAAAACTAGTTTCATTTGATACTAACTGGCGCATGACGAACCTGCCGTTGTTGGCGTCAGTTTTGTAAGTTTTGAAAGGGGCCCTTCTCGCTATGTCCGACCTGTTTGAAAATCCGTTGGGCCTTGATGGCTTTGAATTTGTTGAATTCACTGCCCCGGAAAAAGGCGTGCTGGAGCCGGTCTTTGCCAGCATGGGTTTCAGCCATATTGCTTCGCACCGGTCAAAGGACGTGCATCTGTGGCGGCAGGGGGAGATCAACCTGATCGCCAATTATGAGCCGCGCAGCCCCGCTGCCTATTTCGCCGCCGAACATGGCGCGTCGGCCTGCGGCATGGCGTTTCGCGTGCGCGATGCCGCGGCAGCCTATGCCGAGGCGCTGGAACGCGGGGCGGAGCCAGTGGAGAGCAAAACCGGCGTCATGGAACTGCGCATTCCCGCGATCAAGGGGATTGGCGGGGCATTCATCTACCTTGTTGACCGCTATGCAACGCTCGACAACCCCGATGCGCTGTCGATCTATGACATTGATTTTGTCTATCTTCCCGGTGTTGACCGCTATCCGGTCGGCGCAGGCTTTCAGAAAATCGATCATCTGACGCACAATGTCTATGGCGGCCGCATGGCGCATTGGGCGGGCTGGTATGAGCGGATCTTCAACTTCCGCGAAATCCGCTATTTTGATATCAAGGGCGAATATACCGGGCTGACCAGCCGCGCAATGACCGCCCCGGACGGCAAAATCCGCATCCCGCTGAACGAGGAAGGCAAGGCCGGTGGCGGACAGATTGAGGAATATCTGCGCGCTTACAATGGCGAGGGTATTCAGCATATTGCGTTGATCTGCGACGACCTGATCGGGTGCTGGGACAATCTCCAGAAACTCGGCGTGCCTTTCATGACTGCGCCGCCAGAGACGTATTACAAGATGCTCGACGAGCGGCTTCCCGGCCATGGCGAGCCAGCGAGCAAATTGCAGAAGCGCGGTATCTTGCTGGACGGCACGACAGAAGGCGGCCAACCGCGCCTCCTCCTCCAAATCTTTGCCCAGCCGCAAATCGGCCCGGTCTTTTTTGAATTCATCCAGCGCCGGGGTGACGAAGGCTTTGGCGAAGGCAATTTCAAGGCATTGTTCGAGAGTATCGAACGCGACCAGATTGAACGCGGCGTGCTGGAGACTGCATAGTAATTCTCCCCTCCCGCTTGCGGGAGGGGAATTGGAGCAAGTTAATGACCGACAAAGTCCCCTTCAAAACCGACCGCATCCATCATGTGGCCTACCGCTGCAAGGACGCGAAAGAGACCGTTGAATGGTATGCCCGCGTGCTGGGCTTCACCTACACCAATGCCTTTGCAGAGGATTATGTGCCCTCCACCGGGGCCTATGATCCTTATATGCACATTTTCCTCGATTGCGGCGGCGGCAATGTGCTGGCTTTTTTTGAGCTGCCGAACCAGCCCGAAATGGGCCGCGATGAAAAGACGCCCGCATGGGTGCAGCATTTGGCGTTCAAGGTTGCGGATTTTGAGATGCTAAAGGCGGCCAAGGCGCATATCGAGGCGCAGGGTGTCGAGGTGCTAGGCCCGACCTACCACGGCATTTTTCGCTCCATCTATTTCTTCGACCCCAATGGACATAGGCTGGAACTCGCCTGCGACATCGGCACGGATGAGCAATATGCCGAGCTGAAGCGCGTGGCGCCGGTGATGCTGGAGGAATGGAGCCAGACGAAGAAAGCGCCCAAACATGCCGATTGGCTGCACAAAGAGCCGGTGGCTGCTTCGGAGTGATCAGGGGATCCTGCCCGTCAGATGACGAGGGAACGCCATGCGCCTACACTTCGGCACCCCGTGTCAGACACGGGGTTGGGCTTTTCGTTGGGCCACAATAGCTTATTCGAAGCTCGTCTCAATCGCCGGACGGCCAACCTTGGCCGTTTCGGTCTTTGGCATTGTCGCTTCCAGCGCGGCGAGCCATTTTCCGGTATCATCCCCGATCGAAATTTGCGGATTGGACGGTTGCAGGCCAAGCTTTGCTTCCCATGTGCTGATCAGCCCAGTGGCTTCCTCGGCAGCCTTGCCCAGCGGCTGTGGCTTCCTGAGCGCATTGTTGACCAGCGCGTCCCCGAAAAAGGTCCAGTCATTGCCCGGCGTGCAGCCAAAGGAGGGGCGGCTCGACGAGGCAGCGGTCAGGATGATGCTGTCCTTATCGGCCAGCTCAGACACAAAAACCCCCGAATAGCAGGCAGAGATCAGCAGCACGCGGCGCTTAATCCCCAGCTCATCCAATATCGACTTCAGCTTTTTGGGGGCAATCATGCCAAAGCCGTTTTCGCCGTCGCGGTAGACAATCCCCAATTTCTTGTCGCCATGCGACGTGGTGTAGAGGACAAGCACATCCTCTTTGACGTCCATCTTCGCGGCTATCGCGGCAAGCGCCGTGGCAAGGTTGGCGGGCGACCCCTGCGGCGCATCGTTGCCATTGGTTCCGGAGCCTGCGGCAAGCCACAGCGAACGGCCCGCCGCCCCAAAGCGCCGCTCAAGCACATTGCGCACCTCAGCCGACTCCTTTTTGAACACCGGATCGGAATCAAGGCCAATGGCAACGACATAGGCATCCACGACGCCTTTTCGCTGCGCGCCGATTTTCGCTAGCGCCTTGCTCAATTTGTCATGCTGCGCCAAATGCCATGCAGGCGTGCGGTTCTGTTCCGATGACCAGCCACTGATTGCCATGCCTTCATTGACCTGCGCCGAGGATGCCGTTGTGAGCAACATGGTCAGCGCAAGGCCGCTGGCAATCATCCGTTTCCGCATCGTTCCGTTCCCCATCACCATGCCCCCCATCAATACGGCTTCCTCATCGCAGCCGAAGCGCAACAGCCTGTTGCCCCCAAGGGATAATCGCGTCACAACGATGCTGCAACCGAAAGGATCAAGATGAAACTTGCCTCATTGAAACAAGGGCGTGATGGAAAGCTGGTCGTCGTGTCCGACGATCTCGCCTGGTATGCCGATGCCGGACATATTGCGCCGACGCTGCAATCGGCGCTTGATGACTGGGATCGGATCGCGCCCCGGCTGCGCGCGCTGGCCACGGATCTGGCGCATGATGCCATTCCCAAGGAGCGGTTTCATGAACATGATGCCGCCGCCCCCTTGCCACGCGCCTTCCAATGGGCCGACGGGTCGGCCTATGTGAATCATGTTGCGCTTGTGCGGCAGGCGCGCGGCGCGGAAATGCCCGAAAGTTTCTGGCACGATCCGCTAATGTATCAGGGCGGCTCTGACGGTTTTCTGGGGCCGCGCGACCCCATCCCGTT
>CAZNEO010000069.1:0-6978 GCA_964572205.1 uncultured Sphingorhabdus sp.
GTTGCTGGACAGGGCGAAGTCAGTCACACCGGAGTTGAACGGGGCGGGCAGCGCCAGGGCCATGCTGACAATGTTCGGCGGAATTGGAGTTTGGCTTCCCATGGGGGCCCCTATCAGCTCGCCATAAGTGTTGTTCATGCCCCAGCACCACAGCGACCCGCCGGCTTTCAAGGCACAGGCACGGATCCCGGAGACCTCGATCTTTTGCACCTGGAGAAGCGGCGTCGATGGGGCGGTTAATACATATGTTTGTGCGATATTGTCAGGATGTGGCAACAGTGTCGGCGAAGCTCCCCCGCCCAGCAAGGCCGCACCCCATGGTGTATTGCCCCAGCAATTTACGCGCGCAGTTGCGCTGACGATGGCGCAACTCATCGTACCGCCGGGGGCCAGCTGAGAAGCCCCGTCCACATTGGGCACATTGGCGAGCGGGAGATGGCTGCCCGTAAAAGCCGAGCCATTTTTCCAGCCAAGAATACCTCCGAAGGTGTTAGTGTTGATTATGTTGTGGCCCCAGCATTGGACCTTGCTAGCTCCATTGATCAGGCAACCGGTCAAGCCGTCAATCTTCACCTTGGTTGACCCAAGCTGCGTTGTCAGATCCCGTACACCGTGAGCAGGGGAATTTGTTGTATCCACTTGGCCTAGAGTCGCCATGCCGCTTTGCAGGGCATTATTTGCCCCCCAACAGAGTATTTTGTTCGTACCCGTCGTGAGGATGCATGCATTGTAGGCGCCCACCTGCAAATTCTTGGCGGGACCAGTGGCGTTGGCACCAATGTGGTTTTCGACCCTTTGGGCGAGAACCGCGACATTGGAATTACCTGCCGTTATACGGCCTAGCTGACCCCAATTGTTCGCCCCCCAGCAATAGAGTTTGTCGGTCCCCTGCTCGATTGCGCAGCCCTGTCCTCCTTCGAAATCGAACTTGCTTGCCTTGAATGTGTTCGGCAGATTGTCGATCCACTTCACTTCGGCCGTCAGCAATGTTGTGTCCGAATAGTAACCATTACCGCCATTATCGACGGCGAAGTCGATCGTTTGCCCTGCCTGCAATTGATATTGCTGCGTCGGGTTTGGGATGATCCACTGGTTGGCCGATCCGGCCGACACCGTACCTGAATGAGCCTGAACTCCCTTGTCCAGCACGCGCGCGGTGACATTGTTGGGATGGGAACTGCCCGTTGGCGACCAGAACTCACCGCGGATCGTGTAGATACCGTCAACCGGAGCCTTGAACCGCAATAGCGCACAATCGTTGCCCGGATGCAGGGCGACCTGGCCTGGGTAGATCGTAAGGGATTCTGGCGGGTAGGATACCGGGGACGAAAGATTGTTCCGGAATATCGCCGGCATATTGTGCCCCGCGCTGGTTTGGGTGGCCGCAGCGACCCCCGAAACCTGCGGCGTCCAGGCCTGTTGCGTCCATGGCGTTGTCAACTGGGCACCGATGGTCTGGCAGTTTGTGCCACTGGCCTGGTAGGTTTGCCATGGCATGGCCAACGAATGGGCTCCCCCCGGCGTGAAGCTGTTCTGGACGTTCCAGGACGAGGGCATGGGCTGGGCTTGCGCGGCGATGGGCAACGCCAAGATCATGATCGCAAACAGGCTTGCGGAGCCGTGATATTTCACCATCTGAGTTCTCCTGCGCTGTCAAACTACTGGCCAAGACCATTGTGATACCAGGCAAGATCGCTACCCAGGCTGTGACCCGTAGGAGAATCCGCCAATTGGGTCGCTTGCCAGCTGCTCGATGAAGGTAAGGTCAGCCCCGGAATCTTCAGTTCGTGTAAGGGACCATTATCGCGCGAAATGAGCAGCATCGCGGGGATAACTGCGCCACCCGGGCCATTTCTCTTTCCGACATATACGGTGTTGATCCCGCCGGGTGTCACTCCGTTTGAAGCGAAGTCGCCGGTCAGCGGAACAGTAGAATTTTTCTGGCAGCGATTGATCGACTGCGTCCCGCCAGATTCCAGAAAATCACCCTGCATCTCAAACACCCAGTGGCAAATACCCTGATAAACCGTCGATTGATGGGTAAATATCAGGTAATGTCCGCCACCTGGTTTGGGATAGAAAGCCAGAGATCCTGCCTTATATCCATTCATCGATGGATTGAGGAATGCAGACTGATTGTTAGGGGTTGGAACGTCATTTTTCCTGAAAGTCATAGCTTTGGCAACAAAGTTCCCGTCGGCGTTCTTCCTGATCCGGAATATTTGTTTTGGCGCGGACGCGGAAACAGCCCCCAGCGCGTAGATATCGCCAGTAGTTGGATGGACTTCGATTTCCTCAGGCGCAAATTTCGCGATTTGCGACTGGTTATCATCCATCCAGACAATAGTTTCCCAGCCTGCTGGAAAATTTGCGGACCATGCCCCCATTCCATATCCGATTTGGCCAGGGACGATATATGTATTGCCATCGGCTTTTCTGTACATAATGGCTTGCACGCTGGGCGACGCTCCAATTGTTTTCTGCGTGCTTGGCGCATCGGCGGTTAGAACCGGGCCCACTTGCCATGTGCCGTTGGTGGAAAGCGGGTAAGCGCTTGTGATCTTGGTGCTGCCTGTTGGCGGAACGTTGGCCACAAGCAACTGCACCGGTTCCGGTTTGGCGTGTGCAGGTGCCTGGAAAGACAATGCAACAGCACCGGCGATTAGAAATTTTTTCATTTAACTGCTCCTCTTATTTTGGTTGTTCACCGCAACAACGTCACGTGACCGACGTAATTGTGTTTCTTGCCGTAAAGGCTGAACTGGTTGCCGCCGCGCGGATCGCACTGGAAGCCGGGAAGCTGAGACCCCGCCGCAGCGCCCTTGGCTTGTGTGCCTGCGAACAGCACGGTGACATCGCCAACTTGCATCCCGCCGCGGCTCATATCGATCGCCATGGTCGGGCAGTTGCGGCGGGCGAAATCCTCTATGCTGGCATAGCGCCCGCCCTTTTCGCGCATGGTGACGATGTGGACCGCGCTTTGCATCGACGTGCCGGTGCGGTCGGCGATCTGCTGTGCGCTGGCGGTGCTGAGATCGGCCTTGCTCCACTCGCACAGGATGCCCGGCGGGCACCATGGTCCGCCCGCTGCTTCGGGCGGTGGCGGCGGAGCGGCGGCATCGATGAACGCAATTGGCTCAGCCCAGCGCTCTACCACCGGATCGACTGGCCGCCGACGTCCCTTGGAGGCGGCATTCGGCGACGCTTTCTTGATATTTTCGCGAACCACAAAAGCCAGTCGGCCATCGGGGCCGACGATCCCGCCGGTATAGCGCACCGGGGCCGCGGCGGTGAGGCGTAAGGGCGCGATTTCATAGTCCCCCGCCTCCAGCCCGATGATGCGGACTTCGCCATTGGCGTCGCTGGGGGCGATGATCGGCGAGTCTCCTGGCTTTTTCTTGATAACCGTGCCCACGCCCGGAATGGTGTTCGCAGCCAAAGCCGGGCTGGCCCGCAGCGCCGCCGCGCCCGCCGCGATCAGCGCGGCGCCCTGCTGCACAGGGGTAAGGCTGGTCAGCCCCAGCGCGGCCATGGCTGTGGCGGCAATCGTGCGTTTGCGTGGGCTCATGGTCTGCTCTCCCCCTTGCTGAGTGGAGCCATCAGCTATTTCACGATGAAGACTGTCACCATCCCCAATTCATGGGGGTAAGGAGAGCGAAATAGTTCGCTTTGATTTCAGCGATTAAAGAATTAAAGCGATGATATGGGGGCGCTACAAAATTGGCTGCAATGGTCGGGCTGGAAGCTGTTTTGCGGCCTTGGCCTGTTGCTGTGCCTGATCGCCATCTGGCTCAGCTGGCTGGCCATTCCCGACTATCACAGCATTGCGCATCTGCGCGTCGTCCATGGCGGCAAGGCGGTAGTGGAGATCGAACTGCCGGGCCGGCCAGGCGAAGACAAGATCATCTACGCTCCGGCGCATGGCGGGCGGATCGACGTAACCATGGGCGAAAACCGCGTTCTGGGTGCGATACCGGAGGTGGCGGGCGCGCAATTGACACATGACCGGCGATTTGGGGTCATGGTTATTCCCGCAGAATTGACGCAGGCGGAAACGTTACCCGTCCGCCTTTCGCTGCGCGATGATTATCGCGGGCTTGGCATGGGGGCAATCTATGTCGGGCCGCGCATCAAGGTAGAGGCAGTGGTCGACCAGCAGCGGCGCTATGGTCGGCTCATGCAATTGGTGCTGCCGGTTGCCGCGCTGATCACCATCGTGATTTCGACGTTGCTGATTTTTTTCTCACGGCGCCCGCGCAAATATATGTATCTGATCCTCGGCTTCACCTTGCAGTTGCTGGTAGAGCTGGCGGACGAGCCGGTGCTGGCCTTCCTCAACCTGGACAAGGTCATGCCACTGCTTTCGCTGACGGTGAACGCATTTATCGCTCTGGCAATTGCCGCCTGGACGGGTGCAGGAAACCGGGCGCGAAATATGATTGCCGGGTCATGCGCGGCTGTCTTTGCGGTTCTTACGATGGTGCGATTGACGGGTTCAGTCGATGTTCCCGTTGTAAATCTGGTTGCGGGAACGCTGTTCGTAGGCTGGATCGTCGGCATCCAACTATTCGATTGGATAATGATTATCCGCGCCCGCCATGTCGATAGCCGGGTGCGGACAGCCAGTCTGGCCGTGTTCTTCCTGGGTTGCTCCGGCTTGCTTTCATTCCAGGCATTATATTCGACCCGCCCAGACATTGTGGTGGCGACCCTGATATCCAACTATGTTAACATAGCATCGGCAATGGCCGTGCTGATATTTGCATTTGGGTCTCTCATTTCGGAGATGGTCAGTTACCGCAATCAGGCGAGGCAAGTGGGCTCGCTCGAGACCATCGTTTCAGGGCATCATCTTGCCCTCGATGACCAGGCTGCGGCGCTGAAGCGGGAAATCGAGCATGGCGCGGTGATGGAAGAACGGCAGCGCTTCTTGCAGGACATGCACGATGGCCTGGGAGGCCAGTTGCTTACCCTGTTGCTGCGTTTGCGCAAAGCGGGCGGTGCGGCAGCGCCGCTTGCCAATGATGTTCAGGCGATCATCGGCGATCTGCGCCTAATGACGAGCATGCTCGATGATGACGGCGTCAGCCTGTTGACGGCCCTTGAACAGTTGCGCGGCAGGATTGATCGGCAATGCGTATATGCCAACATGTCACTCGTCTGGAAGGACGATCTCAAGCCCTATATCGATCTGCAAGCCGGCACCGTCGTGCATGTGCTCCGTATGATCGAGGAAGCGGCGACCAACGCCGTGCGGCATTCGCAGGGACGAACCTTGCAAATTTTCATCGCCATGGATGATTGCCTGATGATTGAAATTTCCGACGATGGAAGGGGATTTGACCGTGCAGAGGTTGCAGCCGGGGCGGGATTACGCGGTATCGAGCAGCGGGCAGCAAAGCTTGGCGGTTCGGTTCAAATCGAGAGATTGGCTTTCGATGCGGGTGTAAAATTGAGCATCTCGATACCGATTGGAAAGTTCAGTCAAACCGGCCCAGCCACCCTAGTTGCCGCGCCTCATGAATGGCTTCATTCTTCGAATTGACATCAAGTTTCCGATAGATCGACTTCACATGATCGCCGACCGTATGAATGGATATCCCCGCCGCTCTAGCGACCTCCGCATAGGTCAGTCCGCGTGCGATCATGCCAAGGATTTCCGTTTCGCGTTCGGTCGGTTGCGGGGCGCCGGCGGAGGCCGCAGGTGCGCGCCGGACAAGCTGAAGCAAATGGTTGGCGACGGCGGGACTGACGGGACTCTGCCCGGAAAGCGTTGCTCTTATTCCACCAAGAATGACATCGGGCTCGCTGTCTTTCAGCAGATAGCCATGAACGCCTTCCTCGAAAGCGGCCAAGGCTGTCTTTCGGTCCGCCAGAACGGTGAGCATCAGGCTGAGCTTGTTTGCAGCGGTCGCCGCGCGGACCAGACTTAAACCGCTACCATCCGGTAATTGCATATCAACGAGAACAAGATCGGGTTTGCTGGCCGCGAAAGAAGCAAGCGCATCGGTTACCGTCTCGCAGACAAAAGCAGTTTTGAAACACGCTTCAGCGTCAATGATACACACCAGCAGCTCCCGGAAATCGGGATCATCTTCGAGTATGCCAACAGAATACGGACTTTTCTCCATTCAAGGGCATTATCAGCACTTGCACCAACCTGCACTCCCCAGAATATGGGGGTAAGCACGTCAACCGAACTCTCATACGCAGATTTGCACCGGTTTCAGGGGGACGGCTAGGATCAAGCTGATCATTCGCCCAAGAGACTTGTCGACCGCGGCGCATCTTTGAATGAACGAACGGCGGTTTGTTTAAATTGTTCTACAAAAGCGGACTGTCGCGACTGTCCAATAAAGCTGCCTTTCACCCCTCCCCCCGATAGCTCCACCAAGAAGGCCAGTTCAACTTCTCGGGCGTCCGCACCGCCTCCCGGATAATTTGCCGCTCATCCGGGGTCGGTTGCGGCGACGAGGCCGAGGATTATTTCTCTCTCTGGACAGCCTCCATTTCAGCGACGAGTTCGTCATAGTCGCCGATCGTCGGGTCTGCGCATCCAAGCGGAAAAGTCGTGCCGAGCGCCCCGAAATCGGACTCGCCCTCGCTGTGGACCCGAAGGATCGAAGCTGCCGCCAACGGCCGCACTGTATACAAGTCGAAGTTGTTTGAATCCGGTTTGCACCCCAATGCGCGCGCGAAGGTCGCTACGACAGCTCTACCCGCCAAATAGCTGTGGCGAGTCGCGGCCATTGGAACGGCTATTTCAATGACACGCCCACGACCGATATCTTGGACCCGGTCGATCAATCGCTGGTCGCGCAGCCAGAAATAAGCGACTTCTCCACCCCAATGCCGAAGCAAAAGCTCGACGCCACTGTCGTTAGGTGAAACAGGGGCAGAGACCATCCAATATTTTCCGGACCGGGTGCTGTCAGACCAATCGCAACTTGTCTCTGTTTGGCAGAGCAAGGGCAAGGT
>CAZNEO010000070.1:0-6972 GCA_964572205.1 uncultured Sphingorhabdus sp.
TTCTGATGGGTATCGAGATAGGCGTCGATATCCTCGGCGATGAGGGCTTCGGTTTGGTAGACGCGGTCCATCAGAAGTACCCCTCCTGCTTCTTCTTCTCCATCCCGGCCCCGCCCGCATCCTTGTCGATCACCCGGCCCTGGCGCTCGCTGGTGGTGGTGAGCAGGGTTTCCTGGATGACTTCCGACAAGGTGGTCGCGGTGCTCTCGACCGCGCCGGTCAGCGGAAAGCAGCCCAGCGTGCGGAAGCGGATCGATTTTTCGGTGATTTCAGGCCGGTAGCCCAGCACCTTCTCAAGTCGCGCAATGTCATCGGCCATGAACAGCTGGCCTTCCCATTCGAAGGTCGGGCGCACGGCGCTGAAATAGAGCGGCACGATCTCGATCCGGTTCAATTGGATGTACTGCCAGATGTCGAGCTCGGTCCAGTTGCTGATCGGGAAGACGCGGATGGACTCGCCCTTGTTCTTGCGGGCGTTGTAGAGGTTCCACAGCTCCGGGCGCTGGTTCTTGGGGTCCCAGCCGTGGCTGGCGGTGCGGAAGCTGAAGATGCGCTCCTTGGCGCGGCTCTTTTCCTCGTCGCGCCGCGCGCCGCCGAAAGCGGCATCGAAGCCATAATGATCGAGCGCCTGCTTCAGCCCCTCGGTCTTCCACATGTCGGTGTGCAGGGGCCCGTGGTCAAAGGGGTTTATGCCGCGCTCGCGCGCTTCGGGGTTCTGCCAGACCAGCAGCTCCATCCCCGCATCATGAGCAGCCTTTTCGCGCAGGGCATACATGTCGCGGAACTTCCAGGTGGTATCGACATGCAGCAGCGGGAACGGCGGGGGCGAAGGGTAGAAGGCCTTCTTGGCCAGATGCAGCATCACCGCGCTGTCCTTGCCGACCGAATACATCATCACTGGCTTGTCGGCCTGCGCGACGACTTCGCGCATGATGTGGATCGCCTCGGACTCAAGGCGCTGAAGGTGGGTAAGTGTTGCGTTACTGTCCATGCCCGACATCTCTTGGTTCAAAATGATTTGAGGGTTGCAAATCGGCCCTAGCGTTGCAGGACCTGATGGTTCATCAACCTGCCTCATGCGCTTACTCGCACGATCGGTTCGGGCACATAACGCCCAGCGACCACATCGACCGACGGAATGTACATCCGGAGCACGACCAACAGGGGGCAGGCGGGAACAGGAAGCCAGTTCGTTTCCCGTTCAGGTGACGGCGACTGTCGCTGCAGATGAATGCGGATCTTGCCGTCAGGGTCGACGATCAACGGATCGCGGTCGCCCAATGCATAGCGGCCGAGATCATTGGGTACGAGAAGCTGGGTATCGGCGGCATATGCCGTTACCGACCAGAAACCACTGACTGGAACCGGTATTTCGAGCGTCAATGTGTAGTCGCCTACCGACGCGTCAATAATCGAGCCGTCAGCATCGTGCTCGGCAGGAAAATAGACGCATTCGTCCAAGTCAGTTCCGTATATGCCCACCCGCGCCTGAACAGCGCGGGTAAAGCGCTTCTCGGCGGTGCCGGAGAGCAAAGCGCGGTTTCCTCTGATCCGCGGGACCAGATACCAACCGTTCGAGATACGGCCAGGATTGGCCGCTGCGGAACAAATGCGGTCGAATGCGGCCTGCGCCCCATGGTGGATTGCTTGCTGTATTTCAGGCGCGAAGGCTTCAATAGCAAACGTTCGGCCCCAGCCGATATTGATCCGGGCGAATTCGGCGAACAGATCGCGCTCATCATCGCGGGGCTCTAGAAAGCGGAGAAGATAGTTGAAATAGGTGTAGATATCGATGCTATTGAACATCGTCTTGGATGGCCACAACCACTCTGGATCGGGCGCCTCTGGGGGTGGGTCTAGGTTGAGCAATGCCGAGAGTGGTTCCAGCCGAAATTCGTCTTGAATTGCGTTGACCGCCTTCTCGTCGTCTTTTCCGCGGCACAGGATGCGAATGATGAAATAGGAGATGTCAGTGTCGCAGGCGACAACAGCGTCAATTCCCTCCGGCGCAATACCGTCCCAAGATGGCCCCGCCAGCAGGTAACGACCGCCTTTCTGACCTGTGGTGCGAGTGCCGAGCCAGGCATAGTTGTGCATGTAAAAATCTGAGAATTGTACGCTGAAGTAGCGGTCGGCAATGGCCGGTATGGTAAGAACCAGCGGCTCACGTCGCGTGTCGAACGGAACGAGAGTGTAGAGCGTGTCGAGATTGATCTGGACCTCCTTGTTGAGGTCGTCCGCCGGGTCGATGATGCGACGATAATGATCCAGCCTGTTGAAACCGCCCTTGCGTACCCCCAGCCAATGTAGTGCGCGATAACCATGGACGATCGGGTATGCGTAGATGAAAGCTTCCTCGGCGATGGACTTCGCGAAGGCGGGCGTCAGTGCGTCTGTCATCAGGGTTTTCCTCTCGGCTCGATGCGGATGGGGATCGCGGTCATCCGCGGCATGGCGTTGATCGGCTCGCAGTCGCGCGTGGCATCGATCAGCCGATTGGGATTGGATCCGCGCCGGAGGGGATCAGGCGGATCATCGGGCAACCCGCCAAAGCCATGCGTCATCGCCACGGCCCCACGCCGGACACAGGCATCAGCGCCAAGAACTGCGGGAATGCGGCCGAAGGCAGAGACAATATCAACCAGATCATCCGTTCTGAGCCCGGCCGCCGCCAGGTCATCGGGGTGGCACCACGCGCGGTTGGTCTGCAGGCGGTTTCGGATCCTGGGTAGATCCCTGTACTGACCGTTGTAGGTTTCGCGGACCCGATGCACGATCAGGCGGTATGGCCAGGCAGATGAGGCCGCCGTGCCTTTCATGGTATGCGTTTCCTTCAGAACTTCTCCAAGCTCCGCCGCGACATCTTCCGCCATCACTTCAAAGCGGGTCTCTCGGGTGGCTGGCTCAACGAATTGCGACGGGACATCGAAGACCTTCCCGGACGGATGGCGCGCGATGTCTTTCAGCGGGATCTGGGCTCCTTCGAGTAACTGCGCCAGCAGGTCTTCAGACGAAGGCGCGTCGGCCATGTCGAGCTCGATCCCGTTGAATCGGTAAGGTCGACCAATGCGCCGGCTCAGTTCCCACAAGTAGCGCCAGTCATCGAGCGTTTCCGGGGGCGGCGGCACAACCGCTGGCGTGTACTGCGCGAAGGGTTCAGGGAAGAAATAAGGTTCGACGTTGAGCAGCGGCACCGCTGGCACCTCATAAAGCAACCGTGCGGGCAGGACAAAATCGGCTAGCTGTGCGGTCTCGTTCCATACAGGATCGATGAGCACAAGAAGGTCTAACTCGCGCAACGCTTCAACCATGCGTGCCTGGTCGGGCATTGAGCTGGCGGGATTGCCTCCCACCACGAATAGGGCACGAATGCGGTCGGCATCGGGGGCAGTAATTTCCTCGGCAAGCGTGCCGGCCATCATCTCACCTTGCAGAGGTCCGATCCCACGCACCCGGCTCGGCCGGGCAGTAGTCCAGCGCCTACGTGGAGGAACGACCTGCGCACGGCGCGGATAGCGGGGATTCATCACTCCCGGATTGCCGACCCGCTCGCCTGCACGCGGAAAACGACCGCATATCACATTGAGGCATTCGTAGAGGTGCTCGGCAAGGTTGGAATGGGGGCCCATGTCGGGGCCGGTTCCGGTCTGAACGCAGCCTTTAGGCCCGGCCGCAAACAACCGCGCGGCCATCACCAGATCATCACCCGAGACACCGGCCCGCTCTGCCACTGCCTCCACCGTAAAGGGCGCTACCGCAGACCGCAGTGCGTCGAGTCCAGCGACGAACTGCGCGCAAAATGCCTGATCTTCCAACCCTTCAGACAGGATTACGTGCAGCAGCCCAGCAGCCAGCGCTGCGTCCTCGCCTGGGCGCACAGCAAGGTGCAAGTCGGCCATCTCTGCTGTCCGCGTCCGACGCGGATCGATCACGATCAGTTTCAGGCCGCGGGCCTTAAGATCCTTCAGGGACTTCTGCGGATTGAACGAGAGTGCCCCAGCCGAGACAGAGACCAACGGATTGCTACCGACCAGCATCCAGACATCGGATTCGGTGACGAACTGGCGACCGGCAGCCCAAACCCCGATCCGTTCCATTGCAACCCATTTGGCCGACTGGTCAATCGTCATGCTGGAATAGAACTGATCGCTGCCGAGCGATGTCAGCCAACCTGGCAGGGCATAGTGGCTGAGCGTCTGGAACCAGGGATTTGTCCCGCGCCAGCCGGCTACAGCTCGTGGGCCGAAAGTATCGAGGATGGTACCGAGCCGCTGCGCGATTTCATCAAGCGCTTCATCAATCGGGATCGGGACATGGCTTCCATTGGCCGTTCGGCGCAGTGGCCGGGTCAGCCGGCCTGATCCGTGCAGGATTTCGGGCGCCTGAAGGCCCTTGACGCAGGCATAGCCGCGAGTCAGCGGGTGCTCTTTGTCCCCGCGGATGCCCACGATGCGATCGTTGGCGATGTCGAGCACCACACCGCAGCTGCCTGAACAGATGCGGCAGAACGAATGCATGGTGCGCCTCGGGCCCATCAGTTCTGCGCAGGCAGATTGCCCAAGGTCAACCCGCCATCGACCGTGAGGATTGCGCCATTGCAATAGCCGGACAGGTCGCTGGCCAGGAACAGGGCTGCCGAAGCCACTTCCGATTGCTCTGCGAAGCGCCTGCTGGGAATGAACCGGCGCAGCGCCTCGAGCATCGGGCCGCCTCCGGCGGCCTCGCCCTCAGCTACTGATTCGCCGTCGATGAAGCCAGAAGCCACGCAATTTGCACGGATCCCCCATCTGGCCAGATCGATCGCCAGCGATTTGGTCAGCGCGTTCATGCCACCCTTGGACGCTGCATAGTCAGCAATACCGGGATAGCCGACACTACCGGCTGTGGAACTGATCCCCACAATGGCGCCGGACACACCGCTATCGGCCATGGCCTTGGCTGTCGCTTGGGCCATGAAGAAATAACCTTTGAGGTTGGTATCGATCATCTGGTCCCAATGCGCCTCATCGATCTTGAAGAGCGAACGGCGTTCAAGGTAGGCAGCGTTGTAGATCAGCGCATCAACGCGGCCAAACCGCTCCACTGCACGGCGTATAACCGAGCGAGATTGCTCTACCGAGGCGAAATCGGCGGTCACCCCCAGCGCTTCTCGCCCTTTGGCGACGATTTCCGCAGCCACACGCTCGACCCCTTCGGTTGAACGCGCCGCGACGACCACGTGGGCACCGGCATCGGCCGCAGCAAGTGCGATGATCCGTCCGGTACTCTTGCTCGCCCCGGCCACCACCACGATCTTGTCGGTCAGATCCATCAGCCTTGCTCCATCGGAATGCCATACTTCTTGATGTAGCCTTGAAACCGCTGATCGATATCATCGGCTGACAAGCCGAACTCTTCGAGGCTGTAGCGGTGGCCACCATGGCGCGCTTCCTTGTCGGACGACGCGGCATCCAGCGCTGCGCGTGCCTGGGGAGTGAAGTCCAGCCCGATAAAGTCATAAATGCGCTGCAACTCGCGTTCCCAGTCGGCATTGATGTCTGCATAACGGACATCAAGTTGCTGATCAGGCGGCACTAGCCTTGCACGTTCGTCTTCGACCTTTTCCACTTGGTCCTGGACCTTTTCGGCGACATATGCTCCCAAAGTCAGGGGATCGTTCTCGTCCGAACCCAGAATCGAGATGTTCCAGAACATTGAGCAGGTCGAAGCCACGGTTTTGCGGGGATCACGGTGCATGAACACGATCTTCGCATCGGGGAACACCTGCATCAAGGCGTCAAGGTCCTGCATGTGCTGTGGTGATTTGAACACCCAAGGCCGCTGCGGATCATCCTTTCGAAACCAGGCGATCAACTGGATCAGCTTTTTCATGTAGACATAGGCAGCGTACTGGTTGGACTTCATACAGTAGCGTCCATATGTTGGCACGAAACGCTGCGCCTCGATCATCTGGGTGGCGAAGCTCATGTTCAGGAGGCCGATCTCTTCCTCCGGGGCTTCTGCTTCGAGGGTGTGGATGTTGGCATTCTCCGGGTTCATCGCGAGGAAGGCTGCATGGGCTTTGCGGGCACGGGTTATACGCGGATCCGGCCCATCGCCAAAGCTGGCAGGCACAGGAACCGGGAAATTGATCTCCCAGTCACGCAGGAACAGGAAACGCGGATCATTGCACAAGAGCCGATGTGCGCGCGTCGTACCGGAACGCGCCGCGCCCACGATGAATGTCATCGGCCCGAGCTTTGTCTCGAGGATTTCCGGATGACGATCAAACAGATCTTGTGCACGTAGCCGGTCGACAAGACGGGCCATCAGGAACTGGCGTGCCATGACACGGCCAAATGCGTTTAGCTTGGCTTCATCTTCCATCGAGCGGATCAAGACCCGCAGATTGGTGCGGAATGGATCATCACCAAAAAAGTGCAATCCGGCCTGCTGACGGGCAGCCGCGATGATAGCGGCTTCGGAAAAGTCTGCGCCGTCAGGTACGTTCGGGCGCCTCACCGTTTGCGTCCGCTCACCTAGCCTGATTTGCACCTCTGTGAATGCCGGTTCTGCCAATTCGGCCATGCTGACTCCTCCCGAATTTCCTGTTCTTTTGCGGCCAGCTTGCCGATCACCAGGTGACTGGCAAGTAATTCCGTCCCCAATTCATCCAAGGATGGATCCGGCGGGTCTCACCGGTCATTCGCAGGCTCGGCACCCGGCGAACAAGTGCAGCGATGCCAATTCGTGCATCCAGGCGGGCCAGCGGCGCACCGATGCATAGGTGCGAGCCCCAACCGAAGGAAAGGTGCTTCATCACCTCGCCCATGGGGCGGTCCAGACTGAAGGCGTCGGGATCGCTAAATATAGCCGGGTCGCGATTGGCGCCGGCGATCGAGAAGAACAACCGGTCCTTGGGTTGCAGAGTGGCGCCATTGATCTCCACCTCGCGTGCGGCCGCTCGGCACTGACCGAGCACCGGGGGATCGA
>CAZNEO010000071.1:0-6613 GCA_964572205.1 uncultured Sphingorhabdus sp.
CGGACATATTGTTCCATGCCCCATTCGCCAACATAGCCATGGCCGCCATAAACTTGCTGCGCATTGGTGGCGACGTCATAGCCTTTGTCTGTGCCATATCCCTTGATCACGGGCGTCAGCAGCGACAGCATGTCGTCGGCCAATATGCGCTCTTCTTCGCTTGGCGCAGCATGGATCATGTCGGCCAGCAGCGCGCCCCACAGGCAGAATGCTCGCATCCCCTCGGTAAAGGCCTTGGCATCCATCAGCATCCGGCGCACATCGGGGTGGACGAACAGCGTGTCGGCCTTTTCCGCTGTATCGGCTGGCCCCGTCAGCGCCCTGCCCTGCCGCCGGTCATGCGCATATTGCACGGCATTCTGGAAGGCGACCTCGGCAATGCCGAGCCCCTGTTGCCCAACGCCCAGCCGCGCGATATTCATCATGATGAACATCGCGGCGAGCCCCTTATTCTCCTCACCCACCATATAGCCGGTCGCCTCGTCATAGTTCATGACGCAGGTGGAATTGCCATGGATGCCCATTTTATGTTCGAGTGAACCGCAGCCCAGCGTGTTGCGCGCGCCCAGCGAACCATCTGCGTTCACAAGATATTTGGGCACAATGAACAGCGAAATCCCCTTCACATTGTCGGGCGCATCCGGAGTTTTGGCCAGCACTAGATGGATGATGTTTTCAGCAAGGTCATGCTCGCCGGAGGAAATGAAAATCTTCGTCCCCGAAATTGCATAGCTGCCATCGCCGTTCGGCACGGCTTTGGTGCGAATGAGGCCCAGATCGGTTCCGCAATGCGGCTCAGTCAGGTTCATGGTCCCTGTCCATTTGCCGCTGATCATGTTGGGCGCATAGGTCGCCTTCTGCTCTTCGCTGCCTTTTGCAAGGATGGCGGATACTGCGCCGTGGGTTAGGCCGGGATACATGGCAAAGGCCATGTTGCTCGATGCCATATATTCCTCAAATGCCATGGACAGGATGTGCGGCATCGCTTGGCCGCCAAATTCCTCTGGCGCCGACAAAGTGCCCCAGCCTGCCGCGCAAAAGGCATCATAGGCCGCCTTAAAGCCTTCAGGCGTGGTGACCGAACCATCGGCATGGCGTGTGCAGCCCTGCTTGTCGCCAACGGCGTTCAGCGGGAACAGCTCATTCTCCACAAATTTCGCACCCTCGGTCAGGATCGCCTCGATCATGTCGGGGCTGGCATTTTCAAAACCGGGCAGGTTTGAATGATTTTCAACCTTCAGCACCTCATTGAGGATGAACAGCGTATCACGGACGGGGGCCTTATATTGGGGCATTGATGACTCCTGTGGATAGGGGCAACCGCTTCAGGCGGCTTTGGCTTCGGCCGCTTCGACTTTTTCGACAAGGGCAACAAATTCTTTCAACTCGGCAATGGCGCTGTCCAGATCCTGCCGCTGCTTGGTCAGAAGGCCAATGCGTTCGCGGCATTTCTCTATAGTAACGCGGCGCTGGATATTGCGTCCATCATTCAGGTCGTAAAGATCGATCATCTCGCGGATTTCCGCAAGACTGAAACCAACGCGCTTCGCCCGCAAAATCCAGGCCAACCGGGCGCGGTCCCGCTTCGAATAGACACGGGCCAGCCCCTGACGCTGTGGCGCAATCAGGCCCTGATCCTCATAAAAGCGCAGCGCGCGCGCGGTCACGTCAAATTCGGCCGACAGGTCCGATATGGTAAAGCTGTCGCGGCCGAGCGCATCGGGCGTCTCGATGGTCGCATCCGCCGGCCACGCATCTCCTATTGTTGCATTCATTGCCGCTCCACCCCTTGATCGAAGGCACAGCGCAATACTTACTTTACGTTAGCGTAAACGTCAATCCATCCACATCATGCAGGAGCGCCAGGCAGCGGCTCGACCTCCAGCTTTGGTTCAGGCGCAGGAACTGGCTCGCTGGGTGCCTTTGGCTCCGGCACTGTGTTGGGCGGCAGAACAGCCTCGGGAACGGGCGCAGGTTCGGGCACAGGTTCGGCTTTGGGCGTATCAAGGCTGGCCAAAATGGTCACGGGCTGCTTCATGCGTGTCACGCTGTATAACGCCTTCGCAAATGGCAGCGGCAGGCGCAGGCAGCCATGCGAGGCGGGATAGCCGGGGATATGCCCGGCGTGGAGCGCTATGCCGTCCCAAGTGAGGCGCTGCATATACGGCATGGGCGCATTGCTGTAGAGGTTCGATTTATGGTCGATATTTTTCTGCAATATCTCAAAGGTGCCAACGGGGGTCGGATGACCTTTCTTGCCAGTGGATATGGTGGACAAGCCAACCAGAACATCGCCATCGAAAACATATAGCCGCTGAATATCCAGCACCGCGATGATGCGCAGGTTGGTCGCATCATAGGCGCGCTTTTCCCAGATATATTGGCCCGGCTTCAGGCGATCGACTGGTCCCTTTTTCGCCGTTGGTGCAGCAGGCGGCGGCGCAGGAGGCTTGGCCGTTTCGGGTGGAGGTGGCGCAGGCGCAGGAGGTGGTGGCGGGACTACAGTGCTATCCGGCCCGGTCTGCTGTCCCGGATCGGGCGCGCCTTGCGCAAATGCTGGCGGCGGCGCGACCGCAAACATCAGCAAAGCTGCAAAAATGCGGGTCAAAAATTGCACCGGAAAAACTCCCCCACAGACCGACAATGGCGTTGAACCGGTATCTGTATAGGATGAAGCGAAAAGGCTGGCAACAGAAAGGCAGACGATTTCGCCGCAAGGGAGCGCGTTTCGGCTTAGCCGCCCGTGAACACTCCGCAAATCACCCGCGCTCCGCTGTTGCCGCTGGGGTCCGTCGAATAGTCATCGGGCTTTTCATGGATGATGATCGACAGCCCGTCAGCGTCCATGGCCCCTTCCCAAGTGCCGCCAGCAACCTCAGCCTCCAGCACGCCTGCCCCTGCGGCGTTGATAACCAGATTGCGCAAGTCGCCGGCATGAGAGCCCATGGGATTGTCAAAGCCGTGCATTTTGCCCGCCGGGTTCCAGTGCGGCCCGGCCGTGGTGAAGCCTGGTCCTTCACAAAGGCCGACTGTGTGCAAGTGGATGCCATAACTGCCCGGCGCAAGGCCAGTGGCAGCGACTTTCAACATCAGGCCGCCATCCTGCTGGGCAAGGGTCGCAACGCCTATAGTCGTGCCATCGGCGCGTTTCAGCTCGGCTGACCCGATTTTCGGGGCCGCGTCATCATCTCCCGTTGGCACGGTCGCACAGGCAGGAAGCAAAAGCAGCAGCGGCAGGGCAATACGCATGATCAAACTCCTATAGTGCGTGTCGGCTGGGATAATCGTTCGTGAAGACAAAAGTTGCAAGTGCGCGAAAAGCCCTAAGCCACCGCCCACTCGGCTCGCGGAACCCCCTGCGCATAGAGCAACGCCGTCAAATCTGTATGGCGCACGGCAAAATTGGCGGCTTCGGCCAGTGCGGGGCGCGGATGAAAGCCTGCGCCCAGACCGCCCTGCCCGACCGCCGCCGCAATCATCGGGATGTCATTTGCGCCATCGCCAACGGCAAGCACCGATGCCGGGTCGCTGCGCTGCGCCGCCTGTTCCAGCACCGCACGCTTGGCCGCTGCGTCAACGATCGGGCCGAGCAACCTGCCGCTCAGCCGTCCGCTCTCTATCTCCAACTGGTTGGCATGGACCTCTGCCAAGCCAATTTCCGCCGCAACCGGACCGGTGAACGCCGTGAATCCGCCCGATACCAAAATGCTGTGCGCGCCCCAGCCTGCCATTGTCCGGACCAGTTCCTTCGCGCCGGGCATGGGGCGAACACGCTCGGCCAAGCATTGGCCAATCACGTTTTCGTCAAGCCCGGCGAGCAGCGCGACCCGCGCCGTCAGTGCCTTGGCAAAGTCCAGCTCCCCTGCCATGGCCTGTTCAGTAATCGCCGCAATTTCAGGCTTTATCCCGGCATAATCGGCCAGTTCGTCAATGCACTCCACAGTGATCATGGTTGAATCCATGTCGGAGACCAGCAACATTCTGCGCCGATGCGCGCCCGATTGCACAGCAATGTCGAGCTTCGCCTCCAATGGGCGCAGCGCCGCACGGGCAGCGGCAAGATCGCCATCAAAATGGACATCGACCGCCTTTCCGGCATCGATCCACGCACTATCAACCGGCTCTAGCCCTGCTTCGCGCAGATGGTCCTGACAGTCGGAAATCATTCCGTTTTTCAGCGTCTCTGCTGCTATAAGTGTAGCGATGGGCATGGCGAATCCAGATCAGGGCAAACCGGTGGCGCTTATTGCCGGTCCAACTGCCAGCGGCAAGACAGCATTGGCGCTATGGCTGGCCCGGCGGCATGATGTGACCATCATCAACGCCGACAGCGCGCAGGTTTATGCCCATCTGCCCGTTCTCAGCGCGCAGCCGACCGTGGCGGAGCAGCAAATCTGCCCGCATTTGCTGTTCGGCTATCTCGATGGCAGCGAGGCATGTTCCGCCGCGCGCTGGGCGCAGGATGCCAAAGCCGCGCTCGATAGCGCCTGGGCCGAAGGGCGGCTGCCGCTGTTGGTTGGTGGAACCGGGCTCTACCTGCGCACCTTGCTGGACGGGATTGCCCCCATTCCCGAAATCGCCGCCGATGTCCGCGCCAGCATCCGCAGCATCGCCACCGCAGACGCCTATGCCGCGCTTTTGGCCGAAGACCCGGCGGTCGCAGTTCAGCTGAACCCCAATGATGACAGCCGGATCAAGCGCGCGTTGGAGGTAATCCGCTCAACAGGCAGCAGCATTGCCGATTGGCGGCGGGAAAAAAGCGGCGGTATCGGCGGCGAGATCGACCTGCGCCCGCTTATCCTGCTGCCGCCGCGCGATTGGCTTCATGATCGCTGCAACCGGCGCTTTGCCGCAATGATTGCAGGTGAGGCAGTGGCCGAGGTTGCAGCGCTGCTGCAACACGGCCTGCCCGATGACGCGCCGGTCATGCGCGCCATTGGCGTGCCGGAAACGATGCTGCTGTTGCAAGGCACAATCGACCGCGACGAGGCCATCAGCCGCGGACAGGCAGCCACCCGCCAATATGCGAAGCGCCAATATACATGGTTCCGCAACCAGTCTCCACCCGAGTGGCCCCGCTGGACAAAGGAACTAAATGATTCAGATTTTTCCGATATTGAAAGATTATTACATCTTTAGCGGTTGACATGCCATTTTCTTATGCCTAACTGCGCGCACTTGCCCGCCCTGCTGCAATGCAGCATTAGGCGGGCTTCGCATATCTGAAGGACGCATAAATCGTGGCCGAAAAAAGCGGCGCCAATATCCTGATCGAAGCCTTGCTGGCGCAAGGCGTGGACACTGTGTTCGGCTATCCGGGCGGCGCGGTGCTGCCTATTTATGATGCGCTGTTTCAACATCCGAAAATCCGCCATGTCCTTGTCCGGCACGAGGCGGGCGCTGCCCATGCCGCAGAAGGTTATGCTCGGGCGACTGGGAAGCCGGGCGTTGTGCTTGTCACCAGCGGCCCCGGCGCGACCAATGCGGTCACGGGCATTGCCGATGCCTTCATGGATTCGATTCCGCTGATTGTGCTCACCGGGCAGGTTGCGACCAACCTGATTGGCTCGGACGCCTTTCAGGAGGCGGACACCGTTGGCATCACCCGTCACTGCACCAAGCATAATTATCTGGTAAAGGACCCCGCCGAACTGGGCGTTGTGGTGGCTGAAGCTTTCCACATCGCCACACAGGGCCGACCGGGCCCGGTAGTGATTGACATCCCCAAAAATGTGCAGGTCGCCAGCGCTGAATATAGCCACCATTCGGGAAATGCTTCAAAACGTTATGTCCCACAGGCTGAAGCCGATTTTGCAGCGATAACGCAGGCAGTGGAGCTGCTGGCTCGGGCCAAGTCCCCCATCCTCTATACAGGCGGCGGCATCATCAACAGCGGGCCGGATGCCAGCGCTGCCCTGCGCGAATTGCAGGCATTGTGCGGCGCGCCGGTCACTTCGACCCTGATGGGTCTGGGCGCTTTTCCGGCCAGCGACCCCGCATGGCTGGGGATGCTGGGGATGCACGGCACCTATGAAGCTAATATGGCGATGAACCAGTGCGACGTGATGCTATGCCTTGGTGCGCGGTTTGATGACCGCGTCACGGGCCGCCTTGATGCTTTCTCGCCGGGCAGCACCAAAATCCATGTCGATATCGACCGCAGCTCAATCAACAAAACGGTGCGTGTGGACCTGCCGGTCGTTGCCGATGTCGGCAAGGCAATCCGGCAGATGATCACGGTCTGGAACAGCCGCAAACTGAAAGCAGCCGACCTTGGCGACTGGTGGCAGCGGATCAAGGGCTGGCGCTCGGTCAGGTCGCTGGACTATCCCGCCAACGGCGCGGAGATCATGCCGCAATATGCGATCGAACGGCTGTATCAGATGACCAAAGACAAAAGCCCGATTATCACAACCGAGGTAGGCCAGCACCAGATGTGGGCAGCGCAACATTTCCATTTTGATGCGCCGAACAAATGGCTGACGAGCGGCGGGCTTGGCACGATGGGCTATGGCCTGCCTGCCGCCATCGGTGCGCAAATGGGCAATCCGGATGCACTCGTCATCGACATTGCCGGCGAAGCCTCAATCCAGATGAATATTCAGGAAATGGG
>CAZNEO010000072.1:0-5833 GCA_964572205.1 uncultured Sphingorhabdus sp.
TCCATTGCCTGCAACGATCTGACACAACTGTGTTGCAATGGCAATACAGTCTTTGCCCGCGTCTTGTAGTTGCCCAACCGGCAAAGGCCAAGCCGGATTCGCTTGGCCGATACATAATGCGACAGGATTTGTTCCCACCCCATTGCATCCGCGCAACAGTTGCGACGAGCATCTGTGGCCAGCTATCAGCCCCATTGCATAAAGGCCGATGTGCCGTTAGGGGAGCGCCCTTCCAAAGACCACCATCGAGGCCCGATGGCGGAGTGGTTACGCAGAGGACTGCAAATCCTTGCACGCCGGTTCGATTCCGGCTCGGGCCTCCAAAACAGCTGAAATACATATTTTGACCACAACGCCTGAAAGCCTGAAATCCGCGTCGGCCCAGTTCTGGATCCTGGCGGCTTTCCTGGTTGTCGTATTTTTGATGGGCGGCGCCTCGCGTATCGATGTGCAGTCGCTCATTTTGTTGCGACCACTTTCGGTACTGTTTTGCGCGATTGCGCTCTTGACCTTGAAGCGCGAGCATTTGGCCGGACGCAAGCCACTGCTGGTCGGGTTTGCAGCCGTCTTCATTTTGTGTGTCGCGCATCTGATCCCACTGCCACCCGCGCTATGGCAAAGCTTGCCCGGGCGTGAAATGCTAGTGGAAATTGACCGGCTGGCTGGTCTTGACGATGTCTGGCGGCCATTGACGATGACGCCGATGAATGGCTGGCATGCGCTTTCGTCACTCACAGTGCCGCTAGCAGTGTTACTACTCGGCATTCAGCTCAATAAAGAGGATATGTATCGCCTAATTCCCGTCCTGCTCGCCATCGGGGCTGCAAGCGGACTGTTGGGCATGATGCAAGTTATGGGTGACCCTCGCGGACCACTTTATCTGTACACAGTCACCAACAACGGCGCGGCAGTGGGTTTGTTCGCAAATCGCAACCATGCCGCAACCTTACTGGCATGCCTGTTCCCTTTGCTTGCCGCATATGCGTCGCTCGGCAGCGGCAGCGTCGATCAGCAGCGGATGCGGCAATTCGCAGCCATTGCGATGGCCGTCGTTTTGGTGCCGTTAGTACTTGTCACTGGATCACGTTCCGGAATGCTGCTGTCCCTCTTTGCTCTTGGCGCGGCCGCATTGCTGTATCGTCCACCGGTAAAGGGCGGTGCAGCACGTCGCAGCGGGGCGGCTTTCAAACTGCAAGCCTGGCATCTGGTCGCAATCGGTGCGATCATCAGTCTTGTACTCCTGACCATCTTTTTTTCCCGGGCAGAATCGATCGAACGTCTGTTTGACAACTCTGCGGCAGAAGATACGCGCAGCGCCAATTGGAAGCTTGGCATGGCTATGATCTGGAAATATTTTCCTGCAGGCTCCGGATTTGGATCCTTTGTCGAGGTTTTCCAGGTGGATGAACCGTCAGCATATTTGAAACCAACCTATGTCAATCATATGCATAATGACTGGCTGGAAATACTGTTGACCGGTGGCGCGCCCGCCACAGCGATCCTGATCGTCGCGATCGCCAGATACCTGCTCGGTACAGCCAAGCTATGGCGGCGCGATGACCCGGACAGGCGAGCGGTAAAGGTCGCCCGGCTGGCTGCCGTTCTGATCGCTCTTTTGGCGTTGGCTAGCATCACCGACTATCCATTGCGCACGCCCAGCCTGCTGGCTGCATTTGCGGTCTTTGGTCTTTGGTTCACTGCGCCTGCGGTCGGCGAGAGCAAGGCAGGCTGATCATGGCAAGGCGGAAAACCGAAAATCGGCTGCTGAAGGCGATTGGTGCTATCGGGGGCAAGCGTATCTTGGCCGCATTGATCGTTGCAATCCTCGGCGGAACTGCGTCATTCATGCTTGCTGTTTCCGGAACAGCACGAAACAAGGCTCCGGCAGTGGCGTTGGTAGTGGTGCCCGGTGAAAGCGTCGCACTCGCTGCGCGGGCCGAACAACTGCTTTTTGCCAATCCTTCGAATCCACCCTCGACAGTGGCCACTTTGGCGCGTGCAGCGGTAAAGCAACAGGCGCTCAATGCGCGCGCAGTGAGGCTCCTAGGATATGCGGCGGAAGGACAGGGAGACATGCAACGCGCCTCGGCGCTCATAAAAATGGCAGCAAAGCTGTCTCGCCGGGAGCACGGGGCCCAGCTATGGCTCATCGAATACAACGCGCAAGCGAATGATACCAAAAAAACGTTGGAGCATTATGACATAGTTTTGACCACGAGGCCCAGTATTCAGGCGTTGTTGTTCGCTCAGTTATCGAGCGCCATTGAGGATGAATCGATCCGGGCGGCGTTGATGCCTTATGTGCGCAGCAAAAAGCCATGGGTGAGCGCTTTCATAAGTCATGCAATCGCCAACGACAAAGATCCGTCGAACATAGTCGCATTAATTGTCGAAGCCGGCGGCTTGCCGAAAAGCGCTGCTGAGCCCGTACAGTTTAAAAATCTCCTGAATCGACTTGTAAATGAAGCCCGCTTCGACGACGCGCGGCGGATCTATAGACTGGCACCCGGGACGCAACCCGCGCGGTTGGTCGACCCCGCCTTTACAGCAGCTGATCGTGATGGACGTTTTGGGGCCATTGGATGGACCATTCCCGGCGATCCAAATGCCGGAGGCGGCTTCGTCGGCGGTGCGGCAGCAGAAAAGCCTGCATTGTCCGTCTTCGCCAACGCCGCCACGACGCGCACCGTAGCCAGCCGCTTGCTTTACCTCGCTCCCGGCACCTACCGTTTTTCCGCCAAGGGAGTGCAGATAGAATATGGCGATACCGGTTACGTCCAGTTCCGCTTGCAGTGTCCAGGCAGCGGGTTGCCAGGTGCGGTCTGGACGTTTGATGGTGGTGCAAAGACTATCGCGGCACCGCTTTCTGTCCCGGCCAATTGCCCGGTGCAGTTCCTTCAAATCGTCGCGTCCGGCGGGAACGGCCAATTAGGCCTTGAGGCGAGGATCGCAGACATCAGCATCAGCCGGTAACAAACCGAGTCGCTGAGCGCATGGTATGCAATATAATTTCCAACTTTACTTCAATTAACGCAAGTTTTTGCGGACAAAAATTTGTAGCGAAGTTGCGAAAGGCGCCGGTGTAATACGGTGAATGAACAGAAACAGCGCATAGAGCAACTTGCTGCCAAAAAAATAGGCTGGCTCACCTGAGCGGCGATAGACGGTAACTTTACCATATTTTCCGAATAGTCGGCGCAGGTCGCTTAGGGTATTCATTTTATAGCGAGTCGGGAAAACATCGGCCTCCTGACGCCCGGGCTGCACTTCGCTCATCACGCGGGCGTGATGTCTGTTGGGAACCATTCTCGCGGCCATCGCCACATATCCGTTCTTGTTGGGTGTAACAGCGCAAAAATATCCCCCCGGCTTCAGAACGCGCATTAATTCACCGGCAACGAATTCCGGGTCGCCAATATGTTCGAGGACATAGCGCGAAACGATCAGGTCGAATTCACCATCGGCAAACGGTAATCTTGCCCCTGGCTCGCCGACAACGGCTTCGGTTATGAAGGGGTTGGTTTTTACTATGGGGTCAACGTCAAAGCCCACGACGCGCGCGACTTTTCCCTTTAAATTGGTCAGTTCGCGCCGGTACGGGACCGGGTCGTCGAGAATATGCTCCCCCCGGCCCGCGCCGAATTCGAGCACATGGTGCTCCTTCCGGATCAGCGCGGCGACAAAGGAATAGAACAGGACAGTACCATCGAGGTGGCTGAAACCGGCAACATCGATTTCCGGAAAGAAATGCGATGCTACGCGGGAATCGTACAGGTCAGTCGTCATTGCTCAACTTTCTATCGCATCGGCGCTTCAAAGCCCCCGTATTTCGAGCACCTTGAAAAAATATTTCGTCATCACCTTGGCCAAATTGGTCTGAATGCCATTTTCACGACAGGCACGCACGGTTTCGCGGCTGAGCTGCAACCGCGCCCCCACGCCTGCCGTGCTGATCCCGCCCATCTGCATCATGACGAAGATTTCGGGGATGTAGGTATAGCTCATGCCCATTTTTCCGAAAGTGCGCGCAACAAATTCATAGTCGGAGGCGATTTTATAATCGGTCGCATAGCCACCAGCCCTGTCATAGGCCTCGCGCGTCATGAACATCGCTGGATGCGCCGGCATCCAGCCATAAGCAAGCCGGTCGGGCCGAAACCGCCCCGAATTATAGCGGCGCACGATCCGGTCGGGGGCCTCCGGACGGAAAAAGGCAACGTCGCCCAGCATGGCATCAACGCCAGGCTGTGCGGCAAAGGCGGAGGCGACCCGGGACAGGCGCGTCGGGTCCAGATAGACATCGTCGGCATTCAGCAGGCCAATCACGTCGCCCGTGGCGCGCGCAATCCCCTTGTTCATGGCATCGTAAAGCCCCTTGTCGGGTTCCGACACAAACCGCGCCAGATGCTTGCCGTGCTCCGCCACGATTTGCGGCGTCGCATCGCGCGAACCTCCGTCGATCAGGATATGTTCGACATCTGGCCAGTCCTGGCTGGCGACCGAGCGCAAGGTGGCGGCAAGTGTATCGGCAGCATTATAGGCGACAGTGATGATCGATATTTTCACGACGCGCGCCCCTCCACGTCACGGGCAAGCGCAATGACCGATGCGGCAAAGGCGGCGCGCCTGCTGCGACTGTCGGCCTCGCTGGCACCACCCAAGCCGCGCTCCGGCAGTGCCGCCAACAGCCTGGCCAGGCCCGCGGCATCGTCTGCTGCAAAAAATTGGGCAATGTCGCCTGCCTGTTCGCGGTGGACCGGCAGATCCGAAAGAATCATAGGCGTGCCAAGCGAGCGCGCTTCCTCGACCGCCGTATTCCATCCTTCGAAGCGCGACGGATTGAGCAGTGCCGCGGCACCTTTGCTCAGCGCCATGACATCGTCGAACGGGATCCGCCCCAGAAAGCGGAAATTCGGACCGGCACCCTTGGCCTCCAGCCGGGCCTGCAAATCGGGGCCGATCGAGGTCCCGGCGCGGCTGCTGGTTTCGCCGCTGGCGATGATCAACAGGTCGCTTTCCTGTTGGGCAAGCAATGCAGCCGCATCGATCGCGACCGCATGGTTTTTGTGCGGCCAAAGCTGATTGGCGATGAAGGCATAGCGCGACGGCAGCCCGTAGCGCGCCCGCACGGCCACAACCGCTGTATCGTCGACCTTTGGCGCCTGAACCGCAAAGGATGCGACGCGGGTGCGCGACCGGGTCGCCGGATAAAAGCGATGACAGTCGTTTTCGGCATCACGGCTGCTGAGCATGATCGATCGTCCCGTTGCGATTTGCGCGCGGAACCCGATCTCGCGACGTATGCGTTGGCCGCGTGTGAACATCTGTGGCAAGTGCCGATGTTGAAAATCGGGTATCCAGGCAAAGGCCGGAATTGGGAACCGCCAACCCAGAAACCCTGCCGACTCAAGCGCTACCGTAACCGCTGCGGCATGAAAGGCGTCGCTGGCGGCTGTGTCCACGCCCCGCAATAATGCCTGCCGCAAACGTCCTGCGCGCGACACTGGCGCGAACCGCGAATCGCCGATGATGTCGATGCGGGGAATGCCGGCCAATCTGGCACGCGCTTCCGGGGCAGCCTCGGGCGACATGAACAAGGCGGTCGAGACATCTTCTTCGCCAAAGGTCGCCAGCGTTTCGGCCAGATTGAGCATATAGTTCCATCCGCCCATCCATTCCGACGGCTCAAATGGCGTAAGCGCTATTTTCACGACGCCGCCTCGCTTGCGAACCAGCGGGCATAATCGGCAAAGCCTTCGGACGGGCTGCGGACAGGTATGAAGCCAAGGGCGCGGCTGCGCGTCGTGTCGGCAATCAGGCTGGCGGGGTCCCC
>CAZNEO010000073.1:0-5815 GCA_964572205.1 uncultured Sphingorhabdus sp.
TCACCGTGCTGATCGGCGGCAGCTTTGGCGCGGGCAATTACGGCATGTGCGGGCGCGCCTATTCGCCCCGCTTCCTCTTCACCTGGCCCAATGCGCGGATCAGCGTGATGGGCGGCGAACAGGCCGCGAGCGTGCTGGCCACCGTCCACCGTGATGCAGAAAAATGGACGCCGGAGGAAGCCGAAGCCTTCAAGGCCCCGATCCGCCAGAAATATGAAGACGAAGGCAACCCCTACCACGCGACCGCGCGGTTGTGGGACGACGGGATTATCGATCCGGCGCAGACGCGCGATGTGCTGGGGCTGGCGCTGGGCGCGGCGTTGAATGCGCCGGTTGAGGAGGCGCCCCGGTTCGGGGTGTTCCGGATGTGAGTGTAGACAATTTTGTTGCAATACTGGCCGATAATCAAATTGTCACGGCTACGGCTAATTTTTTTGGAATTGTTGCCGGAATTATAATATTATGGAAGTTCGTGAAGCTGTTTTTTGTTTTTTTCAAGAATGTCTATCACAAAAATGTTTTATATGCGGTGAAGGTATTTCGTAATTCACACGCTAGAGCCTCATTTTACTGTGCAAAAGATATTCACGTTTTTTTGTCTTTGCTAATTAATTATCTATGTTTAGTATTTTTCTGTATATCCGGTATGATATTTATTGTTTTTTCTAACATTTTGAAGGATGGAAGTGGCTTAGGCAAAAATTTTGCTCCGGATATCCTAGGCGTTAGTCACGGTGACTTTGCTTCGATGTTCAGTAGCTTTCAGTCAGCAGCAAATTTGGCGATGGTTTTCCTTTTGTTTGCAAGCTCTCTACCGGTATCGAATCTGGCATTGAATGTCCGGAAAATTAGAATTCGATGGAGAAAACGAGGGCGCTTAAAATGATCCAATCCCTCCTCATCGCCAATCGCGGCGAAATCGCTTGCCGGATCATCCGCACCGCGCGCAACGGCGCAGCGACGGCGTTATTGGGGGCAACACTAACCGCCTGCACCCAAAACCCCGCCAACGCTGAACCACTAAAATCCGCCACTATCCGCGCGGGCGAGACCGAACGCACCTACTCCTTCTACATTGCCCCAGCCTGCGCCAAGGCCAATGCCGAATGTCCCATCCTGCTTGGCTTCCACGGCGGCGGGGTGCCGGGTGTGTCGGGCAAGCAGTTTGAAAGAAGCGGCGATTGGGTGGCGGCGGCGAAGGGGCGCGACGTCATCATGGTCTTTCCCGATGCCATCGATAATAACTGGAATGATGGCCGTCCGGAAGTCGGCGGCAATCGCGACGATGTCGGTTTCGTCCGCGCGCTGATCGCGCAGGTGCGGAAAGATAATCCGGGCGCGGACGCCACCCGCGTCTATGCGACCGGCATGTCCAATGGCGGGCATTTGAGCTTTCGGCTGGCTTGTGAAATGCCCGAAACGATAACCGCAATCGCCCCCGTTGCTGCATCGCTAAGCCTTGCGTTGAGCAAGCGTTGCGCGCCAGCAAATCCCGTTCCGGTGCTGAACATTGTTGGCGCAAAAGACCCGATTTCACCTGCCGAAGGTGGCCAGATAAAGGGTGGGCGCGGGACCGTCCTCTCAATCGCTGACACGCTGGCCTTTTGGCAGAAAGCCAATGGATGCAGCGGTGCGGTCAACGAAGTGGTCGAAGGCACGGTGACCACGCGGGTTTTTGAGCGGTGCAATGGCCAGACGCAGGTCCGCCAATTGAGCATCGCCGATGGCGGCCATACTTGGCCCGGCCATCCGGGCGCCCCCGCGAGCGTGCGCTTTGTGGGGGAGACGAGCATGGCCTTTGATGCCACTGAAGTGATCTTTGATTTCTTCGGCATCCCGAAAGCGAAAACCCCATGATCCAATCCCTCCTCATCGCCAACCGGGGCGAGATCGCCTGCCGGATCATCCGCACCGCGCGGGCCATGGGTATTCGCACCGTCGCGGTTTATTCGGATGCCGATGCCAAGGCGCTGCATGTGCGGCAGGCGGATGAGGCGGTGCATATCGGGGCGTCTCCGGCGCGGGAGAGTTATTTGGTGGGTGAGAAGATCATCGCCGCCGCCAAGGCAACCGGCGCGGAGGCGATTCATCCGGGTTATGGGTTTCTCTCTGAGAATGCCGCGTTCGCGCAGGCCGTAATCGATGCCGGGCTGATCTGGGTCGGGCCAGCGCCTGCCAGCATCATCGCGATGGGGCTGAAGGATGCGGCCAAGAAGCTGATGGCGGAGGCGGGTGTGCCCGTTACCCCCGGCTATATGGGCGAGAATCAGGACCCGGCCTTCCTTGCCGAGCGCGCCGCCGAAATCGGCTATCCCGTGCTGATCAAGGCGGTCGCGGGCGGTGGCGGCAAGGGGATGCGCAAGGTGGATGCGCCCGCCGACTTCGCCGACGCACTCGCCTCTTGCCAGCGCGAGGCGGCAAGCTCCTTTGGCAATGATCATGTGCTGATCGAGAAATATATCCAGCGCCCGCGCCATATCGAGGTGCAGGTCTTCGGCGACACCCACGGCAACATCGTCCATCTGTTCGAACGCGATTGCTCACTCCAGCGCCGCCACCAAAAGGTGATCGAGGAAGCCCCCGCGCCGGGCATGGACGAGGCAACTCGCGAACAACTCTGCGCCGCCGCCGTCCGCGCCGCCAAAGCGGTCGATTATGTCGGCGCGGGCACGATCGAGTTCATCGCCGACGCGTCCGAAGGCCTGCGCGCCGACCGCATCTGGTTCATGGAAATGAACACGCGGTTGCAAGTGGAGCATCCGGTGACCGAGGAGATTACCGGCGTCGATCTGGTGGAATGGCAGCTGCGCGTGGCGAGTGGGGAGGCGTTGCCGAAAAGGCAGGAAGAGTTGAGCATCAACGGCTGGGCGATGGAAGCGCGGTTGTATGCGGAGGACCCCATTACATTTTTGCCTAGTACCGGACCGCTCAAAATCTACCGGCCTCATGATGAGGACGAGGATTCCTGTCGCATTGAAACTGGCTATTTTCAAGGCGACGAAGTCAGCGATTTTTATGACCCGATGATCGAGAAAATCATCGTTCATCGGGAAACTCGTGAAAGTGCTGCTAGTTGGCTTTCGTTTTTGTGCATGACTATTGAGGTTTGGCCGGTTAAAACAAACGCTCCGCCATTATTTCGTGCGTTAGAGCATCCGGAATTTATCAAGGGTGCCGTTACAACCAATTTTATCGAACGCTATGCGGATCAATTGCTTCCAGACCCTGAAATTCCTGACATTGCATTTTTCGCTGGCGCAGTCGCAATTGCTGTCTCTGAATGGCAAGGTGAGCCTGCAAACCTCGTAGATGGGGAAGTTCGATTGAGGCGCGCACAAGCACCCAATCCATGGCGAGAGGCTTTCGGGTTTCGACTTAACAGACCAAAAGAGCGAGGTGTAGCCGTGACTGTTGATGGTCAAACTGCGGTTATCGACCTGGACGATGTATGGCAAAAATCGTCTCAGTATGCAGAAAGAGTTCCGGGCGGATGGGCAGTTAGGGACGAAGCACGGTGGTTCTTTGCCACATTACCACGGTTTAGCGGTGCGATGAGTGCCACCGCTGGCAACGGCAGCATCCTCTCCCCCATGCCGGGCCGCATCATCGCGGTCGAGGTCGCGGCGGGGGATAAGGTGATGAAGGGCCAGAAACTGCTCACGCTCGAAGCGATGAAAATGGAACACACCCTCACCGCGCCGTTCGACGGGGTGGTGGCGGAACTGAACGCAGAGGCAGGAGCGCAGGTGCAGGTCGAGGCGCTGTTGGTAAGGATTGAGGCGGCGGGCTAAGAAGTGTGGTAGGCAACAAAGGCCTTGACGTCGCTAAAATGTTCTGCTAATGTTCTCAAGTCCGGTCGTTGTGCCGAACAAGCTCTTTGACAATGTCGGATTCCCATTTTGTCATCGTGCACTATTCATGTCTGGCTGTTTGAAATCCACACGCGTCACTCCGCATGCGTCGCACGGGGAGCGTGCGTCACATGTCGTTTTGGTGAGACTTTAGTGTGACCTTTGGCCGCAAAGCCGCAGTTTTCCGTTTTGCAATCAGGCTGCCAGCTTCCTCAGCACATAATGCAGAATGCCGCCGTTGAGGAAATATTCCAGCTCATTGGCGGTATCGATGCGGCAGAGTGCGGTGAAGCTGAAGGTGGAGCCATCCTTGCGGACGACCTTCACTTCAACATCCTGGCGCGGCTTCAGGTCGGCAACGCCGGTGATGGTGAAGCTGCAATCGCCGTCCAGACCAAGGCTGGTGCGGCTTTCGCCATTCTTGAACTGCAACGGCAGCACGCCCATGCCGACCAGGTTGGAGCGGTGGATACGTTCAAAGCTCTCGACGATTACCGCGCGGACGCCGAGCAAATTGGTGCCCTTCGCCGCCCAGTCGCGGCTGGAGCCCGTGCCATATTCCTTGCCCGCAACAACGACCAGCGCAGTGCCATCGGCCTTGTGTTTCATCGCGGCGTCATAGATCGGCATGACTTCGCCGTCATAGGAGGACATGCCGCCTTCGATGCCGGGGACCATTTCATTCTTGATGCGGATATTGGCAAAGGTGCCGCGCATCATGACGTCGTGGTGGCCGCGCCGCGCGCCATAGCTGTTGAAATCGGCCTTGCTGACTTGATGCTCCATCAGCCATTTGCCGGCGGGAGAGTCCGCCTTGATGCTGCCCGCGGGGCTGATGTGGTCGGTGGTGATGCTATCGCCCAATATCGCCAGCGGCTTGGCCTCGATGATATCGCCGACTGGGGCAGGGGTCATGCTCATGCCATCGAAATAGGGCGGGTTGGCGACATAGGTCGACCCTGCCCGCCATTGATAGGTTTCGCTGCCCTCCACCTGGATAGCCTGCCAATGCTCGTCGCCCTTGTACACATTGGCGTAGCGCGCCTCGAACATTTCGCGGCTGATATTGGCCGTCATCAGGTCGTGGACTTCGGCGTTGGAAGGCCAGATGTCCTTCAGGAACACGTCCGCGCCGTCCTTGTCCTGCCCGATCGGGGTGGTGGTGAAATCCTCGGTAACCGTGCCTTTCAGCGCATAGGCGACCACCAGCGGCGGGCTGGCGAGGAAGTTCGCACGTACATCGGGCGAAACGCGGCCTTCGAAATTGCGGTTGCCTGACAGTACCGATGCCGCGACAATATCGTTGCCGTTGATCGCCTTCGAAATCGGCTCCGCCAACGGCCCGCTGTTACCAATACAAGTCGTGCAACCATAACCAACGAGGTTAAATCCGACCGCGTCGAGATGCTCCTGTAGCCCGGCCTTCACCAGATAGTCGGTCACCACTTGTGATCCCGGTGCCAGCGAAGTCTTCACCCAAGGCTTTGGCTGCAAGCCGCGCTCATTCGCCTTCTTCGCCACAAGCCCGGCAGCGACCAGCACCGACGGGTTTGACGTGTTAGTGCAAGACGTAATTGCCGCGATCACCACATCGCCATCGCCAATGTCGTGGCCTTCACCGTCGACTGGCACCCGCTTGAAGCCGTCATGCTTGTAAACCTCGGCGAGGTCTTTGTTGAACACGTCGTCGACTTGCTGCAAAACGACCTTGTCCTGCGGCCTTTTCGGTCCTGCAAGGCTGGGCTGGACGGTGGACATATCGAGTTCCAGCGTTGAGGAGAACACCGGCTCGATGCTCGGATCGATCCAGAAACCCTGTTCCTTTGCATAGACCTCGGCGAGCGCAATCGCCTCCTCGCTGCGCCCGGTGAGGCGCATATAATCGAGCGTCTTGTCATCTATGCCGAAAAAGCCGCAGGTCGCGCCATATTCGGGCGCCATATTGGCGAGCGTCGCCCGGTCGG
>CAZNEO010000074.1:0-5780 GCA_964572205.1 uncultured Sphingorhabdus sp.
ACCGTCAAATGGGGCAGCGATGTGAAGCATATCGACTTTTCTGGAAAGACCCTATTGCCCGGCCTGATCGACATGCACGTCCATATTGACGGCCCGGCTGACATTGGCGGTTATCGCGGTCTCGAATTTACCGACAGTTTCTGGGGCATGACGGCAGTGGGCAATGCCCAGGCCATGCTCAACGCCGGGTTTACGACCATTCGCAATGTTGGCGCTGGCAACCGCAATGATATTGGCCTGAAACAGGCGATTGAAAATGGCTATGCAGTCGGCCCGCGCATTGTGCCCGCGGGCTATGCTATTGGGGCAACCGGCGGCCATTGCGATTCCACCTTCCTGCCGCCCAGCATGGAAGTGGACCCCAAGAAAGAAGGGATTGGCGACAGCGTTGATGAGCTGCGCTATCAGGTCCGTCGCCAGCGGAAATATGGCGCGGAGGTGATCAAGATTTGCGCAACGGGCGGCGTTTTTTCGCGCAATACTGAGCCGGGGCAGCAGCAATTGTCCGAAGAGCATATGCGCGTAATCGCGGATGAGGCCCATCAATGGGGCATCAAGGTTGCTGCCCATGCACATGGCGGCGAAGGGATAAAGGCCGCGATCAAGGCCGGAATTGACACGATCGAACATGCCAGCCTTGTTGATGATGAAGGGATAAAGCTGGCCGCTGCGCGCGCTCGCCCGGTCTGGTTCTCGATGGATATTTACAACACCGAATATACCCAGGCCGAGGGCGCGAAAAATGGCGTGCTGGAGGATAATTTGCGCAAGGACCGCGAAATTGCCCAGATCCAGCGCGATAATTTCCGTAAGGCGCACAAGGCAGGGGTGAAAATGGTCTTTGCCTCTGATGCCGGGGTGATGCCGCATGGCGAGGTTGGCAAGCAGTTCCGCGTCATGGTGGAATATGGCATGACCCCGCTTGAGGCGATACAAGCAGCGACCCGCAATGGTGCGCAGGCGCTGGGCCGGGAAAAGGATGTCGGCGCAATTGCCGTGGGCCGCTTTGCCGATATCATCGCCGTGGATGGCGATCCACTCACCAATGTGCGCGAGCTGGAAAGCGTCGATGCCGTTGTAAAAGGTGGTAAACAGGTCAAATAGGGCGCGGATGTTCAGGCAAAGGACAGCCGCTTTCGGCAAGATTGCGGCTTGCACCTGAAATGTGATAATGACAGGCGTACAAAGACGTTCGCAAAAAAATGCTGGGGAGCAAAAAATGATGATCACGGGATTGATCATGGCGATGGCCATGAACATGGCGGCCATGGGCGACAAGCAGGACGATACGCGCAAAGCGTTCAACAACTGTCTGGTTGAGGAACATAACAACGCAGTTGCGGCCAAAAAATCCGGCGCTGAATTCAACGAACAGGTCGCGGCGGCCTGCACCGAAACGCGTAAGGCCTATTTCGACCTGATTGTAAAGGCAGAGCGCGCCTTCGGCTCAAAACAGGCCGATGCGGAGCAATATGCCAATGAGGAAATTCAGGCCGTGATCGATTCGATTACCGCCGCTTTTGGCGAAAATGTGGGGTCGGGCGCACGGCTACAACCGGAGAAATAGTTGTTGGCGGGCAAATCGCCTGCCATCGGCTGAGCTTGGCTATTTGGCTGGCAGCGCCATCATCTTTTGCCTTGGCGTAACGCGCTCAGTTTCACCGTCTGGCTTATGGCGATGCTGCCGTCGACCAACTCGACCTCCAAGCGGATCGTCGGGTCATCCGTCTCCCAGTCAATCGTTATCCGACCGAAATTTTGCGCCAGTGGAGCTTGGGATATGCGGTTCTTGTTAGGCGCGAGGAATTTCCAAACCTCTGTGAGCCCAGAAGAGGTCAGATCATACAGCGGGTATGGCACACCATCACTACGCCGTGACAATTCGGCATAGTGGGTGTCGCCCGAAACAATGAACAGCCCCTCCGCCTGTGTAAAGTCAATGATATCCATCAGCCGCTGGTAGTCGGCTTGATAATTGACCCATGCTTCATAACCCGGCGCATCAGCCAGAACCTGCGTGGAGGATGCAAAAATCCGGATGTCCGCCGGTTGCCGAAGCTCATTCTCCAACCAGTCCCATTGCACCGCGCCCAGCATGGTTGCTTTGGGGTCCGGATTGACCAGATAATTGCCCATATCCTGGGGCTCGACGCTAAGCCCTAGCAGTGGCGAGCGGAAAGTTCGGTTGTCGGGCAGGATGACCTGAACGCGCCTTCCGGGCGGTCCGTAATAATAGGCACCGTAGATTCCGTCATGATTGCGGCGGGGGTGGTTGGTCGGAACCTGCCAGAAATCGAGGAACGTTGCTGCTGATTCCTTCTTTTTCGGATATTCAAAGCCGCCGTCGTTCACGCCATAATCATGGTCGTCCCACGTCGCGATGATCTTCGATTTATTGCGCAACTCCTGAAAGCCGGGCTTTGACGCTAGCTTGGAATATTTCGCACGCATCACCGCCATATCTTCGGTGTCGCCATAAATATTGTCGCCGAGAAATATGAACAGTTCGGGCGCAAAACGGTTCACATTGGCCCAGATCGGCTGCTCCTTGTCTTGGTGGCAACATGATCCAAAGGCGATGCGCGTCAACGGTGCGCCATTATCCGCCGCGGCAAAAACAGGCGACGAGTGGAGCAACGGCAGGGTCGCAGTTGCCGCCACCCCACCTAGGACGGTACGCCTGTCGACGCGCGCCATAGCTAGAAACCAACCTTCAGCGTTGCGAAAAATTGCTGCGGAGCACCAGCAAGCAACGTTTGGTTGTCGCCGCTGTTGCCGAAACCGTTTGATCCGATGGTCGAAACATATTTCTTGTCGAACATATTGGTGGCGTTCAACTGGATTTCCAGCGGCAACCGCAGTCCAGCGTCAAAACGATAACCCAGCGTCGCATCCACCAGCACGCGCCCGGGTACGGAGCGGTCGTTGAGATAGTTGAAGAAGCGCTTGCTCATGTAATTTGCACCGAACCTGCCAAAGAAGCTGTCGCTATCATAGGCCACTTCGCCGCGCAAAAGATGCTTGGGCGTATCGACCACGGTCTTGCCCTTGGTCAGAATTGTGGCGGTCGGCGTGATCACATTGTCGCGATAGCTGGCATCAGTGTAGCTGTAAGAGGCAAAAAAAGTGATGCCATTGCCGAGCCGGAAATCACCTGCCGCCTCGAACCCGATGGAGCGCACCGAACCGACATTTTGCAGGATCGCTGGGTTGCCTACAATTCCAGCGCCGGTTTGTACGCCCAGCAGACGGTTGCGGAAATTTACATAATAGACGCCGATTACGCCGTTGAACACGGGATTGTTATAGCGTGCGCCCAATTCGTAAGTGTCCGATTCTTCGGGTTTCAAGCCACGCGCCCGCAGTTCGTTAAAACCTGCCTGCGTGGTCGAAAAAGGCCCGCTGGTCGCTGAGGAGACGAAAGCGCGCGTCACCTGCGTAAATCCACCGAAAAGTTCGGCCTTGTCGCTGACCTTATAGGCAGCGCCAACATGCGGTTGAAACCAGTCCTGCGATTTGATTTTGCCTGCCGCCAGCGCACCCTGCACGCGAGGATCGGCTTCGTTATTTACCTGAAAACCTTTCCACCCTACATTAACCGTTAGGTCGCCAAAGCTCATCCGGTCCTGCACATAATATTGCAGTGTGTCAGTGTTGAAATCGAACAGCCATTGGGTGAAAAACGGGTTGCGCTGGAATTTGGTATGATCGCGGCCGGGTGTAGTCAGGCTTTCGTAAGCATAGAAACGCCGCGCCTGCGTAAAGTCATTATGTTCGTACCAGCCGCCGACAGTAATTTCATGATCGCCGATTTCTGCTTTCAATGAACTGAACACCCCGCCACGCTGGATATCATATTCGGTGGTGCGCACCGACATGGGCACGCCGTTGGGGCTGGCGACATAGGGGGTGCCCCATGTGCCTTGGCCGGTGTTGTCGTGATAATAGGCCTTGATGCTGAACGTGACGCCTTCGTCGAGCGGCGCTGTCAGCCCATAACCTGCCAGCGTATCCTTGCGCAGCCCCGATGCGTCATAATAGCTGTCGTCGCGGTTGTTGATCGGTGCAACGAAAATTCCCTGTGCGGCGCGTATCGCGGTCGCGTAATCCGGGAAGAAGTTATCGTGATCATAGCCCAGCCGCTGGATCATTTCGAGCGATAGGTCCTGATAGTCCTGTTCGGCGCGGTCCGAGTAAGAGAAATAGGCGTCGAATTCGGCCTCACCGACGGGGATGATCGCTTTGGCATTTATCTGCCAGTTGCGCTGGTCACCGCCGCCCTTCCACTTTTCCGCGTTGTGATAGACGCCGGAGACAAAACCGCGAATTCCGCCTGATTCTCCGAAATTGAGACGCGCAAAGCCGCGAATGGTGTTTTCTGAACCATAAGTGAGATTGGCATCAAGCCCCAGGCCATCATTCGGATCGGTTGAGAAAAACTCGAGGGTTCCTCCCAGATTGTTGGTGGCCTGTGTGCCAATCGAGCCCGATCCCTGCGAAACGCGGACAACGCCGATATTCTCCGAAATGATCGCGCGGCCAATGTGCAAGCCGTTATTGTTTCCATAAGTCGAATCGCCCAATGGAATACCATCGAGCGTATATCCTAGCTGGTTCTGGTTGAAGCCGCGAATTGATACCCGACTTGACCATTCATAGGTACCGAACGGGTCGGCAGACTGGAAATTGACGCTCGGCAGCTTTTCAATCGCCTTCAACGGGCTGGTTCCCGGCGCCAGGATAGCAAGGTCTTCGCTCTTCAGCTCTTGCACCTGCCGCGTCTGGCCCTGTCCAAAAACGACGATGCCTTCATCCAACTCAGCCGTGCCGTCGTCTGGCGTTTGCGCGAGGACGGATGCAGGCATAAAAAGGGTCGACAAAAGCAGGATGTGACGAAAACGCATGGGAGAAGCCTTTTGATTGTTAGTCGCGGTTGCGCGAGAGCGCTCCGAATCGCTTAGCGATCAAATGTGTCAGTCCGGTCCCAAATGCGTGTCCGATTAACGACAGAAATGTTGCTAAAGTCTGACAGATATTGGATTTTAGCAGCAGCATTGAGGCGCAGAGTGCTGGACTGGCGGACAGGGTGGGATTCGAACCCACGGTGAGCTTGCACCCACGGCGGTTTTCAAGACCGCTGCCTTAAACCACTCGGCCACCTGTCCGTTGCGGGGTCGCTTAGGGCGCAAATGGTCCGCTGGCAAGCGCTTCGCGTTTTGTGCCTGTCAGCAGGGCTTTCAGATTGACTGCGCGACCAGCAGGGCTAAGTCAGCGGTCGACAGCGCAGAAGCAGTCGCCATGGCCGCGTTGCCATGATAGACGCCATCGGCGCAGGCAAAGGAGAATGGCGTGAATAACTGGCGGAAATATGTCCTGGCCTTTACCGTTGCGATCATGCTGCCAATGGCAGGCTCGATGTCGGTCCACGCGCAGGATGGCACGCCGGCCGGTTACCGCGAATATCTGCAAGAAGTGCGGATAAAGGCTGCGGCTGAGGGGGTGTCCGCCGCGACACTTGACCGCGTATTGCCCAATTTGCGCTATAATGAGCGTGTGGTCAGGTTGGACCGGCAGCAGCCCGAAGGTGCATCGGATGCGCCCATTCCCATGTTCGCGCCCTATAAAGCCCGCCATGTTGATAATGCCCGGATCACGCGGGGGCGAACAAAATATATTGAATTGCGCCCTCTGGTACAGCGGATTGAGCAGGAAACGGGCGTGCCTGAGGAAATCATGCTCGCCATTTATGGGCATGAAACCAACTATGGCACGGTAACGGG
>CAZNEO010000075.1:0-5590 GCA_964572205.1 uncultured Sphingorhabdus sp.
ACATGCAGGCGGAAATCGAAACCGTCGGGCAGTTGGTGGATGCGGTGACGAAGCTAACGGATTGAATTAAAAAAAGACCGTCACCCTGAACTTGTTTCACCTTTGGTGACTTCGTTCCAGGGTCCATCACGCTACATAGACCAAAGGGCCGGGCGGACAGATGGATGCTGAAACGAGTTCAGCATGACGAGTATAAATAGGGCAGCACAATGACCGACCTTTTTTCCAAATTTGATCCGCTGATCGAACAGCGTGCAGCGCTTCTCTCCACTGGCCTCACCGATCCGTTCGGCTTGGTGATGGAGCAGGTGCTGAGCCCGACTGTCGCCATCTGCAACGGGCGCGAGACCATCTTGCTTGGCACCTATAATTATATGGGCATGACCTTTGACGATGATGTCATTGCCGCGGGCAAGCAGGCCTTCGACGATTTCGGCGCAGGCACGACGGGCAGCCGCGTGCTCAATGGCACCTTCGATCCGCACAAGGATGTCGAAGCCGCTCTGCGCGAATTTTACGCGATGGACCATGCCATGGTCTTTTCGACCGGATACCAAGCTAATCTGGGCATCATCAGCACGATTGCGGCCAAAGGCGATTACATCATCCTCGATATCGACAGCCATGCCTCCATCTATGACGGCTGCAAAATGGGCGACGCCGAAATCGTTGCTTTCCGCCACAATGATGTCGAGGCGCTGGAAAAAAGGCTGAAGCGGCTGCCGCCTGAGGCCGGCAAGCTGGTCGTGCTCGAAGGCGTCTATTCGATGCTGGGCGACGTCGCGCCGCTGAAGGAAATGATCCGCATTTCCAAGGAACATGGCGCCATGGTGCTGGTCGATGAGGCGCATAGCATGGGTTTCATCGGCGAAAATGGCCGCGGCGTGGCCGAGGAACAAGGCTGCATTGACGATGTTGATTTCATTATCGGCACATTCAGCAAGAGCGTTGGCACAGTCGGCGGTTTCTGCGTTTCAAACCACCCCAAGTTTGAAATCCTGCGCCTTGTCTGCCGCCCCTATGTCTTCACCGCCGCGCTACCGCCCAGCGTGATGGCATCAAGCGCGGCATCAATCCGCAAGCTGATGCACGGCGGCAACAAGCGCGCGCATCTGTGGGAAAACAGCAAGACCCTGCACAAGGGCCTGCGCGATCTCGGCTTCCAGCTCGGCACAGATGAGCCGCAGTCGGCAATCATCGCGGTCATCATGCCCGATCTGGAGCGCGGCGCAATGATGTGGGAGGCGCTTTTGAAGGAAGGCCTCTACGTCAATCTCGCCCGCCCGCCTGCAACCCCTGCGGGCATGACGCTGCTGCGCTGCTCGCTCTGCGCCGAGCATAGCGCCGAACAGGTGCAGGACATTTTGGGCCGCTTTGAACGGGCCGGTAAGGCGATGGGGATTATTTGACGCATTCTATTGTGCATCTGCGAAAAGCACTTGTGCACAGGCACAAACTTTGACAGCTTCATGACCGATGGAGCCGCCCCCCGCTGCCTTTGACGAGATGTTGCGCCCCGATGGTAGCGCGCATCCCGCTTATGCCGATTATATGGCCTGGTTTGAGGGACAGGAGCTGATCCGGCTGCGCCGCAAGGCCGAGGAGGCCGACGCCAATTTCCGCCGCACCGGCATTACCTTTAATGTCTATGGCGCTGAAGAAGCGGAGGAGCGGCTAATCCCGTTCGACATCGTCCCGCGCATCATTGGCGGACAGGAATGGAAAAGGCTGTCGCGCGGTATTGAACAACGTGTGCGCGCCATCAACGCCTTTCTGCATGACATATATCATCGGCAGGAAATCATCCGGGCAGGCCGCTTGCCGGAGGCACTGATTGCCAAAAACAGCGCCTTCCTGCCTGCCATGATTGGCTTTACGCCGCCCGGCCGTGTCTACACCCATATCGTCGGTATCGACCTTGTCCGCACCGGACCCGACGAATTTTTCGTGCTGGAGGATAATGCCCGCACGCCGTCTGGCGTATCCTATATGCTGGAAAACCGCGAAACGATGATGAACATGTTCCCCGAACTGTTCAGCGCGATCCGCGTGCGCGAGGTTGGCAGTTATCCCAAAAACCTGCGACGCTCTCTAGAGGCCTGCGCGCCTGATGGATGCAAGGGCAAGCCGGTGATTGCCGTGCTGACGCCGGGCATTTTCAACAGCGCCTATTTTGAACATGCCTTCCTCGCCGACCAGATGGGGGCCGAGCTGGTTGAGGGCCATGACCTGCGCATCACCGATGGCCGGGTTGCCATGCGCACCACACAGGGTTTCAAACCGATTGATGTCCTCTACCGCCGGGTCGACGATGACTATCTCGATCCGCTGACATTCCGGGCAGATTCGCAACTGGGCGTGCCGGGGATTATGGACCTGTATCGCTCCGGCAAGATTACCATTGCCAATGCGCCGGGAACCGGCATTTGCGATGATAAGGCTATATATAGCTATATGCCTGATATTGTTGAATTTTACACGGGCGAAAAGCCGATCTTGCCCAATGTGCAAACATGGCGCTGCGCCGAGCCGGATGCCCTCAAATATGTGCTCGACAATCTGAAAGAGTTGGTCGTCAAGGAAGTGCACGGGTCGGGCGGCTATGGAATGCTGGTTGGCCCGGCCGCCAGCAAAGCCGAACTGGAGGCATTTCGCAAAAAGCTGAAGGCCCGCCCGGCAAATTATATCGCGCAGCCGACGCTTGCCCTTTCGACGGTGCCAATACTTGGCAAATCCGGCCTTGCCCCGCGCCATGTCGACCTGCGCCCCTTTGTTCTTGTCGCGCCTGACCGCATCGATATCACGCCCGGCGGGCTGACCCGCGTTGCCCTGAAAAAAGGATCGCTGGTGGTCAATTCGAGCCAGGGCGGCGGCACCAAGGACAGCTGGGTGCTGGAGGATTGATGGGCATGATTGGGGCACGATCATGCTAGGGCGCACGGCTGGCGGCATATTCTGGATGTTCCGATACCTCGAACGGTCGGAGAATATGGCACGGCTGATCGAGGCCGGTCATCGAATGGCGTTGACGCGCGGCCTTGGTTCTGACGAGGAGTGGCGCTCTGTGGTGATGACGGCCGGATTGCGCTCTGCTTATGAGGCCCGGTTTGACAATTATCAGCCGCAAAATGTCGTCAATTTCCTGATGCGCGACAAAAGCAACCCTGCCTCGATCCTGTCGATGGTGGAAAATGCACGGCACAATGCGCGCATGACCCGCGTTGCCCTGACCCGCGAAGTGTGGGAGGCAACCAACATATTCTGGATGCGACTGAAAGACCGCATGACCCGCCCGGTGCGCGAGACTGACCTGCCCGGGCTGATCGCAATGATCCGCCAACAATCGGCACAGGTGCGCGGCGCTTTGCATGGCTCAATGTTGCGGCTCGACATTTACAATTTCGCGCGGCTTGGCACATTCTTGGAACGCGCGGACAACACTGCGCGCATCCTAGACGTCAAATATTATGTGCTGCTGCCCTCGCTGTCCTTTGTCGGCGCGGCGCTCGACAATGTGCAATGGGAGACAATATTGCGTTCGGTTTCGGCGGAACATGCCTTTCGCTGGCTGAATGCAGGCGGCACGCGGCCAGTGGGCGTTGCCGAATTCCTGATCTGCGATGGCAGGTTCCCCCGCAGCCTCGCCTTTTGTTACCAGAAACTGCATGGCAATCTGCGCTATTTGGAACAGGATTATGGCTTCCGCGTTCCGGCCCATGACCTTGCCGATGAATTGCACGGGGGCATGTGTGCGCAGGGGATTGAGGCAATTTTTGAAAGTGGCCTGCACGAATTTCTGACAGATTTCATGGCGCAAAATGCCCGTTTGGCGCAAGAAATTGAACGCAATTACCGCTTTTACGGATAGAATAGCCGTCCTTCCCATGCGCCTGAAAATCCTACACAATACCCATTATCGTTTTGCGCAGCCTGTCCCCTATGGTTTGCAAAGGGTGCGGCTTATCCCCAAGGAAAACGCATCACAAAAGATCCTGTCATGGAACACCCATATTGATGGCGGCCAGGTTGAGGCTGACTATACCGATTACCACAACAACCATATCCTGCTGGTGCGCATCGACGATGGCGCGATGGAAATCGCGCTGCGCTGCGAAGGCGAAGTGGAGACGCAGGACAATCATGGGATCATCGGCCGGCATGGCGGGCATGTGCCCCTATGGTATTTCCAGCTCCCGACAAAGCGCACCGAGCCGACCCGCGAATTGACCGCCTTTGCCCGCAGCGGCAATGTCGACAGGGATAATCCGCTCGCTTCGCTGCACGCATTGTCTGCGCGGGTGCGCGAAACGGTGCGCTATGACATTGGACATACCGATACCGACACCACCGCGGACATGGCATTGGCGGCAGGACATGGCGTCTGCCAGGATCATGCGCATGTCTTTATCACGGCAGCCCGCATATTGGGATTTCCGGCGCGCTATGTCAGCGGCTATTTGATGCTGACCGATCGGGTGGAGCAAGAGGCCAGCCACGCATGGGCAGAGGCGCATGTCGATGGTCTGGGCTGGGTGGGTTTTGACATATCCAACGGCATCAGCCCCGATCCGCGCTATGTGCGCATTGCAACCGGTGCCGATTATGCAGAGGCTGCGCCCATTTCCGGCCTGTCCTATGGTGGCGGCGAACAGACGATGCGCGTCAATTTAGCTGTGGAACAGCAATAATGGCAGATTGACAGCATTTGCGTGGTTGGCTTTAGCGATAGGCCAATAATGCAGGGGGAATGGACAGGATCATGACTTATTGTGTTGGCATGAAGCTCGATGCGGGGCTGGTTTTCATGTCCGATACGCGCACCAATTCAGGCGTCGACAATATTTCGACCTTCCGCAAAATGCACATTTTTTCCAAACCGGGTGAGCGCCACATCACGATCATGACGGCAGGCAACCTTGCCACTACCCAGACGATTATCAGCCTGCTCGCCGAACGCACGAAAGCACCCGAAGAACGCAATCCATCTATCCTGTCTGCACCGTCGATGTTTCAGGTGGCGCAGATTATCGGCGACCTGCTGCGCGACACCATCCGCAGCCGGATCGAAACCGGACATGAGGCGGAGAAGACCTTTAACGCCACGTTGATTGTCGGGGGGCAGATCAAAGGCATGGAGCCGCGGCTGTTCATGATCTATCCCGAAGGAAATTTTATCGAGGCGTCTTCCGACACGCCCTATTTCCAGATCGGCGAGACTAAATATGGCCGCCCCATATTGGTGCGCGGTTTCCAATCGGACATGAATTTTGAAAGTGCGGTCAAACTGCTGATGGTCTCATTCGATTCAACGATGGCGGCAAATCTGTCGGTCGCGCTGCCACTTGATATGCTTATCCTGCCCAAGGACAGCTTTGAACCGCTCGAACAGCGGCGCATTACCGAGGATGATGCCTATTTCAATTCCATCTCAGACGGCTGGTCAGAGGCACTGCGCAAGGCATTTTATTCGCTGCCCGATTATGTGATCGGCTAGGCTCAGCGCAATGGCGCAAAAAATATCCTAATATAATCAAACGATGGATAAATAGGGACAGTCCCTATTTAAAAGGACGCTGTCCTACAGGAAACC
>CAZNEO010000076.1:0-5415 GCA_964572205.1 uncultured Sphingorhabdus sp.
AGGCTGAAGTTTACGCCGGAAACTGGTCAAAAATCGGGGACAAATCCAGACACACACCCTACGCGACCAGTCGCTACACTATTACTTTGAATTCCTTCACGGAAAGGGCAGCACAGTCACATGGCAGCTTCTCAATCAAATCCGATTTGCCAATCAGATCCGATGGACTGGGCGCTATACCACTGAAAAGGCGTCACAACTCTGTCAAGCTCAGCCATCCGAATCTGATCGACGATTCCCAACTTCGAATCCGAACCGGACGGTCCCAAGTTTTCCACATGCATCCAGCGAATTTGGGGTGTCAGTTGGGGACCAGAGAAATTTGGAGAGCCAAAATTACACTTTAGTCTCAATTCAGTAGGCCATCTTTTGGCTTCCCGCTAACGCTCCAGCCCCCCCTGTCCGCCTGCGTCCATATCTGGCTGGACAAATCCCCGAAACCCCTAGTATTCTGCGGCTTATAAGTTCGCTTGCGTCGACCTTTGTCCACTGTCGAGCACGTATCCGCTGGGGGTAGGATTGGGGGTATCTGCGAGAGGCCGGGCGAAGCCCCCAAGCGCGGGGGTATCCATTTGAGGGTGAACCCCGGAATGGCTCTTACAGACGTGGCAATCCGGAAGGCGAAGCCGGACGCGAAGGCCTACAAGCGCACGGATGGCGCGGGAATGTTCCTGCTGGTGAGACCCGCAGGGGGCAAGCTCTGGCGGCTAAAATACCGGACTGATGGCCGCGAGAAATTGCTCGCCATTGGAGCCCGCCCGGAAACGGGCCTTAGCGATGCCCGAAAGCGGCGCGAGGAAGCGCGGGCGCTCATAGCATAGGGGAAAGACCCTTCCCGCGAAAAGCAGCGCGACAAGCTGCGCTCACGCATACAGGCGACCGATACCTTATCGGACCCGATAAGCATACCTACGTCGATATCGCCTTCGGCATTCCGCCGGGGCGAGCACCTGTCATAGTGACGGCCTATTTTGAGCCAGCTGTTCTCGTTGAGCCAATGGACCCGGTCGCGCTTGGTGCCCTAGCTACAGTGGGAAAATTAGCGACCAGAACGAGTGGGGGGCGCCATCGAGGGTTCGCTGAAGCAGGCGGGGGTTCGAGCCGATGACGTCGCATGAACTGCTCGGTTATTGCGCATCGGCGGCTTCGGGCGGGGCGTTTCTCCCTCAAGCCGTGAGGGCACTCCGCAGCCGCCAGACCCGCGACCTTTCGCTTTCAAGTGTCGCTCTTGGGGCAGCAGGGACGCTTTTGTGGGCCCTGTACGGCATATGGATCGGCAGCGGTCCGATAATTCTCGCAAACCTCATCGTCATGCCGTTCGCGGTGGCTACCCTTGCAGTCAAACTGCTGGGTGAAAATGCTGGTCCTCCGGCGCTTCCCGATGGGAGTGCAGGCCGCTGCGATCACTCTCATGCGCCACGATCAATTGATCGTGAAACGACAGGGCAATGGTAATCACCATGAAAGTTTATCATCTCTTGATTGCCCTGACACTCGCCCTTTCGGGCACTGGCTGTGTAGATCGGCCCCAAACTGCGTCGACAGCCTCAACCGTGATCGATCATGTCACCGTCTTGGATGGGCGCGGCGCGGCGGCGATGACAAACATGCGTGTCACCATTCGAGATGGCCAGATTACCGATCTGACCAAGGTCAGAGGTGCGTTGCCTCCGAATGCCACAATTCTTGATGGGCGCGGCAAGTATCTGATCCCCGGATTGATCGATATGCATGCACATCTGCTTGTGCCGCGCTGCGATGGGACATTTGATCGCGCGCTGTCGGGCCAGATGATCAGCCAGTTGCTCGATTTCGGCATCACGACGGTGCGCAGCCCGGGTAATCCGACGGTCGAGGGGCTGGCATTTCGCGACGAACTGAACGCGGGCACTGTGCGGGGACCTCGAGCCTACGCCTCTGCGGAGATTCTCAACGACCCTTCAATGTCCCCCGAGGCCATTAAAGTCTATGTCCGCAATGCCCTTCTCTACCGACCCGACTATTTCAAATTCCACTCGCGTTTCCCCCCGCAGTCGGTTGCGGTCCTCGTCGAAGCCGCCCATGCAGGCGGCGTTCCGGTCATCGGTCACCTACAGAAGACCTCGACGCTCGAAGCGCTTAGGATCGGGGTCGATCATGTGACACATGCTGCCGACTGGTCACCCGCGATGCTTCGTCCGGAACGCCGCGCGGCTTACGAAGCTGCGCGGGCTGCCAACGGCCCCATCAAGGCTCGTCTCGACTGGCTGGAACTGCTTGATCTGGATTCGCCCGAGGTGATCGGCGTTATCGAGGGCTTGCGCACGAGCGGCGCATCAATGGACCCAACCCTTGTCGCCTATGATTCCAAATTCAGGGACCCGGCAAGCCCGCGATACCGCACCAATGCCCATGTCGATCTTATCCCAGCGCTGAGCAGTGACTGGCGCAAATGTCAGGACATTGCCGAAGACTGGACGCAAGCAGACTACGACCGATGGACGAGGCTTTGGCCCAAGCTGCTGGCCTATGTGAAGCGATTGCATCAGGCGGGTGTGCTGCTCACGACAGGCTCTGACATCACCAACCCGTGGGTCATCCCCGGCGAAAGCCTGCATCAAGAGCTCGAAAATCTGGCAGAAGCAGGGATCAAGCCAAGCGCAGTCTTGCAGATTGCGGGGGAAAGCAGCGCCCGCGCCCTCGGGCGATCGGATATCGGAGTGATCGAGGCGGGGCGGCGTGCGGACCTCGTCCTGCTTTCCCAAGACCCGCGAAAGGACATTCGCAACACGCGCTCGATCGTCTGGGTGATGCAGGGTGGCAATATCGTCGGTCGCGGCCCGCCCGGCTCCAAGGAGCCGAGATGAAAGCTTCAAATATGCGTTGGATCACAGGTCAGCGCCTCCCGCGACGCAAGTCTGTCGCTGCGCAAATCACTTGAGGGTTTACAATGGCATCCATTCCTCGCGCGGTTGTCGGCAGACTCCGATTGGCTAACCTCTCAGCTTCCCTCAAACGCTTGGGTATAGTCGCTGCAGCGACCGTCGCTGGGGGAGCCCTTTGGGCCTTCTCAGCGGGAGAACCGGTGGCAGCGGGAATGCCAAGATGCAGCTTTGCGATTGAACCGACGATCCTTCAGGAGGAAGGCGACGCGCATCAAGCAGATGGCCGACTTCTACAGTACTGGGATGTGGCTCAACCGGAAGTTCTCTGGTCCCACGACGCTGAATCAACGCGCCCTTATCGACGGTTCCTTTTTCAAGTGAGGCAGATCGGCTTTCCTACCGATCCGATCGCCGCACTGCATGCCAGCCCTTCGATCAACAATGGTATTGTTCTGGAGGCGAGGGCCGATTGGATACGCACCGCCAACTGCCTCGAAAAAATGCTGATGGGCTTACAAAATGACAGGATCAGTATCCGCAAGGATCCGACCGAATTCGTGAGCTTCGTTCTAAATCGCTCCGACACAGAGCAGGTGCGAGTTTATTTCTACTCAGTCAATCGTAACGGAATTGGCGCAATGACACCGCTCACAAGAATTGTCGATGCTGATCTGCTGGATGGTTGGCAGATCCGGTTTGTACTTCATAATCACGCCTTCCATAAGTCAAATGCCGCACTTAACGGCATACTTGCGCCCAGCGTCCCAGATGCGGACTTCGACATCAATTTGGCAAAATCACATCGCCTGCCGGAAGCCCGCATTACGAACGGAATCGATACGGTGGTGATACCGGCCGCTGCATTTCATCGATTTCAGCTAGAGTGAGGATGCCCGTTTCACCGTGGCGACCTGCCTGCGCAGGTTTTCGGCAAGACGGGGCCTGGCGGCAATTTCGTCGACGAGCCTGTCGAACGACTTGCGCAAACGGGACACCTTGATCGGATCGATCGGATCAAGGTTGGCCTCACGCAAGGCAACCACAGCCTGCGTCAGGCGTAGCGCAAACTCCTGGTTCCCCATTGTCCACTCTCCCGCGTGCGATGATAGAGGATGCCGCCAACCGGAGCAAATCCTCGTTCGGCACCGGTTTTGCCAAGGCCATAGGTCTCGCCGCATGACCCTTTTTATCGAAGTATCCATTTTTTTCGAAAATATACTTGATATTCTCTCGGCGTCTGGGCAGGCTGGAACAATTCCAGCGCACACCTCGCGCGGGCTAGGTGATTGCGCTCGTTTCGGACACGGTTTCGGGAGAAACGCCAATGGTCACGCCGGCAGAGCGCGACGCACGATGGGCCAAGGCGCGGGCGGCGCTGGCACTAAACGATGTCGATGTGGCGATCGCCTTCAGCGACTACGGCGATCAGGCCAGCCTCGCACGCTATCTGGGCAATTTCCGTTCCAGCTATGACTATCAGGCTGTGCTGCTCTATCGCGATGAGGGCTGCGATCTGGTGCTGACCCATCCGGGCGGTATTCCGATTGCACGCCAGCTGTCATGGGCGACCGAGGTTCTCCCGATGGCCGTGCCTGCGGTGACGGCAGGCTTGAACAGCGCCGCAGTGCCGTCGGTCGGCGGCCAGATCGCCAACCGCCTTGCCGCGCGCGGGGTGCGCCGGGTGGGCGTGCTCGGGATGGAATACTTCCCCTCGGGCTGGCGTGATCTGATCGTGCAGAGCATCCCTGGCGTCGAACTGGTCGACCTATGGGACGATTTTCACCGGATCCGGATGGTCAAGAGCCCTTCCGAGCAGGAGCTGATCCGCGAAGCCTGCCGCATTTCCGATGTCGCCTGGGCGCAGATGCCCGAGATCGTGCGCGTCGGCCGCAAGCGTTACGAGGTGCTGGCCGATATCGAGCATATCCTGCGCAGCCACGGCTGCGAGGATTCGTTCAACCTGTGCATGTCGCTGCCGATGCTCGCCGAACCGCTTGACCGCAATCCCTATTCCGCCCTGCCGATCGAGGCCGACAGCGTATACCTGATCGAGGTGTCGCCGCGCTATCTGGGCTATTTCGGTCAGCAGACCTCGCTGGTGGCGACCGGAGCCATCCCCGAACCGATGCGCCTTGCTTACGAGGCGGTGAATCGGGCCCGCGATCATGGGCTGGCGCTGGCGCGGCCCGGGGTCGACATCGCCCAGATGGGCCATGCAATCGAACAGTCGCTGCGCGCGGACGGCTTTGCGCCGGCTTCGCCCTCGTTTGGTCACGCGGTCGGGCTGGAGCTGGAAGACTGGCACATTAACGGTTCATCGCTGATCCTTGAGGAAGGCATGACCTTCATCTTTCATCCGATGGTGGCCGGCCATCCCGGCGTGATGCGCGCCGACACCTACCTGATCACCGCGACCGGGCCCGAGCGCCTCACCACCGGCGACACCGCACCGCTGGTGCTCGCAGCATGATGGCGAACCCGCCCCCGCGCTCTCCCCTTGCAAGGAAGCCCTGACCCGTGAACACCGTTGACACCCGAACCGGCTGGGCCG
>CAZNEO010000077.1:0-5158 GCA_964572205.1 uncultured Sphingorhabdus sp.
GCGGCCTGCAATTCCTTGATTTGATTCAGGAAGGCAATATCGGCCTGATGAAGGCAGTCGATAAGTTCGAATATCGCCGTGGCTATAAATTCAGCACCTATGCTACCTGGTGGATCCGGCAGGCAATTACGCGCAGCATCGCCGACCAGGCGCGCACGATCCGCATTCCCGTGCATATGATCGAGACGATCAACAAGCTGGTGCGCACAAGCCGCCAGTTCCTGCACGAACAGGGCCGCGAGCCGACGCCGGAGGAAATGGCCGAACGCCTCTCCATGCCGTTGGAAAAGGTCCGCAAGGTGATGAAAATCGCCAAGGAGCCGATTTCGCTCGAGACCCCGATCGGCGACGAGGAAGACAGCCATCTGGGCGATTTCATCGAGGACAAGAATGCGGTGATCCCCGTGGACGCCGCGATCCAGGCGAACCTCAAAGAAACCGTAACCCGCGTCCTCGCCTCCCTAACCCCCCGCGAAGAACGCGTGCTGCGCATGCGCTTCGGTATCGGCATGAATACCGATCACACGCTGGAGGAAGTGGGTCAGCAGTTCAGCGTGACGCGCGAGCGAATCCGCCAGATCGAGGCAAAGGCGCTCAGGAAGCTGAAACACCCGAGCCGGTCGCGCAAGATGCGGAGTTTTCTGGATCAGTGAGGGATGGTGATCGTGGACATTTGGGAATGTAAAAAATGCGGTGAACCATTTGAGGTGCGCGAACACAGCTTAGCAATGCCAGGGACTAAGGAAAAAGAGCCCGTAGATTGCCCTCATTGCTTCCACAACAATGGTGAGCTCACATCCAATGGTTGGTGGAACACATATCCGTTAACTGACGCTCAAAAGCAGGCATGGCAACGAGAAAAGTAGAACCAGATGCCTTGATAGATTCCTGAGGTCAATCGGCTAATTCCAATAAACCTTGAAACATTGCCTTATGTTGAGTGCGATTCAATATTTCTTCAATAGTTTCAATATCAGACTTTGCCGCTCTGCGGCAATCATCAATTAATTTACGGAATCCCTCGTGGTCATTGCTTACAGTTCTATTGGAGTGACTTTCTAGCCATTCTTCGGCCTCCGCGATCGTCAACTTTTCCGTTGCCTTTTTCAAGCCTCTTATGATCGCAACGCCTTTGGGGATCTGAGAATACCCAGCGAACAATGCGGATTGAGCACTGGCAGCATCTTTTGTAGCATTACTCACACAAACCTGATTCAACAATTTTATCAAAGCCATATCCACCAATTGCGGGGTAAAAGCTTCAATAAGATGCGGTCTTGTTCTTTTAAGGCGGGTCAATACGTCGGCATTGAGGACTTCACCTGTCCCACGTTCGGCGACAACCTCTCGATTGATTTCGTCAATTGCAGCTCGAAGATCACCTAAGTTGTAGCCTACCGCCATTTCAACCTCCAATGGACATTGGCTAGGATTGTAGAACTAAAGAAGAACGTAGGCAAGTGCTTAGCTGTACCCAAGGGTGTTTGTTGGCCACGTTTAATCCCAAGGGCTAAAAACCTCGGCCCCGCTCCCCGCCATATCCTTCACATTCCGCGTCACAAAGCAAAGCTGGTGCTCCACCGCCGTCGCTGCGAACAGCGTATCGATCACCGGCGGCGGATGGCCCTTTTCGCGGCGGATCAGGCCTGAAATCAGCCCCCACCGCCGGACAACTTCGTTAGACACCGGCAAAATTCGCCCGGCAAAACGGTCCTCCAGCGCATCGCGCGCAGCGATATAGCCCGCGCGCTTTGGATCATCATCGGGCATTTTGGCGATGCCCTTGTCATATTCACCGAGCGTCAGGATGCTGAGCCAGAGCCGGTCTTCGTACTGCGCCGCCGCCCATGCTTTCACGCTTGGCGCGCCATTGGGTGCGATCAGCGAGGCAATGACATTGGTGTCTAGAAGGTAGCCGTTCAAAGCCGCGCCCTCACAAGTCTATGTCGCGCCCGCGATCATCCTCACGCGTCAGGTCCAGCTCGGCAAGCGTCAGGCTTTCAAGAAAAGCAACCAGCGGCTTTCGTTCGGCGGGCGGAACAAGCCGCTGGTAATCGCTCGCGCTCAAAACCACAGCTTCCTCCCGCCCGCGCACAGTCACGCGCTGCGGCCCCGCTGCCTTGGCACGGCGCACGACTTCGCTGAATTTCGCCTTGGCATCTTCCAGTTTCCACAGATTCTGAATGCTCATGCGCATCTCCTGACTAGCTAGTCAGATAAATGATAGCATCATCAGAATCAAGCCATTTCATAACCCCGAAAAGCCTCCAGCGGATCAGGGGATCAGCCGATCCAATATGTCGCTCACATCAACCCGACGGGTCCCGCTGAAACGCGGTTGATAGCTCGGCTTGCTCACCGGGATGACATTCGACCTGCCGTCATTCGACCATGTTCCATCAAAGAACAGGTCGCGTTCTTTCTCTCGACGCCCGATTATCGAGGCGGGAGTGCGCCACTGCATTATTGCCTCGCGCGCTTCTGCTAAACGTCCAGCCTTCCAAAGGCGCGGCCATGATGCAGTGTGCAGGCGTCCGGTGTTGAAATGAAACGAAAGCGCCGCTCCAAACTGTGCCTCGGTCAAAGCATGCCCGGCAAAAACATCTTCCACCGTCGGCATATATTTCAGCTGTAGCAGCCAGATATATATCTCAAGGCAGCGCTCAAGCGTCTGTGGATTGTCCTTGTAGCGGGGATGAACCACATGACCGGAAGCGTTGGTCACGCCGACGCCCCAGGTCCAGACCCCGACTGAATCCAGATAGGCTTCAAGGACAACGGCTTCGTGCGAGATGAGTTCCTTTGCAATTCGTGCTGTCAGTTGCATTGAATGTCTCCGTGCTGATCTGTCAGCGCTGACATGTTTATATGTTTCAGTGGCGTGACCGGGATCACATATGTCACAACGCCCTAACCCTAGGCTCACTCACGCTCTTCCCCAACATCAACTCACTCAAAGCCCACACCATCGCGTCCGCCCGGTCGGGCGACCTTCCCGGGCCTCTTGGTCCCCCGGACCAAACCGGCTCATAACCACCACCCGCGATCAGCCCGCACAATTCCGCCTCCAGTTCGGGAAAGCGGCCGTGGAGCCGCACCTTGCTCGCCTCGAACCGGCTCGCAACCGGCACCGCGCGATCCGCCTTGCCAACCTCCGCCTTTACCCCGCGCACCCGCAGCTTGCTGTCGGCGGCGCGCAAGACGGCCTCCACCATCGCCCCGCCCTGGTTGGTTTCGGCGACCACCATCTGCGCGCCATGGACTTCAGCGGCGGCGGCGACTGCCCTCGCCCAGCCCTCGGGCGAGCGCGCCGTAACGCTGTGGTCGGCCAGCACATGGCCGATGCCGTCAGCATCCAGCGCGCAGGCAATGATGCCGCAGGTGCCGTCGCCCGAGGGTGGGTCAACGCCGATGACGGTTCTTGTGAATCCTCCCCTCCCGCTTGCGGGAGGGGTCGGGGGTGGGCGGTCCGGAGATCGAGGCGCGCCACTCCCCACCCCTAACCCCTCCCGCAAGCGGGAGGGGGATTCAAGGCGACACCGCTCCAGCAGTTCCACACTCCACAACGCACCCGCCACATCAGGCAACAACTCCCCATCAATCTCCTGCCGCCCAAGCCTTGTGCCGCCATACATTTCCTCGACCGCCTCGACATAGGCCTTGGGCAGATGCGGGTTGGCATTGGTGCTCCCACCCGTCACCACGCTGCCTTTCGCCGCCATGATCCCCGCCAAAACCGGCCCCGGCGCAGGCGTGGTCGTCACCAGCACCTGCGGCCGCGCACCAAGCCGCATCCCGAATTGCAGCATGTCCCAAGTCTCCTGAGGTTTCTCCCACTTCGCCAGCTCGTCGCACCAGGCATAATGATGCTGCGGCCCGCGCAATATTTGTGGCGACGCGCCCGAAAACAGCCTTGCCTCGCTGCCATTGTCGAATTTCAATAATCCCCGGCTGGGCAGCCAATCGTCGATCAAATGATCGCAGACGGCCAACAGCCCGCTATCGCCCTCCACCATCACCTCGCGCGCATCGTGCAGAGTGGCGCCAACCAGCGCGATCTTGAGCGGCGGCCCGGCTTTCAAATGGTCGCGAATCCATTCCGCCCCGGCGCGGGTCTTGCCGAAACCGCGCCCCGCCTTGATGATCCATGTCCGCCAGTCGCCAACCGGTGCGCCCTGCCCGCGATGCCGCCAGAAAGGCCAGCTGCGGTCGAGCGCATCCAGATGCTCCTCACCCAGCATCGCAATCGCCCGCCGCCTTTTGGCGGGGTGGAGCGAAAGCAGATAGGCGCGAATGTCGGTGTCAGGGGAGAGAAGCGGTTGCGGCTTCATTGAGACGTTTGCCCCTTGTCGTCATCCTCATCGGGCAAATGGGCAATCGCTTCCAGTCGCACGAGAATGCTCTCGCGCACCTCCTCCAGTTCGCGCGGGCGCGCGGTCCATTTCTTGCGCCGGTTGCCGTCCTTGTGGACGGCCGCGCGATGCAGTTGCAGCAGGTTGATGGCCTCCTTCACTGTCATCGGCGGGATGGGGCAATCGGGGTCGGGTGCTTTGCCCGACAGGGCATTTTCCGCATTGTCGAGCATCAGCATTTCGATGCGGACATAGCCCTGTTCGAGCGCCGCCTGCCACTGTGCGGCAAAGCCGGGATCGGTGCGGCGACGCCAATAGAGGGTTCCTTTGCTCATGCCCGACTGGGCCGCGGCGTGGGTCACGTTGCACGATGCGCCGAGCGCGTTGAGGAATTTTTCTGCCTTTACATCATTCCAGCTGCTTTCGCTGCACTGGACGATCTGCGGCCCATCCTTGCCCGATGCCCGGATGCAATGGCCTTCGGGTCCGGCGACCCTGCCGGTTTCATTGGTGTAACTCATTTTCGGAAATCTCCACCAAGCCGCGCCAGATTGCGCGGCGCTTTGCTGATGTTCGTTTAATGTTCCACACTTTCATCCGAATGTCAAGCGATTTATCCTATTTGGTTATTTCAAAGAAAAGCGCCGGCCCGCCACGCGCTATCTGCCCGTGCAACTTCGATTAAATTGCCAAGCGCGCGCCATCTGACGTAGCATTGCCCCGGAAACAGGGGAGCGAGTCGGAAATGTCTTCACCCGCCGTGCCGCCTTGGATTGTCGAGTTCCTGCTGCTCGGCAAATCGCATT
>CAZNEO010000078.1:0-5133 GCA_964572205.1 uncultured Sphingorhabdus sp.
ATTGTAGCCAGCGGATTGGCCTTGCCTTGTCCAGCGATATCGGGCGCGCTGCCGTGAATTGGCTCATAAAGCCCTTTCTGGTTGGCATCAAGCGAAGCGCTGGGCAGCAGCCCGATTGAGCCAACGCACATGCTTGCCTGATCCGACAAAATGTCACCGAACAGGTTACCGGTCACGATCACATCAAACTGGCCAGGATTGCGCACCAATTGCATCGCTGCATTATCGACATACATGTGGCTAAGCTCCACATCGGGGAATTCCGAATGGACCTCGATGACGACATCGCGCCACAACTGGCTGGTTTCCAGCACATTGGCTTTGTCCACTGAACACAGCATCCCGCGCCGGGCCATCGCCGTTTCAAAGCCGACACGCGCAATCCGGCGGACATCGTCCTCATTATAGGACATGATGTCATACCCCTCACGAAGGCCGCCGCTTGTGGTGCGTATCCCTTTTTCGCCAAAATAGACGTCACCATTGAGTTCGCGCACAATGACGAGGTCAATTTCGCTGGCGACTTCTGGGCGCAGCGCAGACGCATCGGCGAGTTCGGGAAAAAGCTTTGCTGGACGCAGATTGGCAAAAAGGCCCAGTTCCCTGCGCAATCCCAATATGGCCTGTTCGGGCCGCAACCGACGCTCCAGCGCGTCGCAGGATGGGTCGCCGACCGCACCAAATAATATCGCATCCGCGCGTCGCGCCAGCTCAAGCGTAGCGGACGGCAGCGGATCGCCTGTCAGATGATAGGCAGCACCGCCCACGGCTGCTTCTTCAAATGCAAGTCCGGGTAGCGCAAGCGCCTCCAGCACGCGCCGTGCCTCAATCAGAACTTCGGGACCGATCCCATCTCCGGGCAACAAAGCGATTAGCATCACATTGACTTTCGTAAGAAATCAGGCCGAAAGGCCGCGTCGTTTAACGCGCCGCGCTTTGCCGTGTCTCTGCCTGTTAGGCAACAGCCCTTTTCAGCCGGTCGACCAGCCGTTCGCGCGCCGATAGAATATTGCTCCGTCGCTCCCCCAATATGTGCACGATCAGCGCTTCCCTGTTCGCCGCCATGGCAACAAGAGCATCGGCGGTATCTTCCCCGCAAAGGGCATCGCCGCCGCCATAGCCTAGTTCCGATAGCAGCAGCGCCTCGTATCGCGCCATAGCGTAGGCCCAGCGCCGCGCCGCGGGGGCCAGTTCAACGGCCAACAACAGCCCGTCCAGGGCGGTGTGCAGGCGCGGGTAAGGATGCGCCTCTGGCAACGTCGCAGCGGTCAGGGCGCAGGCCCATTCGATAGCAGCCGTTGCCAACGGCTCGCCCAGCAATTGACCCCGGCTATGTTGCAAATCGGCCATCATTGACGGCAACTGACCCGCCACGCGTCCGCGCCACTCCGCCTTGACGACATTTCCTGCGATTAACACCGGGCGCAACGCCCTTCCCCGCGCACCCTGCACATAGCCAGCGAGCAGGCCCTGCTGCGGCGTCAGACATCGCACTATGGCACCTGTCTCGCCATGGGGCCGCACGGCGCAGATGATCGCGTCGCTGGCGCTGCGCAGCATATCAGGCGCCCGATAACAGGGCGCGTACCAAAGGCAGCGTTATGGCGCATCCCTGTGCCAGCGCCGCCGCATTGGCTTGCCGGGCAAATTCTTCCAGCGCGGCATAGCTACGTTCAATCCTTTTGGTCACATAGCCCAGCGCTTCCGGGCCAATGGAAGTGCCACGGTCATGCAAGTGTTTCAGAAGCAATTGGGTCATCAGATCGTCGTCGGGCTCAGCGATCGTTACCAGTTGCGCCGCCGCAAGCCGCGAACGCAAATCCGGCAAGGCAATGTTCCAATGAACCGGCTCCACCGCCGACAGCAATAAAAGCGATTGTCCGGCCGCTAATGCAGCATTCCAGCGGTGGAACAGCTGTTCATCGGCAAGCTGGTCAGCATCGTCGACATATTGCCCGCCCTGCGAGGCGAAATAGCGCGCCATCAGGCTTTTGCCTGAACGAGGCGGGCCAACCAGGATCGCGCAATGGCCCGGCCATGCCGCATGGTTCCCCAGCATCGCAAATACCGGCGCGTTTGACGGCGTAACGATCAGGCTGTCCGAACCTGCGGTGCGAAGCTTGTCCAGGGGAAGAGCTGTCTGGCGCATGATCATCTATAACACCGTAATGCCGGACTTGTCGAAACACGCCTTGCCAATGGGCGCATTTCGACAGGCTGGACGCTACGGTTTCCTCCCTGCCCGCAACTTTACCGGATCCCGCGCGCTGACAATGCAGCGTTCAACGCGGCAGGATCGCCCTGATAGGTGACCCGCATTACCGATGTGCCGCCTAGCGCAAGGCTGGTCGTCACGACCGATTTAACGCCCGGAATGCCCCTGATCACAGCCTCTGCCCGGTCGACCGCTTCGGGATTGGGCGTGTTCACCTGAATCGATATCGTCACATTTTGAACAGGGGCTGGCACCGGCATTTCAGGCCGGTCATCGGTCCGCTGCGGCGTGTCATCCGGCAGATCTTCAATCATCTGGCCAAGCGGATCGGCGGGTTCAACCAGCGATTCCACCTCTTCCTCCAGCTCTTCCAGATCTTCAGCGTCGATTTCTTCCAGCAGCAATGCCGCCTCGGCACGCAGACGCCCCGCAAGGAAGGCCTGCTGGAACAGCTGGTCAATCTTGACCACGCCTTCGTTCATCATCGCAGGGATGCCCTTTGCGTCGGCAGCCCGCAGCGTAAAACTCCCCAGAAAACGATTTTCGGGGCCGTAGCGGGCCGAAAATGTTCCAACGACCGGCCCGCCCGGCCATTGCCGTTCCAAGCGGACAATGGGGTAGATTACGTCGGCAGCGCCAAATTGGTCGAAAATGACCCGCCACCAGGCCCGACTGCGGCGGTCAAGTTGACCGGCATTCAACAGCAGGGATTCGCCGCCCCCTCCATAGGGTCGCACATAATCGATGCGGCTGTCAGCGGTTCGGAATTTGGCCCAGGCATTTTGCCAGGGCGTGCGCCGCTCATAAACAATTGGCGCTCCGCCGCTGATCATCACCGGGATAACCAGCATCGGCGCGGATTTACGGTCAATGCCCTTTATCCCCAGCAATTGCCCGGCGCGGGCGCGATCAAAGGAAACCCCCAATTTGGCGACATAACGCCGCGGCCCGATCAGTTCCTCTTCGACGATAATCGCCGACACAATCCCGTCCAGCGTGGCGTCAGCCAGTTGCGTCCCCCCGGTGCCGCCATGGGTGCGCGCCCACAAGGCTGCCCAGGCCTTGCGCTGGGCCTCTTCCCAACCAGCCCGGCGCGCCTCTTCGGCATTTTTGCCGGTGGTGTTCACGGCAATGTCAGTCACTTCAAAATCGCCAGTGGAGGCAACCGGCGGAATGCCGCGTTTTGGCCCCTCAATCTGGGCATGGACCAACGCCGCACTGCCCAGCAGCAGTGGCATGGCAATCAGCCAGTTTCTCACCTGTTTTTTGACACCAACCCTCATCACGCGCCCTTTTGGCGACTTATGATTGGAAATCCAAGGGGGAAGTCGCTAGCGGCGGTAAAATGAGCGAGAATGAAAGCTACACCTACGCCAAGGCAGGCGTTTCCATCGAAACCGGCAACGCGTTGGTGCGCGCAATTGCGCCGCTGGCAAAGGCGACACGGCGGGCCGGGGCCGATGCCGACCTCGGCGGATTTGGCGGTTTTTTCGACCTGAAGGCGGCGGGGTTTAACGATCCGCTGCTGGTCGCCGCGAATGATGGCGTTGGCACAAAGCTGAAACTCGCCATCGAGAGCGGCCGTCATGATGGTGTGGGCATTGATCTGGTTGCGATGTGCGCCAATGACCTGATCGTGCAAGGCGCAGAGCCGCTGTTTTTCCTCGATTATTATGCCACCGGCAGGCTGGACAACAAGGTCGCCACCGCTGTGGTCGCCAGTATTGCGGAGGGCTGCAAACAGGCAGGCTGCGCGTTGATCGGCGGCGAAACGGCGGAGATGCCGGGCATGTATTCCGATGGCGATTATGACCTTGCCGGTTTCTGCGTCGGTGCAGTTGAACGCGGCGACGTGCTGACCGCGGACAAGGTGGCCGAAGGCGATATCATCCTTGGCCTCGCCTCTTCGGGCGTGCACTCCAACGGTTTTTCGCTGGTGCGCAGGCTGGCCGCGGACAAGGGCTGGCGTCTTGATCGCCCTGCCCTGTTCGATCCAGAGGTGATTCTAATCGACGCACTGATGGCTCCGACGCGGATTTATGTGAAAAGCCTGCTTCCGCTTGTGCGCCAAGGGCTGATCCACGCGATGGCGCATATCACTGGCGGCGGCCTGCTGGAAAATATCCCGCGCGTGCTGCCTTCCGGCCTGCACGCTTATGTCGATGCCGATGCGTGGGCGCAACCCCGGCTGATGGCTTTCCTGCAGGCGCAAGGGAATATTGAGCCTGAGGAAATGGCGCGGACGTTTAACTGCGGCATTGGTATGGCGGTTGTGGTGGCTGAGCGCGATGTTGCCGCGGTGACAGCCGAACTGGAGGCTGCGGGCGAGACTGTGTACCGGATCGGGCATATTGCAGTTGGGGAGAAGGGTTGCACGGTTAAGGGCAGCGTCGAGACATGGAGCGCCATGGGGGACTGGAGTGCAACGCATGTGGGCTGACATACTCCCCAACCTTTGGATGGGGACGAGTTAAGTGAAACCCCGCATAGCCATTCTGATCTCTGGCGGCGGCACCAATATGGCGGCGCTGATCTACGCTGCAAAGCACGCCGACTGCGCCTATGAAGTGGTGCTGGTCGCCAGCAACAATCCCGACGCTGCAGGCCTGAAACTGGCAGCAGCAGAAGGCATCGCTACCTTTGCCCATCCGCACAAAGGCATGACCCGCGAGGCGCATGACGAAATCATGCACAATGCCATCGTCTCCGCGAAGGCCGATTATGTCGTGCTCGCAGGCTATATGCGCATCCTATCGCCCGAATTTGTGGGCAAATGGGAGGGCCGGATGCTCAACATCCATCCCAGCCTGCTGCCCAAATATAAGGGGCTGCACACCCACCGCCGCGCGCTGGAGGCAGGCGACAGCGTGGCAGGCTGCACTGTTCACCTCGTCACCGCTGAACTGGACGATGGCCCG
>CAZNEO010000079.1:0-5087 GCA_964572205.1 uncultured Sphingorhabdus sp.
GTTGCGCCGTCGGCAACGGTGACGCCGGGCCCGAAAAACACGTTCGGCTCAATCAGGACATCGCGGCCCACAATCGTATCGGCAGAAAACCACACCGTTTCCGGCGCAATCAGCGTCGCACCATCATCCATTGCTGCCTGGCGTCGGCGTGCCTGCCATTTGGCCTCCATGCCCGCCAGTTCGGCGCGGCTGTTGACGCCTGCCACTTCGTCCGCGTCGGTTTCGACAACGACGACGCGCGCGCCTTCAGCAATGGCGTTGGTCGCAACGTCAGGCAGATAATATTCGCCAGCCGCATTGTCATTGCCGACACCTTCCAGCAACCGCCACATGTCGGCGCTGTGCGCGACGATGACGCCCGAATTGCACAGATCAACCGCGCGTTCAGCGTCGCTTGCATCCTTATGCTCGACCATCTTGCGCACTGTGCCATCGGCGTCGGCAATGATCCGGCCATAGGCGGCGGTGTGTGTGGGGCGGAAGCCCAGCACGGCGACTTTTGCATCGCCGGAAAGTGCATCGCACAGCCGCTGGACCGTGGCGGCGCTGAGGAAAGGGCAGTCGCCAAAGCAGACCAGCACCAGCCCGTTGAACCCAGCCAGCAGATCACGCGCCATCAGCGCAGCGTGCGCCGTGCCCAATTGCGGATCTTGCACAACCGTTTCCACGCCACTGCCGACAAGCGCAGCCTCAATCTGCTCTCGCCGGTCGCCAGCAACAACAACCTGCCGCGCCGGGTTCAGTTCGGCAAAACTCGCCAGCAAGTGCATCAACATCGGGCGTCCTGCAATCGGGTGCAGCACCTTGTGCCGGTTGGATTTCATACGGGTGCCCTTGCCCGCGGCAAGGATGATAGCGGCGATCTGTGTCATGGCCCTGCCCATAGGAGGAAAATATTGCAGTTTCCAGAATTTGCGTCGCTCCTTCGCACGACAATTCGCAAGATGGCGGAATCCATGATAATATGTTCAACTTCGGGCCCTTCGGCGAGTCGCATTCCCAACAGGAGTGACCCGAATGAGCAGCAGATCGAGAGAAGAGCTTTTCAGAATCCAGCAGCGGCTTGCCCATAAAGGCTATGACCCCGGCCCGGTCGATGGCGTTTGGGGTCGCCGCACCGAAAGCGCGGTGCGCGCATTTCAGAGAGATAATGGCCTGCTTGCAGATGGCATTGTCGGACCCAAAACATTCCAGATGCTGTTCGGCGAGACGTCCAACGCCGCGCCGGTCGATAATACAGCTCTGGTGTGGTTTCAGGAGGCGCGCCGCCTGATGGGCACAGCCGAAGTTGGCGGCGCGGGCAGCAACGCGAAAATCCTCGATTGGGCAACGGATCGCGGCATTCCCTATAAATCCGATGATATCCCATGGTGCGGCCTGTTTGTCGCGCATTGCATCGGCAGCACGCTGCCGCGCGAGCCTTTGCCCACTAATCCGCTGGGCGCACGCGCATGGATGCAATTTGGTGCGCCCTGCGATCTAACTCTGGGTGCGGTGCTGGTGTTCTGGCGCGGCTCGCGCAATGGCTGGCAGGGGCATGTCGGTTTTTATGCGGGCGAGGAAGCAGGCGGCGTGCTGCACGTGCTTGGCGGCAATCAGTCCAACAAGGTCTGCATCGCACGGCTTGGGCGCGACCGGCTCCTTGGTGCGCGTTGGCCAAGCACAGTGCCTGCCAGCAACGCTGGTGCGTTCAAAGTGGCGGCGGGAACCGGGATATTGTCGTCGAACGAGGCCTGAGACACCCTATTTCAAAAGCTGGTTCAATTCGATCAGCGTCCCATCGGGGTCGAGGAAATTGCACCCGCGCACATTGATCGGCGGCGCGCCATTACGCCCGGCAGCCCATGGGAGAATGGCTACTGCAAGTCCTTCAACGGCTCGACGCGAGACGAACTTCTCAACGGAGAGATCTTCTATACGCTCGCTGAGGCAAAAATCCTGATCGAGGCCTAGCGAAGGCACTACAATACCATCGGGCCCCACAGCTCGCTCGGCTATCGACCACCGGCCCCGAAAACGGCGCCACCGCCATGGCCGTCTTCCGGTTCCGCTACGCTCCACCTGCGGACGGCCATCGCGACGGAGGAAACAATGCATTAACAATCAACTCGGACCACTCAATGGGGGCCGGTCATGAACGTGTGGATATCGGTATAGGCACGCTGAAAATCGACATTCACGATGGCCAGTTTCTGGCCAAATCCAAACTTGTTGCGCGCGGGATTGGCCATCACCTCTTCAAATGGCTGCCGCGCAGTTTTGCCGTCGCTGATCATTTTTGTGCCGACACTATCCACGAAATTTATCTCGCCTTTCCTATCGCTTCCTTGCATCGCATTTGACTCGACGTTAGGGGCTTATCGAGAGAAATTTGTCCGGACAACTTAGGGGGTCAAAATCCCCGAATAGAATAGCTGAGGCGTCAAAATGGCAAAGGTATCGGAGCGAAATGCGCGCAGTCAGGATGTGGTTCATCCTGCAAGTGCATTTCGCTTCGAGATCGAAGCCATTTTGACGTCCTACGGATTTGACCGATTTCGTCCACGGCGTCGTTGGCGAACCTTGAGCTATCTGCATAGCCTTGCGGCCCGCCGCCTAACCCTGAACGAAATCGCTTCAAACCTCAGCTATTCTAATCAGGGATTTTGACCCCATTGCCACAGATTACGCGCCACTATCTGACAGTCGATGGACGCACTGTCCATTACCGCCGCTGCGGAAGCGGCCCAAGCCTGCTGATGGTGCACCAAAGCCCGCGTTCGTCCAGCGAATATGAACCGCTGATGCGCGAATGGGGAGAGTATTTCACGTGCATCGCGCCCGACATGCCGGGTTTCGGCCATAGCGACATCCTTGCCAACCGGGAGCCGGAGCTTGAGGATTATGCCGATGCCATACTGGCCTTTGCCGATGCGGCGGGCATCGGGCCAATATTGGGCTATGGCTTCCACTCAGGCGGCATTGTGCTGGTCAACGCACTAAAGCGCTATCCGGAGCGGTTCCGCGCGCTGGCCATCGGTGGCTATGCGATCTGGAACGATGCGGAGCGCGCCAAAATCGGCCCTCCCTATATCCCGCCCAATCCGCCAAAACCCTATGGTGAGCATCTGGTCTGGCTGTGGAACCGCATATTGGAGCAAAGCTGGTATTTCCCCTGGTTCGAGCCAAGCGATGCCAATCGCATGTCCGTTGCCCATGCCGAAATCGCACGGGTTGATACGATCATTCAGGACATGCTGGACAGCGGCGACAATTACCGGCTGGGCTATGGCGCCATCCTACGCGGTGGCCGCGATATCCCGCCTGCCAATTCAAAGGTCCCACCAGTGCGGATCACGGCCTATAAAGGCGACCCTCTAGAACAACATCTGACGCGACTTGGCGTCATGCCTGCGGGGTGGGAAGCGTTCGGCGTTGACACACCATCCGATCATCACCTTGCTAGCCTTGAATTTTTGCGCGCCCATTGCCCTCAACAGAGCGATGCCATTGCAGAAGATGCCCATCGCGGCTTTTTGCCGATCAGGACCGACGCATTTGATGGCCTGATCCATTGGCACGGTAAGGCTGGGAGCGCACTGCACGTCCACGCGCCGGGCAAGGAACTGGACCCGACGACGCCTTTGGCCATAGATCTGCCGGGGCACGGTCTGTCGTCAGGCTGGCCATCGAATGCGCCGACACAATGGGAAGCATGGCAGGCCGTAATCCGTGCGATTGCGGCCCGTTTCGGCGCAACGCGGATTGTCTATGATGCGTTGCCCAGTGGTGACGCCGAGCTGCTTTACCCCGACCTCTCGCCCGACCGCTTCGGCCATTATCTGACCAAGGCGTGGGCCATTGTCCGTGCGCAGAAGCTGTTCGCGCCATGGTATGAGGCGAGCGCGGCCACCACGATTCCAATCGGTCCGGGCGCGCTTGAACCCCATTTGCTGGCACGCGACCACCGCGCGCTGATCCGTGCGCGCGCCGCCAAAGCTTATCATATCGCTCGTTTGGAAGGAGGAGTATAATGGGTATCCGTGAAGACATGCCACTACTGGCCCGGCACGAAGGCGTCTGGGATGGCGTCTACAGTTATTTCAACGACAAGGACGAACTGATCGACCAGCACAAGTCGCGCCTGTTCTGCCGCTTTCCCGATGATGGACCCTATCCCTATCACCAGACCAACCATTATACATGGGACGACGGTCGAACTGACATACGCGATTTCCCCGCCGAATATCGGGACAAGCGCGTGTGGTGGGACAATGATCTGATCGTCGGCTGGGCGGCAGAGGTCGGGCTTGACGATTACAACCGTACCGTCATGCTCTATTGGCAGCGGACAGGCGACCCTTCACTCTATCTTTATGAAATGATCCAGATTGCCGATGACGGACAAAGCCGCTGCCGCACATGGCACTGGATCCGCGACGGCAAGTTGGAAACGCGCACTGCGATTCAGGAAACGCTGGTGACCAAGGATTGGCGCAGTTTGGAGGGATGAGCTGAACACCCCCCGCACCCTTTTTGACAAGATCTGGGATGCCCATGTCGTTGTCCGTCGTCAGAACATTTGGCACTGATGGCTGCGTAGATTAGCGGAGCATCGGCTTCGTCTGGTTGGTTGATGTTATGTGGCGAGCTTTCGGTGTTGCAAGCACCGATATTCGATGGTCTGTTATTTGATCCTCTCTGGCTGCTTGATGATAGCCGGTGCCCTGCCGAAGCAGGCATCGGCGGGTGTGACTTTGTTCAGGCTTTCATGGTAGCGCCGGTGATTATAGTGCTCGACGAACACCTCGATCTGGCGTTCGAGATCACCCGGCAGGACGTAGTTTTCGAGCAGGATGCAGTTCTTCAGTGTCTGATGCCAACGCTCTATCTTGTTCTGGGGTTGTGGATGCTGCGGTGCGCCGGGCACATGGCCCATCTTCTGCGCTTCGATATGGTCGGCCAAAGCGCGAAGGCCAGCCTCTAGGCCAAGACGGTTTCGACTTCTGGTACCAAAGTGGATTTGTCGGTTTGAATCCCAGCCCGATAAGGCCTTGATGCGCAACTTGCTAGGCCATGTGGCCTAGGCCGCACAGCCCGCCATTCAG
>CAZNEO010000080.1:0-5024 GCA_964572205.1 uncultured Sphingorhabdus sp.
TGGAGAAGCAGAAGAAGGGCAAGGCCAGAATGAGAGAATATGGCTCTGTCAGTATTCCTCAAGAAGCCTTTATCGCAGCTTTGCGCATGGGTGAGGAGTAGTCCCGCTACCGTTCAATCTGGATGCGGGGAACCGAAGGCGTCCAGAGGACAATATGGGTCGGTTTCGATTCCTCAGTAAGCTTTTATTGCTGCGCTTAGGATGGGGGCGGCGTCAGCTTCCCATTCTCCATCACCAATATGCGCTCCGCCGCGGCTATCGTTTCCTGCCGATGCGCAATAATGATACGGGTTATTCCCATTGCGCCAATGGCGGCATTCACGGCTTGCTCATGCCCTGTATCGAGGTGCGCCGTGCCTTCGTCCATCACCAATATTTTGGGCTGGCGGTACAATGCGCGGGCGAGCAGGACCCGCTGTTTTTGTCCGCCCGAAAGCGTTGACCCCATGTCGCCGACCAGCGTTTCGTACTGCATGGGCATGCGTGAAATATCGTCATGGATCGACGCCGCGGCGGCGGCGGCGACGACGCGCTGCATATCGATCGATTCGTCAAACAAGGCAATATTATCGGCCAGTGTGCCTGCAAACAGGCTGTCCTCCTGCAGCACCGCTGCAATCTGGCTGTGATAGCTTTTGTAACCGAACCGGGCAAGCGGCAGTCCATCGATCAGCACCTCGCCCGCCTCCGGTTCGATCAAGCCAAGCAGCAATTTGACCAGCGTGGATTTTCCGCCGCCTGATGATCCGGTAATCGCAACATGCTCGCCCGGTTCGATGATCAGATTGACACCACTAAGCACCAAGGGTTCGCTTGGCGCATAGCGATAAAATATTTCGCGCAACTCAATCCGCCCCCTGAGTGGCGTTTCGATGTCGGCGCTTTCGCCAAAGCTCTTATCTTCGTCAGACAGCGCAATGTCCGACAGGCGTTCCAGGTGCAGCCCCAGCATTCGGAATGCAATTGCCTGGTCTATCAGTGCGGCGGCTTTGCTGATGAATTGCGTCTTATAGGCCATATAGGCGAAGACCATACCCACGCTGAAGCCCGCGCCGGCGATAACAAACCCGACTGCCAGCCAGATGGTAACGATATTTTCGATGCCAAAAATCACCGTGTTGGCTGTCGATTGCCAGATGCCAATTCGCGCCACACGAACATCGGCGTTGACGGCATCGGTGAGCCGCGTCTGCCAAAATGCATGGCGTAATGTCTCACGCCCGAACAATCGTAAGGTCGTCATGCCGCGCAATGTCTCAATCAGTGTGCTTTGCTCTTTGCCACTGGTGATGATTGACGATTCAACCGCCTCGCGTTCGAATGAAAAGGATACGAACCGCACGACTGCGTACAGGCCAAAGGCAATGAGCGCTACAAATGCCAGCAGCGGACTATACCAGAACATCAGCGCCAGTGTCAGGATCGCCATAATACCATCGACAATGGCGGCAACGGCACCTTGTGTCAGAAAAGTCTGGATTGGGCCAATCGACTGGAATCGCGATAGAATATCGCCCGTATGCCGTTTTTCGAACCAGTCGACCGGCAGCCGGAACAGTCGCCGGGCAATATTTGATGCGAGACTGAAACCAATGCTTGTGCCCGCGACCAGTAGCACGAAAGAGCGCAACAGCGCGGCACCCGCATTGATGATGGTGAACAGCCCAAACCCTAGCGCCAAGACGGTCAGCAAGTTACGATCAAGTGCCGGTATTGCCTGATCGATCGCCAGTTGCATATAATAGGGTGACGCCAGCACAAAGGCCTGCAGCACCAATGTCAGCACCAGTATTTGCAGCAAGGCTCGCTTGATGCCGGTGATGCGCTGCCAGAGCTGCGACAGTTTCAATCGTTCGCGTTGCTTGCCGGTCTGAAAATCGTTGCTGGGACGCAGTTCGAGGGCAACGCCGGTAAAATGGTCCGAGACCTCGGCCATCGGCATCCATGTCGAACGCCCATCGGGATTATGAATGAGCGCCCTGTCGCCCTGCACGCGTTCCAACACGACATAATGATTCATGTCCCAGTGCAGCACCGCAGGGACGTGAAGGTTGCCGAGCTGCTCCAACGGCAGCTTGACCGCGCGTGGGGTGAGACCAATCCGGTCAGCCAAACCGATCAGTGTTTTCAGTGCCGCACCGCGCAAACTTGGCGCAAAACGTCGACGCATGGTGCCAAGATCAATGTCGAGGCCGTGATAATTCGCGACCATTGTCAGCGAGGCAAGGCCGCATTCGGCAATTTCGGTTTGCCGGACCAGTCTCACACGCGAGGGCGTTAAAAAGCCAAAATCAAGCATGCGGTTTATCGCCGCCCTACGGCAAAAAGTGGTTCGAAAAGCCACTCAAGCAGCGATTGTTTTTCTGTGACGATCCGCGCTGTCAAGGTCATGCCCGATATCAATGGTTCGGTGCGTCCATAGGCGGCAATGCTTGCCTGATCGAGCGCGACAATAACGGGGTAGACGGCAATGGATGTGCCATCCGGCCCCTCAGCGTTTAAGGCGCTGGTCGACACTGTTTGCACTTTGCCGATGACCGTTCCGAAACGCTGATAGGGAAAGGCGTCAATGGCAAGCCGGACTTGTTGGCCCTGCTTCACAAAACCAATCGCAGCGCTCGGCACGGCAAGTTCTGCCCGCAGCTTTGCGCCAGCAGGAACGATGGCCATCAACTGCCCTTGCGGATTGGCAGGCTGGCCGACGCGGGCGGTCAGCGCGGTGACGCGGCCCGCAACCGGCGCGCGTAGGACATAGGAGCGTGCACCGGCGGTGCTGGCCGCTTGCTGGGCAACCCCGGCACGGGTCGCCGCAAGGCTGGCGGTCTGTGCACGGGCCTGTGCGGATATCTGTGCAACGGTGCGATCATTCTCAATCAACGTGGCCTGTTTGGCGGCGAGCGATTGTTCCAGCTGGGCAAGCCCCTGTTGCCGCGCGAGCAACGTTTCCTCGCGGATCTGTAGATCGCGACCACTGATAAAGCCGCGGTCGGCAATCGTTCGGGCACGATCAAGATCGTTTTGCGCCGACGCGATCAGGTTGCGCTGCAACGCCATTTGCGATTTCAATTGCCCGATTTCGGCGGTCAGGCCGGTGCGTTGCGCCGCAAGCTGCGACACTTGCGCAACGGCCGATGCTTGCGCGGCGTCTGATTGCGCGGCAAGGCTGGCATCCTGCCTTGCTATCGCGGCCTCGATAAGGGCGGCAGGGGATTGCGCCATCGCACCATCTTCTTCGGCGCGGATCGCGGCAAGTTCGGCGCCTGCGTCTACGTTCTGCCCATCCTTCACCGTCAAAGCCATGATCACACCTGCACGGGTCGGGACAATGGACGAAACACCCGTGTCAGGCGTTATGGTGCCGGAGACGGTTTCCACGCGCGAATAGCTTGCCAGCGCCAGAAAAAGCATGGCCGCCGCAACGCTGCCAAAGATCAGCAATCCGATGCTTTGCCATCCCACGGGTATCGCAATCGAAACATCGCCGGACAGGCGATTGCGATGTTTGGAGATAGCTTCGTCACGGAAGAGTTGCATATTCAAAACTGAGAGTCTTTCATGTCACGCCGTCAAATCATCGCCGCCATGGACAATAAAAAATGGATTCACAAAGCGGTATCACCCAATAACAGTCGCCATGGCAAAGGCCATGTTTTCGCAGATGTTACAAGAGCTTGATGGTATCCGAGCAGTGATTACTCCGCCATCAGCCGCGATAATTGTTGTCAATCGCAACCATCCGCCAGGCAGCTCGATGTGCGTTAGACTATAAGGCACTTGCAAAGGCCGCGAACGCCGGTCGTATCGCGTTACAGGCATGTGTCATAGTCGATCTCCGAAAAAACCTGCGGCACCTCGGCGCCGCAGGTCCAGTTTTCAATCCACATACAGTTCGGCATCCCGAATCTGTGTGCGCCGGTGATTTAGGAGGATTCTTTTTCGTCTCTCTTGTTATCGCGCTCCGCACGATCTTTGCCGACGGTATAGCCAGCACCGATCACCATCGGAAGCGCAATCCAAAACCATCCACCATTGACGCTTTCAATTTCGCTCGAATTAAGTTCGTTGATCATAAGTAGCTCCATTTCTTGAATCACGGGCGTTGTCCCGTTCCGCTCGATCCTTTCCCGCGGTATATCCAAACACAACGGCCAGGATGAGAGCGATAGCAAACCAGTGCTTTTTCAAATTTTGCAAAAGGCCGCTATTTTCTGTCAGTTCAGACACGATTATTCTCGTAACCGAATAGGGCAGCAACGGCGCCTGCGGTCGCGACAACCGCACCTTTGCAGGTGTTGCTCTTTGAACAGGCCTTGGCGGCGGCAGCGACGACCGGCGCCAAAGCTAACGGACCTGGGCCGCCAGCGACTTCATCAACCTCCGAAGCATTTAATTCTTGGATTCCGCCAGCAAAAGCTGCGTTATGGTTCATATAAGACATAAATATCTCCTCTCGTTTGCATGAAACAAATCGGGAGATTGGGGTGGTTCAAATATCGATCGCACCGGTCTCCCGATGCGGTCCGACATCACGATCACTTTGTCTTAAGCAATCGCCAGAGGGGCCCGGCCCGCAGCCACACGATTATCCAGTCAGGAAAATTCGTCAATACCAGACCAAAATCAATTCACCGCGAAAACATATCGGTTCAACTACTTACACTATTGAAAGTATCACCCTTTTGAGTGCTATCAGTCAAGGCATTGTTACTTGGAATTACGGTGACAGGTGTCACAAGCCCCAAATAGACCCCATTTATATTGCAGTTGTTGCAAAACAGGATTTCCTCTGCAACCCATCGACAGGCTCAGCACGAGCGGAAATTCGGTCCCCCTTCACCCCTCAGGCAAAAAGGTTGGCTCCTCGCCCAGATCGTCGCTCTCGGTCTTGCGCGCGTCCTCCCAATCCTGTTCGCGGGACAGGCGGGTGCACCGGCTGTCGCCTGAGGTGTCGCGCGTGCGCGGGGGGCTGCGTCGGCGGCGCGCTGTGCCGCGCTGTCTATTCCGCGTGCGGCGTTGATTGCGGC
>CAZNEO010000081.1:0-4949 GCA_964572205.1 uncultured Sphingorhabdus sp.
TGGCATCGGTTGCGGCACTCTCGCTTTTGGCCCTACCCCCCCTCCTCGCCGCAGGTGGCGGCGGCGGTGGAGGGGGCGGATCGCCCAGCAGCTCTACTTCTGCCTATGATCCAGCGGTCGATTACCAAAAGGGCACCACGGCGTTCAAGGCAGGCGACTATGCAACGGCTGCCAAACATTTCAAAAAGGTGGCGGGTGCGGTGCCCAAGGATGCAGCGGCGCAATATCTGCTCGGCGCGTCCTATATGGGCATGAATGATTTTAAAAAGGCTGACAAGCCGCTCGGTCTTGCGGTCAAATATAATGAGAAGATGGTCGAGGCGCGCCGCGATTTCGGCATTGTGCAGGCCAAGCTTGGCAAGGCGGACAAGGCAGCGGCGCAACTGACGGCGCTGAAAGCCATGCAGGCAAGCTGCGGCGACGCTTGCGCGGACAAGGCCAAGCTGGCCGATGGCGTGAGCAAGCTGGAGGCCGCCATTGCGGCCGGCAAACAGGCATCGGTCGCTGCACCTGCCATCAAGCTCGCCGCCGCCAAGGCAGCGGACGAAACCTATGTCACTGCCGTCAGCATGATCAACGAGCATCGTTATGAAGAAGCCATTGCCTATCTGAACGACGCGCGCTGGGCGGCGGGGCCGCACCCGGATATCCTGACCTATCTGGGCTTCGCCAACCGCAAGCTGAAACGCTATGATGTGGCCGAAAGCTATTACCAGACCGCGCTCGATATCTATCCCAACCATCGCGGTGCGCTCGAATATTATGGCGAGCTGAAGCTGGAACGCGGTAATGTCGCCGGCGCCAAGGCCAATCTGGCGAAGCTTGAGGCGATTTGCGGCTTTGGCTGCAATGAAGCCGATGAGCTGCGCCGCTGGATCACGGAGAAGGTGCCATCCGCAAGCTGATCGCTTGCTTGCTTACAGGTGGGACGGCGGCATTGGCCTTTGCCGCCACCCCACCTCTTTTCGAAACGCTGCGCTGGACCGCGCCGGGTGCAGAACTGGAGGCCATGTCCAGCCAGCCAGCCACCTGCCTCGCTGACAATCCGCAAGCTACAACGCTGGTTCGGACGGGCGAGGCCTTGTTCAACACCCCAACGCTGCTTGGAGGCCAAGCGGCAAAGGCGGGACTCAACTGCGCAAGCTGCCACGTCAATGGCCGCGACAACCCCCATTTTGCGTTGGCAGGCGTCTCCGACAGGCCCGGCACCGCAGACGTTACCAACAGTTTTTTCAGCGCGGCGCGCGGTAATGGCCGGTTCGATCCGGTGCTGATCCCCGATCTTGCCGCCCCCGGCAAAATTGCGCGCGATCCGTCGGCGAAGGCGCTGGAACCCTTTATCCGCACGCTGATCGTGGAAGAATTTGGCGGCCATGAACCGAGTGCAGCGACGCTCGATGCCCTCGCCGCCTATGTCCGCGCCGTCGGCAGTTGTCCTGAAGGCAAACAGATGCGGGTGCCCCGCAAGCTGGAGGACCAGCTGACCCTGATCCAGTCAGCGGTTATGGGCGCTGTCGAAATGCAGGCACGCGGCGACCGGCAAACCAGCCAGCTGTTGATCGCCGCAGCACGGCACCAGCTGGGATTGCTGTCGGAGCGTTATGCAGGGCCCGGCTTGAAACGCGAACGCGCCGAACTGCTCAAAGCTTCACGGCGCTTACAGGATTTGGCCGCCATCCCTGCAACGTCGCCGGAACTCGCAAAGCAAGCGGCGAACTGGCTGATCGGTTTTGACAAAAATGTCGGTCAGAGGCTGGTCGGGAACGAAGCCGCTTCGCTTTATGATCCGAAGCAATTGGCCAAGGCGTTGAACGGCCAAACCACACCTTGATGAAGGCCAATATCCTGCTTGCCATATCGTGCCTAACGCTGCCGTCTTGCGGGAAAAGCGTGGAAGCCGACGCCGCTCGATTTGCCCAATGGACACAACAAGGATCGAACCAGGCCGATACTGCGGTCCTGCAAAACTTCCTCGCCCGCGAAGGCGTCGGCGGCGTTGTCCCGATCCGGCAATTGCTGCGCAGCGATACCGAATGGCGGCGCTGTGGTGCCGAGCCCTTCGATGTCCCTCCGCAGCGATACTGGCCGAACATGGTCCCCACGCTGAAGCTCATCCGCGATGAGGTGCAGCCGCTGACCGGACCGGTTGAGGCATTGTCGGTGTTTCGCGGGGCGCAAATCAACACCTGCATTGGCGGCGCTAGCGGTAGCCAGCATCTGCGCTTCTACGTCATCGACATGCGCCCGACCAACGGCACGACGCGCGACAAGCTGATCGAAAAACTCTGCGCGCTGTACACACGAAAGGGCGAGGCCCTCAACATGGGGCTGGGCATTTACAAAGGCACCCGTTTTCATATCGACACCGCAGGCTATCGCCGCTGGGGGCACGATCACCGGGCTGCATCGTCGCCTTGCAATGCGGTCAAACCCCCAACCACTCCAGCCCGCCCGGCAGCCCGTCGCTAGCATAGTCGACCTGCAACACCCGCCGTCGCCTTGGCCGATGCGCGATTTCGGAAGCATGCAGTATCGGCGTAGAATAGGCCCAAACATCGCCACGTTGCGCGAGGCAGCTATGGATTTCCGATTGGTCGACAACCATGGCGATGTCGATCTCGGCAATTTTGCCAAGGCGATGCGACCCCTTTGCGGCAAGCAACGGCGCGTTCGCTTCATCGACATCATCCAGATGGAGCCGCAATGTCACCATGGCTTCCAATATCGGGATAGGTGGGGCAACGTGCAGTAACCCGCTTTTGACAGTCCACGGCCCAAAACCTGCAACATCCACGCGCTCCTTCACGACGATTGTCCGGTCCTGATGCCAGCCGAGACTCCAGTTGGTTTTGGCTGTCTTGTCGAACAGTACGGCTCGAACCGGCTTTGCGTACGCCCCAAGCAACGCGTGCGCGATCTGTCCCATACCGCTTGCGCCTGAAAGCAATGGGACCAAGCCGTTCACGGCTTGCAGCCTAACGCCCGCACCCTGATCGACATGGCCGGCCAGTGCAGTTTCCAGTTGGCCAAGCTCTGATTCCACGCTTGCAGCCGCAAACAGGGTCAATCCATCCATGGAAAAATCCGGCATAAGTCTCGATAGCAACTCTCCTCGCTGCGGGAAACCAGCTTGACTTTTCAATTTTGTTCTTCTATTGTTCCGATATGCGGAAATCGAGAAGAAAAGCGGATATCCGCGCCAGGGCGGCGGCGGAGTTGGGGGAATTGGCGCTGAGGGCAGCGGAGACTCGCGCCTTTAAACAACCGCGACCGCAAAGCTGGCATGATGTCTTCCTGGCGGTGCTGGGTACAGGCGCGACCATAGAAGTAGCAGCAGAAAAGGCCGGTGTTACGCGGGCGGGGGTTCGCTATGCAAGGCAGCACAACCGGCGCTTTGCCCAAGCCTACAAACAGGCTTATGGGCGTGGCTTGAACGCGCGCTTTCGGCACGCAGAGCCCCAAAATGCGACAAACGGCTGGACGATGGATCGGGGCGGTTCGACGACAAATCCGACGCCATGGGCACTGTGAAGTTGGGCAAGTTTTCCTTTACATCATGCGCGCTCCAACGGCTTTTGTTGCACCGCAACGAAACTTTCGCTAAGGGCGCGCGCAACAGTTGGCGCATCAGCGCCTCGCTCCCATAAGGCCTAAACAATGTCCCTGCGCAATATTGCGATAATAGCACATGTCGATCACGGCAAAACGACGCTCGTCGATCAGCTTTTCCGCCAGTCCGGCACCTTCCGCGACAACCAGCGCGTAGAGGAACGGGCGATGGATTCGAACGATCTGGAAAAAGAACGCGGGATCACGATTCTGGCAAAGTGCACCAGCGTGGAATGGGAAGGTACGCGGATTAACATTGTCGACACCCCCGGCCACGCCGATTTTGGCGGTGAGGTGGAGCGCATCCTGTCGATGGTCGACGGCGTGATTTTGCTGGTCGATTCGTCCGAAGGCGCCATGCCGCAGACAAAGTTCGTGACCGGCAAGGCGCTTGCGCTCGGCCTGCGCCCGATTGTGGTCGTCAACAAGATCGACCGTCCGGATGAGCGCATTCAGGAAGTGCTCGACGAAGTGTTCGACCTGTTTGTGTCGCTCGATGCGACTGACGAACAGCTCGACTTCCCCGTGCTCTATGCCTCTGGCCGCAACGGCTATGCCAATCTCGATCCCGACAAACGCGACGGCACGCTGACGCCGATGTTTGAAACCATCGTTTCGCATGTACCTGAGCCAGTGGTCGATACCAACGCGCCGTTCCAATTCCTCGTGACTCTGCTCGACCGCGACAATTTCCTCGGCCGCATTCTGACCGGCCGCGTTGCCGCTGGCACGGTAAAGGTCAACCAGCAAATCCACGCGCTCGACAATGACGGCAAGGTGATCGAAACGGGCCGCGCCTCCAAACTGATGGCGTTCCGCGGCCTTGAACGTGTGCCGGTGGAAGAAGCCTTTGCCGGAGATATCATCAGCATCGCCGGCCTCACCGAAGCGACTGTCGCCAACACCATCGCCGACATTTCGGTGAGCGAACCGCTGCACGCCCAACCCATTGACCCGCCGACGCTCTCCATGCGCTTTGCCGTGAATGACAGCCCGATGGCGGGCCGCGAAGGGACCAAAGTCACCAGCCGCATGATCCGCGACCGCCTGTTCCGCGAAAGCGAGAGCAACGTCGCCATCCGCGTCACCGAAAGCGCCGACAAGGACTCGTTCGAAGTCGCCGGCCGCGGCGAGCTTCAGTTGGGCGTCCTCATCGAAACGATGCGTCGCGAAGGATTTGAACTCGGTATCAGCCGCCCGCGCGTGCTTTATCGCGAAGACGAGAAGGGCAATCGTACCGAACCCTATGAACAGGTCGTCATCGACGTCGATGACGAGCATAGCGGCACCGTCATCGACAAGATGGCTTTGCGCAAAGGCGAAATGACCGACATGCGCCC
>CAZNEO010000082.1:0-4876 GCA_964572205.1 uncultured Sphingorhabdus sp.
GTGCGACAATTGCCGCGACATCCTTTGGCGGGGAAATAACGTCGGCCTCGCGCGGGCCGCAGGCCGCCAGCAAAAGCAGCAATGCTGCCAGGCCAAGCCGTGAAAAAATATTGCTCATCGCCGGAAAATCATTCCTTTATTGTGCCGCAACGCTAACAGAGCCGCCATGACTGATTACAGCCACTTAATCCAGCCTGACGGCGGACAGGAAGCACGGACAATCGAAATTGTCGATACGCGCACTTATGACACATGGCTAAATGCCCAGCCGGCCTTCATTCGCGCTGCCGCGCAAGCGCAGAAGTTCAGCGGCAAAAAGGGGGATTTCGCCATTGTATCTGAATCGGGTGGAGAAGATTGGCGTGCCTTATTGTGCGTTGCTGACACCGGCGCACTTGACAATTGGGCCTTGGCCAAGGCGGCCGATGCGCTGCCCGAAGGAACCTATCGGCTGGCCGGTGCGGACGCTGGCGATGCGATGCTGGGCTGGCTGTTGGCGCATTATCGGTTTGATCGTTATCGCAGCGAACCATCGGCAAAAGGCCCCCGCATCCTGCTGACCGGAGAGCCGGGGCGGATTGAGGGGGCAGTGTGGCAAGCGCAGGCGACTGCGCTGGTCCGCGATCTGGTAAATACTCCGGCTGCCGACATGGGGCCTGAACAGCTTGAGTCGGAGGCGGCACGGCTTGCCAAGGCACACAAGGCCGCCGTGACGGTCACGCGTGGTGCGGAACTTGAGGCGGGCTATCCCCTGATCCATGCTGTCGGTAAGGCGGCGTCACGCGATTTTGCACCCCGGCTGATTGAACTTGTCTGGGGCGATGAGCGGCATCCACGCATCGCAATTGTCGGTAAAGGCGTCTGTTTCGACAGCGGCGGCCTTGATATCAAGCCAGCGGCGGGGATGCGGCTGATGAAAAAGGATATGGGCGGCGCGGCCCATGCCTTGGCACTGGCCGATGCCATAATGAAGGCGCGCCTGCCCGTGCGGCTCCACCTGCTTGTGGCTGCGGTTGAAAATGCGATATCGGGCGGCGCGTTCCGGCCGGGCGACATAATTGCATCGCGCAAGGGCATTAAGGTAGAGATTGACAACACCGATGCGGAAGGGCGGTTGGTGCTTGCCGATGCCCTGACCAAGGCGGTGGAGGACGGCGCGGGCCTGATAATCGATTTTGCCACGCTGACAGGTGCTGCGCGCACCGCGCTAGGGCCTGACCTGCCTGCGCTGTTCGCCAATGACGATGGCCTTGCAGGCAATCTGCTCGATGCCGCTGACGCGGTGGGCGATCCGGTCTGGCGGATGCCGCTGTGGCAGCCCTATCTTGACATGCTGGACAGCGATATCGCCGATATCGCCAACAGCGGCGGGGCATTTGCCGGAGCGATCACGGCGGCGCTGTTTCTCCAAAAATTTGTGGATGATGGCATCCGCTGGGCGCATTTTGACACCTATGCGTGGCGTATGGCGGCTAAGCCGGGTCGACCAAAAGGTGGCGAAGCGCTGGGTTTGCGGGCAGTCTATCGTTATTTGACGGATGCTTACCCGGTGCGCTAGAGGCCGGGCTTGACCAGCAGGGACAATGAATTGGCCAGTAATCCGTCAGTTTCACCGCCGCCCCGGCAGACTTACCGGCTTAGCGGGCACAGCATAGAGGGCGATAGGCGCACGACGCCGATCCGCGGCGACCTGGCCGATATAAAGCTGGCCGGAAAGCTGTTCGCGCCGCATTATGCTGTGCCGATGCTGCGCACGGGCATTGCACCGGTTACAGAAATCCATGCCGAGCCGCATCTTTCCTCGATGCCCGTCAGCGCGCTGATGCACGGCGAGGAGTTTGCAGTGCTGGATATCGCAGGCGAATGGGCCTGGGGCTATTGCCTGCATGATGATTATCTTGGCTATTTGCGCTTCGCTGATCTGGGTGATGATTTCGCCGCGACCCATGTGGTCAGCGCGCCTGCCACGCTGATTGTGGCGACGCCATCGATTAAGGCTCCGGTATTGGCGCGCTATCCCATGGGCGCTCGGATCGTCTGCGGGGATGCCAGCGAATGTGGCAAGTTTTTAAGCTGCGAAGGCGGCTGGGCGCCAGTTGTGCATCTGTCGGAAATCGGCAAAGTGGAAAGCGCGCCTGCGGAGCTTGCCGAACGGCTGGTTGGCACACCCTATAGCTGGGGCGGACGCGGCGGCAATGCGCTTGATTGTTCGGGGCTGGTGCAGCTTGTGTTCGGTCTAAACGGCCACAAGCCACCACGCGATGCCGATATGCAGCAGGCCAGTTTTGGCCAAGAACTGGCGCAGGATGCGCCGCTGCAACGCGGCGACCTTGTCTTCTTTCCTGGCCATGTCGGGATCATGGCTGATGCCGTGCGGCTGATCCACGCCAATGCGGCGGCGATGGCAGTTTCGATTGAACCACTGGACGTCGCGGCGGCGCGGTTTGACGGGCACGAGGTCCCAATATTGGCGCGCAAGCGCGTGCTATAATGACCGCCAGCATCTTCATCGACGGCGCTGCCGGGACAACCGGCCTTGAAATCGCCGACCGGCTTGCGGGCCGCGCCGAATTTGAGCAGATCATGCTGCCGGATGACCAGCGCAAGGATGCTGCCGCGCGACGCGAGGCGCTGAATGACGCTGATTTTGTTATCCTTTGCCTGCCTGATGACGCGGCGAAGGAGGCGGTGGCCATGACAAGTTCCGCCTCGACCCGGATCATCGATGCTTCAACCGCGCATCGGGTCGACGCAGCCTGGGCCTATGGCTTTCCTGAACTCAGTGCGGTGCAGCGGGCGCAAATCGCCGGGGCAAGACTGGTCAGCAATCCCGGTTGCTATCCCACGGGTTTCCTCGCGCTGGTCGCGCCGCTGGTGGCTGCCGGGCTCATCCCGGACGACTGGCCCTACACGGTCAACGCAGTATCGGGCTATTCGGGTGGCGGAAAGGCGCTGATCGAGCGTTTTGAGGGGCGCGATGGTTCGGGGGGAGCAGATATCGGCTTTCGCAGCTATGGTCTTGATCTGTCGCACAAACATATCCCCGAAATGCAAAACCACGCCGGGCTGGCGCTGGCGCCGATTTTCTCGCCTGCCGTGGTCCCGGCCTTTCGCGGCATGATGGTGGAAGTGCCGCTGCCCATTTCGGTGATGCCGGGCAGCGACAGTCCTGATGAAATGCGCGCCTGCCTTGCCGCCCATTATGCCGCCTCGCCAGTCGTACATGTGCATGACGAAATGGCGCCATCGGAGCTGCTGATCCTCAACACGCAAGAGCCGACTGATCGGCTGGATCTCTATGTCATGGGCAGCCCGCGCAGCGACCAGGTGCGGTTGATCGCCATGCTGGATAACCTTGGCAAGGGCGCAAGCGGCGCAGCAGTGCAGAGCCTGAACATCATGGCGGGGCTGGACGAAACGGCGGGATTGCGACTCTAACTTGCCTTTATGGGTTGGGGGCGCTAGTGGCCCCAGCCAACAGAGATTTTCCCCCAAAATATGGAGTTTATCATGGCGGTTACCCGCACCTTTTCGATCATCAAGCCCGATGCAACCCGCCGCAACCTGACCGGCGCGGTCACAGCGATGCTGGAGGGCGCTGGCCTTCGCGTCGTTGCCTCAAAGCGCATCCATATGAGCCGCGAGCAGGCCGAAGGCTTTTACGCAGTGCACAAGGAACGCCCCTTTTTCGGCGAGCTGGTTGAATTCATGATGAGCGAGCCGGTGGTCGTGCAAGTGCTGGAAGGCGAAGACGCCGTCACCCGCAACCGCGACATCATGGGCGCGACCAACCCTGCCGAAGCCGCCGAAGGCACCATCCGCAAAACGCATGCCCTGTCGATTGGCGAAAACACCGTCCATGGTTCGGACAGCGATGAGAATGCGGCGATTGAAATTGCCTTCTTTTTCAAGCCTGAAGAGATCGTTGGCTGATTTTTTCGGCAAGCGTCATCTAAAGGGCCGCCGGTGCGATTCGGCGGCCTTTTTTCGTTTATCTGGTTTGGCCTCCATCCTAAGTGTCGCCGACGAAATAGCCTCTGCGTTGCAGTGCTTTGCCGACATACCAAAGTGCGAGAAGTCCTGCTCCAAAGACTCCACCGACAATCAGCGGGGCGGCAAACGCCTCGCGGATGTCCTGACTGCGGCTTGCCCGTGCCTGTGTGATCGCGGAGTCGCATTCGACTGTTCCCGGGTCCGGGCCGTGACGTTGGTCATCCGCACAATCATAGGACGAAGTGTATATATTCCACGCGCTGCAGCAGGCTAAGCTCAGGATCAGTGACACATAGAACGCAAGCCACGCCGCCTTTGCGCGCATCAAAACTCCCCCGTCACCAGCATCAGCTTCGCCAGCTTCTTCGGCGCGACTGCCAGCCAGCTTTTGCTTAGCCACTCACCGATATGGTCCCAGTCATTGTCGCCCAGGTCGAGGCGGATGGCGATCCAGCCGTCGCCGAAATAGGCCGGGCGGAAATAGCGGTCCGGGTCCATGTCGATCAGCTGCGCCTGTTCTTCTGCCCCACTGATTTTGACGAGTAACGCGATCCGGCCATCGCCATGATGGTCTAGGCTGACATAGGCGAATTTCTTGCCCTTGATGATGCCGAAACAGGGCATTCCATGGCTGACCACCTCATCTGCCTCTGGCTGTGCCATGGCGCGGACGCGGACTTGCTCGACCAGCCATTCCGGGCTGCGCTCGCGCATGACATACTGCCCAAGCGCAAGGCTGTAGAGCTGATGCTCGGCAATCAGCACGCGCGCAGCAAGCGATTCCTCGCTGTCGCCGGGCAGGATGGCGACTTCTGTCTGGCCCAGAACCGGGCCATCGTCCAGTTCAGCGGTGACGAGGTGAACAGTGCAGCCTGCCACGCTG
>CAZNEO010000083.1:0-4740 GCA_964572205.1 uncultured Sphingorhabdus sp.
GATCCTGCACTGCCAGGTCAAGCGCACGGACAATGTCGCGCTGGCGATGCTCTTTCACCGGTGTTCGTTGCGAGATCAGCGCGTCGACCGGATCAATGGCAGCGGGTTGTTCAGCGACGGTCCCATCAAGCTGCAGGTAAAGCGCACCATCGCGTACCGCGCCGGGATTAGGTCCACTGGACAGCAGGGCATAGAGCGCCCAGAAAAACAGCAACAGCAAGAGAAGCGCCAACCCGTCCTTGATCGCCACCAATATCCGCCAGCTGCTCTTCAAAAATGCCATTTCCGGGCCCCTAAATATTGAGCCCTTCATGTAGGGACGCCGCGCAATCTTTCCAGCGCTATTTCGATCAACCGCGCACCTGTAGCTACCGTTCTATTCCAAAGAAATCGCCGGCAATTCTGCGTCAGGCAGCACGATCCGCATTTTCCGGGCCAGTGTCGGCGCAATACTGCGCAGGTCTATCGTACCCAGATTGCGACCCTTGGCGATGCCCGGACCCATTATCATGAAGGTTGAGCGCATCTCCGGGTGGTCAGGGGCATAGCCATGGGTGCCCTTGTTGCCTGACGGTCCGGTCAGAGGCGCTTCTTTGCCCTTGAACCCACCACCATAGGCTCCGGGTTGAAAATCAATATAGAAGCTTGCCTTTGGGTTACCGCCCGTCTTTGCGATGGCATCCGGCAATAATATGCGCGCAATGCGGTTCTTCGGGTCAGCCTTCAATTTTTCAAGCGTCGCGGTAACGCGGGCGACCAGAGCCTGATCTCCGGGCTTCGAAAGCATGATAGCCGTCGTCCCACCGGCATTCCATGGGGAGGCCTGCCAGTCTGTTATCTTGCCATCCGGACCCAAAACAATCAGTCCCGCATCGATAAACGCACGAAACAGGTTCACTTCGGTATCGGTCCGCGCAAAGCCGTGATCGGATACGATTGCAATCACGCTGTCGGGGTGTGCATCCATCTGCGCCGATACCATCTGACCGATAATTGCATCGATCCGTTCCAATATGCGGTGGGCGTCATCTGTATCCGGCCCCTTACCATGCTGTTCATGGTCGAGCGCGGTGAAATAGGCGGTCATGAAATCGGGCTTTTCGGCCGCGATCATCGCCGCCGCGAAGCGCGCACGGTTTTGATCGCCTTCGATGCTCTCGTCTATGCCTTGCACATAGGGTTCGCCGAGCGACCCTTCGAGCCGATCGACCAGCCCCGGCGTCGCCAGCACCTTCATCAGCTTTACATCGTCCTCATGCCCTGTCCGCCAGATTTGCGGCAGGTTGAACGCTATGGAACTTTCGCCCACGGTGACCGGCCAATGGACATTGGCAGTCTTCAGTCCGGCCTTGGCGGCGGCGTCCCACAGCGTTGGCACCTTATAATCGCTTGCATACCAGTACCAGCCTGACTGGTTGATCTGCATGGGATCAAAGCCGGTATTGCTGATGATGCCATGTTTCGCCGGACTGACCCCTGTTACCAATGTCGCATGGCTGGGATAGGTAACAGTCGGCAACACACCGGTTACGCCGCTGGCGTAGCTGCCGTCGCGCACAAACCGTTTCAGGTTCGGGATGTTGATGCCTCTTTTGTCGGCCTCGATCACATCGGCGGGTTGCAGCCCGTCGATCGAAATCAGAAGCACGGGCTCCGCAGTGACCGCCACCGGTGTGAGCGCGGCCACTGCGAAGAACAGGCCTGACAAAAACCGCATCAGAGGCCAAATTTCAGCGTTGCAAAAAATTGTTGCGGCGCGCCCGCAAGCAATGTTTGGTTGTCGCCGCTATTCCCGAAACCGTTTGATCCGATGGTCGACACATATTTCTTGTCAAACACATTGGTGGCGTTCAGCTGTATTTCGACCGGGGCGCGCAGGCCGAGATTGAACCGGTACCCAAGCGTAGCATCAACCAGCACGCGGCTGCCCACAGACTGGTCATTGGTATAGGTGAAATAGCGCTTGCTCATATAATTGGCACCGATCCGCCCGAAAAAGCTGTCGCTGTCATAGCCGAACTCGCCTTTCAGCAGATGCTTGGGTGTATCAACGACGGTCTTGCCCTTGATCGCGATGGTCACCGGCGGTGCGCCGGGTACGATGACATTGTCCCGATAGGTTGCATCATTATAGCTGTACGATGCAAACAGTGTAAACCCGCCACCAAGGCGGACATCACCGGCTGCCTCGAAACCCAAAGAGCGGACGCCGCCAACATTTTGCAGGATCGAGGGATTGCCGACAATGCCGGGTCCGGTCGGGACACCGAGGAGCCTGTTGCGGAAATTGACGAGATAGACGCCAAGCACGCCATTGAAAGTGGCATTGTTAAAACGGGCGCCAAGTTCGTAGGTGTCCGATTGCTCGGGCTTCAAGCCGCGCACCAGCAGCGCATCGAAACCCGCCTGCGTGGTGGAGAAGGGTCCGCTGGTGGCAGAAGAAACGAAGGCTCGTGTCGACTGGGTAAAGCCACCAAAAATTTCCGCATTTCCACCAAGCTTATAGGCGATGCCCGCATGCGGCTGGAACCAGTCCTTTGTCCCGATTTTTCCCCGCGCAAGCGAACCCTGTATTGTCGGATTGGCCTCGTTATCGACTTTAAATCCCTTCCAGCCCAGATTGACCGTCAGGTCGCCCAGACTGATCCGGTCCTGCACATAATATTGCAAAGTGTCGGTGTTGAAATTGAACAGCCATTGGGTGAAAAACGGATTGCGCTGGAATTTGAGGTGATCGCGCCCCGGATTGGTCAAGCTTTGATAGGCGTAAAAGCGCCTTGCCTGGGTGAAATCATTATGCTCGTACCATAGACCGACACTGATCTCGTTAGAACCCAGTTCGGCAGTCAGTGAACCGAATATGCCACCGCGGTTGATATCATATTCGGTTGTCCGTAGCGACATCGGCACCCCGTTCGGACTGGCTACATAGGGGGTTCCCCACGTGCCCTGTCCTTCATTATCGTGATAATAGCCCTTTAGTTTCAGCGTCACCCGGCTGCTGAGCGGAGCGGTTACGCCAATCGACGCCAGCAAATCCTTTCGAAGCCCCGACGCATCATAATAGCTGTCGTCCAGATTGTTCACGGGCGCTGTAAAAACGCCCTGCGCCGCGCGGATAGCCGCTGCATAGTCCGGAAAGAAGTTGTCATGGTCATAACCAAGTCGACGGATCATTTCCAAAGACAGATCCTGGTAATCCTGCTCGGCCCGGTCAGAATAGCTGACATAGGCATCGAACTGACCGTCGCCCGCCGGGACAATCGCCTTAGCATTGATCATCCAGTTTTTTTGGACGCCGCCGCCCTTCCACTTGTCGGCATTATGATAGGTGCCCGACAGAAATCCCCGCGCGCCGCCGCTTTCGCCCCAGCTTAGCCGGCCAAAGGCGCGCTTTGTATCTTCCGAGCCATAGGTGAAATTGGCGTCGGCCCCCGATTCCGTCGGGTCCATCGAGAAAAATTCGAGTGTGCCGCCCAGATTGTTGGTCGCTTGCGTTCCCAGCGATCCCGCCCCCTGCGACACCCGCGTTACACCGATATTTTCGGGGGAAATGGCGCGACCGATGTGCAGACCATTGTTGTTGCCATAAGAGGAATCGCCCAGCGGGATACCGTCTAGCGTGTAGCCGAGCTGGTTCTGGTTGAACCCGCGAATGGTGACGCGGCTCGACCATTCATAGGTACCAAAGGGGTCAGCGGACTGAAAATTGACGCTCGGCAGTTTTTCGATTGCCTTCAGCGGGCTGGTGCCGGGCGCCAGGATGGTCAGATCCTCTGATTTGATTTCCTGCACCTGGCGGGTCTGGCCCTGGCCAAAAACAATAATGCCGTCTGCATCTGCGGTTTCTTCGGCCGGTTCGACACCGGATTGCGCCCAGATCGGCGTCGCAACCATGACCGCACAGCTGCTGAAAAGAATGGAAATTAGTCGCATGGGAGAGCCTCGCTTTTTCGTTTGCGGGACTCGCCTTAGGCAGGGGGCATGACAATTCATTGTAGCTTTGATGATCTTGCGATGGCGATACCATTGCAATCGGATGACAACGCCACATCGCGCCAAAAAAGATGTCACAAAAGCGAAAAGGGCCGCCCCGGTTGAGGCGACCCTTTTCTTGCATGGGTCAGCAGCCAGGGCAGCCGCTGCCGGGAGTCATGTAAGTGCTATATTCAGCAATCGATCCCCCGAACGGAAATGCCCGACCTCTTAACTGAACCATGAGACATCGGATCACCTCCTTTCGATTGTTGAAACAAAATTGCGTTACGCATGTGCTTGCCCTCCGCGACTCAAATTTGAGTCAAATGCGGATGTGAAACAAGACTTGTTTTTGAATTTTTTTGTGGCAAATCTATTGCCTCTTGCGTTGGGGCCGACTGGCCCCTTTTTTTGCGTTAGGGTCGGCAATCTTCGATCACCCGGCCAATCTCCGACCAAATGGGAATCGCGATGTTCAGCAGACCCGGCACCTCCAGGGCAACGCGACCGCGGCTATAGGCCATGGCATCAAGCAAGGGATCGTTGGTCAGCAATTCTGCCGCAATATAAAGCGGCCGTCCGCCCGTTGGGAGCGCCGCTACCGCCTTCGACACGGAGCTGGTACGCACGGTCAAGGCCGACCCTGTGCCGCCGGCACGCGAGAGATAGACTCGCCCGCGCCCGATGTCACATCGCAGCGTAACCAACGCATCGCTGCCGGGCATCCCGTACAGCGCAATCGAACCGCGATCGTCACGCCGG
>CAZNEO010000084.1:0-4714 GCA_964572205.1 uncultured Sphingorhabdus sp.
TTCAACCCAGCAGCCTCTCGTTGACCACTTTGCCATCACGGGTCAGCCGGATGGCGTCGCCGATTTCCTCGTCCAGCACGGGCTTGCCCGCTTCTTTATCCCAGAAAGCGGAGAGGAAGTTGAAGAGGTTGCGAGAAAACAGCGCTGAAGCGTCTGCGGGGAGATGCGCGGGCGTGTTGCTATGGCCGATGATCTTGACGCCATGCTTGATCACCACCTCGTCGGGCTTTGAGCCCTCAACATTGCCGCCCTGCGCCACCGCAAGGTCGAATATGACGCTGCCCGGCTTCATGCTGGCAATCTGAGCATCGCTGATCAGCCGCGGTGCGGCGCGTCCGGGGATCAGCGCCGTTGTGATGACGATATCCTGCTTGGCGATATGGCCGGAAACCAGTTCGGCCTGCGCCTTTTGATATTCCTCGCTCATTTCGGTGGCATAGCCGCCCGCGCCTTCGCCTTCGATCCCCGCGACACTTTCGACGAAGATCGGCTTTGCGCCCAGCGATTCAATCTGTTCCTTTGTGGCGGAACGCACATCCGTGGCCGACACCACGGCGCCCAGACGCCGCGCGGTTGCAATCGCCTGCAAGCCTGCAACACCAACGCCCATGATGAACACCTTTGCCGCACTCACCGTGCCCGCTGCCGTCATCATCATCGGAAAGGCGCGGCCAAAGGCATTGGCGCTGTCAATCACTGCTTTATAGCCCGACAGGTTCGACTGCGAGGACAAAATGTCCATCGATTGCGCGCGGGTGATGCGCGGCATGAATTCCATCGCCAGCGCCTCAACGCCCAGCTTTGCATAATCGTCGACACGCGCGCGCTGGCCGAAAGGATCAAGGCCCGCGACAATCCACGCGCCTTTGGCTATGCCCTTTAGCGCCTTGGGCTCTGGTCCCTGTACGCCAAGCACAATATCCGCATCCTTCAGCACCGCAGCCGCCGTGCCCATCACAGCGCCCGCAGCCTCATAGTCTGCATCAGGGACCGAAGCGGACAGCCCCGCGCCCTTTTCCACAGATACGCTTGCACCAAGCGCGATGAATTTCTTCACCGTCTCTGCCGATGCAGCAACGCGGGTTTCGCCCTTGGCGACTTCCTTCAGGACCGCAATTTTGGTCACGTCAGGCGATGATCATGACAACAAGGGCAGCGGCCGCAACAGAAATGATTGTGCCCCATTTGAACAGCGTCAAAAAGCCTGAATAGGTCTGGTTTGCAGCTTGCATGTCCTGCTGGCCTGCCATCACTTCCTCCTGTTAATAGCTTATATCGCTATGCCCTTAACCGGATGGATCGCATTGCTCAACCCCTGCAAATGCCTGTGGTGGCCACCAGTGCGATAGAATTTTATCGCCATGCTTAATCGGCTCTTTACCCCTTTTCGCTACGCGGGGGTTTGATGTTGATGCCCATGGAAGCTGAATGGCCGAAAAACCACCTCGTTCGCTGATGCTTGTCGATGACGAGCCGGCCCAGTGCCGCCTGGTTTCCGCCATAGCGGGTCGGGCCGGATGGCGCACAATTTTCGCGCGTGATGCCGAAACCGCGATTGCCATGCTGGGCACGCAGGACGGGATGATGCTGGATGCCATCCTGATCGACCAATGGGTGCCTGGGGCCGAAAGCGCCACCCTTATCGCTGAACTGAAATCGCGCCGCCCTGCCCTGCCCGTGCTGCTGCTGACCGCTGTAGGCTCCACCGATGCCGCAATCGAGGCGATGCGTGCCGGAGCATCCGACTATATCATCAAGCCCGTCGCGGCCGAGCGGCTGATTGCCGCGCTGAGCATTGCTGCTGACCATGCCAAAGACCATGGCGAGTTGCAGCCGCTGACCGAAAAAATTGCCCATCCGCTGGGCTTTGACGAAATTATTGGCAGTGCCCCTGCGTTTCGCAGCGCGCTTGCCATCGCGGCCAAGGCAGCACGCAGCCGCGCTCCCGTGCTGATCGAAGGCGAAGGCGGCGTCGGCAAGGAAGTGGTGGCTGATGCCATCCACGCCGCCAGCCCGCGAGCGCGCCAGCCCTATTTGAAGGTGAATTGCGGCGCAATTGCCCCCAATCTGTTGGACTCCGTCCTGTTCGGGCATGAAAAAAATGCCTTTGCCGGTGCCTTTGACCGGCGCGTCGGTATTATCCAACAGGCAGAAAATGGCACGGTTTTTCTTGACGAAATCGACCAGCTGCCCAGCGAAACGCAAATCCGGCTGGTTCGGCTGTTGACGGAGAATGAAATTCAGCCGCTGGGCAGCCCGCACAGCTATCGCATCGACGTGCGCCTGCTATCGGCGAGCAACAGCGACCTTGCGGCAAAGCTGGACAGCGGAAGTTTCCGCGAGGACCTTTATTACCGGATCAATGTCGTGCAATTGCGCATCCCGCCGCTGCGCGAGCGCACGAGCGATATTCCAGCGCTTGCCCGGCATTTCCTTGGCCGCATGGCCAACCAGCCCGGCTTGCGCAGTCTGGGCATTACTGATGAGGCGCTGTCACTGCTGCGCGCCTATGACTGGCCGGGCAATGTGCGCCAGTTGCAAAGCGCACTTTTCCGTGCGGCAGTGCTGTGTGATCGGGATGCGCTGACTCCCGAAGAATTTCCGCAAATCGCCTCTGCCGTGGGGCAGCGTAGCGGCGATGTGCTGGCCAGCAATGACGGCATCGGTATCGACTTGTATGAAACCGACGGCAATTTGCGTCCGCTGGAAGAAATCGAAGCGGACGTTATTCGCCTTGCCATTGGCCATTATCGCGGCCGCATGACTGAGGTTGCGCGGCGGCTGGGCATTGGGCGTTCAACGCTTTACCGCAAGCTCGCTGACCTTGGCATTGAAAGCACAGCAGCCTAGAGCCATCACTATAGCCCTGAGCCTGTCGCGGGGGTTTCACGGCGAAGCGCTATGACTGAGAATCGTCCTCCGACGAGCTCAGCATTATGGTAGTGGCGGAACTACGTGGTTTTCCCAAAGACCAGCGTAGTTGCCCACCACCCTGCCAGCGAAGCCGAACCGGTCAGAAATGTACCCCACATGATATCGAGCACAGTGACCTTTGTGCTCCAGACCTTCATCGTGGCATGGTTGGTCAGGTCATAGGTCATGTAGCAGAAAAAGCCCAACAGCGCGCCCCAGAGCAGCGCGGTCTACCATTTGCCATTTTGCAATGCAGGGCCAACCGCAAAGATCATCATGCCCAATATGTACAGCAGGTAAAAGACAACAGCCGGGCCAAGCCGGAAGCCGCCTTCATACATCAACGCGCCAATTTCAGGCTTATACAGCCGCGCATACATGGTGCGCAGCCAGATGCTGTCGATCGCGGCGAAGGCTATGCCAGTGGCGATATAGGCGGTGATATATTTTGCTGTCATGCGGCGATATTAAAACAGCGTGCGGCGCTCTACCTATACGGGAAAAGCGATCAGCAGCGCGCCGTCAGCGCCGCATCGCGCAGCCCCCGCCAGACATGGCTTGCCTGAACCGTTTCTGCGACGTCATGAACACGCAGTATGTGCGCGCCCTGTTCCACTGCTTTCATCGCCAGGAAGAGCGATCCGCCCAGACGCGCCTCAACTGGTGCTTCATTTGACAGCGCGCCGATCATCCGTTTGCGGCTTGCGCCGAACAAGATGGGGCAGCCAAGGCCGTGAAAGAGCGCAAGATTGTTAATCAGCGTCAGATTGTCCGAAAGCGATTTGCCGAAACCGATGCCCGGATCGATCAGCAGCCGCTCGCGCGCTATTCCTGCGGCAACAAGCGCCTCGACACGCTCCTCAAGCCAGTCGTAAACATCAAAAAGGACATCGGCATAGCCCGACCCCTTGTGCGGATCGCTGCCTTGGCTTGGCGCGTGCATCAGCACAATCGGGCAGTTTGCAGCCGTTGCAACTGCGAGCGAGCGGTCGTCATAGAGCAGCGCCGAGACATCGTTGATCATGCCTGCGCCGGCCACCAGCGCCGCCTCCATCACCGCTGCCTTACGCGTATCAACCGATACGGCTGTGCCGGCTGCGGAAAGCCGCTGAATCACCGGTTCAATCCGCTTGATCTCATCACCCTCCCACACGACCTGCGCGTTGGGGCGGGTGGATTCACCGCCTACATCGATGATCGAGGCTCCTGCTGCGGAAAGCGCGATTCCCGCCTCTGCAATGGCCGCCGGATCGTCGCCATATTTCCCACCATCAGAGAAACTGTCGGGCGTTACATTCAATATGCCCATCACCTGCGGCTGGTCGAGCCGGATGACGCGGGTTCCCAGTTGCAGCGGCGCGCGGAGCGCCGTCAATCTGGCGAAAATGGGCTGTGCCGCATCGGGCAGGCTGTCGCTGCTGGCAACCGGGATGATCGACCGTGTCGTCTCCGCGCCATCCTTCACGATCATTTCAACTGCCGAAAACCACAGCATCGTGCCTGCCAACCGCGCCGAGGCTCCGTCATGCTGCTGCGGGCTCTCGATAAAATGGATCGGCCTCAAGTAGGATTTCTTCGACATGTCTTTTGCTCCCAATCCCGTCACCCCGCACTTGATGCGGGGTTAGGCTTTTCACGACCGCGCTAAAAAAGCCAAGGCCCGCATCAGGTGCGGGCCGACGAATATTGGGAAATCGAGACCTGCCACATCAAGGCTCATTGGCGAGCAAATAGGTCTGGCGCAGCTCATCGATGCTCTTCATTTCCCCGGTGCGCGTCTGGAAATACCAATAGGTCCAGC
>CAZNEO010000085.1:0-4675 GCA_964572205.1 uncultured Sphingorhabdus sp.
CTTTGCCAATGCCAAGAAGAACCCCAACGCGCAGACGCGCGGCTGGGCCATCACGTCAGACCATCTGGCGGACAATGACGAGCTCAATCCGCCGATCGAGGGCAGCTTGCGCAAGGCCGATTGCGGGCAGGTGACCGATGGTGCTGCGGCCATCTTCCTCGCCTCGCGCGAAGTGGCCGAACGCTATGCGGCGCGGCGCGGCATCGCGCTGGAGAGCATCCCGCGCATTAAAGGCTGGGGCCATTCGACTGCGCCTTTGCTCTACTCAACCAAAGTCAGCGGCAGCCGGGGTCAACCCTATGTCTTCCCTACCGTGCGCAAGGCTATGATGGATGCACTGGACCGCGCGGGCATGGCCGACATTTACGCCTGTGACGGCGTCGAGGTGCATGATTGCTTCTCCATCACCGAATATATGGCGATCGACCATTTCGGCATCACGCCGCCCGGCGAAAGCTGGCGCGCAGTGGAGGACGGCACGATTGCGCTGGGCGGCAAGTTGCCAGTCAACCCGTCGGGTGGGCTGATCGGGCTTGGCCATCCAGTCGGAGCCACTGGAGTGCGTATGACTCTCGACGCCTGGCGACAGGTGACCGGCAACGCGGGCGACTATCAGGTGGAAGGTGCGAAGAACTTCGCCACTTTCAACGTCGGCGGCAGTGCTACTACATCGGTCAGCTTTGTGGTTGGCGTCTGATTGGCATGGGTGATGTCTATATCTACGATGCTGTGCGCACACCGCGCGGTAAGGCCAGGCCTGACGGCGGGCTTGCTGCCCTGACCCCGCAAGAACTGGTGAAGCAGCAGATTGACGGGCTTCGTGAACGATGCGGCGATGCTGCCAACTCCCCAGAAGCCCTTTTGCTCGGCTGCATCGGCCAAGTCGGCGATCAAGGTGGACATATCGCACTAGTCTCGAAACTGCATGCAGGGCTTCCTGATGCGACCGCAGCACACAGCCTTAACAATTATTGCGCGTCTGGATTGTCGGCCATCGGTCAAGCCGCCGCAATGGTCGGTAGTGGCTTCGCCGAGAGGGCGCTGGCAGGCGGGGTCGAATGTATGAGCCGGGTTCCCTTCTTGGGCGACACTGCAAGTTATTACACTGACCCCAGTTTTCCGCCGCGCAGTCGATACATTCCAGTCGTGCTTGCGGCCGACCGGCTGGCCGTTGCTGAAGGAATTAGCCGCAGCGAACTGGATGCCGTCGCGCTTGCATCACAGCAGAAATCCGCTGCAGCCGAAACCAAACCGGCCCTGATCTACTCACGGATCGCAACGGGAACGCTGGATGCGGAGGAATGCCCAAGGACTGGCATAGATGCAGCAAAACTCGCGACCATGTCTCCTGCATTCGGTGCTTTGCAAGATCAATATGCCGAGGCGCTGGATGGCGCACGTTTCGAACCGCTGCACACTTTGGGCCATGCGCCGCCAGTATGCGACGGCGCGGCGCTAGCCCTGATTGGGAAGCCAGGTCTGGGCCAAGTCCGCGCGCGCATATTGGGATTTGCAGAGAGCGGCGGCGACCCGGCGGCCTCGCTGACAGCAGGCTTTGCCGCCATGGATAAAGCTGTGGCCCGTGCTGGCGTTACGCTGGCCGATATCGAGCGGATCGAGTTCATGGAGAGTTTTGCTGTTACAATCGCCAAATTCCTGCGCGACTATCCAGTCGATCCTGCCAAGGTGAATGTCTCCGGAGGCCATATCGCCAAGGGCCATCCCATGGGGGCGAGTGGCGCGATCCTGACGTCAACCTTGCTCGACTGCTTGGATGAAGCCAGCGGCACGCTGGGCCTCGTCGTGGTTAGCGGGGCCTCGGGTGTTGGCGCGGCGATGGTGGTGGAGCGCGTATGACTGATCGTTTCGATGCGCTTGTGGCGCGCCACGCGCCGACGCTAGAGGCAGCCATTGAAGCGGTGAACAGCCGCAAAAGCTGGAGCCCGTTTCGTGACTCCCCAAGCGCTAAATTCCATGCACCCGGCGCGCCGGAGATTGGCAGGGCCGCATTTGAGGCGCAATTGGGCCAGTCCTTCGACCTCGATCAGCCGGGCATCGCTGGACGCACAGGAGCAGAGGTTTCGCCCTTCACGCGGCTACCGCTTGGTATCGATTATCCGGTCTGCGATCCGGCTGCGCTCATCGACGCGGCACAAAAGGCAATGTCGAGTTGGCGCAACGTTGATCCCGAAGCGCGCATTGCCCTGTGCCTCGAAATGGCAACGCGCCTCTATGCCCGCAATTTCGAAATGGCGCATAGCGTGATGCACGTCGCCGGGCAAAGCTATACGCAAGCGTTCAGCGGCAGCGGTCCCAATGCGCTAGATCGCGGGATCGAGGCTCTGGCCTATGCGGCAAAGGCGATGCGTGACGTGGTGCCTGCTGTGCGCTGGGACCGGACATTTGGCAGGGAAGAGGTTTCGCTCGACAAGCAATACCGCCTTGTTCCCCGTGGAATCGGCCTTGTCATCTGCTGCGCGTCATTCCCGACATGGAATGCCTATCCGGCAATGTTTGCTAGCCTCGCCACCGGAAATCCTGTGATCGTGAAACCGCACCCGATAGCGATCCTGCCCATGGCAATTGTGGTGCAGGAGTGTCGCCGGGTGCTGGCCGACCACGGTTGTGATCCCAATCTGGTGACGCTCGCCGTTGATACCCTGGAGGCGCCGATTGCCCAACGCTTCGTTGACGATCCCGCCGTGCAAATCATCGATTTTACCGGCAGCCCGCGTTATGGCGGGCATCTGGAACGCACCGTTACCGGCAAGCTGCTCTATACCGAAACCGCAGGCATAAACTCCGTCGTGCTCGAAAGCTGCGAGGATTTGGATGCTACGGTAACCGCCATCGCCCGCGCGACTTGCTTATTCTCCGCGCAAATGTGCACCAGCCCGCAAAATGTCTATGTCCCAGCGGGCGGGATCAACACGGCGCAAGGGCACCGGACCTTTGATGAAGTCGCGGCGGCGCTGGTCGCAGCCATTGATAGCATTGCGGATAATCCGCCTGTCGCGGCGGGAGTTATGGGCGCAGTGCAGGCAGAACCAAGTTGCGAAATAGTGCGCAATCTGGCCGCCCGCGCCGCGCAGAGTCCGAACGCACAGGTTTTGCGCGTGCCAGCAGCTTACGCACACCCCGACTATCCGCAAGCGCGTACAATGACACCGCTGGTCGTGGCGCTCCCGGCAGGCAACACAGCGCTCTATGCCGAGGAGCATTTTGGCCCGGTGATGTTCATCATTGCCGCCACGGATGGCGATGCGGCGGTTGAAGAGGCAACCCGGCTCGCCCGCGTATATGGCGCCATTTCCTCCTATCTCTATTCAACAGACGATGGCTTTATTGACCGCTCACTTGCGGCCTATGAAGCGAGCGGCATGAATGTCTCCATCAATCTCCACGGTGCGATGTGGGCAAATTTCGCGGCAGCCTATAGCGACTATCATGTCACAGGCCTTAACCCGGCGGGCAATGCCTGTTTGGCTGACTTGGCGTTCGTTGCCAGCCGCTTCCGCATTGTCCAGAATCGCCGCCCTGCCCCCAGAAAGATCGACGCCCATGCCGCATAATCCCGAAGATTTCATCGGCGCTTGGCAACTTGTCGATTGGCGGATCGAATATTCCGACGGCGGTGTAACCCGTCCATTTGGGCCAGAAGCGCATGGCTATATCGTCTATTCAGTCGACGGCACGATGACGGCAAGCATCGCAAAGGCCACACGTCCAACCTTTGGCATTGCCAATGCCCGCAACGCGAACGCGGATCAAAAGGCAGCGGCCTTTGACAGCTATTTCCACTATGCTGGGCCCTGGCGGATCGAAGGCGAAGAGGTGGTCCATCAGGTCACCATGTCGCTCAATCCCGATATGACGGGTACCGAACAACGCCGACTGGCAGTATTCGACGGTTCGGGCGGATTGAGCTTGTCAGCGCATGAGACGCTGAACGCTGGAGCCAGCCGCCACCATATCCTGCAATGGAAGGCTGCGAACTGAGCTAAAGTGGTCAGGATAACATCGGCTTGACCTAATTTATGGCTGGATTCGTACTTTTTCAGCGTCTTCCTGATGAAGGCTAAGGCTGCCTCCTTGTCTCCAGTTTTAGTGACGTAACTATCGAGAACTTCATCCTCCCGGTCGACTGCACGAAAGAGGCAGTGCATCTCATCGAGGTGCCAGTTCCAGTGCAGGAACCCACGCATTCTCCATAGGCTCTGCTTCCTAATGTCAGCGGCGAACTTAGGACCGAACCTGCTCCACCAGAAGCGGACGGTTTCATGACAGATGTCGATGCAGCGCTCGAACAGCAGATCCTCAACATTCCGCAAGGACAGCGGTTATCGCACATACATCATCACCACCAGCCGGATCACCTCTGGTGACGAGTTGAAATAGCGGAACGGGCCGCCAAGTTTCCTAGGTCTTGGCATGCCCTACCCTAACCCGCTTGCTCATCATTCGTCAGATTGTGCGTTTACTCTGACAAGGCCAACCTCGCCGTTAGCCCTAAAATTCCATCAGTGGCTGTCGTAACTATGGCTGATCAAGGCATATCCGGTGGGGCAGATGAAGGGCGTCATTTTCAATCTACTCGAAGAGGTGGTTTCTGAGCATCATGGCGATGCTGCTTGGGAAGCGATTTTGGCAGCTACCGAAAGCGACGGCGTCTATT
>CAZNEO010000086.1:0-4569 GCA_964572205.1 uncultured Sphingorhabdus sp.
CAGCGGTGATCGTGATGGACAAATCGACCGACATCGTGCGCGCCATTTCGCGGCTGTCCTATTTCTACAAGCATGAAAGCTGCGGCCAGTGCACGCCCTGCCGCGAAGGCACAGGCTGGATGTGGCGCGTGATGGAACGGCTGCGCGAAGGCAATGCTGATATTTCGGAAATCGACACTTTGTATGAAGTGACCAAGCAGGTCGAAGGCCACACCATCTGCGCGCTGGGCGACGCGGCGGCTTGGCCGATCCAGGGGCTGATCCGCCATTTCCGACCGGAGATGGAACGGCGGATTGCGGCGAACCGCGCCGAGATACTGGAGGCAGCGGAATGAGCCCCTTCCCAATCCAGATACTGACGCTGTTCATTTTAGTAGCAGGCGTTGTTATCGCGGCCAGAGCCATCAAAGCTAATCGCGAGATCAATGCGCGACGTGCTTATTTTGATTATGTCAAAGTTGCTTTTGATAATCCCGACTTTGCTTTTCCGAAACATTCCGAATTTAAATTTGACTATAAAAAGCAAGAAATTGATGGATCGAGAACTAGATTTGAAAAATACGAGTGGTTTGTATCGCTTCTGGTCGTGACAGTTGAGGGAGTTCTTGAGATTACCGAATCGAAATGGCTGCCTATGACTCGAAAATCTGTTTGGGCAGTGTCAGCTGAAACTCAATTGTCTTATCACACGGAGTATTTTCGCCTTTACCGGACAAAGCCATGGCTATCAGCGAAATTTAGAACCAGTAGAATCTTGGATCGTATGTTTTCCATTGCAAAGACGGAAAGTGCGCCCAATGCCTAAAGTCACCGTAGACGGCCAAGAAATCGAAGTCCCGCAGGGCGCTACCGTCCTGCAGGCGTGCGAGTTGGCGGGTAAGGAAATCCCACGCTTTTGCTACCACGAACGCCTTTCCATCGCGGGCAATTGCCGCATGTGCTTGGTCGAAGTAGCGCCCGGGCCGCCCAAGCCGCAGGCGAGCTGTGCGCTTCCCGCGACCGAAGGCCAGATCATCCGTACGGACAGTGCGATGGTGAAGAAGGCGCGTGAGGGAGTGATGGAATTCCTCCTGATTAACCACCCGCTCGATTGCCCGATTTGCGACCAGGGTGGCGAATGCGATTTGCAGGACCAGTCGGTCGCTTATGGCCGCGGTGCGTCGCGCTATGATGAGAATAAGCGCGCGGTGACCGAGAAATATATGGGGCCCATCGTCAAGACGGTGATGACCCGCTGCATCCAGTGCACCCGCTGCGTCCGCTTTGCCGAGGAAGTGGCTGGCATTGAGGAAATCGGCGCGATCGGGCGCGGTGAGAATATGCAGATCACCAGCTATCTCGAACGCGCGGTGACGAGCGAGCTTTCGGGCAATGTTGTTGACCTGTGCCCGGTGGGTGCGCTGACCAGCAAGCCCTATGCCTTCAACGCGCGGCCGTGGGAGCTGAAGAAGACCCCAAGCATCGACGTGATGGACGCGGTTGGCACCAATATCCGTCTCGACAGCCGGGGCAGGGCCGTGCTTCGCGCGCTGCCGCGTATCAATGAAGATGTGAATGAGGAATGGGCGTCGGACAAGACGCGGCATGCGGTAGATGGCCTGACCGAACGGCGGCTTGATAAGCCCTATGTGCGCAAGGACGGGAAGCTGGTTGCGGCCAGTTGGGCCGAGGCCTTTGCGGTGATCAAGCGCGAAACTGACAAAGCTGACACCAACAACGTAGCGGTGATAGCGGGCGATATGGTCGATTGTGAGACTATGTTCGCGGCAAAAACATTAGCAATATCAATGGGTTGCGAAGGCCTGGAGGGGCGTCAGACCGGCCTTGCCTATGATACATCCTCGCTGAGCGCGGTCAATTTCAACACGACGATCGCAGGCATAGAAAATGCAGACGTTATCCTGCTGGTCGGTAGCGACACGCGGCGCGAGGCTCCTTTGGTCAATACGCGCATCCAGAAGGCTGTGCGGCGCAAGGGCGCGAAGGTTTTTGCCATCGGACCTGTTACTGACCTGACCTATAAGGTCGAATGGTTGGGTGACGATCTGTCCGCACTGACCAAAGCGCCCAAGGCACTGGCCGATGCGCTGAAAAACGCCGAACGCCCAGCGATCATCGTTGGCGGTGGGGCGCTGCGTTATGAAGGCGTGCATGGCGCAGCCTTGGCCTTTGCCAAGAAATACAAGCTCGTGCGTGATGGCTGGAACGGCTTCAACGTCCTGCATTTCGCGGCGGCGCGCATGGGCGGGTTGATGCTTGGGTTTGCACATTACGGCGGCATCAAGGCGCTGGCGGCGAAAAAGCCCAAGCTGGCCTTCTTCCTGGGGACCGATGAGGTGGATTATGGCCTCTTCAAGAACAGCTTCAAAGTCTATGTCGGCCACCATGGCGATAATGGCGCGCACCATGCCGATGTGATCCTGCCGGGGGCTGCCTATAGCGAGAAATCGGGCACTTATGTAAACCTTGAAGGCCGCGTCCAGCGCGGGGAACGCGCGGTCTTCCCGCCGGGCGATGCGCGGGAGGATTGGGCCATTTTCCGTGCGCTTTCGGACGTGTTGGGCAAGAAATTGCCGTTCGACAACCTGGATGAACTGCGCACCGAAATGGCGAAAGCGGTTCCGGCGTTGGGCGTGGAGGGCCTCGCTGATTATGGCTGGGCGGAACCGAAACTGCCTGCGACGGTCAGCGGCAAAATAGCCGATTATCCGATCAAGGATTTCTACCTGACCAACGCCATCTGCCGCGCGTCGCCGACGATGCAGCGCTGCTCGAGCGAGTTGGTGCATGGCGAGCAATGGCTGGAGGCTGCGGAATGATGGCCACGTGGCTAGCAAAGAAATGGGGACTGTCCCCCGTTAAAGGCCCGCGCTTTGGTGCCTTGCTCTGCTCCGCCCATTGGGCGGGGACTGTCCCTATTTATTTGCGTGAGAGGCAAGCCAAGCGTTTAAATGGGGACAGTCCCCATTTAAAAGCCGTCACCGCTGATCGTCACTGCCATTTGCTCATCGGGAGGGGACAGTCCCCATTTAAACGCGGGGCAGCGCAATGACCGAGTTCTTCCAATCCCTTGGCATGTCCTACGAAGGCGCATGGTTTACCGCGACCATTGCGGGCATCTTGCTGATTGCGCTCCCTGTGATGCTGGCCGTCGCCATCATCATCTATGTTGAGCGCAAATTGTGGGCGGCCTTTGCGCTGCGCCGTGGCCCCAATGTCGTTGGCCCCTTTGGCGTGCTGCAAAGCTTCGCCGATGCGCTGAAGGTCTTCCTGCAGGAAACCATCATCCCCAGCGCCGCGAACCGCGGCCTGTTCCTGATCGCGCCGATCATCACCTTTACTGTCGCGTTGATGGCCTGGGCAGTGATCCCGTTCGACGTTGGCGTCGTGCTGTCCGACATCAATGTCGGCCTGCTCTACATCCTCGCGATCAGCAGCCTGGGCGTTTACGGCGTGGTGATTGCCGGTTGGGCATCCAACTCCAAATATCCCTTCTTCTCCGCGATGCGCGCGGCGGCGCAGATGATCTCCTACGAAGTCTCGATCGGCTTCATCCTGATTTGCGTGGTGCTGTGGGCGGGGACGTTCAATGTCTCGGGCATAGTCGAGGCGCAGCGGGACCATGTGCTGGGTATTAACGCCTTTGCGCTCAATCCGCTGCTCTTCCCCATCGCGGTCATGTTCCTGATCAGCGCGATGGCCGAAACCGCGCGCGCGCCGTTCGATTTGACCGAGGCGGAGAGCGAGCTGGTTGCAGGTTACCAGACCGAATATTCGTCGATGAGCTTCGCGCTCTACTGGCTAGGCGAATATGCCAATGTGCTGCTGATGTGCACGCTGAACGCCATCCTGTTTTGGGGCGGATATCTGCCGCCCGTGGATTGGGCGCCGCTTTATGCCGTCCCGGGGATCATCTGGCTGTTCATCAAGATATTGATCATGTTCTTCATCTTCGCTTGGGTGAAGGCAACCGTGCCGCGCTACCGCTATGACCAGTTGATGCGCCTGGGCTGGAAAGTGTTTTTGCCAATCTCGCTCTTCTGGGTGTGTCTGGTGAGCGGGTATCTGATGTGGAAGGGGCATTTTGGTCCAAAGTTTTGCGCCCACCCTTATGAAGTGATGGATGATCAAGGCAACTTCATTGAACAGAAGCCCAATCCAAATCGCAAATGCTGGAAGATTGAAAAATGATCGCCCATCTCATCAAATCCTTCACGCTGTGGGAATTTATCAAGGCGCATTGGCTGACCTTGCAATATTTCTTCAAGCCCAAGGCGACGGTGAATTATCCGTTCGAAAAGAACCCGCTCTCTCCGCGCTTTCGCGGTGAGCATGCGCTGCGCCGCTATCCCAATGGCGAGGAACGCTGCATCGCGTGCAAGCTGTGCGAGGCGGTGTGTCCGGCGCAGGCGATCACCATTGAGGCCGAGCCGCGCGAGGATGGCAGCCGCCGCACCACGCGCTACGACATCGACATGACCAAATGCATCTATTGCGGTTTCTGCCAGGAGGCGTGCCCGGTCGATGCCATCGTCGAGGGGCCGAATTTCGAATATGCCACCGAAACGC
>CAZNEO010000087.1:0-4524 GCA_964572205.1 uncultured Sphingorhabdus sp.
CGCCTGCCGCTGCGCCCGCGAAATAGGCATAATGGTGCCAACCGGTTTGGCAGGCGTGTTGGCCCGGTAAACCGCTGGGTCGGCTCCGCTGTTGGCCGTTATCTAAAATCGCAGCGTTGAGTTTGGCGCTCAGCCAACATCCTCGTAAAAATCGCAAATCGATGCCCAGGCTTCTTCGGCGGTTTCAACGAACTGGAACAGTTCGAGGTCCGGCGGGCTAATCACACCTTCAAGCATCAACTCTTCAAAATTGACGACGCGATGCCAGAATTCCTTGCCGAACAGCAGGATCGGCATTTTCTTGATCTTGCCCGTCTGCACCAGTGTTAGCAGCTCAAAAAACTCGTCAAAGGTGCCAAAACCGCCCGGAAAAACGGCGACTGCACGGGCGCGCAACAGAAAGTGCATCTTGCGCAGGGCGAAATAATGAAATTGGAAACTCAGGCGCGGAGTCACGTACAGATTGGGGGCCTGCTCATGCGGCAGCACGATGTTCAGGCCAACCGATTCCGCGCCGACATCATGCGCGCCGCGATTGGCGGCTTCCATGATCGACGGACCGCCGCCGGAACAGACGACAAAATGCCGCCGCCCTTGCTCGTCAGTGATTCCAGCCTGGCTGGCGATCCGCGCAAGCGAACGCGATTCTTCGTAAAAGCGGGATTTTTCCTCCATTCGCGCGGCGATAATCTTGCTGCGTTCATCGGTAGCCGCTGCCTTCAGCGCCTCGACCGCTTCGGGCGCGGGAATGCGCGCGGAGCCGTAAATGACCAGCATTGAGCCGATATTGGCTTCCTCCAGCAGCATTTCGGTTTTCAGCAATTCCAACTGGAAGCGTACTGGGCGCAGATCCTCGCGCAGCAGGAATTCCGTGTCCTGAAATGCGAGGCGATAGGATTTGCTTTGCGTTTGCGGGGTCGAAAGCTGCTGTTCGGCAAAGTCCGCTTCCTGCTGGGCCTTGTAGAAGCGGCGGTCGGTAATTTTTTCTTCTGTCATTGGGGGCGATTTAAGCCGGTGTGACGGCTTTATCCAGCATTATCGGCAAAAGGCAGAGCCATCCTTCATCGATTTGCCCATGTCGAAATGGAAATGGTCGGCATGGGCGCGGTTGTAATCGGGGCCCAATACCGTGCCAAAGCGCTTGCAGGCGGATTCGTGCAGGCGGCGCAGGAAGGCGCGCTCCTCCGCTTTGCCGTTCCAGCCCGACAAGACCGAAATACGCCGCCCATCTTTCACGATGAAGGCAGCAATATCCACAGCATTGCCATAGGCATGTTCGGACAGCTTGTCAGATCGCCCACCCTTTACCTTGCGGCAGCTATAGGTGCCCATTGTTTCGATGCGAACGACTTCTGACCCCAGATATTTTCGCGCGGCAGGGCGCACGGCATATTTTGCCCATGCAGTGAAATTGGCCGCCAGCGGGCAGGTCATGGCGCCAAGGTTGCTTGCCTCTGTACCAAAAGACATCAGCTTTATGGTGTCGATGGTGCGGCAGCCCCCGCCAAAGTCGCGGTTGGGAAGCGGCGTAAAGCGCACATCATTGTCCTTAAGCTCGGCAAGGCATTGTTGCACGGATTTGCCGGAAAAGGCGTCGTTGCCGCGCCGGACCACATCATGCTCACCGCGTCCGCCACAGGCGGCGATCAGTGAAGCGAGGAGCAGGATGGGGACCATGCGCGGCATGGCCAAAGATTGCGGCAAAGATGGTTAACACATCCTCAACACGCCAAACAGTTGACCGCATTTTGCAATTGGGTTAGCGAAAAAACTAATGCGAACGATTCTCAATAAAAAGCCAACATTCTGGCTGCTGCTTGCGCTTCCGGCCTTGCTGCTCGAACTGGCCTGGTGGCAGGGGCGCATCGATACGATGGACATGCTCCATCCGACGGGCGAATGGTCGGCGCGGCTGATGATCATTGCCATGATGCTGGGGCCAATGGCGGCGCTGCTGGGACGCCGCCCTTGGCTAGACTGGCTGCTTGCGCGGCGGCGCGCCTTTGGCGTTGCGGCCTTTGGTTATGCCGTGATGCACCTCATTTTCTATCTGATCGATATGGGCAATCTTGACGACATATTGACCGAATGGACCGCCCCCGGCATCTGGACCGGCTGGGCAGCAATGCTGCTGATGCTGCCGATAGCGTTTACCAGCAATGATGGCGCAATGCGGGCGCTGCGCGCCGGATGGAAGCGCGTGCAACGGCTGGTCTACCCGGTTGCTCTGCTGACATTGCTGCACTGGTTCTGGGTGCATAACAGCTATGGTGCAGCGCTTGTTCACTTCGCGCCGCTTATGGTCCTGTGGACAGCAGTGCTCATCAAGAAATCGACCAAAATTCCCATGAAAGCAGGAGTATGACTATGCGTGCCTTTATCCCCCTCGCCCTTGCGGCGGCTGGCCTAGCAGCCATTTCAGCCAGCCCCGCTGAGGCAACCGGCGCTATCAAATGCAAGGCAGGGCCACAGTCAGGCTGGAAATCGCAGGATGTGCTAAAAGCCAAGCTGGTGAAAGAAGGCTGGACGGTCCGCAAATCGAAAATCGATGGTGGCTGTTATGAAGTCTATGGCACCACGCCCGAAGGCGACCGTGTCGAGGCCTATTTCCACCCCGTCAGCCTTGAAAAGCTCTATGTGGCCCGCCGCGGCCAGGTGCTTTTTCGCAAAGAGGGCTATTAATCACCGCATTGACATTCCCGGAGCCGCCACTAAATGCGGCTCCGGGCCACGCGGTCCCAACGCCGCGCGAGCTCTCTGCAAGGAGAGAATGACATGACGAGTAAACCTGCGCACAAGCCTGCGCGCCCCTATTTTTCTTCTGGCCCCTGCGCAAAGCCGCCGGGCTGGGATGCCTCCAAACTGAAAACCGAATCGCTGGGCCGTTCGCACCGTGCGAAGATTGGCAAGTCGCGCCTGCAGCTTGCGATCGACTTGATGCGCGAAGTGCTGCAGGTGCCCGACACGCATCGCATTGGCATTGTCCCGGGTTCCGACACTGGCGCCATTGAAATGGCGATGTGGACAATGCTGGGTGCGCGGCCCGTCACCATGTTGGCGTGGGAAAGCTTTGGCGAAGGCTGGGTGACTGATGTCAACAAACAGCTGAAACTGAACGCGACAGTCATCACCGCGCCCTATGGCGAAATTCCCTATCTCGGCGCAGTCGACTGGTCGAATGACGTGGTCTTCACCTGGAATGGCACAACATCGGGCGCGCGTGTGCCGAATGGCGACTGGATTGCTGACGACCGGCAAGGGTTGAGCTTCAACGATGCGACCAGCGCAGTGTTCGCCTATGACATGCCGTGGGACAAGCTGGATGTCACAACCTTTAGCTGGCAAAAAGTGCTGGGCGGGGAGGGTGCGCATGGCGTGATCATCCTTGGCCCGCGCGCGGTGGAGCGGCTGGAAAGCTATACGCCTGCATGGCCACTGCCCAAGATTTTCCGGTTGATGAGCAAAGGCGCGCTCGCCGAAGGCGTTTTCAAAGGCGAAACGATCAACACGCCGTCGATGCTGGCGGTCGAGGATGTGATCTTCGCGCTCGAATGGGCAAAGGGCGTTGGCGGGCTTTCGGGCCTGATGGCGCGGTCCAATGCCAATGCAGCAGCGCTCGATGCAATCGTGCAGGACAGGGACTGGCTGGGGCATCTGGCAAGCGATCCTGCGACCCGTTCCACTACATCGATCTGCCTGACGGTCAAGGGTGCGGACGCCGATTTCATCAAGAAATTTGCGGGGCTTTTGGAGAGCGAAGGCGCCGCCTATGATATTGCCGGATACCGTGATGCCCCGCCGGGCCTGCGCATCTGGTGCGGTGCGACGGTCGACACAGCCGATATTGAGGCATTAGGACCGTGGCTCGATTGGGCCTACCACACGCTCACTTCCTAATTTTAAATAGGGACAGTCCCTATTTAAATCCTCAAAATAATATCTTTAACTATCAATTAAATTTTAAATAGGGACAGTCCCTATTTAAATTCGGGAGATCCGACATGACCAAACCGCGCGTACTCATCTCTGACAAAATGGACCCAAATGCCGCCGCGATCTTCCGCGATCGGGGGTGCGAAGTCGATGAGATCACCGGTGAAACCGCCGATCAGCTGATTGCCCGCATTGGCGACTATGACGGCCTTGCCATTCGCAGCTCGACCAAGGTGACCAAGGAAATCCTAGCTGCTGCGACCAAACTGAAAGTCATCGGCCGCGCCGGAATTGGTGTCGACAATGTCGATATTCCCGCGGCTTCGGCACAGGGCGTTGTCGTGATGAACACGCCGTTCGGCAATTCTATCACCACTGCCGAACATGCCATTGCGCTGATGTTTGCGCTTGCCCGGCAATTGCCGGAGGCGAATGCGCAGACGCAAGCTGGGTTGTGGCCCAAAAACGGCTTCATGGGGGTCGAACTGACTGGCAAGACATTGGGCCTGATTGGCGCAGGTAATATCGGCAGCATTGTTGCCAGCCGCGCACTGGGCCTGAAGATGAAGGTCGTTGCCTTCGATCCCTTCC
>CAZNEO010000088.1:0-4459 GCA_964572205.1 uncultured Sphingorhabdus sp.
GTCTATATCCTTGACGATGAAACGCCCAAACATCGCAAAATGGGCGGGGCTTCGCGCTGGTGGCTGCATCACAGCCTAGCGTCGCTGGACGCCGATCTGCGCAAGCTGGGTTCGCGGCTGATTTTCCGGCGCGGGAAGGTGGAGGAAGTGCTGGCAAAGCTGGTCAGCGAAACCGGCGCAACAGCCGTCCATTGCCTCCGCCATTATGAACCTTGGTGGCGTAATGCAGAGCGGGCGTTGAAGGACCGCGTCAACCTGATCCGTCATGATGGCAATTACCTGATGCCGCCGGGCAGCGTGACCACTGGCAGCGGCGGGCAGTATAAAATCTACACGCCCTTCATGCGCGCGCTTTGGGCGCATATGCCGCCACGCGCCCCTTTGCCCGCTGCGGCACATATTCCGGCACCGCCGTTATGGCCAGATAGCGACGCTCTGGGCGATTGGAAACTGCTCCCCACCCGTCCTGACTGGGCAGGCGGGATGCGCGATTTCTGGACGCCTGGCGAAGCAGGCGCAAAGGCGCGGCTGGACGATTTTGGCAGCCGGGCAAGGCTTTATGATGAACAGCGCAACCTGCCGTCGATTGACGGCTCCTCCTTCCTTTCGCCCCATCTGCATTTCGGGGAGATTTCGCCTGCCACATGCTGGCACGCGACCATGGCGGCAGGCGGTTCGGTGGATGTGTTCCTGAAGGAGCTGGTGTGGCGCGACTATGCGCAAAATGTGATTGCGCAATTCCCCGAATATGGCAGCAAAAATGCCCGCGATGCCTTTGACGGGCTACCTTGGCGCGATATCAACGATCCGGCGGTCAAGGCGGACCTGGTTGCCTGGCAAATGGGCCGGACGGGCTATCCCATTGTTGATGCCGGAATGCGGCAGCTTTGGGCCACAGGCTGGATGCACAACAGGGTGCGGATGATTGCGGCTAGCTTTCTTATCAAACATCTTTTGATCGATTGGCGGCAGGGCGAGCAATGGTTCTGGGACACGCTGGTCGATGCCGACTATGGCAGCAATGCCGTGAACTGGCAGTGGACGGCCGGAACCGGCGTAGACAGCAACATGTTCGTGCGCATCATGGCGCCGCTCAGCCAGTCAGAGAAATTCGACGCAGCGCGATATATCCGTCTGTGGGTGCCGGAACTGGCTGGGCTGGACGCGCCCTATATTCATGATCCGGACGAATTTGGGCGAAGGCCAAGGGACTATCCGGCCAAAATCATCGGCCACCGCGAAGCACGCGAACGGGCACTGGTGGCACATGCCGCGATTAAGGGGTAATCATATCCTCTTCATTCTAGGGCGGCCTAGCCCTGAATGGCCATCCTCAGACCGGTTTCAAAATTTTCACTCAGCAACCGCACAACGGCTTCGCCAACAACCGCTGGTTCCTTAAGCGTCGCGGGGTCTTCACCCGGATAGGCCTTGGCGCGCATTTGCGTGCGTGTCTTGCCGGGGTCAATGATCGCAACCTTCACCGGCGCAAGGTTCTTCACTTCCTCGGCATAGGCAAGGGCAAGGTTTTCCAGAGCCGCCTTTGACGCGCCATAGGCACCCCAATAGGCGCGCGGCGCAGCACCGACGCTGCTGGTCAGAACGATCAGCCTGCCGCCATCACTGGCCCGAAGCTGGGCATCGAAATTTGCGATCATGGCCTGTTGTGCCAGCAGGTTCAGCGTCAGCACCCGGTTAAACTCCGCCGGATCAATGACCGGAACCGGGGACAATGTGCCCAGCATCGCTGCGTTCAGCACTAGCAAGTCGATCTTGCCCCACCGTTCATTAAGGGCCGCCGCCAGTCGTTCGATGCTGCCGGCATCGACGAGATCTAGCGGCGCGATGGTCGCCGTTCCGCCTGCATTGAAAATCCGGTCCTCGACTGCCTCCAGATCCTTGGCCGTGCGCGCCGTCAGCACGACATGCGCGCCTTCGGCAGCCAGTCTTTCCGCGATGGCAGCGCCGATCCCACGGCTTGCGCCGGTCACTAACGCTATTCGTCCTCCAAATGCTGTCATGGTTCAGCCAACTGCCTTCAGCCGCAATTGGTCGGGAGCGTTCAGTTCGTCATGGTCCGTCAGCCGGGTCGGATATTGGCCGGTAAAGCAGGCATCGCAATATTGCGGACTGGCCGCGTCCCGCTCGACCACGCCCAGCGCGCGGTATAGGCCATCGATGGTCAGAAAGGCCAGGCTATCTGCCTCGATAAAGCGGCGCATTTCCTCAACATCCATCCTGCTGGCAAGCAATTTAGAGCGTTCGGGGGTGTCGACACCGTAAAAGCAGCTGTGCGTCGTGGGCGGGCTGGCAATGCGCATATGCACCTCAGCAGCGCCCGCTTCGCGCATCATTTGCACGATTTTCAGCGATGTCGTGCCGCGCACGATGGAATCATCCACAAGGATGATCTTTTTGCCCGCCACAAGATTGCGGTTCGCATTATGCTTCAGCTTGACGCCAAGGTGGCGGACGCCATCGCCCGGCTGAATGAATGTGCGCCCGACATAATGGCTGCGGATAATGCCAAGCTCAAAGGGAATCCCGGCCGCCTCGGCATAGCCGATCGCAGCAGGCGTGCCGCTGTCGGGAACGGGAATGACATAGTCAGCCTCAACCGGATTTTCGCGCGCCAGCTCAGCGCCAATTGCCTTGCGCACCGAATAAACGCTGTTGCCGTCGACCACTGAATCGGGCCGCGAGAAATAGACATGTTCAAAAATACAGGGCCGCGCACCGGTCCGCGCAAAGGGCTTGTGCGATGTCGCGCCGTCTTGATTCACGACCACAACTTCGCCGGGTTCGACTGAACGGACAAACTCTGCGCCAACAATATCAAGCGCGACCGTTTCAGAGGCAAAGATTGTGGCGTCCCCCAATCGGCCCATCACCAGCGGGCGAATGCCAAGCGGATCGCGGCAGACAATCATCCCCTGATTGGTCATGCAGATTAGCGAATAGGCGCCCTCCACCTGTTTCAGCGCGTCAATCAGCCGGTCCAGCAGAGTCCGTTGCCCCGACGTCGCCAGCAAGTGGATGATGACTTCGGTGTCGGAGGTTGACTGAAAAATCGAACCGCGTTGCACCAGATCGCGGCGCAGCCATGCAGCGTTGGAAATATTGCCGTTATGCGCCACGGCAAAACCGCCAGTGGAAAGGTCGGCATAAAGCGGCTGGACATTGCGGAGCGAAGTCTCGCCTGTCGTTGAATAACGGACATGCCCAGCGGCCATCCGTCCCTTTAACCCCGCGATCACATCTTCCCGGTCAAAATTGCCCGCGACATGACCCATTGCCCGGTGAGTATGGAATTCGTTTCCGTCAAAGCTGGTGATACCGGCGGCCTCTTGCCCGCGATGTTGCAGGGCATGAAGGCCAAGTGCAACCATCGCCGCTGCGCCGTCGGCATCGAACACACCGAAAATGCCGCACTCTTCGCGCAGCTTGTCCCCATCATCGATTGGGTCAAATGGGTTGGTGGTCAGCATTGCCGTCATGTCCCGAATCCGCCCGCGTCTATTTTGTGTGCGCCTATAGGCGAGGGGGCCGCGCTTGTCTGCCCCTCTGTTGCGAAAACGTCATAATGCGCTGGCCATTGCTCCGCCGCCAATGGCGCGCTAGCAGCGGCGCATGGATAAAATGCGCGAAACCGGGCTGACGCTCGATCCCAAATATGACGCCAATGGGCTGGTCAGCGCTGTCGTCACCGATGTGGCGGACGGTGTGGTGCTGATGGTTGGCTTCATGGATGCAGAGGCGCTTGCGATGACGCGCACGACGGGCACTGTGCATTTCCATTCGCGCAGCCGCGGCAAACTTTGGCAAAAGGGGGAGAGCAGCGGCCATTATCTGCATGTCGAAGAGATGCGGATTGACTGCGACCAGGATGCGCTATGGATTTTGGCAAGGCCCGATGGCCCCACCTGCCACACCGGCGAACGCAGCTGTTTTTACCGGCGCATCGGCCAGAATGGGCTGGAAAAGCTGTGAAGAGGCTTATTGTGCTTGTCTCGCTGGTTCTTGCCGCCTGCGGGCAAAATGATAGCAAAGAGGCGCCTGCAACCGATGCCAGCCGCGCGCTTGACGAACAGGCCATTTCGCGCGGATTGCTGCCCGACCCGGAAGGCCGCGCTCTGGCCGGGCGCTATGAAAGCCGCAGCGAGCTTGGCATCGATAAATTCTGCGCGGTCGGCGATGATGGCCAGTTTCAAATCGGTTTCCTTGCCGTGTTCGGGCCCGACAGCAAATGCGAAGGGCAGGGGCGAGCGGAATTTGTCGGCGAAAATGTCCGCATAACATTGTCAGGACAGGAAAGCTGCCGCTTTGACGCCAGCTTTGATGGCATATTGCTGCGTTTTCCGGGGTCAGTGCCGGATGGCTGTGCCAGCTATTGCACGCCGCGCGCCGCGATGGGCGGCACATCCTATTTCTTTACCGAACCCGGAGATGCAAGCGCCCG
>CAZNEO010000089.1:0-4279 GCA_964572205.1 uncultured Sphingorhabdus sp.
TTGGGTACAAGGCCAAAGGCGAAAAGCCCGATTGCGCCTATGAAATCCTCCATCCCGATTTCCCCTTATGGTTTGTGGCGATGCCACAATCGCCTCTACGGCCAACAGGCGCGCGCACCGCGCCCCCAAAACATGTCAAATCGCAGCCAGCTGACCGTTATAGCCGAAATCCTGACCATCACCCGAATTGGCGGTGATAACCGCGATATTCATATAGGCTCCCGCTGTATGGTTGCCGAGATCGCCCGCAGCGACGAGATAATGGGTCGCGGTATCTTCGCAGTCGCCGCCAAACCAGAAAACCGATGCCTTGCGGCCTGTAACCGATCCGGCCGCTGCCCATGACCCTGCGACGTTATAGGTTGAACCGCGGAAATCGCATGTTCCCACCAGCGCGCCATTGCTATCGTCTTCTTTCAACGAGACGGTAATTTCGACCGTGCCATCATCTTCTGGCGCGCTTGCAAATTTCCATGTGCCCATCGCGAATCGCCCTCCCTTAAACTCCGCTCGACGAAGGCTATCAGGAACGAAGCCCTTGACCAGCGCAAATTTTACATTGGGCCGGGCATGGTGCGTCAGCTCTTCATGCGGAGCCAGCCCAGCGGCCAGTTGCGCCGTGCCGCAGGCTTAACCCCAAGCTCCATCGCGCCTGCTGGCGGTCGTTGGTAGGTACCAAAAAGCCTGTCCCAGATAGCAAGGCTTTCGCCATAATTGCTGTCGTGAAAATGCCGTTCGCGCGCATGGTGCACCAGGTGCATCCGCGGCGTGACCAGCCAGCGTTCGACAATATCGTTCGCCGGATCCGGAATGGACATATTGGCATGTTGGAACAGCACAGCGAGCAGCAATAGCGCTTCTGTCACCAGCACTGTCCAGATGTCTGGGCCAAGAGCCAGAATCAGCAGCGCATTTGGCAAAAGGACGAGCACGTGGTTCAGCGGGTGTGAGCGAAATGAAGTCGACAGATCAATCGCATCGTCGCGGTGATGCACGGCGTGCAACGGCCAGAGAAATGACAGGGTGTGAAAGGCGCGATGCACCCAATAGCCCGTAAAGCTTTGCGCCAGCAAGAGAATGGGCACCGCTGCGTACCAGGTGATGGGCCAGAATTGGAAAAGCCCCCATTCCTGCTCCCCGGCCAGCGTCGCCATGGCCAGCGAAGAAATTGGCAGCAGCGCGCTGATCGCAAGGTTGCAGACACCAAGGCCGAAATTCACTGCCAACCGACCGTCACGGGCCTTTCCCCCTCGCCGCGCCGGACGCATCAATTCAAGCGCGGCAATCGCGGCGAAGCTTCCCAAAAAGGTCAAAAAGCCAAAAAGCGCGACCGTTTGACCATGCGGGAAAATTGCTGTGACAAAATCCATTGCCATATCCTGTCTCGCTGTTATTCTTCCTGTAAAATCGCGGGTTGCGCAACGAAAGATTGTAACGGAGACAGCATATGAAAAAACATCTGTTTGACAGCGTGGCAGCCATTGGCATTGCTGCCGCCGTGACCGCGCCTGCAATGGCCGGCGCCCTTGTTCCAGCACCGGTTGCCGGTGTCGGCTTTGGCGCGCTGCTGGTTTTGGGTCTTGGTTACCGCGCATTGCGCAAAAGGATCGACCAGTAACCGCTGAGCTGTTTTGAATAGCCGCATTTGAAAGGCCGGACATGACCTTGCGGCAACAGCCGGTGCACTCGCTTGCCCTTCCGAGGCTGATGGCCTTTGCAGGGTGCTGCATTATTGCCGCATTGAATGCCCGTCTTGCGCCAATAGCAACGGTCATCGAAAGGCTGGGCTTCACCAACGCCTTTTTCAGTCTTTTTGAAATCAGCGTGGTGATCTGGTTTGCCCTTTATGCAGCATGGACCATTGCCAGTTCCGACGAAGGGCAGGCCGAAGGCTGGCAACGCGGCGATGCGCTGGTCCTTGGTGCGCTGATTATTGCCATATTGATACCACTGCCGATGCCTGCCATTGCTGCGGGCTTCGGCACAGGCTTGTGGCTGCTGATCAGCAGCAAAAAGGGGTCGGCCGCGCGCCGCATGGCCATCATCCTGACGGCAGTAACTGTGCAGCAGATTTTTGGCCGGCTGTTCCTGACACTTTTTTCCGAAATCATTCTGGCGGCCGATATTTTCCTGGTCGACATGGTCAGCGAACTAAGCGGCGACGGAAATGTCCTGACGCGCACGGATGGCAGCGAAATGATTGTTGCTGCGGGCTGTTCATCAATCAACAACATGTCCTATGCGCTGCTTGCTTGGGTTACGGTATCGCAATTGTTCAGGCTGCCGACCAACGGGCGGCTGGCTGGCTATGTGTTTGCCAGCCTGCTGGTAATATTCCTGCTCAACAGCCTGCGCCTGCTGATGATGGGCTGGTATCCGCACCATATGGAATTTCTGCATGAAGGCAGCGGTGCCGCGATGTTCGGCTGGACCGGCTTTTTGTTGCTGGGCCTGATTGCAGGCTTCGCGGTCCTGAAACTTGCGCCGCAACGGCAGCCCGTCTGAACCATGGCGCGGCGCCATTGGGCAGGAATCGGGCTGCTTGCCCTGCTGCTGCTGGTCAGCATCGGGTTGAAATTCGTCAACAGGCTGGCGGCAAGCGAGCCTGATTTTCAGACAATGCGCCGCGCGCTTGTTACCGCGCTTGAGACAGGCGGCTATGAAGCCCGCCTTGCCAGCGGCCGCCCAAAATGGTGGACCGACGGGCTGGTTATAGGCCAGAGGGGCATCTGCACCGTTTTCTTGCGCGACGCGACCTATTTCGGCCCGGAATTTGAGGCGATTTCTGCCCGAAGAATGAACGACGGCAGGCCGCTGCGCTATATTTGGGGCGACAGCTATATCAGCCATTATCCGCGCATCAGCATTGAGGTTGAATGGCGGCTGCAACGCGAACTTGCCCGGCTGGGCTGGCGTTATGGCATCAGCCCGGTGATCGCAGTGGGCACGCCGGAAGGCTGCTGGCCAAAACCGGAATTGTTTCGGAAGGTGTGGCTTTATTACCGGCCATAAGCGGTTGATCGTGGCCTGCCATAGGGATCATGGCAGGTTTGCCCTAATCTGTCCCGCGATCATTGCCGACGAGATAGGGAATGGCAAAGGGCGCCATGCCGCCATTATCATGGCCGATCCCCGGCGCATAAGCAATCTTCCACGCCAGCGGCGTCGATGCACCCGCCTGTTCGTGCGCCACCGCAAGGAAACTATGCCCGCGCGCATAACGGTTTAGCCCTTGCCGGTCGGCCTGCTCATTCTTGCGCAAATTAGGATCGTTGCGGTCGGTATCCTGCGTGCCCAGCAATATGGTCAGCGGACGCTGAAAAGCCGTGGTCGGCGTCACCAGCGCTTGCGCATCGCCGCCCCAACCATAAGGGAAGGCCCGATCATCGGGCATTGTGTACCAGCCGGAATTGGCCGCAACCGCAGCCTCCAGCCGTGGCGCATCGGCAAAGGCAACATAGCGATGAACAAATTGCCCACCCGCGGAATGGCCATAAAGCGCGTAACCCTGCTGTTTGCCTGCCACACGGCAGACAATGTCATCGAACAGCGGCTCTATCGCTGAAAAGGACCAGATCGAGCGCGGATTTATATTGCCCTGTGCATCGAAAATATTGCCAAGATTATAGGATTCAGTCGTTGGAAAATCCTGACGGCCAAATGTGGGCACAACGATGATGAGATCATGCTGGTCAGCAAGGCTGCGCCACTCATCCCGATAGCGGTCGCCGTCGCGCAAGACGCCGTGCATGACAAAAACGATGCGGCTGTCGGCTGAGGCGGACGCTGGCTTGTGCACAAAAACCGGCAGCTGTGGCCCCGCCCAGCCGGAAAATGCAATTTGCGATGACCCCGGTGCCAGTGGCTGGCATTCGGACGCAGCAGCCGACTGAACCGATGCCGTCCAGCCCAGCGATAAGCAGAAATTTAAAGAAACGAACGCTCATTTCGCACTCTCCGATATGGTCCGAGGCAGAACCCTTTCCCGCATCAACCCTGTCATGGATGCGCCGCTGCTTCCAGCGCGGGAATGAGGGTTTGCGCCAGTGCTTCTGCCGCTGCCTGCACTGCGGAGAGGTCAGTGTCATCGCCAACCTCATAAGTATAGGCTGGAATATCATAGCTTTTGTTGAACCAATTTTTGGTCGTGCCCGAACCGGGATTCGCATCGCGCGGCTCGATCAGGAAGGGATAGCCCGCATAGCTGGCTTCCTTACCGGCCAACCAGCCTGCAAGAAACCGCTTACCCTGTTCGCTCGCCTCTGTGCCCTGCACATAA
>CAZNEO010000090.1:0-3868 GCA_964572205.1 uncultured Sphingorhabdus sp.
CGATCTGGTCGCGTTCGATGCTTTCAAACAGCGCCTTGAAATTGCCCTCGCCAAAACCTTCGTCACCGCGGCGCTGGATGAATTCGAAGAAGACCGGGCCGATTTGCGGTTGCGCAAAGATTTGCAGCAGCAGGCGGGGCTGGCCGCCCTCTGTGGTGCCATCGAGCAATATGCCGCGTTTCTGCAATTCCGCCGCTGGCTCGCCATGGCCCGGCAGCCGCTCGTCGAGCATCTTGTAATAGGTTTCGGGCGGCGCAGTCATGAAGGGGACGCCCAGTTTTTGGAGATTATCCCAGCAGGCGATCAGGTCGTCGCAGATCAGCGCGATATGCTGGATTCCCTCGCCATTGTAAGCGCGCAGATATTCCTCGATCTGGCCGCCGCCGGCCTTGCCTTCCTCGTTCAGCGGGATGCGGATCTTGCCGTCGGGCGCCGTCATCGCGCGGCTGGTCAGCCCGGTATATTCGCCCTTGATATCGAAATAGCGGATTTCGCGGAAGTTGAAGATCCGCTCATACCAGCCCGCCCAATGCGCCATGCGGCCGCCATAGACATTGTGCGTCAGGTGATCGATTTTCTGAAAGCCGGCTCCGACGGGGTGGCGATCAACGCCGGGCAGGTAGACAAAATCAATATCGTAAATCGATAGCGCGTCGGGATATTCGAGCGTCGCATAACGATCTACCAGATAGATGAAAGCTCCCCCAATGCCCTTGATCGCAGGGATGCGGAGTTCCATCACGCCGGTTTTGCTTTCGACAGGTTCTGCCCCGCGCGCAATGGCTTCTTTGTAGGCGGCGGTGGCATCCTTGACGCGAAAGGCCATGCCGCACGCAGACGCGCCATGTTCTGCCGCGAAATAGGCCGCGGGGCTGCGCGGCTCGTAATTGGCGATCAGATTGATTTCGCCCTGGCGCCATAGATGGACGTCTTTAGAACGGTGCGAGGCAATGTGCGTGAAGCCCATTGTGGCAAAAACCGGTTCCAACACGCCCTTTTCAGGCGCAGTGAATTCAACAAATTCAAAGCCATCAAGACCCAGCGGGTTTTCGAACAGGTCGGACATATCGAGACTGGCCCTTTTCAAAACTTACAAAACTGACACCAAGAACGAAAGGCTCTTCATGCCCATTTTGGTATCAAATGAAACCAGTTTTGCCAAGCGCCATCTTAGCCAAAATGGCTTTCCATCTCCGCCGCCCGCGCACGAAGCTTGGCCAACATGGCTTCCAGTGCCTTTGCCTCGCTTTCGCCAAGCACTGCTTCAATTTCGGCTTCGACTGCCAAAGCGAGCGGGACGATCTGCGCGTAAAGTTCCTGCCCCACACCAGTCAGCGCAAGATGATGCGAACGACCATCGGTTTCGTTCGGCGCTCTGGCGATCAAACCGCGCGCAACCAATTCCTTCGACGCCCTGTTGACTGTAACCTTGTCCATAGCGGTCGCTTCACAAAGTTCGCGTTGCGTTGCCGACGGACGTTCACCCAATACAGCCATCACCCGCCATTCGGGAATTTTCAGTCCAAACCGCCCACGATAGCTGCGCGCAATCAGGTCGCTAATGGCATTGGAAGTGATTGACAGCTGATAGGGCAGAAATTCGGCGAGGGTCAGTTTTCTCATGGCGGGATCCTATTAAAAATCCCAGCCGAGGCCAAACCATATCGTGCGGGGGCTGGCGCGTTCAATCACTCCGGCCGACGATATCGCTGCCTCTACACGGGCATCAAACAGGTTTTCTCCGCGCAACTGGACGTTCAGCTTTTCGTTTATTGCATAGCCAAATGCGAGATCAGCAGTAAGCGCATGGTCTAGTATGCGGACATTCGCATCATCTTCAAATTGCCGACCGAGATAACGAAGCTTGCCTTCCACTGTCACATCGCTACCGCGGACATAGGTGAAGGACGCTGTGGCAAAATGCCGTGGTACCTGCGCAGGCCGTAGGCCGTTTAGCGGCGCACTGGCACCCGATGCGCGCACTTCTGCATCGACATGGGCAAAGCCAAAATGCAGTTCCAAATCATCTGTCACACCGATGGCTGCATCTACCTCTATGCCCTTGGAAACAATGGCATCGAGATTTTGCCGCTGCCTGTAGGTCCCGCCCCCCGCGACGAATCCGACACCGGGAAATGTTCCCGGCCCAAGCCCCAAAGTGACATTGGCGATCGCATTGTCCAGGCGGTTGTAAAAGGCAGTGATTTTGCCTTCAACATCACCCTTTTCGAATGCAATGGTCGCCTCAGCCCCTTCCACCCTTTCAGGCCTTAAATTCTCATTCGCCGCTGTCGCATCCGCACCGACGCGGAAAGGCCGGTAAAGTTCGTTCAGCGTCGGTAATCGCCAGCCGTGATAGGCCGAACCCTTGAACGAGAGTCCTTGTCCCTCGTCCCATCCAAAACCGACCCGACCTGTCCATTCGGTGCCGTTGCGGTCAGCAAAACGATCATCCGAACGGACAGGGCCGCCAATATTTACCTCTCGACGAGAGCCATCGGTTATATTCCATCGATCAACCCTGCCGCCTGCCGACAAGGTGATGTCCTCAATCGGTTCCAAAGAAATTTCTGCAAAGCCGCCATAGCTGTCGGTTTGCCCACCTGCCGTCCGAAGCCGCGTCGGCAAGCCAGCAACGAAGGTGAACTTTTCCTTGGTCACCCCATCGGTCCGCCGCCATTCACCGCCGAGACGCAATTCGGCCTTGTCGCCGACAGGCGGGCGCATTTCGAAGCGCAGACCGAGACCTGTCGATGGCGTTGCAAATTGGTCGAGCGTTGGCGTCACTGTCGAGCGATCTGCCGACACCGCGCCGAATTGCGAAGAAAACTCCCGCAGCTGCACATATCCAGTCGCCGACCAGCGCCAATCGCCTGTCCGCTTTACAAGGCGCAGACTGGCGTCGACACCGCCGTTGCGATTTTCCGAAAAGGCGATGCCGCGATCCCGATTGTCGGTAAAGGCGCGCATATTGCCCTGAAGCTGCAAGCGATCATTCACATAGCCTTCCATGCGGATGGCTGCGCTGCCCTGTTCATAGCGCGCAGCGCGATCTGCCGCGCCGCGCTGGTTTGCAATGATCGGAACAAAGCCATCGCCGCGGGCATAACTGGCCGATGCGGAAATGCTGCCATCTTCCAGATCATCGAGAAAATGGCCGCGCGCTTCTACGCTGTTACGGCTTCCGTAGGACAGTGCCCCACCGGCATCGTCTCGCGCCTGAAGGCTGTCCAGCTCGATCACGCCAGCCAAGGCACCGGGGCCGACACTGGCTTGCCCACCACCCTTGCGAACCCTGATGCTTGCAAGGTTCAACGCATCATAGCTCGGCCAGCTCACCCAACCGCCAAAGGGATCGGCTTGGGGCACGTCGTCCAGGAAAAGCAGCGCTCGCGACGAGGCATTTCCGCCCAGACCTCGGAGCGTGACGCCTTGACTGGTCGGATTGGCAGATCGCGCATCGGACCGGCGGAATTGTTGCAAGCCCGGAATATTGGATAATCTTTGTTCAATCCGTTCAGACGTGCCGGGCTGATAGATTCGGTCGATGCTCTCCGTCTGCTCACTGCGCGAGCTTGGCAGGTTTCCGATAACCGTAATCCTGCAAATGACGATGCTGCCATCGGCCCGTGCTTTTTCATAGACGCCGTCCGGGCACTCTTCGATCGAGAGATTTGCCTGACCCCAAGAGGGGGCCGCTGCCGCCAGCAGCGGCAGGCAAAATAGCGAAGTCCAAAACCTCATCCCTGCCCCACCGCCTCCGGCGCCGCCCTCGCAAAGGCCTCTATCCCGCGTAGCGCCGCATCAATCCGGACCAGTTTCGGGAAAGCCTCCAGCGGCGTTTCAAACCGCCTTGCATTGGCCATTT
>CAZNEO010000091.1:0-3806 GCA_964572205.1 uncultured Sphingorhabdus sp.
AAAATTCGCCGTCGATGCGCACCCGCGTATAGCCCGCTTTCTGCCATTCGAGCAGCTCCTTGCGATACTCGCCCTTGCGGCCCTGCACCACGGGGGCGAGCAGGAAGGCGCGGGTGCCCTCGGGCAGCGCCATCACGCGGTCAACCATCTGGGTGACGGTCTGCGCAGTGATCGGCAGGCCGGTGGCGGGCGAATAGGGCACACCGACGCGCGCCCATAGCAGGCGCATATAGTCGTAGATTTCGGTGACCGTGGCGACGGTGGAGCGCGGGTTGCGGCTGGTGGTCTTCTGCTCGATGGAGATGGCGGGGCTGAGGCCTTCGATATGCTCGACATCGGGCTTCTGCATCATCTCCAGAAACTGCCGCGCGTATGCCGAAAGGCTCTCCACATAACGCCGCTGCCCCTCGGCATAGATGGTGTCGAACGCCAGACTGGATTTGCCGCTGCCGCTGAGGCCGGTAATCACGATCAGCTTGTCGCGCGGCAGATCGATATCGATGCCCTTGAGATTATGCTCGCGCGCACCGCGCACCGATATGTGGGTGAGGCTCATGAGGTGGCTTGTTCCAGATTTGTTCGATTGGCGCAAGAGGGCGCTTTGATGCGCGGGATGTGGCGCGGCGGGTCGAGGATTTCAAGCAAGGGTTTTTGCCGTGGCGTGATGGGGATCACGCTCAATACAAGAAACAAGCGTATTGATGGTGCAGCCTTTGTTGCAAGGATTGCACATAATCTGGGGTCGACTCTGGAGGGAAAACGATGAAAATGAAAAACTTCTATCTTATGGCCGCAACGTCGTTGGCTCTTACCGGCTGTGGATTGAATGCGGTAAGAGTCCAGACGGCAAGCGAAGTCGGCGCTGCATCTACGGCCATTTCCGGGGCAGCAAAGCAGCAGTTGGAAAACATGTCTCGGTTACGCGAACAGGCGTTTATCAGCTTGGTCGCAAGCGATGCAAGTTGTGAGTATAATCCGAGACTGCAAGTTTTTATACCGGAATTCCCCAATCAACCGCCAGCTCCTCTGTGTGCGATAGATGCAAAAGAGACCAAACCTGGTTATAGAAACCAAACAATCGATTTTTCTGCGGTGCCGGCCGAAGCGCTGGCCCCAACGTTAGAGCTAATCGGAGCTGTTGCTGCTTATGGTGAGGCGCTGACAAAGATCGCTGAGCAACCTGAATTTGACATATCCGACGATATTGCAGAGGCTATCGGCTTAGCAACGCGAGCCCAAGCGCTCGCGGCTGGACTTGGGGCAACTGGTGTTCCCGATATTGGGAGCATCACGACTGAGCAGCAAAAAACCGCAACCGATTTGATAAACTTTCTCGGTATGTTGGCCCAAGAAAAGCGGCAGGTTAAAGACATACGGGCAATTGTAAAAAAGCACGGACCCAATTTCGTCAGCGCGAGCGAGCAGCTAAAAAAGCAAATTACGACATGGAATACGGCAATCAGCAGCCGATCCGCTATCTTGAACAGAGACAATCTGAAAAGCTTCTATCGCAGCGAACGCAGTCGACTAAGTTACGAGGCAAGAGAAAAGGTCCTGCGACTGATCGCAAACGCGGATCAGGAAGACAACAATATCCGAACTGGCACAGCGGCGTTCAACAAAGCTGTAGACGAATTGTTTAAGGCACAGACAGAATTGGAAACAGCTCTAAGCAACAATCCCAACGAAGCACAGCGTAAAGAAGCTGCCAAGATTTCGCGTAAGCGCTTTGTAAGTGCCTTTAAACTTGCAGTTGATGCATTGATAGCTTGGAAGGTGATTTGATATGGCAACTGTGAACGACGTCGTAGCGGCAGTGAACGATTTTGCCGATGCGCTAAGTGGCCCGGGCAACACCGGGCTGGCCAATAACGGGCAGTTTTCCCCCAAAGAGCGCAGTGATTTCCGGTTGCTGAATCTTGACCTGAGCGATGCCCTAGGCGGCTTTGTCCAACGTCCAAAATTCGGCGATGCGTCAGCGACCTATGACAGCGCCATTGCCCTGGCGCTTAACGGCAAAGACAGTTGCAATAGTTGCGTTCCTGGCGACAATCCGACGCATGTGCCGACCTTCCAACTGTCCCACGCTTGCCGCCGACAGTTGGAAGCGCTGACGGGATTTGTTGCAAAGGCACCGACAAGCCCTGGCGGATAGTACTTTGCTGTTTCCGCCATAGGGTGTATCGCGCCACATATAGAGATTGAGCTAGTTCATTACAGACAGGCTAAGCGAACGGTGAAGTCGGTAATCATGTGCTTGCGCAGGCACAGAATAGCATTTTTTTTGGCTGCTTTGCTGCTATCAGCTGCGCCATCTCTCGCCAGCGCTCAATCCGACATCGTGTTTGCGCCCGGAATCGGAGCTAGTGAACCTACACAATCTTTCCCTACTCCAATCCGCAGCCTTCGCATCAGCTGCACCAAATTTGCCGACGCGCAGCAAAATCTCTCAGCGCGCTACGGCAAAGCGGATATGCCCGTCGCTGCCACCGAACTCGCCGATAGCATCACCCCACCCGACCGCCCCCCACAACGCCTCGACCCAACCCTCCTCCAAACCGCCCTGTCCAGCTACCGCCGCCACAATTGCCGCAGCGAAACCGGCACCGGCCCGGCCGACATCGTCATCGTCGATTTCGCCAAGCCCTCAAGTGAACCCCGGCTCTACATCGTCAACCTGCTGACCGGGCAAGGCATCGACACGCCCATCCGCGTCGCGCATGGCATCGGTTCCGACCCCAATGACGATGGCATCGCCGACCGGTTCAGCAATGTTTATAACAGCCTCGCCTCCTCGCTAGGCGCGGCGCGGGGGGCGGAGCTTTATGTCGGGCAGAATGGCTTGTCGTTGCGGCTCGACGGGCTCGATTTCAGCAACAGCCAGATGCGCGTGCGCGATATCGTTGCGCACAGCTATGCGCCTGAACGGCGGCGTTACTTCAACGCCAGCCTGCTTGCCGTGCGCGGCCGACCGGGGTCAAGCGAAGGCTGCTTTGTCGTGGCACCTGAACATCGCGACTGGCTGTTTTCGATCCTGCGCGACGGCGGCTTCCTGTTTGCCGGGCTGGGCGGCGAGCGGGCGAAGGAAATGCCGGTGGCACCTGCGCCGATCGAGCCAGTTGCGGGCGACGTGGTTTTTGTGCCTGGAACGGGTGGTTAGCCCAACAGACGCCTTGCCATAGCGCGCACTTCATCGGCCATGTCGGGCCGTTCGAGCGCAACCGCCAGATTGGCCTCGATATAGCCCGTCTTTGATCCGCAATCATAACGTGCGCCGTCAAAGGTCACCGCGTGGAAGGGCTGGTCGCCGATCATCCGTGCCATGGCATCGGTCAGCTGGATTTCGCCGCCTGCGCCCTTTTCTTGCGCCTCCAATACGCGCATGACTTCCGGCTGCAGGATATAGCGGCCAGAGATGATCAGGTTGGATGGCGCGGCCTCGACCGCCGGTTTCTCCACCAGCCCGCGCACTTCGGTCAGCTTGCCCTGCGCCGCGCCTGGATCGATCACGCCATAGCTTGATACCTGTTCGCGCGGCACTTCAAGCACGCTCAGCAAATTGCCACCGACGCGGTTATATTCGGCCACCATCTGCGCCATGCAGCCGGGGCTGCCATGCATGAATTCATCGGGCAGGAAGATCGCGAATGGCTCATCGCCCACAATATCGCGTGCGCACCAGATGGCGTGGCCCAGCCCCAGCGGCTCCTGCTGGCGGACATAGGCGCAATTGCCGGGGCCGAGCCGGGTCGGGGCAAGCACCGACAAGTCCTTGCCGCGTTCCGACATGGTCTTTTCCAGCTCAT
>CAZNEO010000092.1:0-3735 GCA_964572205.1 uncultured Sphingorhabdus sp.
TCACCCGCACCGGCGTAACCCGCCTCGACCCCGAAGGCCGCCGCCAGGAAATCGCGCGGATGCTGTCGGGCGCGGAAGTCACCGATGAGGCAAGGGCACAGGCCGAGCGGCTGATGGAGGGCGTGTGAAACGATTTGTGTTGATTTTTGCGTTGCTGGCAGGATGTTCGACAACGCCGCCTGTGCCACAGACTCCTGCGGAGCAGTTTTTTGCCAGCTTTGCGGCACTTTGCGGCAAAAGCTATGCTGGCAAGCTGGTCGCAGGCGATGAAAGCGATGCGGCCTTTGCCAATGCGGCCATGACCGCGCATTTTCGCGTTTGCACGGACAGCGAAATGCAGATCGCTTTCGATGTCGGCGAAGATCGGTCTCGGACATGGATTATCACCAAGATTGGCGAAGGACTGCGGTTGAAGCACCGGCATATGTTGAAGGACGGGAGCGAGGACCCCGTCTCTCAATATGGCGGCGACACCATGGCGGCGGGCACTGCCATGCGGCAAGAATTCCCGGCGGATGCCTATTCCAAAGCGATGTTCACACGCGAGGGGCGGACAGTCTCCAACAGCAATATCTGGGCTTTTGACATCGCGCCAGGCAAAAGTTTCACCTATGAATTGTCCCGACCCAACAGACTGTTTCGCGTCGAATTCGACATCACAAAGCCATTGGCGCGATGACGCAAATAAGCGAAGCCGAAGCCGCCAACGAATTGATGCGGCTGGCGAAAGTGATCGCCTACCACAACCGCCGTTATCATGCCGAGGATGCGCCGGAAATCAGCGACGCGGAATATGATGCGTTGGTGCGGCGGAATAATGAGCTTGAGGCGGCTTTCCCGCATCTGGTCCGCGCTGATAGCCCGAACAAGGCAGTGGGCGCGGCGGTAGAGGGCTCACCGCTGGCCAAGGTCACCCATGCAAAGCGGATGATGAGCCTTGATAACGCCTTCAGCGATGAGGATTTTGGGGACTTTGTGCGACGGGTCAGGCGTTTTCTGAACTTAGATGAAAGGGAAAGCGTTTATTTTACCGTCGAAGACAAGATTGACGGCCTTTCCTGTTCCCTGCGTTATGAAAATGGCTTTCTCGTGCAGGCGGCAACGCGTGGGGACGGCAGTATCGGCGAAGATGTGACAGAAAATGTCAGGACAATTGCAGATATTCCACAGCGGCTACCGTTAGAAGCACCTGCAATAGTCGAAGTTCGAGGCGAAGTTTATATGGCAAAGACAGACTTCGCCGCCTTGAACGCTCGACAGGAAGAAAGCGGTGGAAAAATATTTGCCAATCCCCGCAATGCAGCAGCAGGGTCGCTGCGGCAAAAGGACGCTTCTATAACGGCATCCCGGCCTTTGAAGTTTTGGGCACATGGATTTGGAGAGATTTCAGAGTTGCGTGCACAAACGCAGCATGAAGTCATTAATGCGTTTAAGCGATGGGGTTTGCCTGTCTCTCCCTACTTTGCAGTATTTGAAAATGGAATGGACCTCTATTTTCACTATAGCCGGATCGAGTCCGAGCGCGCCGAACTGCCCTATGACATTGACGGTGTCGTTTATAAGGTCGACCGGCTGGATTGGCAGGAAAGACTAGGCTTTGTTGCCAAATCGCCAAGATGGGCTATCGCCCGAAAATTTCCGGCAGAGCAGGCGCAGACTACTCTGGAATCCATCGACATTCAGGTAGGTCGTACCGGCAAACTGACGCCTGTGGGTCGGTTGAAACCAGTCACGGTAGGCGGTGTGGTGGTGTCCAATGTCACGCTCCACAACCGCGACGAGATCGCCCGGCTGGGCGTGCGCCCCGGCGACCGGGTGAAGGTGCAGCGGGCTGGCGATGTGATCCCGCAAATTGTCGAGAATCTGACGCGCGGGGAAGAAAGGGCGGCCTATGCTTTCCCGGATCATTGCCCCGAATGCGGTTCCGAAGCCGTTGCCGAAGAAGGCGAAGTCGATGTCCGCTGCACCGGTGGCCTGATCTGTCCGGCACAGCGTGTCGAGCGGCTCCGCCACTTTGTGTCGCGCGCTGCACTGGACATTGAAGGATTGGGCGAAAAAACGATTCAGGAATTTTTCGGGGCAGGATGGCTGGAAAGCCCGGCAGACATTTTCCGACTGAAAACAAAGCGTTCAGCCATATTGGTGCGCGAAGGCTGGCAGGACAAGTCTGTGGATAACCTGTTGGCAGCGATTGAGGCGAAGCGCACCCCCGACGCCGCTCGGTTGCTGTTTGCACTGGGTATCCGCCATGTCGGTGCGGTCACGGCGCGCGACCTGGTGAAGAATTTTGTCACGCTGCCGCGCCTGCGCGACGCGGCGACATCGGAGGAGGGCGAGGCCGAACTTACCCAGATCGATGGCATCGGCCCTGCCGTGGTCGAAGCGCTGCGCGATTTTTTCCACGAGCCGCATAATGTGGCGGTGTGGGAGGATTTGCTCAGCGAAGTCTCGCCGCCTGACTATCTTGTCGAGGTGCGTGCTTCCTCAGTCTCGGGCAAGACCGTGGTCTTCACCGGCGCGCTCGAAACGATGAGCCGCGACGAAGCGAAAGCGCAGGCCGAGGCGCTTGGGGCCAAGGCAGCGGGTTCGGTCTCGGCCAAGACCGATTTGGTGGTCGCAGGGCCGGGTGCGGGATCGAAGCTGAAAAAGGCGACCGAACTGGGAATACAAGTGATTGATGAGGCTGCGTGGAGGGAGATTGTGAAGGGGGCGGCTTAATGCCGCTGCATGATACCAAAGGGTAACGGTGTCCAGTATCCGGTTTTTACACCCGCAACTTTCAACGCTTCGCCAACCCAATTATTGCAGGTGAAGAGAGCGGAATACCGCAATTTTGGCGCGTCACTGCTGACCTTGTAGAAGCGATCATCCGGGCCATAGCCCCTCTCGACTTGAGGCATGAACCCGACGGTCGGAGAAAAATGTGCTGCTACAAAATCCAAGAGACGCGCAAATTCATGATCCCTTAGGATCAGTTTTTTTGTGGCGTTTGGCGGAATGCTGCGCAATCGATCGACATGCATCAATGCTTCCCCGGAACCGGTGAGCGCTGTTATTGCAGTTCTGGGACGTAGATCGCCCCACGTCGGCGTATTGCGATAGAAATCGGCGTCACCCCAACCAATCATGATGTAAGGAAACTCATCAATGTCGCCCGGAAAACGGTCTGGAGGAATTACTTTGGGTAAGTCGCTGGGTGGCGCACCATAATAGGCCGAGTCGTCCAGGATCACCGGAAAATCGGCTACCAAAACGCCGTGATCGAGTGTTCCGTCTCGACGAGCCAAAATCAGACCGGCGTGGATGCCGTTGTCGTAGATGTAGATGGTGACGCCATCCTTCGGCTCCCGCCAGTTGGCGTTGACCGGGATCAGGCTGCCGATCAGCGCCGCCGCAAAATACGACCCGACCAGCAGCAATGGCCACCCGAGCAGCGCGCGTACCGCGCTCCACAGGCTGTTGATGCGAAACAGTTTCAAGTGTAACTACCTGACATGGCCGATTTCCAGCATGTTTACGACGCGCCGCCACCGGGCGCAAATGCGGACTGGACGATCCCGCAAAATTGGGAAGCGTTCAGCGCGGACGAGCATGCGATGTGGGACCAACTGTTTGCGCGGCAATCGGCGATGCTGCCTGGGCGTGCGGCAGAGGCTTTCCTGCGCGGGATCGATGTTCTGAAGCTCGAAAAGCCCGGTATCCCTGACTATCGCGAGCTCAATGCGCGGCTGATGG
>CAZNEO010000093.1:0-3501 GCA_964572205.1 uncultured Sphingorhabdus sp.
CACTGGCAGTGTAGAGGTCAGGGGTTCGACTCCCCTAGGCTCCACCAGCCTTCGCGCCTACTGCGCTTTGGCTGGCAAGCCAGCCCGGCGTTGCTATTCAACAACAGCTCCCACTGGCAAAAACGGCCATACTCAACTAAGGCCCGCGCCATGCACTTCCTTGACCAAGCCAAAATCTACATTCGCTCCGGTGCGGGCGGGCCCGGCGCGGTCAGTTTCCGCCGCGAAAAATATATCGAATATGGTGGCCCCGATGGCGGCAATGGCGGACGCGGCGGCGACATTATTTTTGAGGCTGTGGCAGGGCTAAATACGCTCATCGATTTTCGCTATACGCAGCATTTCAAGGCCCCGCGCGGCACCGGTGGAGCCGGGCGCGACCGCTATGGCGCGGCGGGTGAGGATCTTGTCATCAAAGTGCCCGTCGGCACGCAAATCCTTGCCGATGACGAGGAACGCAGCCTGATGGCCGACCTGACCGCAATCGGCCAGCGCGTCACTTTCCTGAAAGGCGGGATGGGCGGGCGCGGCAATGCGAGTTACAAAACCAGCACCAACCGCGCCCCGCGCCAGCACCAGCCGGGTGAACCGGGCGAGGAGATGTATGTCTGGCTGCGGTTGAAACTGCTGGCCGATGCAGGTCTGGTCGGAATGCCCAATGCGGGCAAATCCACCTTTATCAATCAGGTGTCGAACACCAAGGCAAAGGTCGGGGCCTATGCTTTTACAACCACCCGCCCGCAGCTGGGGGTGGTAAGCCATAGGGCCCGCGAGTTTGTGCTGGCGGATATTCCCGGCCTGATCGCGGGAGCCGCCGATGGCGCAGGGATTGGTGACCGCTTCCTTGGCCATATCGAACGATGCCGCATTTTAATCCACCTGATCGATGCCACAGGCGATGACCCGGTGGAGGCGTGGCACATTGTCTGCGAAGAACTGGAAGCCTATGGCGCGGGGCTGGATGACAAGCCGCAAATCGTCGCGCTGAACAAGGGTGACTTGTTGGATGACGAGTTGATGGCCGATATTGCAGCCCAGCTGGAGGCAGCTGGCGCGCAAGAAGTGATCGCGATTTCCGGCGCAACCGGAGCCGGGATTGATGCTGTGCTCGACCGGGTGCTCGCGGCACTTCCCGACAAGAGCAGCGTTGAGGCATCGCGCGGCGACAATGAGGAAGGCACATGGTCGCCCATCTGAACCTTGCCATGCAGCGCCTGATTGTCATCAAGGTCGGCTCGTCATTGCTGGTCGAACCGGACGGGTTGGTCCGGCATCGCTGGATGGAAACGCTGGTCGCTGACATGGCGGAGCGGCACAAGGCGGGGCAGCGGATCATCATTGTCAGTTCCGGCGCGATTGCCCTGGGTGCGCGTCGGCTTGGGCTGGAAAAAGGCGGTCGGGCAAGCCTCTCCGATGCGCAAGCGGCCGCGTCGGTGGGCCAGATTTTGCTGTCAGGCATGTGGGCCGACCTGTTGGCGGCGCAAGGTTTGACAGCAGCGCAGTTGCTGGTGACACTTGACGATCTGGAGGATCGCCGCCGCTATCTGAACATTACCGCGACGCTCGACCGGCTATTGGGGGCTGGCGCAGTGCCAGTCATCAACGAGAATGACAGCGTCGCCACCGAAGAAATCCGCTTTGGTGACAATGACCGGCTGGCGGCGCGCGTCGCGCAAGCGGCGGGTGCTGGCGCCGTGCTGCTGCTCTCTGATGTGGATGGCCTGTACGACCGCGACCCACGCGACCCGGCTGCGCAGCATATCCCGATCATCGACAAGATCGATGGCCGCATTCGCGTCATGGTCAGCGGCGAATCTGGTTCCGGCATGGGCTCAGGGGGAATGGCATCAAAGCTGGAGGCAGCAGAGATAGCGACCCGTGCAGGCATTGGCCTTGCCATCGCCTCGGGCCTGCGCGACCATCCGCTGGCGGCCTTGGCGCAGGATGCAAAGGCGAGCTGGTTCGCCCCGCGCGACGGCGTCAGCGCGCGCAAGATATGGATTGGCGGGCGACTAGCCGTCAAAGGCAGAGTGTTGGTGGACGCCGGTGCAGCCACGGCGCTGCGGACAGGGGCAAGCCTGTTGCCCGCCGGGGCACGCGGAGTAAGCGGCACGTTCAGGCGCGGCGACGTTGTGGAAATTGTCGCTCCCAATGGCGAAGCCGTGGCCCGGGGCCTTGCCGAATATGATGCCACCGATGCCGCGCTGATCTGCGGCAAGAAATCAGGCGAATTGGAGGCGATTCTGGGCACTGTCCCCCGCCAGGTGCTGGTGCACCGCGACCAGATGGTCATGCTTTGAAAAGCGTTGCACTGACAGGCGCCACCGGCTTTGTCGGCAAGGCAACGCTTGAGCGGCTGCTGGAAGCAGGATGGCAGGTCCGCGCACTGACCCGCAGTGACCAGCCCAAACGCACAGGCGTGACTTGGATCAATGGCGCGCTTGACCGTCCTGAAAGCCTTGCCATGCTTTGCGACGGTGCGCATGCGGTGCTGCATGTCGCAGGCGTGGTCAATGCGCCGGACAAGGCAGGGTTTGAGGCAGGCAATGTTGCGGGCACAGCCAATATGCTTGCGGCTGCCAAAGAGGCAGGCATCGGTCGCTTCGTTCATGTCTCCTCGCTTTCGGCGCGCGAACCGCAGCTTTCCAACTATGGGGCCAGCAAGGCAAAGGCCGAAAAGCTGGTTGCAACCAGCCTGACTGACTGGACCATTATCCGGCCCCCCGGTGTCTATGGCCCGGGGGACAAGGATGTGTTTGAAATGTTCCGTATGGCAAATAGGGGCTTTTGCCTGTTGCCGCCTGCCGGGCTGGGATCATGGATCCACGTCGATGACCTTGCCCGCCTGCTGGTCGCCTTGCTGCCGCCGCATGAGGATGCAACCGCCCGCATTTTCGAGGCCGACGATGGCGAACCGGGCGGCTGGCCGCATGAAGGCTTTGCGCGCGCAATCGGCTGGGCACTGGGCAAGCGGGTCACGACATTCAACGCTCCGCGCCCGCTGCTGCATATCGCAGCACGTGCCGACCGCCTGTTTCGCGGCAAAAAGGCAAAGCTGACGCCAGACAGGGCTAGCTATATGAGCCATCCCGACTGGGTGATCAACCGCAACGCTGCCCCGCCCGCAGCGCTATGGACACCGCAAATCGGCACGCGTGAGGGCCTCAAACAAACAGCGCGCTGGTATAAGGCCAATGGCTGGCTATAATTCGCCCTGATAATGCCGCAATCGGCTGCCAACGCCACGCAAACAGCAGGAAAGCAAAAAATGACCGACCGCAGCGAAATGTTTGACAAGCTGAAGGACCTTATCGAGCCGTTCAACAAAAAGGGCGTTGACCTAAGCGACGCCACCACCTTTGCCGGCGACCTTGAATGGGACAGCCTGACGGTGATGGATTTCGTCGCTGAGGTAGAGGACACATTTGACATCGTCATCACCATGAACATGCAGGCGGAAATCGAAACCGTCGGGCAGTTGGTGGATGCGGTGACGAAGCT
>CAZNEO010000094.1:0-3481 GCA_964572205.1 uncultured Sphingorhabdus sp.
TGCAATCCGACATTGAACAACGACACGCAGCTTTTCTACATTCTTCCGCACCCGATGGGCGGGTTTACCATTCGCTCCGCCTTCTACAAATCGGACAGCCGGACCGAGCTTTTCCGTTGCGCAACCATCGCCCGCGGGGTGGTTTTCGGGCCAGCCCGCATCGACAATCTGTTGTGCGATCTGCCGACAGGATCAGTGGACCGGACGACGTTCGGAGCGGATGATCAGCGTTTCCAGCTGATCAAGCGCGGGGCCAACAGCTACAATATCAAGCCCGCCTTTGCCGCAGCGGAGGAGAATGATTGTTGGTCGATGCGCGGCGGTTCGCGCGACATTGGCACCGACGTGATCAAATGGGGCTGCAATGATGGCGGGGATCAGCTGTTCAATCTGATGTGGGTAGCACCTATCGAAAGCAAAGTGGAGACTGCGCTGTTGTCGCGGATGAATTGGCATCCTGGCCCCGACGGCCATGTCCGCTGGTCAAAGGCCAATGGCGTCGAACTGACTGGCCCTAGCAGCAGCTGGTTTGAAACCATCGCCGACAATGGCGACTATTGCATGAAACGCTGTTCAGAGCTGAAGGAATGCAAGGGATGGACATGGAGCGCCGCGGGCTTTGCCGGGCAATCCACACCCATGTGCCATTGGAAAACCACCCAGAGCACGCCCATCAACCACGGCGAGGCTGCATATTCCAAAGTGATCAGCGGGATTGTCAGGCCCTGAACACTTCCACCAACAACAATGAACGGGAGACCAGCCGTGCGTAAAACATTGCTTGCACTTTCTGCCTTTGCCCTGTCGGGGCCGGCCATAGCAGAAACAAAGGTAAAACCGGCAGAGTCGGTATTGCCCGGGGTATTGAAACCCGGTATCGTTAACCCGATGGATGCAGTTTCGGAATGGCGTCCGCCCGTGGTGCCGCCTTTGCGGCCATTGTTTCAGCGTTCTGCAGACAGCGACATGACGGGTGTATGGAAACTATTCGTCGGCAACTCAGAACAAGAAGCCTACAACCGTTCACAGCAACCGGCCGAACTGTATATCAAATTCATTTCGGCAGGTACAAACCAGTTTTCTGGCCGATATTTCCACCCATCAATCCGCGAGCGGTCCTGGCCCGCCTGCAGCTATGCCGGGGATTTTATGGCGGAAACCTATACCCTTCCGGGAAATAGCACATATAAATATCCCGTGATGAACATGGTGCAAAGCGCTGATATCAGTTGTGAAAAGGATTCCGCTATGGCTTTCCAAAGCTGGAATGGGGTCATTTATGAAGCTGGCATCGGAGGCTATACGAGCCGGACGATCAAGGGCACGGTATTCAGCAACAATGGAAACTGGCTCCATATCCTGCTCGTGCGCGATGATATGCTTAGCAAGCTCTAGCTCGTGGGCCGATGGAATTACGATGACAGTGCACAAAACTCAGGTCAGGCAGGGGCCAAACCGACAGGTGAATTGAGTGAACTGTCACCGTAATTCACAGGTGAATTGAGTGAACTGTCACCGTAATTCCCCATGCTATTGGCCATTCTGCCGGATGCCTAATTGATGTGTTCGCAGTATCAAATATCCCGCAAAGCCCACAGCAACGCCGGGGATGATACCGAGAACTGCGAAAATCCAGCCATGGCGCACGCCCTTTGTCCGCGCCTCAAACGCGATCCATGCGGTCAATATGACCCAGCACGCCAGCGTATCGGCGGCGTAACCGCTGGCGTAGGGATTGACGAAACCTGCGGCAAAGGCACCGACGATGTCGGGATTGGCGATCATCGGCGGGATGCACCAATAGGCAAACAACGCGGTGAACACCGCGGCGGCGGCAATGATAGTGGCTTTGAACAGGGGTTCAGTCATGCTCGCGATCACCGTAATTCGTGCCGAAAACGTCAAAGGCGAGTGCCTTGGGCGGGGTGCATACGGCCATTTTCTTTATCCTATATCCTGCTCGTCGGGTACAGACGCCCCGCTTATCCCACCTGCGCGATCTCGCTCACCTTGTATGTTCCGTCGAGCTTTTTCCAGACAACGGCCTGCCATGTCTTGCCGTTGGTCATCCGCACGCGCATCCGGTAATTGGTGCCGGCAACCACCTGCTTGTCCGCGCTGATCACCTGCGCGACCTTGAGCGGGGCGGTGGAGATTTCGGCGAGCATCGCCTGCAGCGGGCCTTTCAGCTCTGCGGCGGTGTTGGGATTGGGGACGGGTTTCCAGCCGCCCGCCACCGGGGTTTCGGCAACGGTCAGCACCTGCTGGGTGCGCAGCGTGATGCCGGCATTTTTGTCGATCGTCTCAACCTTGGCGGTATAGGCACCCACCGCATCGCCCGGCTTCACATGCAGCCCCAGCGAGGCCCAGCTGAGCACGCTCTGGCCGGCAGCCGATGGCGGGCCGCGATAGATCGAAATGCCATCGGCATCGGTGTAGCGCTTGCCCGACGGATCGAGGATCAGGAAATTGGCGACGACATTGCACTGCCCCGCCGCATCGGCCTTGCACCCCGAAAGCGCGAGGAAGGTGTGCAGCGGCTGGTTGCGGCTGGTGCTCGTCGTCAGCCGATCGCGCGCCGCTGTGCCGGGCTTGCCCCAATCCTTTTGCAGCGAGGCGGCATCGAGTGTCGCGATCTGCTCAACCGCAAAGCTGCCCTGCTTGGCGACATTTGCCGGCGGCGCAGCTTCGGCATGGAGGGCGGCCGATAGCGCGATCGGCGCGGATAGCAACAACGCAGCCAACAAACGGGTTTTCATCGTAATCCTCCCTCAATCATGCTCCCGATCGCCCTGCCCCATATAGAGCTCGCGCCCGGTGGCGTCATAGACCTTGCTCATCTCGGCCATGCCAGCCTCGGCCTCTTCCGCCGCGACAAAACCATCGGCAGGCTTGTTTTGCAACCGCGCAAATTCCCGAGTTCGTGCAGGAGAACCATCCCCCGGATGGTTCTTTAACAATTCGCCTGCGGCGAATGCACGAACTTCCTGGCTGATCTTCATACTGCAGAATTTCGGCCCGCACATGCTGCAGAAATGCGCGGTCTTCGCGCCCTCGGCAGGCAGAGTCTGGTCGTGATATTGCCCCGCCGTGTCGGGGTCGAGGCTGAGGTTGAACTGGTCGCGCCAGCGGAATTCGAAGCGGGCCTTCGACAGCGCATCGTCGCGCACCTTCGCCGCCGGGTGGCCCTTGGCCAGATCCGCTGCGTGCGCGGCCAGCTTATAGGTCACCACGCCCACCTTCACATCGTCGCGGTCGGGCAGGCCCAGATGCTCCTTGGGCGTCACGTAGCAGAGCATGGCGGTGCCGTACCAGCCGATCATCGCCGCCCCAATGCCGCTGGTGATATGGTCGTAACCCGGCGCAATGTCCGTCGTCAGCGGCCCAAGCGTGTAGAAGGGCGCTTCGCCACCCGCCCCCTAGCCAAAAATCTTAACCGCTATTACCCCATAGTCCCGCTTTCCGGCCGGGCTCGCGCAAT
>CAZNEO010000095.1:0-3480 GCA_964572205.1 uncultured Sphingorhabdus sp.
ATCGGCGCATCGGCCGGGCGGTTGGCAACAGCAGGGACATAGCCCTTGCCAGTGTCGGCGGTGATTTCCATGTTGAGCGATGCGCCATCGTCGAGGTGGCAGATGACAAGATCAGGGTTCATCACCTGAATATCGCCAGTAACGGCGATATCGCCGGCCTTCACCGTGGCGGGGCCAGTTGCCGAAAGCTGCATCCGCTTCGGGCCTTCGCCTTCCATCTTCAGCGCGACCTGCTTGATGTTGAGCACAATGTCCGTGACATCTTCGCGCACGCCAGCAAGCGAGCTGAATTCGTGGAGGACATTCTCGATCTTGATCGAGGTGATTGCTGCGCCCTGCAATGATGACAAAAGCACGCGGCGCAGCGCGTTGCCCAGCGTCAGGCCAAAGCCACGCTCCAATGGTTCGGCGACGAAGGTAGCCTTGCGGCGGCTGTCGCCACCGGCCTTCACTTCGAGGCCCATGGGCTTTTTCAGTTCCTGCCAGTTCTTCATATTGACGGACATGGATTTCCCCTTGGGTTGGGACTGAACCGGATTTGGTGCACCGCCGGTCAGCCCGATTTTAAAATTTACTCTGGGAACATGCTATTGCGTGTCCCCGCTATGCGGCGAGGCCAAATGGGAACATGCAATCGCATGTCCCCAATTGGGGATCAGACGCGGCGACGCTTTGAAGGGCGCACACCATTATGCGGGATCGCGGTCACGTCGCGGATCGAAGTGATCGTAAAGCCAACCGCCTGCAACGCTCTCAATGCGCTTTCGCGGCCAGAGCCGGGGCCCTTCACCTCAACCTCAAGCGTGCGCACGCCATGCTCGGCGGCTTTCTTGCCTGCGTCTTCAGCGGCGACCTGCGCGGCATAGGGCGTGGATTTGCGGCTGCCCTTAAAGCCCATCATGCCTGCGCTGGACCAGCTGATCGCATTGCCCTGCGCGTCGGTGATGGTGATCATCGTGTTGTTGAAGCTGGCGTTGACATGAGCCACGCCGGCCGAGATATTTTTGCGTTCGCGCCGTTTGATGCGCTGGGGTTCGCGTGCCATTTTGAGTTCCTAAATCCTGTGTGGGAGTAGCTGCGCAAAAGCGCGCTTACTTCTTCTTGCCGGCGATCGGCTTTGCCTTGCCCTTGCGGGTGCGCGCATTGGTGTGCGTGCGCTGGCCGCGGACGGGAAGGCCCTTGCGATGACGCAGGCCGCGATAGCAGGCGAGGTCCATCAAACGCTTAATGTTCATCGACGTGTTGCGGCGAAGGTCGCCTTCGACCGTGTGGTCAGCGTCGATAGTTTCACGCAGCTTCAGGACTTCGGCGTCCGAAAGCTCCTGAACCCGGCGGGCGTGGTCGATGCCCAGCTTGTCGGCAATCTGCACTGCCGTCGTGCGGCCAATGCCATGGATGTAGGTGAGTGCAATGATCACTCGTTTATTGGTGGGGAGGTTGACCCCGGCAATACGTGCCATTTTACTATTTGCTCCTTGCTCCACAGGGCTTGACTAAAAAGCCGCGCCCTATCTCATCGCGTGGTTGATTTGCCCATAACGCAGAAAAACCAGCGGGCGCACGAATGCGCTGCTGGCGTTACCAGATATCGGATGGACCCCGCATAGGCTGAGTCGCCTTGGCTGTCAAGCGCGGCTGGGCCTTGGGCCCTGACCCTAGTGGACACGCTCTACCACATGTCCTTTTTTTTCCAGCATCAGCTGCACTGAATCCACGCCTGCCAGATGCGCGGAGCCGACGGCAAGCAATATCTTGCCCGGCCTATCCAGCCTTTTTGTGAGCCATTCGGTCCATGCAGCGTTCCGGTTGACGAGCAGCGCGTCATAATAGGCCTGCCCCATGGACTGCGGCGTCAAATCCTTGCCTGCTTTCGACATGTCGCCTTTTGCCCAGGCAATGTCGTCGGCAAAGGGATGCTCGCCCTCTGGTTGATCGGGCAGCAGACTGCTGGCCGGGGCAGTGCGGATTTCGGTCAACAGCTGGTCAAGCGCAATCAACTGATCCGCTTCGCTCAGTGCGTTCAACGCTGCGTTGACTGCCTCGGCATCCTCGATTCCCGATATCGGCTTTTTCGCCTTTTCAAACACGTCTTCCAATATGGTTTCAACGCCGAGCTCGGTGGTGACCCCGTCGATGCTGGCACCGGAATAAAAAAGTTCAAATGCCACCATCCATGTGGGCAGCAGGTCGAGATAATCCTTTGGCAGGTTAAGCTCGCCAATTACCTGATCCAAAATCGCACGATTGGCAGGATCAACCCTGTCGAGCAGCGGTTTGCGATCGATTCCAGCCAGCATCGCGTCAATCATCTGGTCATCCATGAACTCGGCGGGTGCATCCTTGTCCTCGACCGTTTCCAGCACCAGCTCATCCACTTCGCCGAAAATTTGCTCAAGCGCGGGCGAGCGCCACTGAATCTTGGGCGACAGGGCGTGGACAGTGCCCATTATATAAATTGTCGTGTCATCATCGCCCATGCGCCAGACTGCTGGATTGGGGACATAATCATAGGGGTCCTTGGCCGCCGTACCGTCAGATGCAAAGGCAGCGGGCGTGGACAGAACGACACAAAGCAGGGCGGACAACAGTTTTTTCATCGGGGCAGGATAAACGCAAAGCGCGCGCCTGCGTCAAGCGGGTTGATTTGAAACGGCTTGTCCGCCAAGGGGCTGGCATTATGGCCGCGCCCGACCCGCTCAGTTTCCAAGACCTGATCCTGACGCTCCACGGATTTTGGAGCAAGCAGGGCTGCGTCATCCTGCAACCCTATGACATGCGCATGGGCGCAGGAACATTCCACCCCGCGACCACCTTGCGCGCGCTCGGGCCGAATCCGTGGAACGCCGCCTATGTGCAACCTTCGCGGCGGCCTACCGATGGGCGCTATGGCGAAAACCCCAACCGGTTGCAGCATTATTACCAATATCAGGTGATCATGAAACCCAGCCCTGCGAACCTGCAGGAGCTGTATCTGGGGTCATTGGACGCAATTGGCATCGATCCGCTGAAACATGACATCCGCTTTGTCGAGGATGACTGGGAATCGCCTACGCTGGGCGCCTGGGGCCTTGGCTGGGAAGTCTGGTGCGACGGAATGGAAGTGACGCAGTTCACCTATTTTCAGCAGGTGGGCGGCTTTGATTGCAAACCTGTGGCGGGCGAGCTGACCTATGGGCTGGAACGGCTGGCCATGTATATCCAGGGCGTGGACCGGGTGTATGACCTGAAGTTCAACGACGCCGGGGTGACCTATGGCGATGTCTTCCTTGAAAATGAAAAGCAGATGTCGGCCTATAATTTTGAGGTTGCCGATACCGAACAGCTTTTCGCTGGTTTCCGCCATGCCGAGGCCGAGGCGCAGCGGTGCATAGAGGCACAGCTGCCGCTTGCAGCCTATGATCAGGCAATCGAGGCATCGCATTTGTTCAACCTGTTGCAGGCGCGCGGCGTGATCAGCGTGCAGGAACGCGCCAGCTATAT
>CAZNEO010000096.1:0-3471 GCA_964572205.1 uncultured Sphingorhabdus sp.
TCGAAGCGAAATGCCCTTGCAGGCAGAATAACTGCCTGACTGCGGACATTTCCCTCCGATATCTTTGCCATTTTGACGCCTCGAATGGAGATTGAACAGGTCCTGACCCTAGCATTTCCCGCCCCGGCGGTTGCCAACAAGGCCTACGCTCGGCATAGGCGCGGGCCATGCTTTATTCGCTGTTTCGCCCTGCCCTTTTCGTCGCCGATGGCGAATCGGCGCATGGCCTTTCGCTGGCGGCGCTGCGACTGTTGCCGCTGCACAGGCCGCCTGCGGTTCCGGAACTGGCGCAGACGGTTGCGGGCCTGCGCTTTCCCAACCCTGTTGGCCTTGCCCCCGGCTATGACAAAAATGCCGAGATTTGCGGGCAGGCTTTTGGTCTGGGCTTTGGCTTTGTCGAAATCGGAAGCGTGACCCCGCGCCCGCAGGAGGGTAATCCCCGCCCACGATTGTTCCGGCTGGTGGAGGATCGCGCGGTCATCAACCGCATGGGTTTCAACAATGACGGCATGGATGCTGTTGCAAAACGGCTGGAGGCGCTGAGCGCCGCAGAATTGCCCGGGCCATTGGGCATTAATGTCGGCGCGAATAAGGACAGCGTGGACCGCATTGCCGATTATGTGACTGCAATCGAACGGCTGGCGCCGCTGGGCAGCTATATCACGGTAAATATCAGCTCGCCCAACACGCCGGGCCTGCGCGCCTTGCAGGACAAGGCAGCACTTGGCGACTTGCTGGCCCGTGTCAAAGCCGCGATGCCGGCGCAGCAACCCGTATTCCTGAAAGTCGCCCCCGATCTGGAACCGGCCGATATTGACGACATTAGCGCCGCTGTCATCGACCATAAGATCGACGCGCTGATCGTCAGCAACACGACCATATCACGGCCTGCGTTGCGCTCTGCCAAGGCAGGCGAAAGCGGCGGACTTTCCGGTGCCCCGCTGCGCGACCTTGCACAGCAACGATTACGGGATTTTGCGACTGCTACAGGCGGCGCTCTGCCGCTAATTGGTGTCGGCGGCATTGCCAGCGGTGCCGATGCCTACGCCCGGATCAAGGCAGGCGCATCGCTGGTGCAGCTATACAGTGCGCTGGTCTATGAAGGCCCAATGTTGGCAAAGCGGATCAACCGGGAATTGCTGGCATTGCTAAAGCGCGATGGCTTCGCCCATGTTGGCGAAGCGGTGGGAACAGACCGCGCCTGAGGATGTTACTTTCCCATTCAGCCAATCTTGCCTAAAGCATCGGCCATGAAAAAACTGATCCTGTCGCTTGCGCTCAGCTGCGCGATACTATCCGCCCCAACCAAGGCCGAAACGGTCGCCGTCGCAACCTCGGCTGATCCCCGCGCGACCGATGCAGGCGCGCAGATTTTGGCGCAGGGCGGCTCGGCTGCGGATGCGGCAATTGCAATGATGCTGGCGCTCACAGTTGTGGAGCCGCAATCCAGTGGCATAGGCGGCGGCGGCTTCCTTGTGCATTATGACGGTCCGGCAGGCGCGCTTTCAACGATCAATGGCCGTGAGACTGCCCCTGCTGCGGCTATGGCGGATCGCTTCATGGGGCCGGATGGCAAGCCCTTGCCCTTTTTGCAGGCATTTCAGGGTGGCAGATCGGTTGGTGTGCCGGGCAATATCCGGCTTGCCGCGGCCGCCCATGCGAAATGGGGAAAACTGCCCTGGGCTGCGCTGTTTGAACCAGCTATCCGGCTGGCCGAGGATGGCTTCATCGTCAACAAAACGCTGGAATCGCGCCTGAAAATGGTCGAGCGTCTATGGCCTGCATTTGAAACCGCGCGCAGCATTTACTGGGTGGATGGCAAACCGGTGACCGAAGGGATGCGGATTAAAAATCCTGCACTCGTCAAGACATTGCGCGACGTTGCCCAGAATGGCCCCGACGCCTTTTACACAGGCGAGATCGCCAATGCCATCGTCGATGCCTCCGTCAAAGCGACGGTCAACCCGGGTGACATGACGCTGGCAGATCTTGCCGCCTACACGGCCAAGGAGCAGGATGCGGTATGCGCCCCTTACCGGGTCTATGTTGTCTGCGGCATGGGCCCGCCATCATCGGGCGCGACCACAGTGCTGCAAATATTGGGCACGCTCGAACGATTCGACATGGGCGCTTTGGGCAAGGACAATGTGCAAAGCTGGCACTTGCTGGGGCAGGCCATGCAATTGGCCTATGCCGATCGTGAAAAATATCTGGGCGACAGCAATTTTGTCAGCGTACCGGTCGCAGGCTTGATTGATCCCAGCTATTTGGCTGAACGCTCCGCCCTGATTGATCCGGACAAGGCACGGGCCGATTATCCGGCAGGTAATCCGCCCGGAGCGTTGCCGCGCACCGCGGCGTTGTCAGGCGAAATTGCCGGAACAACCCATTTTTCCGCGGTCGACAAGGATGGCAATATCGCCAACATGACCTCAACGATTGAAGGAATATTTGGCAGCCAGCTGATCGCTGGCGGCTTTTTCCTGAATAATGAGCTGACCGATTTCACCTTTGCCCCCGAAAAGGACGGCGCTCCTGTGGCCAACCGGGTCGAGGGCGGGAAGCGGCCACTTTCCTCCATGGCTCCAACGGTTGTGTTTGATGCTGAGGGCCGCGCCGTGCTTGCCCTTGGTTCAGCGGGTGGCAAGCGGATCATCATGCACGTGGCCAAAACGCTGGTTGGCGTGCTGGATTTCGGCTTGCCCGTGGGCGAAGCCATTGCCCTTCCCAACATCTATTTTGGCGGAGGCGACCTTTTGATCGAGGAAAACACGGCATTGGCGAACAAGGCCGAAGCCCTTGCGGCCTTTGGCCAAAAGGTGCGCGCGACCGATTTGGGATCGAAAATAAACGCGGTGCAGTGGAATGGCAGCGGCTGGACGGGGGCTGCTGACCCGCGTGCCGAAGGAACCGTGGCCAGCATCGATACCAAAGGCGACATTCGCGTGAGCAAGCCCGAACCGCTTGAAAACCCGCCTCCTGCCAGCGTGTTTTGATCGCCGCTATTTTTAGAGCCAGCCTGTAAACCGGTCATTTACCCAGACCGGCTAGATCAGCCCATCGACCAATGGGCCGGGGATCAGTGTTGGACACAGGTTTGGAGCAGCGCGCCGACAAATCGGCCGGATTTGCCGCCGACTTTGCAGGCAAGATTGCCGCGCAGGGAAGCGCGTCCGTCTGCGCACCACTGGCACATTTTCTCGACCGCTGCATGGCCGCGCCCGATTTGCGCAAGTCGGTTGCCAGCAGCCTGCCTGCCCTGATCGCCGATATCGCACATTTCCAGAATGTTTCGCATGGCCGCTATCCGGGCGTTATTGACCATGCCGCTGGGCGCATGACCGACCCCGCTGCGCGCGATTGGCTGACACTTTCCATCGCTGGCTTTGCCGCCGAACGTGCGCTGTTGAACGCTTTGACCGTTGCTGCCGGGCCGATCCGCAGGCACAGCGACCAACCGCAGTTGGAAGC
>CAZNEO010000097.1:0-3448 GCA_964572205.1 uncultured Sphingorhabdus sp.
CGTCAACACTAAGGCTGGCTGCCCTGTGCTGTAGGGCTGTCGTAGCGGGTTTGGGGTTTTGCTCTTCCCGCCGTGCCGGGTCGGCAATTGGTTCTGCGGAGGGAGGTGCCGCTTCAAGACCCTTACTGCTATCGATGATGATCGTGGCCGCACCGCATGTTTTGACCGCGAGCAACTCCTTCGCTGTCTTGATCAGAAACCGCCTGCGCCAAAAGGGGTGCTTGTGCCAGGGCAGGTCAAGCGCATGGACATACATGCCCACCGCCAACTGCTCTGGCCGCAAGGGGATCAGCATGCCCGGCATCCCCGCCAATATATCACGCCCATTGCCTCCACCCGTCGCAACGTCTGCCGCAATATGCAGGCATCGTGCGTGTGATAACGGCGGGATGGGGTTGAACTTTAGAGGGGGGGCGAAGTTTTTTCGAGGCGCGGTAGGCGGCGCGGTTCAAGCGGATGATCCAGTCCGCTCGCGAAGGCTGGGAACAGGCGATGCCGGGGCATTATGCGAGGCTGTGGGAGATGGGGCGGGGAGTCAATTAATGAGTGCACTGTCACCGTAACTCCAAGGCCGACCGGTCAAGGTTTTTGCAAGCGCTTGATGAGGCTTTGGTTAGGATGGGGTGATAGGAGACAAAAAGGGGACATGCTATTGCGTGTCCCCGACTGTGTGTGCGGTTTAGGCTGGATTGAGGGGGACGAATTTGGGGGTTAAGTAAAGTGTCACCGTAATTCGAGTTTGGTAGCCATCTAAAGGTGATCATTTTTGAGGATATATTGGAGGCGTTGAGGGTAGAGGGATAAGTTCTGGAGAGTTAAAAATCTAATTTCCTGCTTACCCGTCTAAGAAAGAAACGCGTTCGTATACGTCTCCGAAGCGCTTTCATGCCCCGATATGTCTGCCATTGCGTCCCAATACGAAGTTCCCTTTTTACGTCCTCAACCTCTATCGGATAAAATCTTCCGAAACTATCTTCAACGACGAAACAACGCCACGGATCGAAGTGGACTTTGGGATCATTCGGATCGGTTTGATTGCGTTCAAACGCCTCCATACCGAGCGGATGAATTTTGAGACACTCTCCTGCCTCGATCTTAGCCGGAAATCTTTGATCATCGACGCCAAGTGCTGCGGCCGGTTCATCATGAATGCCCATTCCAAAGCTGCTAGTCTCACCGAATGCTCGGAAGCGTACCAAGATGATTGGCCGATAGCCCACATTGCAGATCATTACCCTAATTCGCCGCATTTCGCCAAAATGCGGGACATTCGTAAATTTAACAGCGTTCACGTAAAAGCTCAGCCGAGGTCGATCACGCCATGTGCGCCACAACTCCCGGCCAAACGACAACGAGGAGAGCACGATTGCGACAATCGAAAGGATAATTTCGGTCGTCAAAAGCTACTGCCCTTTTCAAGTGACACAAATCTAATGGCTGAGGTAACAGCCTCAATCATGCTCCCGATCACCAGCGCCCATATATAGCTCACGCCCGGTTTGTCCTCGCTTCGCTCGTTCGCGTCGGGCACTGGCGCGCCCTCGCCTGCGTCATAGAGTTTGCTCATCGCGGCCATGCCCTTTGCCGTTGGCTTGGTGGCCCAATTGGCCTGCCCGCAACAGCAAATATCCCGCAAAGCCCACAGCAACGCCGGGGATGATACCGAGAACTGCGAAAATCCAGCCATGGCGCACGCCCTTTGTCCGCGCCTCAAACGCGATCCATGCGGTCAATATGACCCAGCACGCCAGCGTATCGGCGGCGTAACCGCTGGCGTAGGGATTGACGAACCCTGCGGCAAAGGCACCGATGATGTCGGGATTGGCGATCATCGGCGGGATGCACCAATAGGCAAACAACGCGGTGAACACCGCGGCGGCGGCAATGATAGTGGCTTTGAACAGGGGTTCAGTCATGCTCGCGATCACCGTAATTCGTGCCGAAAACGTCAAAGGCGAGTGCCTTGGGCGGGGTGCATACGGCCATTTTCTTTATCCTATATCCTGCTCGTCGGGTACAGACGCCCCGCTTATCCCACCTGCGCGATCTCGCTCACCTTGTATGTTCCGTCGAGCTTTTTCCAGACAACGGCCTGCCATGTCTTGCCGTTGGTCATCCGCACGCGCATCCGGTAATTGGTGCCGGCAACCACCTGCTTGTCCGCGCTGATCACCTGCGCGACCTTGAGCGGGGCGGTGGAGATTTCGGCGAGCATCGCCTGCAGCGGGCCTTTCAGCTCTGCGGCGGTGTTGGGATTGGGGACGGGTTTCCAGCCGCCCGCCACCGGGGTTTCGGCAACGGTCAGCACCTGCTGGGTGCGCAGCGTGATGCCGGCATTTTTGTCGATCGTCTCAACCTTGGCGGTATAGGCACCCACCGCATCGCCCGGCTTCACATGCAGCCCCAGCGAGGCCCAGCTGAGCACGCTCTGGCCGGCAGCCGATGGCGGGCCGCGATAGATCGAAATGCCATCGGCATCGGTGTAGCGCTTGCCCGACGGATCGAGGATCAGGAAATTGGCGACGACATTGCACTGCCCCGCCGCATCGGCCTTGCACCCCGAAAGCGCCAGGAAGGTGTGCAGCGGCTGGTTGCGGCTGGTGCTCGTCGTCAGCCCGTCGCGCGCCGCCGCGCCGGCTTTACCCCAATCCTTCTGCAGCGCTGCGGCATCGAGCGTCGCGATCTGCTCAACCGCAAAGCTGCCCTGCTTGGCGATGTTTGCGGGGAGCGGCGGTGGTGGTGCGGCCGATAGCGCGATCGGCGCGGATAGCAACAGCACAGCCAACAAACGGGATTTCATCGCAATCCTCCCTCAATCATGCTCGCGGTCACCCTGCCCCATATAGAGCTCGCGCCCGGTTGCGTCATAGACTTTGCTCATCTCGGCCATGCCTGCCTCGGCCTCTTCCGCCGCGACGAAGCCATCGGCAGGCTGGTTTTGCAGCTTTGCAAATTCGCGCACTTCCTGGCTGATCTTCATCGAGCAGAATTTCGGTCCGCACATGCTGCAGAAATGTGCGGTCTTGGCGCCCTCCGCCGGCAGGGTCTGGTCGTGATACTGCTCCGCCGTATCGGGGTCCAATGACAGGTTGAACTGGTCGCGCCAGCGGAATTCGAAGCGCGCCTTCGACAGCGCATCGTCGCGCACCTTGGCCGCCGGGTGGCCCTTCGCCAAATCCGCTGCGTGCGCCGCCAGCTTGTAGGTGACCACGCCGACCTTCACATCGTCGCGGTCGGGCAGGCCCAGATGCTCCTTGGGCGTGACGTAGCAGAGCATCGCCGTGCCGTACCAGCCGATCATCGCCGCGCCGATGCCGCTGGTGATATGGTCATAGCCCGGCGCGATATCGGTGGTGAGCGGCCCCAGCGTGTAGAAGGGCGCCTCGCCGCACGCCTCCAGCTGCTTGTCCATATTCTCCTTGATCTTGTGCATCGGCACATGGCCCGG
>CAZNEO010000098.1:0-3407 GCA_964572205.1 uncultured Sphingorhabdus sp.
CGTCAAAGGCATTGTTCTGGATGATCGCCCGCGCCGCACGGCTTTTGACATAATGGCCGCCATTGCCGCGCTCAAACCGGCTGCGTGTCACAGTCAGCGAGCCGAAATTGCCAACATAGATGCTGTGCGCGCACGACAGCCCCCGGTCGCAGCGGCCAAGCCCGGAGAAGGTCGACTGGTCGATCACGATCTCGCCATTGGGGTCCTCGGCGGTCAAAATGCCCTGCTCGCTGTTGCGGAAGACCGAGCGCGTGATGTTCAGATTGCCTTTTTCCAGCCGGATGCCAGCACCATTGCCATCGGGAACCGCCATCCGCTGGAAAACGATACCATCGACTGCCGCCGAACGCCCGCGCAGCACCAAAGCCGCCTTGCCCTCGCAAATGCCGCCGTCGAAAATTGTCTGCCCGGCAACAGCCGCGCGGTAGCTGATATGCCCCGCCGTCTGCACCGCGCATTCGCGGTAGGTGCCCGGCGCAATCACGATGGTGCCTTGCGCATCGCCGATCGCGGCTACCGCTTGTGCCAGACTGCCATAGCCACGCCCGGTTTCCGCGACCTCGAACGGCGCGCCGCCGGATTGGGCGGTAGCCGCTCCAGTCACGGCGGTCAGGGCAAGTGCGAAGATCAGGGTCGGGCGCATGACATACCTCAATTTGCGGATTTGCGCATGGGGATAGGCATTGCTCCTCATAGGCGCCAGCCGATTAACCACGGCTTGCCGCGAATGTTCAGCGGTGGGACAGGCGCGTGAAAAAATCTTATGCGCAACAGGCCAATAGCGGGACCGGATGAGAAAAGGTCGGAATTGCGTCAAAGGTCTCACTAAAGTCTCGCCTAAACGATGTTCGCGCGGGCATAAATCTACCAAAGCGCGCCATGCGAACCGCAATGGATTTGCCGCCCCGGCAACAATCGCGAGAACAAGGGAAGCGAAGAGAATCATGCGGAACATATATCGAACATATTGCCATTTGTCAATGGCTGGCTCGGTCATAATGGCGGGTTGCCGGGGGGCAATGTGGCGACATCGGTCTTCCCCAAGGATCAGGTGACCGCCATCGTCATGTCAAATCGCGATCCACCTGCTGCCGACATGATGATGCGGAAGCTACATGAGATATTATTCGATGGCGGGGGTGTGGGCGGTAGCGGTGATTGCATTGCTCCCATCCCCTCTCCCATGGGAGAGGATGCCCCAATCTTTTCGCCATTAACCCTTGCCAATCACGCTTTGGCCTAATAATGTTCCATCTGGATCGTCGTATCCCTGCGTATGTCATCGTGCTGCGCGGAAACCTAGGCCGCATCGTCGGCACTGCAAGAGGAGCCATATCATGGCTGTAAAACCGTATCGGTTTGAAGTTACTGAAGCGCGTAGCTTCAAGCACCCACAATTCCCCAACATTCAGAAGCATATTTTTCTAGTTCCGGCGGCACTGCTGCCGAAGGGCATACCGGACAAAGCGAATCTGCGAGAGGCAACTGGGATGAACCGGGCTGTCTATAAAGATGTACGTGAGAGCCTGCGTGGAAGGGAAGCCCTTCCGGGATCATTTGACCTCCTCAACCTCGGCATCACCATCATTGGTGAAGAAGTGCGCACAATCGACAAACGTATATTCGAGGTCCTGATCGACGATGAATACGGGATCGCAAACGGCGGGCACACTGCGAAATTGATTTGGGAATGCCAAGACGATAACACTATCGCTGAAGGCCAGCACGTAGAAGTAAAAATACTGACCGGCATAGAAGGGCCGGACCAACACACTCTTCGTATCGATATTGCACGTGGGCAGAACACCGGTATTGCTGTCAGGGCGCAGTCTATCTTCGAACTGGACGGAGCGTTTGCTGGCATCAAAAAAGTGATTGAACCGTTCGAGTGGGCGAGTGATGTCGCCTACAAGGAAAGCGACTCAAAGGAGTTCGACGTGCGTGAAATGATCGCCGCGCTTGAACTTATGAATGTGATTGATTTCCCCAACCGGAGCGGCAGCCATCCGATTTCGGCGTATGAGAAGTGGTCGACGCCGCTCAAGAAGTACGGCGATGACTTTGCGAAACATCGTGATGCACCAGAGGAGAGAACATACGCAAAGCTGGAGCCACTGCTGCCGGAAATCCTCGCGCTTTATGACATAATCCGGCGTGACTTCCTACGCGTATATTCGGAAGTGGTTAGCAGTCATGCGGCAAAGCTCAAGATTGTCGAAGAGGCCGGAAATAAGGCGGGTAAATTCCGCTTCCGGTTTGCCGACTTAGAACCACATGAGCGGCGCCTAACCAAAGGTGCAGCCTATCCCATCTTGGCGACCTTCCGTAATTACGTGCGATTGAACCCTGATACACAGGTTGCGGAGTGGGTGGGCGGTTTTGATCATGTCAAAGCCGTTTGGCGCGAGATAGCTAAAGACCTAGTGCTTGAAACGCGCGAAGCCATCAAGTCGATCGGCAACGCTCCTGATGCGCTCGGTAAGAATCGTAACCACTGGTCGAACCTTTATCGGGCGGTCGAAAATTTCTTTCTGCGGGAGGAAATTGAACGCCTGCAGGCGGGGAGGGAGTGATGCAGCGGGAGAAAGATAAGTTGCTCATTCGGATCGGACAGAATTTTGAAGCAAATGCAACCGGGCCGCTGGCTATATTGATTGCGTTCGCGGTGATCTGTTTGTTTTTGTATGCGGCAGTCCGATAACAACCAAACCAACTGAGAAAATCCGGGGCCGATCAGACTTCGGTCCCGGATAATCCCGAAACGCGATGAGACGCGTAGGAATCAATGCTGCCTAAGAACCCTCACTCATTCAAATTCGGCCTTAAATATTGCCGCGCCTTGTCCAGCTCCAGCCCGCGCCGTGCGGCATAATCCGCGACCTGATCCTCGCCGATGCGCGCTACGCCGAAATATTCGGCTTGCGGGTGGCCGAAATAGAAGCCGCTGACTGCTGCGGTGGGCAGCATCGCGAAGCTTTCGGTCAGGGTGATGCCGGTTTTGTGGGTCGCGTCTAGCAAACCGAACAAAGTCGGTTTCAGGCTGTGGTCGGGGCAGGCGGGATAGCCGGGGGCGGGGCGGATGCCGCGATATTGTTCCTTGATCAGCGCTTCGTTGGTCAGCTGCTCGTCGGGGGCGTAACCCCATAGGTCCTTGCGGACGTGCAGGTGCATGCGTTCGGCAAAGGCTTCGGCCAGGCGGTCGGCCAGCGCCTTCAGCATGATGTCGCTATAGTCGTCGATATGCGCCTTGAACTCGGCGAGCTTGGTGCCGATGCCATGACCCGCGGTGACCGCAAAGCCGCCGATCCAGTCGCCGTCGGGCGAGATGAAATCGGCCAGGCACATATTGGCCTTGCCCTCGCGCTTGGCGATTTGCTGGCGCAGGAAGGGCAGGCGGACATGCTCCT
>CAZNEO010000099.1:0-3364 GCA_964572205.1 uncultured Sphingorhabdus sp.
TCCATCCAGGGCCGCCGGCGACCCGAATTTAGCTCGGATCGTCGCTGCCGCGACCCTGGCCACCACGGTCATCGCCGGGGGCGTCGTCACCGCCGCGTCCACGACCGCGACCCTGTCCTCTTCCACGACCGCGATCATCCGCTGCAACATCGTCGTTGCGCCGGGATTTCGGTGCCTTGTCATCCAAAGCACGGGCCCGATCACCGCCGCGGTCGTCATTTGCATCATGATCTGCCGGATCGTCAGCACCATTGCCGCCACGAACATGACCCACCGGGTCATCCGCGCCACGGCCGCGGCGCACATCACCCGGAGCATCATCGCAGCCACGGCATTGACGCACATGACCGGCTGGATCGTCAGCGCCACGGCGTGCCATTGCGCTGCTGGCTGTGAATGCAGTGGCACACAGCGCCGCTGCACACACGCCCAATTTCAGTAGCTTTGTCATATCAAATCTCCCGCTTGGAAAAGCGCCGACATCAGAGTCGACAGTTCCACAACGGCAGCGGTGAGGAGTTATTCCCACACTGGATAGAAATCGTTATTTTTTCTTCCATCCATTTGAAATAAATATTTTTTCTTTTTCTGCGCTTAGCGGATCGCTTGCACTAAGCCGGCTATAAACGCTATCGATCGCACCGCTGTCTCGACCCCCTGCCGTGCTGAATTCGCCATTGGACGGGAGGGCGCCGCCGCCATTGACCAGCGCCTCGATGATCCAACGGTTGCCCGACTTGCACGCAATGCCCTGATTGCCTTTTGCATGGCCTTCAACCGCAAATTCGCGGCAAAAACGACCGTCCTTTGCCTCGAACGACAGAACGGGCGTAAGCGTCTGGGTATCGTCCAACGCGACCGCCACACCAGAAGCAGAACCCTCCATCGCCGTCTGGAAAGCGGCTTCACCGGCGATGCCTGATGGTTTTGCGATCCAGAAACTGCCGACCGTGACACCGACGACAAGGCTGGCGGCAATCGAGCCGACCAGCGGCCAGCGCCATTTGGCTGACACGGGATTGTCGTTTTGCGCAGCAATCCGGTTACGCGACCTATCGAACGCAACGACATTGTCTGTGGTGCCCGTTTCCGCCAACCCCAACCGCCCCAGAAGCGCATCGGAGATGCCTTCACCCTCGGGCACGTGAAATGCCCGCTGTAACAACGCATCATTCCCCCGCCACCGTTCGACTATTGCTGCCAATTCCGGATTCCCCTCGAATTCCTGTTCAAACGCAACGGCCTCTTCGGGGGGCATCATCCCGCCCAGATAGGCACTCACGCGTTCCTGATCCCTGTTCATGTCGTCTGCCCCGTTGATATGGCCTTGCCGTTCAGATACAGGTCGATGGCGTGGCGCGCCCGTGAAATCCGGCTCATCACTGTGCCGATGGGCAGCACCAAAATCTCAGCCGCTTCCCTGTAGGATCGCCCATCGATCACCACCAAGGCCATCAGGACCCGCTGGTCATCGGGAAGCGCCGCCATCGCCGCCTGTGCATGCGCAAGTTCGGAACGCGCCTCGGTTATCGTCCGTCCGTCTTCGCCTGAGATTTCCGCCAGCGCGTCCACATCGACCTGCTGCCCGCGACGCCCCTGCGCCCTGATCTGGTCGATATGCAGATTTTGCGCGATGCGGAACATCCAGCTTTCAAGGCTCGTTCCTGCCTGCCATTGTTCTATCCGTGCCAAAGCCCTTTCCACTGTCTCCTGTAACAAATCGTCACATTGGTCATTGCTGCCGGTCAGCGCCATGCAAAAACGGCGCAGCCGCGGCAGGAACGCGATGATGCGCGGCTTAACGTCCTCGGTCGGTTCGTAGCGGCTTTGCACTTTTTGCATTCACTCCCGAAAACGCGGCTCGTCGCGGTTTATTCCTCATTTTGTCGCAACCCGACTTAGGGCTATGGATAATAAGACTTTTCTTTTTTGCTTGGCCAGTGGAATAACTGCTAGGGTGCACCGTTGTCTATTCGGATATTGGCGATGTTGTGGGTACCATGATGACAGATTCGAAACCGGCGAGCAGAAGCTTAATTATCGCTGCCTTGTTATGGGCCATGTGCGGGCCTGCCCTGCACGCAAGAGAAGACCGCGGAAACCGCACCGACCGCATTGACAACAATGTACCACGCGATTTTGATCGCGCCCAGCAACGCGCAGCAGAGGATGCAGCCAAAGATGCTGCCGACGCCGAAAAGCGTGCTGCCAAAGATGCGGAGGATCGCGCCAAAGATGTTGCTGATGCCGAAGAGCGTGCTGCCAAAGAGGCTGCCGACGAGGCCGAGAGAGCCGCAAAGGCCGCCGAAGACTTAGCCAAAGAAGCAGCCGACGCGGCAGAGGAGGCAGCCAAAGCCGCCGAGGATAATCGCGGTTCATCCGAAACCATGCAGGACCTAGCCGAAGCCGAAAATCCCGAAAAGGACGACCGTGGCTTCCCCGTGAGGCGGGGCGAGATTGTCGCGCTTGATATGAGCGACGCGGCGCTAGCTAATGCGCAGGCTCAGGGTTTTGCCATCATCGAACGCTCACCGCTTACAGCATTCGATAGTATCGTCACCCGCCTGTCGATCCCAAAGGACATGGACGCGCAAACCGCGCTCGCCGCGATGCGCGCGATTGACGTAGACGGCACCTATGACCTTACCCATTATTACGCGATGCATTACGCACCGCAAGGCAACCGTTCCGCCAAAGCCGCCAACGCCAAGACCCCTTCAGCCAAAGGCAGGCTGAAAATCGGGATGATCGATACCAAAGTCGCCGACCATGCGTTGCTGTCCAACATCAGCCTGCAGCAACGCGATTTCACCAAAGCCAAAGAAGGCGGCCCCACCGAACACGGCACAGCAATCGCCTCTTTGCTGTCCGCCGACGGTGCCGGTAGCATCTATGCCGCAAGCATTTTTGAAGGCAGCGCCGCCAAGCCCTTTACCTCCGCCGAGACGCTTGTCAGCGCGCTAAATTGGATGGTCGAACAGAATGTCGTAGTCATCAACATCAGCTTGGCGGGTCCGCGCAACAAGATCCTTGATGCACTAGTCGCGCGCACGATTGGCAAGGGCCATATCATCGTTGCCGCCGCCGGCAATGGCGGCCCGACAGCGCCGCCCGCTTATCCTGCGGCCCTGCCCGATGTCGTCGCCGTTACCGCGGTAGACAGCAAACTAAAAGTCTATCGCTACGCCAATCAAGGCCGCTACATAACCGTTTCGGCGCGCGGTGTTGACGTGACAGCAGCGGCGCCGGGCGGCGGTAGCGGCAGCTATAGTGGCACCAGCTTCGCTACCCCGCACATCGCCGCCTGGATGGCCCGCTGCGCAAAATCGCTGAGCGCGGCCACCCGCAAAAAATGCATGGCCTC
>CAZNEO010000100.1:0-3210 GCA_964572205.1 uncultured Sphingorhabdus sp.
TCTTGCCGATCAGGCCAGCGGCATAGGCTTCGGCCACTGCCTTTTCGAGCACCTTGGCCTCGAAAATATATTCACCGCGAATATAGATATAGGCGGCCCGCGCGCGCATCGCGAAACCAGCGATCAGCGCGCCTTCGATCAGCTTGTGCGGATCGTGGCGGATGATCTCGCGGTCCTTGCAGCTGCCGGGTTCGGATTCATCAGCGTTGATGACCAGGAAATTGGGCCGTTCGGGCGTCGGCGCCTTAGGCATGAAGCTCCACTTCATCCCCGTCGGGAAACCAGCCCCGCCGCGACCGCGCAGGCCCGATGCCTTGATCTCGTCGATAATTGCGTCCTGCCCGATTTTCATCAGTGCAGCCGTCTTGTCCCAGTCACCACGTTTCTGCGCCGCTTTCAGGCCAAAATCCTGAAAGCCATAGACGTTGGTGAAGATGCGGTCTTTGTCAGCGAGCATCGCGTTCATCTTTCGCTTTTGCCCGCAGCCACCGTTCGGCCAATAATGCCAATGGCAGCATGATGATGATCGCCGGTGAGGGCATGCCGCCCACCTCCCCGCTCGTCACGAAATAGGCTCCGCCGATCAGCACGATTGCAGTCACGATCAAACCGATAAAGGCATATATCATCAGCAATTGTGTTTTGTAATTCATGACCAAGCCTTCCGATAATCATGGTTGGCCCCAACCATCTCTGTCAGCGTCGTCGGCCCGCCTTCGGGGCAACTCACCTGCCGCTCGATTTGCGGGCCGATCTTCACCGGCTTGTCATTGGCCAGCGCCTCCAGCAGCGCGCTCATGCTGTCATAGGTCAGGTCTTCGAAATTGTCGTCATTGATCTGCACCATCGGCGCGTTGGCGCAAGCACCCAGACATTCGACTTCAGTGAGGGTGAACAGCCCGTCGGGCGTGGTCGCGCCCTTGACGAGGCCCCGGTTCTTGCACGCGGCCATGACGTCGTCACTCCCACGCAACATGCAGGGCGTCGTGCCGCACACCTGCACATGGAAACGACCGACGGGCGCGAGGTTGTACATTGTGTAGAAGGTCGCAACCTCATAAGCGCGCATATAGGGCATACCGAGATATTGGGCGACATATTCGATCACCGGTACCGGCAGCCAACCCTGCGTCTTCGTCTCCTCGCCCACCTGGCGCTGGGCAAGATCGAGCAGCGCCATCACTGCGGATTGCTGGCGGCCAGCGGGGTAGCGCGCGACATATATGTCGGCAGTTTTCTTGTTCGCAGCCGAAAACTTGAACCCGCCCCATTTGGCGCGGACTTCGGTTTCGTCGGGGATGGTGGGTGCGTCAGCCATTATCGGGCAACCTTTTCATCCAAGCGGTCAGCCATTGGGTTCTCAGCTTCACGTTTGCCACGCCCATGGAGATGTGCATTGGGGTAGGGTGCGAATTGCGCCAGCTGCACTTTGCCCGACTGCCCGTCGTAAGATGGACGCAAAAAGAGCGTGTAGTGCGCATCACCGCACTGCCAGCGGGTAATAAGCAAAGGAAAGTCACCACTGGCATACTTATGTCCGTATGCTTCGCAGCCGCTCAAAGTTGACAATACAGCTTCAGGCAACGGGATTTTGAGGTGCCCTCCTGCTTCATTGACGAGCGGAACAACCAGATTATTGGCCGAAGCAGTGTCCCCCGCCTCCAGAAACTTTACAAAAGCATTCACGCCTTGATATCGCGGCCACCCTGAAGGGTCAGGGGTCACGCCACCTTGTCCGGCATCAACACCGGCAACATTCAATGAGGCATTCGCAAGCATTAGCCAGAAAAGACTCACCGGTCACACTCCCCGAACACAATGTCGAGCGCGCCCAAGATCGCCGTCGTGTCTGCCAGCATATGCCCGCGTGACATGAAATCCATGGCCTGCAAATGCGAAAACGCCGTCGGGCGGATTTTACAACGATAGGGCTTGTTGGTGCCATCCGACACCAGATAAACGCCGAACTCGCCCTTGGGGCTTTCGGTCGCCACATAGACCGAACCCTCGGGCACGTGGAAGCCTTCGGTGTAGAGTTTGAAATGATGGATCAGTGCTTCCATCGATTGCTTCATTTCGGCGCGCTTGGGTGGCACGATCTTGCGGTCGTCGCTGCACACCGGGCCTTCGGGCATTTGCGCCAGACACTGTTTCATGATGCGGATTGACTGGCGCACTTCCTCAACGCGGACCATGAAGCGGTCATAGCAATCGCCGCGCGTGCCGACGGGCACGTCAAATTCCATTTTGGCATAAACATCATAGGGCTGCGACTTGCGCAAATCCCATGGCAGGCCCGCCGCGCGGATCATCGGGCCGGAAAAACCCCATTTGATAGCATCTTCGCGCGAAACAATGGCGATATCAACATTGCGCTGCTTAAAAATGCGGTTGTCGAGCACGAGCGCAAGCGCGTCTTCATACAGCCGGGGCAGCCGGTCATCGAGCCAGTCGCCAATATCGGTGAGCAGTTTTAGCGGCACATCCTGATGCACGCCGCCGGGGCGGAACCATGCCGTGTGCATCCGCGCTCCGCTGGCACGCTCAAAAAACTGCATACAATCCTCGCGCGCCTCATACATCCAGAGGCCTGGCGTCATTGCGCCAACGTCAAGGATATGGTGCGCAAGGTTCAGCAAATGGTTGGAAATCCGCGTCAGCTCGGCAAACAGCACGCGCAAATATTGAGCGCGCAGCGGCACTTCAAGGTTCAGCAGCTTCTCAATGGCCAGCACATAACTATGCTCCATCGCCAGCGGCGAGGCGTAATCGAGCCGGTCGAAATAAGGCAGTGCCTGCAAATAGGTCTTATGCTCGATCAGCTTCTCGGTCCCACGGTGGAGCAGGCCGACATGCGGGTCGAGGCGTTCAATGATTTCGCCGTCCAGCTCCATGACAAGGCGAAGCACGCCATGCGCGGCGGGGTGCTGCGGGCCGAAGTTGATTGTGTAATTCTGGATGACTTCATCGCCGGTTGTCGGCGCAAGGTCTTGCTGGAGGCTCATTTGCTCGCTCCCTTCTCATCGCCCGGCAGCACATAGTCCGCGCCTTCCCAAGGGCTCATGAAATCGAACGAGCGGAAATCCTGCGCCAGCTGCACAGGCTCATATTTCACGCGCTTTTCTTCCTCAGAATAGCGCAGCTCGACATAGCCCGTCAGCGGGAAATCCTTGCGCTGCGGGTGGCCGACAAAGCCATAGTCGGTCAATA
>CAZNEO010000101.1:0-2814 GCA_964572205.1 uncultured Sphingorhabdus sp.
GCGTCGGGCCGAAACTGCGATGGTTGCTTTCGCGCACGCGGCGATAGGCGATCATGCTGACATGATTTTCGAGGATATTCTTGCGCCGTGCATTCAGTTCGATGATGCGGGCGTCTTCCTCCTCGAACAGCGACCGTGCGGTGGCCAGGTCATGCCGCGCTTCCTCCACCTCGGTATCGATCAGGCGCAGTTGTGCGGCTGCGTTTCCAAGATTTTCCATGATGCCTTTGCGGACCTGGCGAACTTCCTCCAGGATGCGTTCGAACAGGGTCACCCTGTCCTCCACCAGCCGCATCAGCGCGATGGCGTTGTCGATGGCCTCAATCGCAGCGGTGAAATAGTCCGATTCATGTTTGGTGCCGCCGGTTTTCAGCTTGTCGCGGACATCATCCAGGTCGACAAACCCGTTGATGTTTTTGAGCAACAGTTCAAGCTTTGGCGGAGGTTGGTTCAAATTCGGCTTGTCTTTGTTTTCTCCTTCACCGCCTATTTTGACCGCATATCCAGGCGCATATATATCCTCGAGAGCAACCCCGTTGGGTCGCCCGTCAATGGCGGGCATCAATCCGCGCAACGTCTGGATCACGGCGGCCTTGCTTGCCACCGCATATTCAAGCGCTTGTACAGCAGGCGGTGGCGTCAAACGTTCGGCCACACTCAATGTGCGCTCGATCAGGCCGGGAGCGGGGCGTTGCGCCCGGATATCGCGCGTCGAGTAATCCATCTGGAAACCGGCGAAATTCGCCATGCTGATCGCCGCTGGGAGTGCAGGCGAGGCAAATGCAAGCGAAGCCAGTGGAGCCTGCGGCTGCATGACCGACAAGCCTCCTGCGAGGAATTTATCGGCAACCGGGGCTGCCGCAGCACCGCCGTCGAAAATGCGTCCGGCATCTTTGGCAGCCACCGATGGCGCGACACGGCCTTTACTAGCGACCACCATGTCCGATGCCGTCGACGCTGCCGAAATGCCCATCATGGGAAAACCAGTCATCATCATTGGCTGCGCCATCATCATGGGTTGGGCCATCATCATGGGTTGGGCAGTGGCCATCATGCCAACCATGGGTATTGCTTCGGCCCGGACTTCAGAGATGACATTGATTTCCGCCCTGACCGGGTTGAAATCGTCTCGCGTTGCCGCCACCGCGGTTTTCGCGACCAGATTTGCAGGTGCAACGAAATTGAACGTCTCGATTTCGCCGCCTTTGATCTTGATTTCAGCGCCCTTCGACTTGTTAATGAAATCGCTGATGCCAACGCTAGTCACCCGCGCACCCTCATCGCGTTTGGCCAAATCGGCCAGCGAAGGCGATGTCACCAGCCTGGATGCCGAATCCGCACCCAGCATGAACTGGCGCACACGGTAGATATCCGAACGCGCGCGGACGAAGCCGACATCAATGGCGTCGTTGGTTGCTTTTAGCCGTGCGACCAGATCGTCGATATAGGCGTCGAGACCGTTTTCGTCGATCTTGGCAATGTCGGCTTTGAGCCACGTCTGTGGCTGGTCTTTCTTGAACGCCTCAAGTGCCGTGATGCTGCGCGCATCGTCAATGAGTTGCGTGCCATAATCAGGTAAAGCGTCAGTGACGCGGTCGGCAACAGGGGCCCAGCTCCATTGTCCGACCGCGGCAGAGCCGCTTGTCGGGCCATGACGATAGGTTGCACTGGCACGCACATCGTCGCCGATCCAGACAATGGTCCGCCCATTGGCGTCGGTTTTGCCCATCGGGCCATATTCGATGTCGCCGCCCTTTTGGGCGAACTCGACGGCCGCGATCTCCAGACCGGAAAGCCCGCTGCCAGGCACGGTCCACGGTCGATCCGCCGGTACTTCCAGCTTGATCCAGCTTGTTGATTTCGGGACGTCATCGACAAAGCGCGCGAGCAAGCCGCTTGTCGTAATGGCACCGATGTCCATGCCATCGGGCTTGCCCCAATATACGCCATGGCCATAGGTGGTAATGCCCAAGTTGTTCGGTACTCCTGCGAGGCGCAATGACAGCCCTTCAGGCTTGGTCCGGATGCGAACCCAGAACCACAGGACATCGCCGCTTGCGACTGGCAGGGTCGCCTTTGTCTCCACGCTGTGAACCTTGCTGCTGCCAACGGCGTTATAGCTTCGTGTGCGGGTGACCGAGAGTGGTGCAGCCGTGCTTCCCTCCGGACAGAACTCGACGTCGGGCATCGTTATCGCTGGCCAGGACATGGTGATACCCGACACGCCTTCGCGCAGCCGGTCGTAGCGGCGGCGGACGATTTCGCGTGCCACCAGCCAGCGGTCGCGATCCTTGCGGAATTGTTCGATCTTTTTCTCGAACGAGCCATCGATCTCTTCAGGCGACAGCAGGCCGGGATCGTAGAGTTCGTCGGGAACGGGTACCAGCATCTCGACCTGGTCAGCAACCGAGAGATTGAATGGCAGCAACCCGGCGGCTTCCTTGATTGCGGTCTCAAGACTGCTTTTGGGGATGGGGATTGCATTGGTGCCAAAGCCGCTGGGGAAAAAGGACTGGTGCGGTCCTTTGGGATCGTAGCAATCTGCGGGCAGTACCGAAGCGGGCGGCACACGCTGGAATGTTGCGCGCAGGGTCGCCGCGTCCAGCTTTTCCAGGCTGCCCAGCTGTTCAATCATCTGGTCGATCCGCGCCTGCCACAGTCCGGCTTCGCCGCTCAATGGCACCATGCTACTGCGCGGACGCGGGGCGCCGCCGATGCGGACGACCGAGCTGCGGTCGATAAAGTCCAGCGACCAGTCTTCGCGGAAACCGACCAGCGCAATCGGTACGCCCCATTCCTCCCAGGGGTGCATTT
>CAZNEO010000102.1:0-2792 GCA_964572205.1 uncultured Sphingorhabdus sp.
TCCATCTTGGCGAAGGTCTTGTCGCGCAGCACGCCCGCGTTGTTGATGAGGACATGGACGCCGCCCCACTTTTCCTTGGCCTCGGCGACCATCGCTTCCATCTGCTCGAATTCGGTGACCGAATGGCCGTTGGCGATGGCTTCACCGCCCGCTGCCTTGATTTCCTCGACCACCTTGAGCGCGGCATCCGAATGGCCGGTGCCATCGCGCGAGCCGCCCAGATCGTTGACGACGACCTTGGCGCCGCGCCGGGCGAGTTCGAGCGCATAGGCCCGGCCGAGCCCGCCGCCCGCACCGGTGACGATGGCGACCTTGTCCTTGAAGCTGATGGTCATGGTGTTCTCTCCTGTCGCTGTGAGAGGGCGGAGCGCTGTTGCGCTTTACGCCCGCGTAAACCGATATGCGGCGCGCTGCGTGGCACTTTCACGCGGCCCATGCAACAGCGGAAAAGTGAGAGGGCGATGCCGTAGGGTCAGGCGGCGGGGGTGAGGGCCGCGAGGGCGGGAATCAGCCCTGCGAACGAATCGATCACCGCGTCTGCGCCCAGCGCGTGCGGGGGCGCGTCGCAATAGCCATAGGCCGCCGCGATCACCGGCACGCCCGCCGCCCTGGCCGCGCGCACATCATAGCTGGAATCGCCGATGAACACGAAGCTGCCGCCCCCCAGCACCTCGCGCGCCTTGAGGACCGGGGCAGGGTGCGGCTTGGCGAGGAACTGGCCGTCCGGCCCCTTGCCCATGGAATCGCCGCCGACCACGGTTTCGAAGGCATCGATCAGATCGAGCTGCGTCAGCACGCTGCGGGCGAAGGCTTCGAACTTGTTGGTCACCACGGCCATCCGGACCCCGCGCCCCGCCAGATCGGCGATCACCTCACGCACGCCGGGGTAGGGGACAGTGTGGACGGCGTTGTTCGCTTCGTAGAAGCCCAGCATCGCCTTGTAGAGCCGCTTGAACTCGTCCTCCGGCAGCCCGCCCTGCGCTTCGACCGCGCGGGCGAGCATGATCTTCGCGCCGCCGCCGATCAGGTCCTTGCTGGTCTCCACCGACACTGCGGCAAAGCCGCCCAGCACCAGCGCATGGTTCACCGCCGCGCCCAGATCGCGGAAGGTATCGAGCAGGGTGCCATCAAGATCGAAGCCGATGGCATCAAACGGAATATCGGTCATGGTCTCTCCCAACTTGGGGGCGGCGTGGCGGATGCTTCTTCAATCTGCAAGCATTTGCTGGCAAGCGCGCCTTTCCCTAAATGGTGGGCCCTACAAACTGGTTCTGGCGGTATGGCAGGGTGATGTGGATGGCGGTGCGGGGGCGTATTGGGTTGGCCGAATAGAGCGGCTGGATGGCGTTAGGCCTGCATCGACCGATAGTATAGGATTTGTAGACCCGGCTCCGCCACGTGCAACGATCGATGAGCTTATTCAAGAGAGATCAGCGAACGATGATAAAAAAGACTTATCGCCCACATTTATTACATATATTCAAGGCAATAGTCTATGAGCAATAGTCTGATTTCAAGGGCGCTAGGGCTATATTGGCCTCTTTCCGCCCTACGAGGCAAAAGCGCATTGTGCGCAGTTTTTGCCGCCACTCTATTGATCGGCTGCTCTTCGCCACGCGTTGCGTATGAAGATTTCTGCGCGGCGCAGGGGCGCCAAATCCCACGTAGTGAGCGTATCATATATGTGCTTGAGGAAATCGCGAAGCGACCGGACGAATTCAGCGATTTACACTACATGACCTGGCAACGTAGTTACCGCGCGACACGACCCAATCTCTCCGGACGACAGGTAGCCGAAACGTACGTTGAGCGCTTCCCGCTATGCTGTGAGGTTGTTCCGCCAGCTTATCTGTCCGACAAACTGATTAACGATAATGAATGGGACGACCGCGTCGAGGAAGCACTTCGCCGATACCCCGGATTTTGGGTAGTCGATGTCCGTATCTTGAGAGATGCTGCGCCATCAGGGAATAGCCGAGACATAGACTATACCCGGATTGGCGTATCGGCTTGTAATGATAAAGTTAGTCGAGCAGGTATTTGGTTATGACATTCTCAAATAGTCCAGCTTTTTACGACGAAGTGTTGAAAAAGTTCCTATACGGCCAAGCAACTGTACCAAGCAACCTGTTATCCGATGAAATTATTCGCCCCGATGGCGCGCGACCGGATCCAGTCTTTGTCGATAAAAACGATTACATGCTTGGGCCTGGTCGCTTTGCGCTTCCCAGCCTGTTTAAGGTGGTGCAAGCTTTTTTCGGTGCCAACAATGACGACCTTCCCGGACTAGGTGCGCGAGAGTTTACATTCAGTCAGCTTGCTGAATACCTCTCCCTTGACGAAGGAGACTTAAGAATAAGCTTCAACCAGGCGTATTTTGATGATGGAAAGGATGATTATGCATCGCGTGTATTTTTCTGGTCCTCTAGCAGTTTCAGAATTGGCCAAGACGCGCGGTTCGTCATCGATGCTAATGGTAACAGATTTATTGAAAATCTCGTTGTCAATCCGCTTGGCGATAGCTCGGGCGATGACAATTTTGATTGGTAGGGCGGCGGCGTAGCAAAACTACTAAATCCGATCGTTCGGCCTCTCGTCGATCCATTTCTTATTGGAGGAAATGGCAGTGAAGAAATGGATCGCACGGTTGACATTAACCTTATCGGTTCAACAATCCCACGACTGTATACCCGCGAGCAGTAAGGACAGGCGCATGACCACGACGACGACCCACCCTTTCGCCGCCATCATCCTTGCCGCAGGCAAGGGCACCCGCATGAAGAGCGACACGC
>CAZNEO010000103.1:0-2733 GCA_964572205.1 uncultured Sphingorhabdus sp.
TGATCAGCGTGAAGAACCAGACAATCGCAACGGTCACCGCTGCTGAAACACCCGGTGCGCCGATGCCGGGAAAAATCTTGCTCAGCGCACTGACCGCGCCTGTCGCAATTGCCGCATTGCCCACCCACATCGAAATCCAATAGGCCCAGGCAATGGCAAAGCCCGCACCATCGCCAAAGGCGGCGCGGGTATAGGCATAGGGGCCACCGGCCTTGGGCAGCGCGCGTGACAATTGCGCGAACACGGCGGCCACGCACAATGCGCCTGCCACCGTGATCGCCCAGCCGATCACAGAGTTCCAGCCCAATGGCGCAAGGCTGGCGGGCAGCAGGAACACGCCCGACCCGATCATGCTGCCCATCACCAGCGCCAGCGCCATCCACGGGCCCATGGGGCGGGCATTGCTGTCAGCTGGTTGATTCATTGTGCTTCTCCCCAGCGGGAAGCGTGGCACGGACCGGCCCCAAAGGCCACCCCATTAAGACCTCCTTTACCATCTTTGGCCTAGCGTCCCGTGAACCGCAGAAGGGGCGTAAATTGCAAATCGGGGTTGCAATCCGGGATGTTGTGGATCGCCTTTCGGCGTGGGTTTCGCCTGCCGTTCCCGAAGACATCCGCCCTGCGCTCCAGCGCGCCCAGTTTGAAAGCGTGCGCAGCCAGGTGCCGATGCTGCTTTCGGTGGCCGCGCTCAACACCATCATCATCATGGCGGTTTGCGCGCACGATGGCCTGCCGCTCAGCCATTATGGCTGGATGTCGCTGCTGGTTCTCTATTGCGTCGTGCGCGTTGCGGTCTGGACCTACCGCGTCAACCGGCCGCTGAACGCCGAGGATGTTCCCCGGCTGTTGCGGATGAATGTCATCGCTGCGCTGGGCATGATCGCCTGCCTGGGGACAGCAACCACGGCCACCTTTCTTGCTGAAACCTTCAACTCGGAACTGTTGATACCGATGTCGCTGGGGTTCGGTGCGACCTCGATTGCCCATTGCCTTTACACGCTGCGCCCTGCTGCCATCGGCACCGTGGTGATGGGCATATTGCCAAGCTCGGTGGCGATGATAGCCGTTGGCGGCTTCGATGCAAAAATGCTGGGTATTGCCATGCTCAGCGTCGGCTTGCTCATGGTCCGTTTTGTCGCGGCCCAATATGACCAGTTGATTGCGCGACTGACTCTGGAGAAACAGAATCATGATCTGGCCAATAGCGATCCACTAACCGGGCTTGCCAATCGCCGCGCGATCATGGCTGCGCTGGAAGAAATGGAGTTGAGCGGCGCAAATTTTGGCGTTGCCCTTATCGACCTTGATGGCTTCAAAGCCGTGAACGACACGCTGGGCCACCACGCCGGCGATGCGCTTTTGCAAGTCGTTGGCGCTCGGCTTCTGGCAGCGGTTGGCAAGAATGACACAGTGGGTCGTTTGGGCGGGGATGAATTCATCATCCTGCTGTGCGAAGCCGGGACCGATACCGATTTATCGTTAGCGAGTACGGCATTGCTGGCGGGGCTGTGCGCTCCGGTCGAGATAGAAGGTGCCCGCGCCACCTTTGGCGCAAGCCTCGGCACCGCCCTGTTCCCGGCGGACGGCAGCAGCATCGATGCGCTGCTCAAGAGCGCAGACGCTGCGCTCTATGCAGCGAAGCGGGGCAGGAGCGAGGCACCGCCCCGCCGACGGGTTGCTTAGGTTTCGTGGTTAGCGCGCAGGCGCAGGCGCGGTCGTCGCCTGATGCGCGGCCAGCCGCCAGTTTCCATTTTCTCGCACATACACGCGCAGATAGCGGTTTCGTGCCACAGTCTGGCCCGTGTCTGGCTTGACTGTCTCTATGGTGACGATCCCTGTCACAATCGCGCTGTCGCCGAAAAGGCGAACGTCAGTGTCGGTTCTTTCAACGCTGACATAGCGAAGGCTGTTGTTGCGGACCGATTCCAGCCATTGCGCTTTCGTATTGAGAATGCCGGTCGGCGGGGTCCGGGTGAAGTTATCGGTCAGCAACGGTGCCATCGCGTCGGCATCATTGGCGAGCATGGCGCTATCAACCTTCTCCTGAACGACTAGAACCGCCTGGCGGTCCTGCTCGACCCGATCATCGGCTCTCACCAGTTGCGGCACTGCCAGCAGCAAAAGCATCAGAGTAAAAGCGATGAACCGCATCAGATGTCCCTCCAGATTGGCTGCCAGTTTCAATCAGGCTGGCACCAGAGTCAATTCGGCGTTGCGTGCTGGGCATGACTTGCCCATGATCGAAAAAACAGGCGGAGAGGTTGACCATGCATGTTTTCGAAACAGTGACGGACGGGCTGCGTTTTCCCGAAGGGCCGGTTGTGATGCCCGATGGGGCCATCATCCTTGTCGAGATCGCGGATGGCAAGATCACGCGGGTTGCCCCTGACGGCTCGAAAAGCACTGTGGCGACGCCGGGCGGTGGACCCAATGGCCTCGCGCTGGGGTCGGACGGAAAACTCTATTGCTGTAACAATGGCGGCTTCAACTATGTCGAAGCGAACGGCTATCTCGCTCCGCACGGGATCGCCGATGACTATTCTGGCGGACGGATTGAGCGGATCGATATCGAGACGGGCGAGACGGAGGTCCTCTACAAATCGGGTGATTTCGGCTGCGTGCTGCGGGGACCGAACGACATTGTTTTCGATGAACATGGCGGCTTCTGGTTCACCGACCATGGCAAGGTCGATTACGCCGCGCGCTGCCACGATATTGTCGGCATCTTCTATG
>CAZNEO010000104.1:0-2676 GCA_964572205.1 uncultured Sphingorhabdus sp.
ATACCGACACAGAAGGCTCTGCCCATTCGCATCGACTGTGAGGGCAGGGCTCGGCGATGTGACCGCTTGGCGGGCATTGGGCATTGCGGTAGGCCATCCGGAATCACCAATCGGACCCGCAATAAACTGACGGACTGGCTTCGGTTGCAGCCCTCTCTGCTTCCGGAGCGCGACAACCGAAATGATCTTCACCATTGCCCGACAAGGTTTCGACGGTGTTAGGCTACGAGCGTCTTTCCAAGATTCTGACCCGGCACGGACGCTTTCACAGCAGCTTCGGGGCTGGGGCGTCGCCGCGATTGATTGCGACTGCTTCGAAGCCAGACCTCGACAATGGCCTCGTGCTACAGGCGCCTGATACCCTGCACTATCAGCTGCGACATCGCATTGGCGATCTGTTCGGGTTCGGAATGCGGTTCTTCGGCCAGCCACTTTGAAATCCAGAAGAAAGCACCAGCCGGAAATTCAGCGATGGTTCGCCTGTCGAGATCGCGATAGCTCCCATCCGCTATTCCTGCTGCGGTAAGGTCCTGCGCAGACTCCCATAGCCGCCTTGCGCGCTTGATCAGACGTAACCGATGGGCACGAGGAAGCGACTGCAATCCCGGTTGCAGGATCAACGGTGGCGCAGCGCCGGCTTGCGCCTGACAGTTGAGATGGAAGCCAGTTATCGCGCGATGAAGACCGTCTCCCCGCTGCCTACTGCCCGTTTCCATGCATAGGTCATAGAAATCGAAGGCGCGATCATAGCACTGGACGATCAGGTCGGTGCGGTCATCAAAATAGTGATAGACGGCACCCTTTGTTGCACCAATACTGGCGCTGATGTCGTCCAGCGACGCGCCATCGATTCCGCGCTTGTTGAACAGGCGCGATGCGGCTGCAATCAATTGTGCCATTTTCTGCTGCGTCGCCTGTACGCGGTCGAACACATTGAAGTCAGATGCCATGAGTTGGTCAGCGCGGATGTTGCATTCAAACCTTCGGTTGCGATCCTTGGCAACGCCGTTCAAGAAAACATCCGAAATGCTTGTGGCCGAACGCCGCCGGGCTGCAAGCGAATTGCGATGATCGAGCCAATTGGGCGATAGCTGGACCCAGTTAAGGATGCCGAGCAAGGATTGCGCTGCGATCTCCGCATCCATCGGCCGGAATGCGCCGACAGTAATCCCATCATTGATCATTGCGGCCAGACGGTCTGCGTTGGCGCGGTTGAGGGTGGCTATGATCGTCCGCTGCGGCTCAGGCAGAAAATCCTGATCGCTGAGAATGGCCAATGGCGCCCTCTCAGTGGTCAAGGTGCGTTCAATAAAGCTGACAATCCATTGATCCGGCGAGCTTACGGACTCGAAAGCAATCGCCAAATCCTCGGTCATGACCTCGCAGCTGCGTAAATAGCAGCGGAAGGCAAGGTCAGCACGGTCCGTGAAGTAATGATACAAGGCATTGCGGGAAAGTCCGACTTTCTCAGCGATCACGTTGAGGTTGACTGCGCCAGCACCACGGCGGTTCATTTGCAGTGCAGCCTCGCCCAATACGGCATCCTGCCTGATCGCCCGCTTGGTTGGGGCGCGCCCTTTCGGCTTGGAGGCATTTGGGCTGGCCATGCACCCAGCATAGCAACCGCTGCCCCTGCTTTCCAGAATTTACACGAAGCTGGACCGGCATACTGCGTTGTCGAAAAATCTTGCAAGGCAGCATTCGATATGATGTTATGCAAACCTACGCATCTGTCGAAAAAAGTCAGAGCGTGTGGGAGGAAACCTATGGCATCTATCGCTCAGCTTCGCGTTCGCCTGCTTGTGACGGGGAGTGTGTCGTTTCTGGCCGCTTGCCTGCCAAGCCAGACCATTGCTCAAGACAGCTCGGGTGTTTCTGTCAGCACAGAGTCCCCGGAGCCGGGCGATATCATCGTCACCGCACAGCGGCGCGCACAGAATGTCCTTGATGTGGGCATCAGTATTTCGGTTGCCGACGCCGAAATGATCACCGCGCAGCGGATCGAAACGGTCAATGACGTCATAGAAATTTCGCCCAATGTGACCGTCAAGGACAATGTGCCCGGGCTGGTGCCGGTGCTTACCATTCGTGGTGTTGGCCTCAATGATTTCAGCGCGACGAACAATCCCAGCGCGGGTGTTTATGTTGACGAGGTATCGCTGAGTTCACTGGCACTCATGAACTTCGACTTCTTCGACCTTGCCAGAATCGAGGTGCTCAAGGGGCCCCAGGGTACGCTTTACGGGCGCACTTCGACTGCGGGCGCACTCAATATCACGACGGCCGCCCCGCAATTGGGTGTTGCGTCGGGACGACTGGTGGCCGGGATCGGCAACTACCAGTCGCGCAATGTTGAAGCGATGTTGAATGTCCCAGTGTCGGACACGCTGGCGCTGCGCTTCGCGGGCCGGGCCATCTTCCAGGAAAGAGGTTTCTATTTTGACCGCTCGCTCGGTCGCGATATCGGCAGGCGTGACCAGTGGATGGGCCGTGCGCAAGCCTATTGGGAGCCGACCGATGCTGTCGATGTGACCTTGAAGGTTGAAGGAAACCGCTCTCGCTCCGAGCTGGGTGGGCCCGAATTCTTTGGGGCATTTCGATCCCCCGCCACCCCCGCCGGCGTTGATTGCCCCGGTGCGCCACAATGTGCGGACTTTTTCGGCTACACCGACAATG
>CAZNEO010000105.1:0-2666 GCA_964572205.1 uncultured Sphingorhabdus sp.
TTGAAAAGTCAAGGCTGGTTGGCCGTGGATCGGTTCCAGAGCCAATCATCCGCGCGCGCGACGCAGCGATCTTTTGCAATTGTTTTCCTCACAGCAAAATCCTAGTTTAAGCGGGAAAATTTCGAAAAGGATTCTCCCATGAGCAGCACCGATCCCGTCGTTATCCTGTCCTATGCCCGCACGCCGATGGGCGCGATGCAAGGGGCGCTGGCCGATGTTTCCGCCACTGATCTTGGGGCCACTGCGGTCAAGGCAGCGGTCGAGCGCGCAGGGGTTTCGGGTGAGGATATTGAGCGTATCTATATGGGCTGCGTGCTTCCCGCAGGTCTGGGTCAGGCGCCGGCGCGACAGGCGGCAATCAAGGCTGGCCTGCCCAAATCGGTGCAGGCAACCACCGTCAACAAGGTTTGCGGATCGGGGATGCAAACGGTCATCATGGGCGCAGAAGCCATCGCCGCCGGTTCAGTCGATTATGTGATTGCAGGCGGCATGGAGAGCATGACCAATGCCCCCTATCTGTTGAAAAAACACCGCAGCGGCGCGCGCATCGGCCATGACACCGCCTATGACCATATGTTCCTTGATGGCCTGGAGGACGCCTATGAACCCGGCCGGGCCATGGGCACTTTTGCGCAGGACACTGCCAATGAATATCAACTGACGCGCGAGGCGCAGGACGCCTATGCGATTGAAAGCCTTACCCGCGCGCAAAACGCAATCGCCACCGGCGCGTTCAAGGATGAGATCGTTGCGGTCACCGTTGCCAGCCGCGCAGGCGAAACCATTGTCGATACAGACGAAGCCCCCGGCAAAGGCCGCCCTGATAAGATCCCCGCGCTGAAACCCGCCTTTGCCAAGGATGGGACGATTACTGCTGCAACCTCCTCTTCCATTTCGGACGGTGCAGCGGCGCTGGTGCTGTCGCGCGCTTCAACCGCAGAGGCCAAGGGGCAAACGCCCGTTGCCCGCATTGTCGCCACTGCCGCCCACGCCCAGGAACCCTCTGCCTTTACCACGGCTCCTGTCGGTGCGATCACCAAATGCCTTGCCAAGGCAGGCTGGAGCATCGACGAAGTTGATCTGTTCGAGGTGAACGAGGCATTTGCCTGCGTTGCCATGTTCGCCATGCGTGACCTTGGTATCCCGCATGAGAAAATCAATGTCCATGGCGGGGCAACGGCGCTTGGCCACCCCATTGGCGCGTCGGGCGCGCGCATCCTGACCACGTTGATCGGCGCGCTGAAAACATATGGCAAAAAGCGCGGCATCGCCTCGCTCTGCATTGGCGGCGGCGAAGGCACTGCAGTGGCTGTGGAGCTTATCGACTGAGCAACGTCGATATCCTTTTCGTCGTGCTGATGCTGGCGCTCTACACCGGGTGCCTTGTAGCTACACTTGCAGCAGCAAAGCCGATCAGGGCAGGAGTCATTTTGGTTCTAGTGACTGCTTTGACGGTTCTCGCCGGAACGCGATTCCTTGGTCTGAACGGCTATATTGGCGGACTGGCGCTTTTGCTCAACGGCTTTTTTGCCGCGATATTCGTGCTGGTTGGCTTGGTTTTGATCGGTGCGAGGAAAGCCCTTAAATGAACATCATCTTTGTCTTGTTCGACAATGTCACGCAGCTTGATTTTGCCGGGCCTGTGCAGTTCCTTTCGCGCCTGCCCGGTGCGGTTACCCATGTTGCCAGTGATGGCGGCAAAACGGTCAGCACCGATTGCGGGTTTCAGATCGTGCCGACCATCAGTTTTGCCGATTGCCCGCAGGCGGATATAATCTGCGTTCCCGGCGGCCATGGCGTGCGGCAGGCGATTGGCAATGACGCAATTGTCGGCTTTGTCCGCGATCAGGCGGCGCAGGCACAATGGGTGACCAGCGTGTGCACCGGCAGCTTCATCCTTGGCGCGGCGGGCCTGCTGGCGGGCAAGCGCGCCACGACGCACTGGGCCTATACGCAACTGCTGCCGCTCTTTGGTGCGGATTACATTGAGGCGCGCGTGGTGCGCGATGGCAATCTGGTGACGGCAGGCGGTGTGACGTCGGGTATCGACTTTGCGCTGGAATTGATGGCGCTGGCGCAGGGCGAAGATGTTGCCCGGACGATCCAGCTGGCGCTGGAATATGATCCTGCCCCGCCTTTCGCGGGCGGCCATCCCAGCCGCAGCCCGGCCCCGCTGGTCGCGGGGCTAAAGGCGCGCATCTACGACCGCGCGGCTGCCGAGATGGAAACCGCGATCCGCGCAATTTAAATAGGGACAGTCCCTATTTAAATTTCCATTTTTATCGCACTGAATTTCCTATCTATTTTAAATAGGGACTGTGCCTATTTAAAATATTTGCGCTATTGTTGACCATAGTCGTCCCGCGCGCTAGCCCTTTAACCGGAGAGTTAAAGTGGGGAGAGAGTCGTGGGATATCGCAAAATTGCGGTCATGGCGGCAGCGTTGCTGGCGCTTGCCGGATGCAAATATGTCGGCAGCGATGCGGGCGCGCAAAACCCGGCCTTTGCGAAAATCGATGGCAGTTTCCTGAAAACCGGGGGAGACGGCGATGATTGGGCCTCGCCTGCGTTCAACTATGACGAGGCGCGGCACAGCCCGCTGACCCAGATAAACGACAAGAATGTCGCCGAACTTGGCATTGCCTGGTTCGCCGACATGCCCGACG
>CAZNEO010000106.1:0-2594 GCA_964572205.1 uncultured Sphingorhabdus sp.
CCCAGCACCGCCATCACCCGCCATTCGGGGATTTTGAGGCCGAACCGCCCGCGATAGCTGCGCGCAATCAGGTCGCTCACCGCATTCGAAGTGATCGAAAGCTGGTATGGCAGGAATTCGCCAAGGGTCAGTTTGGAGCGGGTCATAAAATATATTTCTAGGGTATCGCGAAGCGCACGCCAAGCCAGATAGACCGCGGGGAAGCCCGCTCGATAATGCCGTTGTTGTTTGCTGCTTGAACTTCGGTGTTGAGCAAATTTTCTCCGCGCAGCAAAATCATGAATTGCTGGCTGATCCGGACAGACGCATGGGCATCGACAGTAAAGGCATCATTCAACCGCACGAGGTTCAAATCGTCCTCAAACTGACCGCCTATGTAACGAAGCGCGATTGATACGCCTTGATAGGCATCATCGTTCCATCCAATTTTTGCGCTAGCACTGTGCTTTGCGACCTGTGCAGGCCGCAGGCCGCTCAACGCACCGCCCTTGATACGGGCATTGGTTAGTGCATAGCTGGCAGTCAATTGCAGTGGCCCCAAAGGTAACGCCATTTCGAGTTCCAGCCCTTTGGAGACTATTCGATCCAGATTCTGGCGTTGCTTGTAGAGGCCGCCTGCAGCGACAAAACCTACCCCCGGATAAACGCCAGGCCCAGATCCCAAAGTGACGTTAGCGATTGCATTGTCGAGCTGATTGTAAAATGCATTTACATCAATAAATTGACCTTCGCGCAGGCGCTGGCCACGGCGCCCGAAGCGGAGACCTATGTCGATCCCTTCAAGGCGTTCTGGCGAAAGGCTTGCATTGGCGGCAATTGCATCGGTTCCAACGCGAAAAGGCCGGTAGAGCTCGTTTAGCGTTGGCAGACGCCATCCACGATAGGCAGAGCCGCGCAAGGTAAAGGACCTGTCGAATATGTCAGATAAATCCAGATCGAAACCCGCCCTGCCCGTCCATTCGGTGCCAGTTCGCGACGCGAATTGGGAATCGGTCAAACTTGATCCAGTGGTTCGCTGTTGCTCAAGCAAATATCCGGTTCCGATATGCCAGCGATCAAGGCGCAAAGAACCTGTAAGATTCAGACCTTCAAGTACTGTCCCGCTATACTCCGCAAATGCGCCGAGTGTTGTCGCGTTGCCCCCAGCCCGACGCAATCTTTGTGCGACACCGGCTGAATATGAAAACAGCTCTTGTGTCTTACCAGAGACATATCGCCAGTCGCCACCAAGACGCAGCTGGTTTTCAAGCAAATCAGGCCGGTATTCAAACCGTGCCCCGAACCCGCTAGCGGGAACTTCGAACTGGTCGAGTGTTTGCGTCGCCACAGTTCGTGAGGCGTTCACAGAGCCGAACTGGGAACGAAACTCACGAAGTTGGGCGTAAAGCAAGGCAGACCATTGGTTCTCATATTTGTCGACCAATTGCACACTGGCGTCGACGCCGTCCGTGCGATTCGCCGAAAAGGGTATGCCTCGATCGCGATCATCGCGGAAAAACCGTGTGGCCAATAACAGGTCTATCTGATCGCTGACTCGGGTATTCGCTTTGGCCGAAAGTGAAAATTGTTCATATCCCGCATCGCTATCGACAAGACCGCGCTGATTTCTGCGGATTGGGATAAAACCATCGCCGCGATCGTAGCTGGCACCTATAAGTACGCCCGGATTCCGGCTCTTGTTATCTGTCCGCCGATATTCATCGGCAAACGCAAGTTGCGTGCGCAAGGACACGCTGTTGCGGCTTCCGAACAGGACATCGCTTTCAATCAGATTGCTCGCATCGATACCGCCGGGTAAGGTGTAAAGTTCTACCGTCCCGGCCAATGCACCCGGCCCTTCAGCACCTGATCCACCGCCCTTTCGGACACGCGCGGCACGAAGCGGGAGCCCATCGAAGGATGGCCAACTGATCCATCCGCCAAAGGGGTCATTTTGCGGTACACCGTCAACCAGCACCAGTGCGCGGGTGGCGGCATTGCCTCCGAGGCCACGCAGGGTGACGCCCTGGCTGGAGGGATTGGCAGATCGCGCGTCGCTGCGGCGAAACTGTTGTAGCCCCGGAACCGAACGCAACAGATTTTCTATTCGTCCGCTCGGATTCTGTTCGATGTCGATATCGTCAAGATCGGTTGTCGCGTATGCGGTGTCTCCTCTGGCATCCGGCAATCTGCCACCGCGCACCAGAATATCGTCAGCGCAATAAATATGTCCGGTTTCTTCGTCAGATGAGCACCATTGGATATCGCCAGCTTGCACCGAAGCAGGGATAGTCAAAACCGCGGCGAGCAAGACATGCCTCATTCCGGCTTCACCGCTTCCGGTGCAGCCTTGGCAAATGCGTCTATCTCGCGCAACGCGGCATCAATCCGCACCAGTTTCGGAAAATCCTCCAGCGGCGTTTCAAACCGCCTTGCATTGGCCATTTGCGGGACCAGGCACACATCGGCCAGATTGGGCAGGTCGCTGCCGAACAGGCCATCCTCGGGCGCCATCGCCTCCAGCGCAGTAAAGCCTTCAGTGATCCAGTGGCGATACCAGTCCGCCGTTGCCGCCTGATCTGCGCCGAAATGCTCAGCCAGATATTTCAACACGC
>CAZNEO010000107.1:0-1352 GCA_964572205.1 uncultured Sphingorhabdus sp.
CATCCTGCAGGGCCGCGCTGGCGGCACGCTGACCGCGGCGGATTTTGTGCTTTAGCAGGATGTATTCTGTCGGTTGAACCTTACCAATGCCGTGCAGCGAAAGGATCGCTGCACGGTAAAAATCCTGAGCCATACACTGGACCACGCTGCAAGGCGGCGGGAAACAGCTATTTTGCATGGCTCTTGATGACCCTTGCGAACCATTTGCCTGACACTTTGGTGTAGACTAATATGTTATCATGGACAGTCGGGTAACGGTAGAGTTCAGGGTGCCTTCCGCCGGGCTGGCTACTTATTTTTCTACCTTTTATGAAATGCATATCTCCGGCGATGAGCCTGTGCTCGATTGTCTGCCGCCAGAATGGGCGAATATCCAGACTGGGATTGACAATTTTTTCAGCCTAGGCCCCAATCCCGGTTCGGGGTTGGTTCCCAGTCCAAGCCAGACGGTGCTCCGCGGACCGACAAAAGGGCCGACATGGGTTTCGGGTCTGGGTCGTGTTTTTGGCCTCGGCATATTACCCACTGGTTGGAGCAGGCTTTGGACACATCCGTGCCAGCCCTATGCAGACCGGATTGTCTGCCTGTCTGAATTGGTAGGCGTTGCAGACTATCAGAAATTCGAAAGCGACCTGCGCAACGCGGCGAACTTCGATGAAAGAATCGGTCTGGCCGAAAGCTGGCTGACCGGGCGGCTGGCCATGACCAAGCCCGACCGCAACCAGTATCTGATCGACCGGCTGTTCGCGATGCTCAATGATCCTGAAATATTGGAGATTGATCAGTTGGCCGTATCGCTCGGGCTAAGCCCCAGTCAGTTTGCGCGGATGTGCAAGCGCGCCTTTGGCTATCCACCAAAGCTGTTGCTGCGCCGACAGCGTTGGATGCGCATGCTGGGGGAAATGCACAGCCGACCCTATCGCGAATGGCGCGATTTCATCGATCCGCACTATGTTGATCAAAGCCATATGCTGCGCGATTTCCGCGAATTTCTGGGGATGAGCCCATCAGCCTATTTTGCCCTTTCGCGCCCCATATTAAACGCAACAACGCGCGCCCGGGCTGCCGCCGCCGGGAAGCCATACCAGATATTGCACGATCCCGAAGCCGCAAAATCGGGCGGCTGAAACTGTCAAAATTTTCCTATATCGCCGGGCCGAGTCCGGTTTAGCCCTCTCCTGTCATAGCAGAGGGAGATGCGCGATGCCGTCATGGATAGGGCCTAGCGATGGACTGTGGGATGATCCGACAAACTGGTCGGGTGGCGTTCCCGATGCCGAAGGTGCGATTGCCAACTTCAATTTCTTTAATCAGACGTCCGCACTTTCGGTCATTGTACCACGCGCGAACAC
>CAZNEO010000107.1:1452-2571 GCA_964572205.1 uncultured Sphingorhabdus sp.
TGATCAAAACCGGGCCTGGCGACCTGTTGTTGCGGAACTTCAACAACTTATATTCCGGCGGTACTCAGATTGAAGGGGGTCGTGTGATCGCCGATGCGCCGCGTTCGCTGGGAACTGGATTTGTCAGTCTGACCAATGATGCCGTGTTGGAGATGCGCTCAGGGGCGTTGCTCGACCAATGGATCGGGACAGTCAGTTCCGGGACGACTGCACCCGGATCCGGCAGGATTTTGGCCAATACTGGTATGTTTGTCACTCTGACCGGGACGCTAAGCCATGGCGGTGGTGGCACATTTACCTTTGGCAGCACGACCGATACCGGCCGAATAACTGTCGATGTCGCGCGGATTGAGTGGGGCCTGACCTCGACCAGCTATCGCATTGCCGGCGGCGTGGTTGAAATGGGCAATCAAAACGTTGCGACTCACATGTTTGGCCATGCTGGTACGGGGACCAATTCGATCGAAAGCGGGGCTTGGCTCGATACGGGTGGTTTCACGACAAGAGTAACCAATCTCGATATGAATGGTGGGGCAATCTATGCCTCCACGGGTGCCATGCGGTTACAGGCCTCGTTGGCCGATGGCGCAACGCAAACCGGCCAGATTAATGGCACCGGTTCTATCGATTCGGTCTCATTCACTACGGACGTTAATTGCGATTTGAGTGCTTTGATACTCTTCAACTGGTCCACTTCTGACACCCTCCGTATCGATGGATCGAGCGGAAGCAATCTTATCATTGGCACTACCGCAAATGACATCATCCGCGGCTATGGCGGTTTCGATATCCTGCGCGGCGGTCTTGGCGATGATGAGCTGATCTTCACTTCATCCAGTCCGGTTTTTAACACATCCAATAACGGTTCCTGGGCCGATGGCGGAGCCGGTACAGACCGGCTCACGATCAGTGATGGCTCAATCTCGCTGGGTTCCATCGCTGGCATCGAGGAGCTGAATCTGCTGAATGGTGCCAATCTGACGATGAGCCTGACGCAGTTTACCTCATCCATGCCGACCAACCTGCTGTTGTCGGGCGCCGGTACGTTGACCATAAACATGAACGCGCCGGGCCTCTTCTTTAACAAGCTGTTTGCCTTTAGCGGTACAGGCGTTTCAG
>CAZNEO010000108.1:0-2534 GCA_964572205.1 uncultured Sphingorhabdus sp.
CCGTGCCATAGGCCAAAGCCGCAATGGCCTGCGCCCCGCCCAGCCGCCAGATTTCGTCAACGCCTGCAAGATGCGCGGCTGCCATGACGGTCGGGTTGATTTCACCCTGCGGCGTTGGCGTGACCATCACCAGCCGTTCGACGCCAGCGACCTTGGCGGGGATTGCATTCATCAATACCGAGCTGGGATAGGCCGCACGCCCTCCCGGCACATAAACACCCGCCGCGTCCACCGCGCTCCAGCGTGCGCCAAGGCGGACGCCTTCCTTGTCGGTATAGTCTCGGTCCTTGGGCAGCTGTGCCTTGTGATAGGCCTTGATCCGGGTCGCCGCGAGCTTCAGCGCATCGCGCAGTTCAGGGGCCAGTGCCTTATAAGCTTCCGCGCATTCTTTCGCCGAAATCTGCCAGCCTTCTTCGCTCAGGTCAAAACCGTCGAAGCGTTCGGTCAGTTCCAGCAAGGCAACGTCGCCGCGTGCGCGGACATCACGGATCGTCGCCTCGACCACGCTCGAAACGTCCGCTTCCGCTTCACGGCGACCATTGACCAGCCGGTCGAACCGCCGGTCGAAATCGGCCTGTTTTCCATCGAGCCTAAGCACTGACCGCACCCCGGAACTTGTCCACCAGTGCCGCCACGCGCGCATCGGTCTTGAATGCCGCACGGTTCGCGACCAGCCGCGCCGAAACCTTGGCGATCTGCTCGACTTCGACCAGCCCGTTTTCGGCGAGCGTCTTGCCCGATGAGACAAGGTCGACAATCCGGCTCGAAAGCCCCAGCAAAGGCGCGATCTCCATCGCACCGTTCAGCTTTACACACTCCGCCTGCACGCCGCGCGCCGCGAAATGTTTGCGCGTCAAATTTGGATATTTGGTGGCAACGCGCACATGGCTCCAGCTGCGCGGATCGTCGGTTGCGGCCAGCTCGGCGGGCTCAGCCACTGAAATGCGGCAATGGCCGATGTTGAGGTCGACTGGCGCATAGAGCTCCGAATAATCAAATTCGTCGATCACGTCCGAACCGACGATGCCGATCTGCGCGGCGCCATGCGCCACAAAGGTTGCGACATCGAAGGCGCGCACGCGGATGACTTCAACGTCGGGATTGCTGGTCGCAAACATCAACGCCCTGCTGCTGTCGTCGAAGAACTCCGCCACAGGCTCTATCCCCACCGCCCGCATCAGCGGCAGCGCCTCGTCGAGGATTCGCCCCTTGGGGATTGCAAAGATCAGTTTTCCGGCCATTGTCGAGCGCGCGCTTTAGGGACCAAGACGGGAAAGGGCAATATGGCGGACGGATTGATGGACGATGCGCGTATCGAGCAAGGCATCCGCTGGCAGGCCGAACATTGTCGGCGAAATGGCGCGCCGGTGACCGGCCGGATTGTCGATGCTCAGGTTGCTCTGATGCAGCAGGACAGCGCAACGGGGCGGCGCATTGCCAATTGGCCGGGCCTGCCGCTGGAGGATGCCATGCCGCTGCGGCTGGCGGGGGGTTTCCACCATTTGCTGCTGACAGGGGATGAAAAGCGGCTGGAGCCGGTCTATCATGGCAAGGTGACTGATCAGGCCGAGGTCGACGCGATTGTGGCGGCTGTCACGGCTGATCATGATGCAAGGCTATTGCCCTGGCTTGACGGCCCGCCACAGACCAACGAAGCTGGGCGGTCGGCGAGCTTCATGGCTGGATTGCTGTGGTTAAGCGAGCGGCTGGGGTCGAAATTTGAGCTCAATGAACTCGGCGCAAGTGCCGGCATAAACAGCATGATGGACCGTTATCATTATGATTTGGGCGGGGTTGCCGCAGGCCCCAGCAATTCGCCCATGCAGATCAAGCCGGAATGGCGCGGGCCACCTCCGCCAAATGCGCCGGTGGAGATTGTTTCGATCCGGGGTTGCGATCAGGCGCCCATTAATCTGTCCGATCCGGACGCCGCCTTGCGCGTCAAAAGCTATGTCTGGCCGGAAAATCTTGATCGCATCACGCGCATGGACGCGGCCATTGCCCTTGCCTCTGCAAAGCGGCCCGATGTTGTGAAGGCGGATGCGCTGGACTGGGTGCTTGACCGGCTGGCGGCACCGCAAGATGCAGGTGTCACCAGAGTTTTCAATCACAGCATCGTCTGGCAATATATACCCGCGGATCGGCGGCAGGCGATCAGTGCGGCGATAGAGGCGGCAGGTGCCGCGGCTACGCCCGAAAAACCCCTTGCCTGGATAATGCTGGAAACCAACCGCGATACCTTCGCCCATGAACTTCGCATCAAATATTGGCCGGGGCCAGACGAATGGATCCTGCTGGCACAGGCGCAAGCGCATGGCGCATGGGTGGAGTGGTTCAGCTAGGCCAAAAGCCAGTCGCGCATTGCTGTGGTCACTGCCTTTGGCGATTCCCAGGGTGAGAAATGGCCTGCGCCGTCAATGTGCACCACAGTCACAACGGGGACATGTTCGTCTATGCCGTCCAACTGGCATGGCAGCAGGGCCGGGTCCTTCATCCCCCAGACGATCAGCGTCGGGACCATCAACTTGGGAAAG
>CAZNEO010000109.1:0-2533 GCA_964572205.1 uncultured Sphingorhabdus sp.
GCTGGAAGCTCGATCGCCCTGCCCTGTTCGACCAAGAAGTGATCCTGATCGACGCACTAATGGCGCCGACGCGGATTTATGTGAAAAGCCTGCTGCCGCTGGTGCGCAAACGCAAAATCCACGCGATGGCGCATATTACCGGTGGCGGCTTATTGGAGAATATCCCGCGCGTGTTGCCGGAAGGGTTGCACGCGCATCTAGATGCCGATGCGTGGGCGCAGCCCCGGCTGATGGCCTTCCTGCAGGCGCAGGGGAATATCGAACCGGAGGAAATGGCGCGGACGTTTAACTGCGGCGTCGGGATGGCGGTTGTGGTTGCTGAGGGTGATGTGGCGGCGGTCACTGAAGCACTAAATGCCGCTGGCGAGACTGTGCACCGCATCGGGCATATCGCGGCGGGCGAAAAAGGCTGCACCGTTTCCGGTAGCGCAGAGACGTGGAGTGCGATGGGGGCGTGGAGTGCGACCCACCATGGTTAGGTTTACAACACCGTTCGGGCTGAGCCTGTCGAAGCCCAGTTTGGCCAACCTGCACTTCGACAAGCTCAGTGCGAACGGTGGTTTTTGTGTCTAAAGCAAAAATCGCCATCCTGATCTCCGGCAGCGGCACCAATATGGCTGCTCTGCTTTACGCCGCCAAAGCCGCTGATTGCCCCTATCAAGTGGCGCTGGTCGCCAGCAACAACGCGCAAGCCGCTGGCCTGAAACTGGCCGAGGCAGAGGGTATCCCCATTTTCGCCTGCCCTCACAAAGGCCTCTCGCGCGAAGAGCATGATGCGGTCATGCATGAAGCTATTGTCGCCGCGAAGGCGGACTTTGTCGCACTTGCAGGCTATATGCGCATCCTGTCCGCCGAGTTCGTCGGCCAATGGGAAGGCCGGATGCTCAACATCCACCCCAGCCTGTTGCCCAAATATAAGGGCCTGCATACACACGAAGCCGCGCTGGCAGCGGGCGACGCGAAGGCAGGCTGCACCGTCCACCTCGTCACCGCCGAACTCGACGATGGCCCGGTACTGGGCCAGACCGAAGTTGCAATAATCCCCGGCGACACTGCGGACACCCTCGCCGCCCGCGTATTGATCGCCGAGCACCAACTCTACAGCCGAACCCTTGCCGACTATGTCATGCGCGAGCGCACCCCTGAATGGCTGATCGAACAGGTCCGCATCCGCGCGATGGCGCAAACCGAGGCCGAGGAGACCGTCAGCCACGGCATGCCCTGTTTCGGCATCATCGGCGGAAAGAAATTCGCCTATGTCAGCCGCGACCATCATGGTGACGGCAAACTCTCGCTGCTCGTCAAGATCAGCGGTGCGGAGGAGCAGGCGATGCTGATCGAGCAGGACGAAGCCCGATACTACCGCCCCGCCTATTTCGGCGACGGCTGGATCGCCATCCGCCTCGACCTGGGCGACAATGACTGGGACCATATCGGCGAGTGGCTGAGCAAAAGCTGGCTGGCGGTGGCGCCGAAGAAGCTGGTGAAACTGATGCTGGTGGCGGGGGAGTTTTGATGGTCAACGTCGAAGGAAACGTACCGAAACTGTCCGAATTGCAACGAGCTACGGTTCAATTTTATAAAAATTTTCAACTTGCAGTTCAAAAAAGAAATTTGAAAAAAATAAAATCTGATATAGATGATCATTTTATCAATATAGAAATATTAGAAAGTCAATTTAAATATATTGAGATGGCAACAATTGAGAACGCCATATTAAGCTGCATTGCTATTTGCGATGATTTACTTAAAGAAATGTTTCTTCGTGAATCCCGTCCTAGTATTGACATCAAATCAATGCTTGGCCCACTTGGTCCTCTGGGCGATTTTCGAAAAAGGCTATCCGTTACTTCGATCGCTAATTATGTTGATGATTATGATATCCAATTCTTGGATGGCCTTAGAAAATTACGAAATAATATCGCGCATGCTGCAATACCAAAACCACCAGACGAAAATCAAGTTAGAAATCTGCTAAATGAACTTCCTGATTTAGTTGAAATGTTTCTAGAGAATAAAATATTTTCTTTTGCCACGAAGCAATCTCTTGACGAAAAATTGCGCGCGATGATGGTTTGGCAAATTGCACAGCTCGGATGGAAAACCGTTGTATATCCTCAAACGAACAAACATGGTGTTCCGCGAGAACTATTTCTGGAGGAGCCCCATGATAAATATAGTGCAATAGCGGCGTTAGCCTGCAATAGCGTTACAAATATTTTCAATGGGATACCCGAGCCCAATAAATAGAGTTTATCGCCAAGCTACCCGATCTCCCCCGCATCCACCACTGGCCTGCCTTCCCTTGTCCCGCGATAGCGCGCGTCGGGTTCGCTTTCGCCGGGTGAGATGATGACATAATCGTCATGCACCTCCAGCAGCGTGCCGACAAAGGGAAAGCCCTCCAGGCTGCCGGTCACGCGGTAGCTGACGGTATCGCCAACCTTGAAGGTCTTGGGCAAGAAGTTGAATGCAAACGGGCAGTCTTCGCCCTCACCCATGCCTATCATGTTTTGCTCCTCCCTCATCCCCT
>CAZNEO010000110.1:0-2523 GCA_964572205.1 uncultured Sphingorhabdus sp.
CCCTATCGCTATGCCTATGCCATGGCCCTGCCCGATGGTTTCGATGCGGGTTCGCCCAACCAGTCGAAGCTTTTCAAGCATGACCTGCATAGCGGCAGCAAACAGATACATGATTTTGGCGCAGGCCGCATCCCGGGCGAGTTTGTGTTCGTGCCCAAGGCGGGTGCCAAGGCAGAAGATGACGGCTGGCTGATGGGTTATGTCGTCGACATGGGGCACCAGACCACAGACCTGGTCATCCTGAACGCCGCCGATTTTACAGGACCGGCGCAGGCCGTGATCCACATCCCCCACCGCATCCCGCCAGGCTTTCACGGGAATTGGGTGCCTGCATGATCATACTGTCAAAGGCGCTGCTGGTCGTCCTGATCGGCATATATGCGATCCGGTCGAGCTGGTTCATCTTCTCCGGCAATGTCAGCCCGCTGACCCCGGTTGCGGCGGCGGTTCTTGTGCTGCGCATCATCAGCTTCCACCGCTTGCCGCTGGAGGTTGGGACGTGGTTCTACGTAGTGATCGGCATGTGCGTGGCCGGTGCCTTCGCCAATGCCAGCCTGCTTTTCGTGAGCTCGCCCATTTACGCTAACCCCACCAACATAGCGTTCAGCGCAATCAGCCTTGGTTGTTTTGTGCTGTTGGGTGCGGTGCAGTATTGCAGTGTGTTGCGTGCGCCGGTAGCGGCATAAAAACTTTGCAAGTTCAGGCTATTTGATTGCAAAGTCGAGCATGGCGAGCCAAGTGGCCCTCGCCTTCAGCCATGACTTGTGAATTTTGATCATCATGGGCTGCCCAATAAAGGCAGGCCGCTTCGCAAATTCTTCGGATATTGCCCGCACCTCTCTCAAGAATACCTTGCGGTGTGCTGGCGCCACCAAATGCAGATGCCCAAGTCGGGTGCGCAGCGGGTCAAAACCCAAGCCAGCGGCGCGGTGGGAGTCCAGAAGCCATTCCTCCATAGCTACGCGCCCTTCATGGGTAATTTGATAGTCTATCCGCGGGCGTTTTCCCGCCGCTGCGGCGCTCGGCTCCAGCAAACCACGCGCGGCCAGCCTTTTGATCATCGGATAGACAGCCCCGGCAGACCCCGACCAATATTCAGACGGGGAAGAGGCAAACACTCGGGCGATTGCGTAGCTCGTGGCTGTGCCCTGCCCAGCGATCTCAGCTAGCGTCGCTCCTTCAAGATCTGTCAATTGCTTCATTCCAAATCCCCTAGCGCTTCTTGACCACCCCGACTACATCTGTCAATATATTACGAATCGTAATATATGGAGTATGAAAGATGCGTTTGTATTTTGGAGTCCTCGTTTCCGCAGTCGCCTTTGCGCAAGCTCTCCCGGCGCAAACACCAGCCGCACCAATCACAGCTCCAATTTCAGACGTCGACCAACGTGCACTTGCAATTGATCTGGCGAAACGCCTGGAATCGGATTTCGTCTATCCTGAGCAGGGAAAGCGCTATGCAGCGGCGCTTCGTTCCAATGCAAACACAGGCGCATATGATGCAATCAAAGGTGCCGAACTTGCCCACAGGCTGAGTGATGACCTGCAGGGCGTCGCCGTCGACGGCCATTTGCGCGTCATGTTCGAAGGTGTCGGCGGAGGGCCTCAGATAATCATCAAACGTCCGCCCGATGCAGCAGGTGGCCCGCCCGCCGGCGAACGCAAGCCGGTAATGATCAAAATGACGCCGCCACCTACAATCGAGCACGCAGGCTGGATTGCCCCTGGCATCGCCTTCGTCCGTTTCAACCTGTTCCCCGGCGACCCGGAAACAGTCGAAGCCGCCAGAAAATTCATGGCAACGCACGCCAGTGCCAAAGCGATCATCTTTGACGTTCGCACGCATAGGGGCGGCGGCTTGGCTGAAATGGACGAGATTTTTCCATGGCTTTTCACCAAGCCGACGCACCTGCTGAGCATGGCAACTCGAAAATCGGTGGATGAGGCGGGTGGCTCGCCGATCGCGGGTGTCCCGACATTGCGTGTCGTTCCCGCTGACCCCAACTTCGTCACGCGCGAACATTGGGTCACGCCGGGCAAGGACAAGCGCCTGAAAAAAGCCAAAGTGTTTGTTCTGACCTCAGGATTCAGCGCTTCTGCGGCTGAGCATTTCGTGCTTGCGCTCAAACAAACCAAACGTGCCAAGATTGTCGGTCGAACCACCTATGGAGCCAATCATTTTGGCGGAGATCAGGATTTGGGCAGCGGATACACCGTTTTCCTGCCCGTAGGCCGCGCCTATGATCCCCAGACCGGGAAAGATTGGGAGGGTGTTGGCATAGCACCCGATATCGACGTTGCTCCAGAGGAGGCGCTGATCAAGGCATTGACGTTGTCAGGCGTTCCATCCGAGAAAGCAGCGCAGCTATCCGAGGCGGTAGCGCCCAAAATGCCGATGGTTGGTCGACGGTAACGGTCGGGCAAAGCAGCTTCGAGATGAACCGTTGGTCGATTGCATTGCAAGCAAAATAGGAGCCGGATGACCCGCCGAAAAATCGTTACGGCTGCTTCCGTCAGGAC
>CAZNEO010000111.1:0-2441 GCA_964572205.1 uncultured Sphingorhabdus sp.
GAACTTGGTCGGCATCTATGCCGCGCTGGCGGATCTTTCGGGGGAGGCAGTGCTGGCGCAGTTTGCGGGGCAAGGCTTTGGCGCGTTCAAACCGGCCCTGGCCGAGCTCCTTGTCGAAACATTGCGCCCGATCCGCGAGCGCTTTGTGGCGCTGAAGGATGATGCGGCGGCGATTGATGCAGTGCTTCAGAAGGGTGCGGATAAGGCGGTCGTGCTGGGGAGGTCGACGCTGGATGCGGCTTATGCCGCGCTTGGGTTGTTACGATAAGTCAAAAATATCCCCGACACGTCGCCCCGCACGTGATGCGGGGCGCGGCGAAATCGACCCTGGAGCCGAAGGCGTGCAGCGCACAAACAAGTTCAGGGTAACGAAATGGGGTGCGGGAATCGGAGAGTCTCCCCCTCCCCCTTGTGGGGGAGTTATCACTTTGACAAAACATCTACATGATGTAGGGTGCTCGATAACAGGAGCTTCCTATGTCTTTGACCGATCTCTACCGCCCCGAATTTATCGACGCTGACAAGGCCCGCGAGTGGCTTGAGCGCGAACTTTGGGCCGATGGTCGCCCATGCCCGCATTGCGGCGTGATCGACGCCAGCACGAAGATTGGCGGCACTACGGCGCGCCCCGGCCTCTACATGTGCAACGCCTGCCGCAAGCAATTCACCGTGACGGTCGGCACTCTCTATGAGCGCAGTAAAATCCCTTTGAATAAATGGCTGGCGGCAACGCATTTGATGGTCGCCAGCAAGAAGGGTATCAGCGCCCTGCAAATCGGGCGTATGCTTGGCCTGTCGAAGAAAACCGCATGGTTCCTGTGCCATCGCATCCGCGAGAGCCTGCGCGACACTGCCCCCGATCTGCTTGGCGGCGGTGGTTCAACGGTCGAGGCCGACGAAACCTATGTCGGCGGCAAGGAACGCAACAAGCACCGCTCCAAACGCCGCGCCGATCATATCGGCGGCGTTGGCAAGGAAATGGTGTTCTCACTGGTCGAGCGCGGCGGGCGGGTCCGTTCGCGCCACATGGAGAATATCAGCGCCAAGAACCTTCGCCCCGTGCTGGACGAACAGCTTGCCGACATTGGCAACACGCACCTTATGACCGATGGCGAAGGCCAGTATCGCCTTGTCGGGCCGATGTTCGCCAGCCACCAAGTGGTCAATCACGGTATCGGCGAATATGTCCGTGGCGATGCGCACACGAACACGATTGAGGGCTTTTTCTCAATCCTGAAACGCGGGATTATCGGCACCTATCACCATGTGAGCAGTGAGCATTTGAAGCGTTACCTTGCCGAGTTCGATTTCCGCTACAACCACCGCGAGGCGCTTGGCATCGGCGACCGTGAACGCATGGTGAAGGCCATCCCCGGCATTGTCGGCAAGCGCCTGACCTATCGGCGGACTAACCGCGAAGGTTCTCCCGTCAGGGCGTAAGCTGCGCCACGGGCCGAGGCGAAAGCGCCGGAAACGCTAGGCTTTGGATGGCCTGTGCATAGGGCCGCTCTTGGCAGCGGCGCGCACGGCGGCGCGCAGCCTTTCCTCGCCATCTTCGCGCAATTCGATAGACTCTGTTGACTCTTTTACGCCGTCATGCGGCTTAAGTGTCTGTTGCGATTTTTGGCGGGCAGATTCGGGCATGGTAGATGATCCTTACACCTACGACATAACCGAATTTGCGATCGAGTTCACCTGGGCAATTGCTTTTTGGAACCTTGCCGAAAACAACGCTCGTTGGATGTTATCCGGCATTTTGGGAGGCCACACAGCCATACACGCCCTAGCCGTCGATCTAGGTAGCAGGAGTTTGGGCGAGGCGCTGCGTTCAGCATCGAGAGGCATGGACAACGACGATCTACGTCAACACGTTGAGCATTTCGTCAAAGGTTACAGCCGTTTGGGAGAGTATCGCAATTTATATGTGCATGGACTAATGTCATTGCAGCCCGTTGGCGAACCGGATCACCGGAACGCAAAGAAGCTGCAAGGCTACATTATGATCGAAAAGGCGAAGGGGCGCCTAAAGGCGATCAATCAGCCAATCACGGTCGAGGAAATGCAAGCGTTCAAGGCGCACTGCATGAAATTGTTGGACTACGGAAAGGCAATCAAGATTGAGATTGGCCTAGACGATGGGGCGTTTGCCGAAATACTGGGGATGCCAGCGCCATCGCTCGAAAAACCCGAATGGCCTGATCCTCCAAGTCAGCAGATTCACTACATTCAAGACTGAGCACGCCCGCGTCGATCATATCGCGCGTAATCTCAATTTCCACCGGCCTGTCACGCCCGGTCTCACTACCGCTTGTGTCATGTTTTGTCAAGGTGATAACTCCCCCCTTGTGGGGAGGGGTTAGGGGTGGGGCGCGTCGCGTCTGCGACACAAAACTTCTTCGGGCCTGCCTTTGTCATTTGGCGCACAGACGTGCGCCGCCCCC
>CAZNEO010000112.1:0-2428 GCA_964572205.1 uncultured Sphingorhabdus sp.
AAGCTGCGAACGAGAATGACGCCGACATGATCGGGCTGTCCGGGCTGATCACGCCAAGCCTTGATGAAATGGTGACAGTGGCGGAGGAAATGGAGCGCGCGCAGATGCAAATGCCGCTCCTCATTGGGGGAGCCACGACGTCAAAGACGCACACCGCCTTGCGGATCGAACCTGCTTATTCAGGCCCGACAGTGCATGTGCTTGACGCCAGCCGCGCGGTGGGTGTGGCGTCCACCCTCGTCAGCGATACGCTGGCGACCAAGTTCGTCGCCGACACCAAAAACGAATATGAACATATCCGCGACGCCCGCGCGGGCAAGACGGCGAAGCCGCTCGCTACGCTGGAGGAGGCGCGCGCCAATGGCTTTGAAATCGACGAGAGCCTGAAGCCCAAGCCGCCCTTGCAACCCGGCGTGCACGTCTATGAAGACTGGCCCTTGGAAGACCTGCGCCAGTATATCGACTGGACGCCCTTTTTCCGCGCATGGGAATTGCACGGCGTCTATCCCGGCATTTTGACCGACGAGGTGGTGGGCGAAAGCGCGACGAGCCTGTTCAACGATGCGCAGGCGATGCTCGACAAGATCATCGCCGAGAAGTGGCTGCGCGCAAAGGGCGTGGCCGGGCTTTGGCCGTGCTGGCGGGAGGGCGACGATGTCGTCGTCTATCTGGAGGACAGTGAAGAGCACATCCGCCTGCCCTTCCTGCGCCAGCAAATCGCCAAGCGTGAGGGCAAGGCCAATATGTGCCTCGCCGATTTCATCAGCCCCGATGGTGACTGGATCGGCGGTTTTGCAGTTACCGCAGGGCACGGCATCGGCGCCAAGCTCGCCGAGTTCAAGGCGCATATCGACGACTATAGCGACATCATGCTGAAGGCGCTGGCCGACCGCCTGGCCGAAGCCTTTGCCGAACGCATGCACCTGCACGTCCGCAAGGACCTATGGGGTTACGCCCCCGACGAGCAGCTGACCAACGAAGCGCTGATCAAGGAACAATATCGCGGCATACGTCCTGCTCCAGGTTATCCCGCTTGCCCCGACCATAGCCTGAAGCCGACTTTGTTTGAGTTGCTGGACGCCACGCATAAAACCGGCATTACGCTCACCGAAAGCTTCGCCATGCTGCCGACAGCGGCGGTCAGCGGCTTCTATTTCGGCCACCCGCAAGCCGAATATTTTGGCGTGGCGCGGATCGGGGAGGATCAGGTGGCGGATTACGCCGCGCGGCGCGGGCTCGAGCTGGACAAGGCGCGGCAGTATTTAAGGCCGAATTTGAATGAGTGAAGGCGAGGCCTGTGGCCTTGCTGATACGCTGTTCTGTGAACAAGTCCGCTGACTCTAACTCAAGCTATCTGGATTTGCGGCAGAGTTCGAGCGATTGTATCGATTGAGGTCAGCCTGACCTACGACCAAACCTGCAAGCGCAACAGATGCGATATAAAACAATATGAATACTACAAAGTCAAAATAAAACTGCCAATATGCCCAGGCCGATAGAAGAGCAACTACCATAAATATGAAAAAGATTGATGATAGTGCATAGCTCTTTATCATCGTAGGCCTGAACACTCCGTGGCGTATCCAGAGTATAATTTTGCAGGCAGCCACAATAATTACTCCAGCCACAAAAAGCGGACCAAAATAATTCCATATGCCTTCCGTACGGGTTGGCCAAACCCATCCACATGCCATTAAGATGAGCGCGTACCCCAAATTGGAGAGAGCGCCCAGACGGTATGATTGTTTGGCATGCCACTCCCCCAGCGCGCCCTCGTCGGGGTAAACTTTCGCAACAAGCTGGATCGTTTCGGCATGAAAGCTAGCTTGGATGAAAAGAAATGAAAATATGATAGCAAAGAACGAAAAATATAGCGAGACAATCGAAAATATTGAGCTGAAGCAGCTTGATGATTGATTAAAAATGTAGCGATAGAGGTTGTACAGAATGGCTATAGCCAGAATTGTGAAAATCAGATTCTTCCAACGCAATGAGGGTGGCTTTCTATCAATCTTCTCCGACTCGCTCATTCGGCGACAATTATAAGCGGATCATTAATATATGGTGACATATTGCATCAATTGTTTTTTCGCTGCCTATCAGTTTTGCACCGTCATTTTGGATTTCATGGTCGCGGAGTATCGCACTCGGAAGGTTTCCGTGCTGACTCAACGCATGAACCAAATTTCGGCAAGATCCCGTTAGGGCGGATCGCCTCAGGCTACGGTTCGACTACGGTGACAGTCTACCGACTTCTCCTGACCACTCCCCCCCCCCCGCCCGGGCCTAAGCAACAAGGGAAAAGGCACGTAAATTGGCGACTGCCGTAAAAAGCTGTGCCCTATCCTCCTGCCACATTTACATCTTGCTCCGCCTACCCCCCACACCCCACCGTCGAACAACATCCCCTGCACCTTCCGCATCATCA
>CAZNEO010000113.1:0-2428 GCA_964572205.1 uncultured Sphingorhabdus sp.
TTCGCCGCCGTCGTCGCAACGCGCCGCCCCAGATAGCGGGCGCCTTCCAGCTCGGTTTCGCTTGGCTGGCGGCTGCCATCGCCATTGGCAATCGTCGTTGCACCATAGGGTGCACCGCCGGTTACCTCATCATTGCGCATCTGGCCCGCGAAACCATAATCCAGACCGACAATGGTCATGCCGAAATGCAGCAAATTGGTGATGATGGAAAATAACGTCGTTTCCTGTCCGCCATGCTGGGTTGCGGTAGCGGTAAAGGCAGCGCCAACTTTTCCATTCAGTTCGCCGCGCATCCAGACGCCGCCTGCTGTATCCCAAAAGGCAGCCATCTGGCTGGATATCCGGCCAAAGCGCGTGCCGGTGCCGACGATTATGGCATCATAATCCTTCAGCTCATCAATGGTGGCGATGGGGGCAGCCTGGTCGAGCTTGAAATGTGCGGCTTGGGCGACTTCCAGCGGCGCGGTTTCGGGAACGCGCTTGACGTCCGCCGTTGCCCCACCTTCGCGTGCACCTTCGGCAATGGCATGAGCCATCGTCTCGATATGGCCATAGCTGGAATAATAAAGAACAAGGACTTTGGTCATGGGAATTTCCTTTGTTGGGAGAGGGGTGGAGGCGGGCAGGGAAACCCGCCTCCGGGGGAGATTATTCGCTGTCGACGAGGACGATTTCGCTATCCTCAATTGCGGATATGGTGATGCTGCCATCGCCGATAGCTACGCCGTCGCGGGCGTTGATCGTTTGTCCGTCAATTTCCAGCTGACCGGTCGCAGGCACCAGATAGGCATGGCGACCTTCACCAATGCGGTAAGTCAGGCTCTCGCCGGCCTTTAAGGTAGCGCCAAGAACGCGGGCATTAGTCCGGATCGGCAGGGCATCGGCATCGCCTGCCATGCCGCTTGCCAACACTTGCCAGTCGCCGGAACGATCAGCCTGGGGAAAGGGCTTGGTGCCCCAGCTGGGCGCGCCACCGCTGCGATCCGGCATGATCCAGATCTGGAAGATGGTGGTCGCTTCATCCTCCAGATTATATTCAGAATGGCGGATGCCACTGCCAGCACTCATCACCTGCACATCGCCGGCAACGGTGCGGCCTTTATTGCCCAGACTATCCTGATGCGTGATTGCGCCGCTGCGGACATAAGTGATGATTTCCATGTCGGCATGCGGGTGCGGCGGGAAGCCGGTTTGCGGGGCAATGACATCATCATTCCAGACGCGGATGGCACCCCAGCCCATGCGGGCAGGATCATAATAATTCGCAAAGGAAAAATGATGATGGGCATCCAGCCAGCCATGGTTCGCAGCACCAAGGCTGGCGAAGGGGCGGATATCAATTTTTGCTTTTGTCTCAATCATGGTCGTCACTCCTGTTGGTGGGGTGGTGTTGGATGCAGAAATAGGCTGCGCATTTGGGATTGAAATAGAAACATTAGAAACATATTGTTTCCAATTATGCGCCTTCCTGATTTTGAAGCCTGGAGCATTTTTGCAACTGTAGCAGAGCAAGGTGGCTTTTCACGGGCGGCTGCGCATCTCGGAATGTCAAAGGCGACAGTGTCCAAAGCTGTTTCGCGGCTTGAGGCGCAGCTGGGTGCGGCCCTGTTCCACCGCACCTCGCGGCGGCTGACGCTCAGCGAGACGGGCAGCAAGCTTCTCGATCATGCCAAGCGCATCCTGGCCGAGGGTGAAGCTGCCATTGAGGCCGCACGTGACGAGGCAAGCGCGCCATCCGGTCTGGTGCGGCTGGCAGTGCCGATGAGCTTTGGCCTGAAGCGTGCCGCGCCGTTTATCGCCGATTTCCTGAGCGAATATCCGGCAATCAGCGTCGATCTGCATCTGAGCGATGCGAAGATTGACTTGATTGGCGAAGGCTATGACCTCGCGCTGCGTATTGCAAGGCTCCCAGACAGCAGCCTGCGCGCAAAGCGGCTATGCGACGTTCAAATTCTCACTATCGCCTCGCCTGCCTATCTGCGCAGCTTTGGCGAACCCCGCCACCCGGCGGAATTGGGCGAGCATCGCTGTATCACCTATAGCCTGTCGGCTACGCCGGAGACCTGGCATTATCGCCATGCCGATGGGCGCGATGCTGCGGTGCGGCCTTCCGGACCACTGCGGCTCAACAATGGCGATGCGATGCTGCCTGCGCTATGTGCAGGGCTGGGTATCGCGCAACTGCCCGATTTCATCTGCGGTGAGGATATCCGGGCCGGGCGCCTGATTGCGATCCTGCGCGATTGGACCCCACCTCCGCTGGGCCTGCACCTCGTCAGCCCTCCCAGCCGACTGCGGCCCAGGCGGGTGAGCGTGCTGGCACAGTTTCTGGCCGACAAACTTTCACTGGCATAATCAGCCGCGTTTGCGAAACGGCCAGTCCGTCACTTCGCCCACCCAAAGCGCTGCCCAAATGATCAGCGGCTGC
>CAZNEO010000114.1:0-2356 GCA_964572205.1 uncultured Sphingorhabdus sp.
GGCCAGCCCTTGCGCACGGCGTACATTTCCAGCGTGATGGCAGTGCACGCCCCCAGCGCGGAAAGCAGCAGCTCATAAGGCGTCGGGCCATTATCAATGCCGCCGACATCAACCGGCTCGCCTGCGGCCCAGCTGTGCGTGCGCGCCTTGATCAGCTCGGCATAGGTCCCCTTGGTGCTTTCCACCGTGGCGCATGGATTATCCGTCATCGCTTTGGCCCTTCTCCCGCTTCGCCGCGTCAACCCGCCTGCGCATATAGCCATAAAGCAGCAGATTGAATCCGACGATCAAAAGGACCGCAATGGCAATGGCCTTAACCGCGCTCAATCGCCACCCCCGCCGCCGTCACCACCGCCGCCCGAGTCTCCACCGCTATCCCAGCTACCACTTGCCCCGCCGCCACCGGATTCGCCGCCGCCGAACATCGAATCGGACGTGCTGGAGCCGCTGGATGTGCTGCTGTCATAAAGGCCGTAGCTGTCGGAGTTGCTGGAGTAACTGCTGTCCGATCCGATGGTGTCACTTCCCCCGCCGCGCCGCCCGCCCTTGCGCAACAGGCGAACCACGACAAACAGGAAGATCGCTGCGACAACCAGGATGACAACCAGCTTTGCGTTCATCACAGTTGCTCCAGCATGGCCCGCGTATATTCGCTTGGGTTTTCCCCGGTATTGGGCTCGCCTTCGCGGTCCATCAGCAGGATGTGGGTTTCAGCTGTCGCGGTCGGGCGATGCTCGGTGCCCTTTGGCACGACGATCATCTCGCCGGGGAGCAGCGTGACGGCGCGGTCGCGGAATTCGATGGTCAGTTCGCCACTGAGCACTAGGAACAGCTCGTCAGTCTCCGCATGGCTATGCCAGCTGAATTCGCCCTCCACCTTTGCGAGGCGGATTTCATTGCCGTTATAATTGCCGACAATGCGCGGGTTCCAATGATCGGAGAAGAGGCTGAGCTTTTCGGCGAGATTGATGGGGGTGGGGGATAGCATGGAAGCGTTTTACCGCCCTCCCTTCCAATTTCACACCACAATCTTGCCCACGTTCGTCGGCCCGCACTTGATGCGGGCCTAGGCTTTTCGCCGCCCCCCACCAAAAGCCAAACCCCGCATCAAGTGCGGGGTGACGGGAAATCTGAAGCACTATGCGTAGTGCAGAGCCTTCTATTGGTCCAAAATTCGTGCCTGCTTGACGTCATGGTAGGTTCGCTTTTCTCCCTTCACCTTCCACTCGGTTAGACCATTGCTATTGCGATCGAGAACAACTGCAGCTGCTGCTGATGGACTTTTGAAGCTGTATGGCTTTGCAAAGATGTACATACCACCCGCTCCAGGAAGCAATATACCTTGATTGACCAAATTGTCTTTGAGCGCCCCATAGCTCTGTTGAACGTAACCCGTGTCTTTCAGAGCCTGCGAGCCTTCTAGTACGATGAACTCCCCGTCTTCTTCGACTGCCTGCGCGCTCACTCCTGAACGATGGCGTATTTCAAAAGTGATTTCTCCCGAAGTTCGCTGCGCCAAGGGTGTGCTGGTTTGGGTCACTGCGCGAGGTTGAGGCTTCAACATGTCAAGCCCGACGACCGGCAATACGATCTTCAGATTGGCAAGGAACTGTTCCATGTTCGCCTGGTCCGCCTCTGGCAAGCGACGGCGCTGTTCAGCAGGGCTTGTGCCGTTATCAAGCGTGACTCGATTTGCCACTTGCGCCATCTGTATCAGACGAGCTTCAAGATATTCAACATGGCCCTTCGAAAGATCATCATCACTGGTCGTAACAGCGATCGCCGTTTCCCAAAAATCCCTTTGCTGCGCACTTTGTTTAATTCGCTCTCGCACACTGTTGGCTGAGCCGATGTAAGCGCGCGTCCCGCCAACGGCTTCAGTGTCCGGTCCCCACAATATGTAAATGCCCGTACGGTCCAGTTCCGGACGGGCGGTCAGCGCAGCAAAGGTCGTCGCGGTCGCAACGAAAATCAATCCTGTCCATCCGTGAATGGTTGCTTTCCGTAATCCGTTAGGCGTCCCATCAACAAGAAAAAGCTGGATTGTGCGGCCGAATACTTCAGGGCTGTTCGTATCGCTCATTTTTCTATTCCACCGTCACCGACTTCGCCAAATTCCGCGGCTGGTCCACATCGGTGCCCTTTGCCACCGCCACATGGTAAGCGAGCAACTGCACCGGTACGGCATATACCAGAGGCGCGATCAGGGGGTGGACAGCAGGCATTTCGATGGTCGCCAGGCAGCCTTCGCCTGCTTCGGCAATCCCCTCGGCATCCGAGATCAGCACCACCTTGCCGCCGCGCGCGCGGACTTCCTGCATGTTGCTGACGGTCTTTTCGAACAGCGGGCCTGATG
>CAZNEO010000115.1:0-2313 GCA_964572205.1 uncultured Sphingorhabdus sp.
CCAACCCGGTTGACCTGAAGCTTGGGCTGGGACTGGACGATCCATCGGCATCGGGAGCCAAACCCGGTGTTATCGCCCGGATCATGGCCATTATCCGGGAGAATTATTAGGGTCAGGACCTGTTAAATGTACGTTCGAGGTTTGAGGCCATTTTGCTCTGATATCTTTGCCATTTCGACGCCTCGAACGTGCATTTAATAGGCCCTGACCCTAAGGCGTTGCAGGCACAGGGCGGAGTGCCAGCCTGTGGGTAACTTTTGCGTGTTTTACGTGGTAAATTATGCAACAAAGGCGATAATATTCAGGCAAGCCGTGAGTGGCGAGGGAGCAAAGCGAGTATGAGCATCAATATTGGCCCGCCGGTCGTTGATGAACTGAAACCGAAAATTGCAGTCATCGGTGTTGGCGGTGCAGGGGGCAATGCAATCGCGAACATGATCAACGCACGTGTTGAAGGCGTTGATTTCATCGTGGCAAATACCGACGCGCAGGCCTTGAACGCCTCGCCAGCGGAATTCCGTATCCAGCTTGGACCGGATATCACGCAGGGGCTGGGCGCCGGATCACGGCCAGAGGTTGGCCGTGCGGCAGCCGAAGAAACGCTGGAGCAGGTCAAATCCGCGCTCAGCGGTGCGCATATGTGCTTTATCGCGGCTGGTATGGGCGGCGGCACTGGCACAGGTGCGGCGCCGGTCATTGCCCGCGCGGCGCGTGAGATGAACATCCTGACCGTTGGCGTGGTCACTAAGCCCTTCCTGTTTGAAGGGCAGCGGCGCATGCGCTCTGCCGATGCCGGGATTGCCGAGTTGCAGGAACATGTCGACACTTTGATCGTCATTCCCAACCAGAATCTGTTCCTGGTTGCCAACCCGAACACCACGTTCAAGGAAGCGTTCCTGCTTGCCGACGAAGTGCTGCAACAGGGTGTGCGCGGGATCACGGACCTGATGGTGATGCCTGGCCTGATCAACCTGGACTTTGCCGATGTGCGCAGCGTGATGCACGAAATGGGCAAGGCGATGATGGGCACTGGCGAGGCCGAGGGCGACGGCCGTGCGCTGGAAGCCGCCGAACGCGCCATTGCCAACCCATTGCTCGATGGCGTGTCGATGCAAGGGGCAAAGGGCGTTATCATTTCAATCACCGGCGGCGAAGATATGCGCCTGATGGAAGTGGACGAGGCAGCAAACCATATCCGCGAACTGGTCGATCCCGATGCCAACATCATCTGGGGTTCGGCATTCAATGAAAATCTGAATGGCAAAATCCGGGTATCGGTGGTTGCAACGGGTATTGATCATGATGGCAGTGCAGTGGCGCAGCCGGCCCGATCCTTTAGTTTTGATCAGGTTGCGCGTCCCGCTGCCATTGTAGAAGAAGAGCCTGCTGTAGCCGAAACACTTGATCTTGAAGAGCCCGCCGTCGAAGCAGAAGACATGCAGGAGGCTGTTGAGGAGCCAGTCGCAGCCGAAGAGGATGACGCACCGCTGGAGCTGGGAGAAGCCCATGCCGAAGTCGCTGAAGACGCCGGTGATCTGCTGGAACTCGGTGATGCGCATGTTGCAGATGACGACACGGCTGACGAGGATATGTCCGACCTGCCGCCTGACCCGCTGCGTCCGCCGCCGCGTATTTCAAGCGGCGGTGGCACTTTGTTCGAACGGATGACCAATCTGTCCCGCGGTCTTTCACGCAATGATGATCAGGATGACGATACAGATGATGCGGCCGCTGGGCTAAACATCCCGCGTTTTCTGGACCGGCAGAGCAATAATTAAGTTCCGTGCGCGCTTGGTCGAGCGCCGGGAACGGTTGATCGACATAGCGCGTGCATAGCTTTGCATTCGGGTGCGCCTGTCACCATTGAGGGCGTAATGAAGGTAACCTTGTTACATTTTGGCCTGCTCGCCTTTCTGGCGGCGCCTGTGGCTGCCTTTTCGGCGCAGGATGCGGATGAGTCCGCGCTTGATGCGCTTGATAATGCGCCAAAGCCGCCGCCGCCTCGCGTTGAGCCTGCGGGTGCCGCTGAACTGCGCGATGCCGTGCGCCGCATTGCGCAGCGTCCGACTGACAGCTTTGCCCTGAGTGATGCGGGCTACGCCGCGATCAAGCTGGGTGATTACGACGCCGCGTTCAATTTTTTTACCAAGGCCAGCGCCATCCAGCCATCGGATGCGCGGATCAAGGTTGGGCTGGGTATCGCACAGGTGCGCCGGGAAAACCCGTTTGAGGCGCTGAAACTGTTTGATGACGCCACACGGTTGGGGGCCAGCGATCGCAGCTTTGCCCTTGAACGCGCCCTTGCTTTCGACC
>CAZNEO010000116.1:0-2299 GCA_964572205.1 uncultured Sphingorhabdus sp.
TTCCCATGCAGCGTATCCATGCTCACGCTCGTCCCTGCATCAATCTCCGCCGCCTTTGCCTCGACCAGCTTCACGATATGCCCAATCATATCATCATCCTGCACATGGTGGTCGGTAACGCCCGAGAGGTAAACCATATGCTTGCCATTGCCGCCGCCGGTAATGCCGATGTCGGTCTCGCGCGCCTCTCCTGGGCCATTGACCACGCAGCCGAGGACAGAGAGCGACATTGGCGTCTTGATATGGCTCAGCGCGTCTTCCAGTTTCTGCACGGTGCGGATGACATCAAAGCCCTGTCGCGCGCAGCTGGGGCAGCTGACCACGCGGACGCCGCGTGTGCGCAGGCCAAGCGATTTGAGGATTTCATAGCCCACCCTGACTTCTTCCTCGGGTTCCGCAGAGAGCGAAACCCGGATGGTGTCGCCAATCCCGGCCCAGAGCAAATTGCCGATCCCCAGCGCCGACTTCACTGTGCCGCCGATCAAGCCGCCCGCCTCGGTAATCCCCAGATGTAGCGGACAGTCCACTGCCTCTGCCAGCCCCATATAGGCAGCGACCGCGAGGAATACGTCGGACGCCTTGACCGCCACCTTATACTCATGAAAATCGCGGTCCTGCAGCAGCTTGATATGGTCGAGCGCCGATTCAATCAGCGCCTCGGGGCAAGGCTCACCATATTTTTCGAGCAGATCCTTTTCCAGACTGCCGGCATTCACCCCAATGCGGATCGCGCAGCCATTGGCCTTGGCGGCATTGACCACTTCATTCACGCGCTCCGCCGAACCGATATTGCCGGGGTTGATCCGCAGGCAAGCCGCTCCCGCATCCGCCGCCTCAAGCCCGCGTTTATAATGGAAGTGGATATCGGCAACGATCGGCACATGCGCCGCCCGGACAATCTGTTTCAGCGCCGCTGTGCTTTCGACATCGGGGCAGGAGACGCGGATAATGTCGACACCCGCTTCCTCACACCGCCTGATCTGGTCAATCGTCGCCTTGGCATCGGATGTGAGTGTATTGGTCATGGTCTGCACCGAAATCGGGGCATTGCCACCAACGGGGACAGCGCCGACCATGATCTGGCGGGATTGGCGGCGCGATATGTCGCGCCATGGGCGGAGCGTTGCATTCTGCTGGGACATGATAGCGCATATAGGCGAGGGGTTGTTGCGCGGCAATCGTCGAAAATATCACCCTAGGGTCAGGACCTAAGCACCAAAGACCCGAAGCGGTCGGCAACGCATTTTTTCTTGATGCTTTGGTGCTTTGGGTGACATCATGGCCCATTGTGCCACTGGAGGAGTTCAAGCGATGCCCGCCAAAATCGTTCGCATCTGGTTGCTGGTGATACTAATGCTCGCGATACCCGCACACGCCCATCCGGGTCATCAGGATGAAGGAGAGCCTAGAATGGCCGAGAAAAAATGGTCGCTTGTTATCCATGGCGGCGCAGGTGTGATGGAAAAGGGCAAGCTGCCCGCCGAAACCGAAGCCGCTGCGCGCGCCGGGCTTGCCAGAGCGTTGGAGGCGGGCTCGGATGTGTTGGCACAGGGCGGCAGCGCAATGGATGCGGTTGCGGCCGCCATCATCGTCATGGAGGATGACCCCACCTTCAACGCCGGGCGCGGCGCGGTGTTCACTTATAAGGGCGTGAACGAACTCGACGCCTCGATCATGGATGGCAAAACGCTGGGCGCAGGCGCTGTCACCGGCGCCCGCTATACCAAAAACCCGATCCTGCTCGCCCGTGCGGTGATGGAGAAGAGCCCGCATGTCTTTTTGAGCCGCGAAGGCGCGGACGAATTCAGCCGCGAACAGGGGCTGGAACAAGTCGACAATGACTATTTCGCCACGCCGGAGCGGTGGAAGCAGCTGGAGGAGCTGAAAGCGAAGAAGCTTGGCTGGTTCGATGTCGATCTGAAATATGGCACCGTGGGCGCAGTTGCTGTCGATGGCGAAGGCAATGTCGCCGCTGGCACCTCAACCGGCGGCCTGACCGGCAAACGCTGGGGCCGCATTGGCGATTCCCCCATCATCGGCGCCGGCAATTATGCCGACAACCGTGCCTGCGGGATCAGCGCGACGGGTGCCGGCGAATATTTCATCAGATTGGGAGTAGCCCATGAAATCTGCGCACGGATGCGGATGCTCGGCGAGGACGCCAAAACCGCTGCCGACCATGTGATCAAGGAACTGGGCCTGCTGGGCGGTACCGGCGGGGTAATTGTGACTGCCCCCGATGGCACCGCAACCTGGAGCTTCAACACACCGGGCATGTATCGCGGGAAGGCGACGAGTG
>CAZNEO010000117.1:0-2265 GCA_964572205.1 uncultured Sphingorhabdus sp.
AGGCCTCTGCGACAAAGGCCTGCATCAGCAGGTTGCGCGCCTCCGCCATCGGCAGGCCGCGCTGCTGCGCGTAGAACAACGCCATGTCGTCGAGCTGGCCAATGGCACAGCCATGCGCGCATTTAACGTCGTCGGCATAGATTTCGAGTTCAGGCTTGGCGTTGATCGTCGCGGTGCGATCAAGCAGCAAGCCCTTCGCACCAAGTGCGGCATCGGTCTGCTGCGCGTCTTTTGCAACGTCGATGCGGCCGATCATCGTGATTGTTGCTTGGTCCATCGCCACGCCGCGCATCACCTGGTTCGAGGTTGCGCCCGGCGCCACATGGCGCAGGCGGGTAACGATTTCGGTGGCTTCCTCACCGCGTCCGATGCCGACAGCGCCCAATTCGAAATGCGCGCCCTCGGCCAGCGTTACGTCAATATCGAGCCGTTTGTAACCACCTCCGGTCAGGAGGAAAAAGGCTTCGCAGCGCGCGCCTTCAGCGATGTTGATCTGATAGCGCTGGATATCGACCTTGTTCGCAGCACCCGTCGAAACGCATTTGTATATCGGACGCGTCGCACCCGCCTCGACAGCAATATGCTCCGCCTCGGGCAAGGCTTTCAGCCCGGCCAGCACCTCGGCCGGCGCATAGCGCCATTCTTCATCGCGGCGGGTGGGAAGCGCGCTCATGCACACCTCTTATATTTTGCGCGCGGCTGCTGCAGATACCGCCTGTCGTCTTCTTCATAGGTTTCAATGGACAACGAGCGGCCTTTTTTGCCGAGTTTCAGGTAACTCCCTACCGGGTTGATCCCCTCCTCGGAACCTTCTTCCATATAGGATGCGTGGACATCGATCTTGCGTTTGGAAAGGCTGCGAACTTCGATGACAATATATTGGAACTTTGCCGTTGCGGGTTCGCTTGCTGCATCGACGATGCTGTCGTCATGGATCAGGATCGAACCTGCCGCAGTCGCAGCCGCGCAATCCACCTTCGCCGGATACCAGCGACCTTGAAAGTCCACCGGAATGGCGTTGGCGCTGCTTGCGGTTGCGGCAAGGGCAAGGGTCAGGCTCACGCAGCCAATTCCTTATATCCCTCACGCTCCAGCTCGAGCGCGAGTTCCGGGCCGCCGCTGCGCGTGATGCGACCGTCGGCGAGGACGTGGACGAAATCGGGCTGCACATAATCGAGCAGGCGCTGGTAGTGCGTAATCAGCAGCACCGCCTTGTCCGGACGCCGCATGATGCGGTTGATCCCCTCACCCACCACGCGCAGCGCGTCGATATCGAGGCCGCTGTCGGTTTCGTCGAGGATTGCTAGGGACGGATCGATGATGCCCATCTGCACCATCTCATTCCGCTTCTTCTCACCGCCTGAGAAGCCGACATTCACCGGGCGCTTGAGCATTTCCATATCCATGCCCATCGCATCCGCCTGCGCGCGCGCGAGTTTCAGGAATTCGCCGCCCGAAAGCGGCTCCTCCCCGCGCGCCTTGCGCTGGGCGTTAAGGGCTTCGCACAAGAACTGGACGTTGGACACGCCGGGGATTTCAACGGGGTATTGGAAGCCGAGGAACAGGCCGGCGGCGGCGCGTTCATGGGGTTCCATCTCAAGCAAATCCAGTTCCCGTTCGCCTCGAGCGAAGTCGAGAGGCCCATCGGTCGCGCCCGAACTCCCGGTGTCTCGACTTCGCTCGACACGAACGGGTGGCGTGAAAGTGACTTCACCCTCCGTCACCTCATATCCCGGCCTACCGCTGAGCACATAACCCAGCGTAGATTTCCCCGCCCCATTGGGTCCCATAATCGCATGCACCTCGCCCGCATTGAGCGTGAGCGAAAGGCCCTTGAGGATCGGCTTGTCGGCGACCGTGGCGTGGAGGTTATTTATTTGGAGCATGAATTATCCTGAGAGCGCTTGCCAAAGTCCGCGCACGAACGCCAATGGCAACAACAACATAAAGAAGAGCATGATCGGTCCGCCAATGGCGATCCTTATTAAGAGTTGCAGCCAGTGCAGGGTGGCGTTTGTCCGCTGACCCAGCGATCCTGCGGCAAAATTCCACGTTTTGGCGAAAGGACCCAGAAAGACGGTCAGCTTCGAAGTGTCTGTTCGCAAATCGAGCCAAATCCAACGAAAATAGAAATATCCAACGACCCACGCAAAGAGGGTTGCAAGACCGATGAGAGCAATCTGGTTCACCCCACACTGCCCTCAAGCGAAATCCCCAGCAATTTCTGCGCCTCGACCGCAAATTCCATCGGCAGTTGCTGCAGCA
>CAZNEO010000118.1:0-2253 GCA_964572205.1 uncultured Sphingorhabdus sp.
TTTCCATTTATCCGCAAATGTAGGAAATTTTTGTGCTTGGCTTTGGTGCTTTATTGCTTTGATTGGCTCGCACGAAGCCACGGGGCCGGAGGCAACCGTAGGTCAACGCGCGAAGAATGGCATTTTGGCGAAGCCGAATATGAATGGGATGGCTGGTTTGATGAAGCCGGTTCACCGTCAAAACAGGACGGGGCGTTGACCCCCTCTTCGTGGCTTCGTGTGAGTCAAAAAACGCCCACCGCACCAACCGACATTTCAACCCAATGCGCCCGCCTAAATCCCCTATGACGCTACGGCATCGGTCATAGGTAAAAGGGCTGTTTGACAGCGGCTTTCGGGCCTGATTATGGCTATTGCGACACGCCCATAAAACAGGATTTTTGCCATGGCTCTCCCTCCGATTTTCGATACGCTCCGCCTGCCGCTGATCGGTTCGCCGCTGTTTCTTGTGTCGGGCCCTGATCTTGTCATCGCCCAGTGCAAGGCGGGGATTGTCGGCAGTTTCCCGTCGCTCAATGCTCGTCCGGTGTCGATGCTCGACGAATGGCTGCACCGCATCACCGAAGAACTGGCCGCGCATAACCGCGACAATCCGGATCGTCCGGCCGCGCCCTATGCGGTCAACCAGATCGTGCACAAATCGAACAACCGGCTGGAGGAAGACCTTGCCATCTGCGCCAAATGGCAGGTGCCGATCACCATTACGTCGCTGGGCGCGCGCGAGGAACTGAACCGCGCCGTGCATGGCTGGGGCGGCATCACGCTGCATGATGTGATCGATGACCGCTTTGCGAGGAAAGCGATTGAAAAGGGCGCAGACGGCCTGATCCCGGTTGCTGCCGGTGCAGGCGGCCATGCGGGCGTGACATCGCCCTTTGCGCTGGTGCGTGAGATCCGCGAATGGTTTGACGGCCCAGTCGCGCTGTCGGGGGCGATTGGCCATGGTGCCTCCATCCTTGGCGCGCAGGCGATGGGCGCAGACCTTGGCTATATGGGCAGCGCCTTTATCGCGACCAAAGAGGCCAATGCCGTCGAAGGATATAAGCAGGGCATTGTCGATGGCCGCGCGTCGGACATTGTCTATTCCGACCTGTTCACCGGCGTCCATGGCAATTATCTTGCTCCCTCCATTCGCGCGGCGGGGATGGACCCCGACAATTTGCCAAAGGGCGATATCTCCACGATGAACTTCGGCTCCGGCGGCAATACCGAGGCAAAGGCGTGGAAAGACATCTGGGGATCTGGCCAGGGGATTGGCGCAGTCAAGGATGTGCTGTCGGTCGCCGAGATGGTCGACCGGCTTGAGGGAGAATATCGCGCGGCCAAGGCGGCGCTGGACGCCGCCTATCGCACGGGTTGGTAAGCGCTAGCCGGCCTTTTCAAAGGCTACGGAGATGTCCAGTGCAACCTCGTCCGACACCAGTGGGATGCCGTAAGTTATCCCGAACTCGCTGCGCTTGATCGTGGTCGTCGCGTGAAAGCCGACGGTTGCCTTTTTGTTGAACGGATTGGTGCCTGCGCCAGAAAACTCCGCATCGAGCACCGCCGGCTTGGTCACGCCGTTGAGGGTCAGGTCGCCGGTGATTTTGGCCGAGGTTCCGGTAGCCTCAACATTGGTTGAGACAAATCGCGCGTCGGCAGGCGTTGGGCCAAAGAAGTCAGGCTTGCCGCCATCCTTGCCTGCGCGTAGCAAATGGCCGGTCAGGCCGACGCTGGCGGTGGTCACCTTGCTGACGGGGATGGTGATATCGACCTTTGCGGCATTCGGGTTGGCGGGGTCTAGCGACAAGGTACCGGTGACGTCTCCGAAAATGCCGAAATAGTCGTTGAATCCGAAATGGTCGACGCGCCAGCCGATCAGCGTGTGGCCGGGATCAGTCGCATAGCTGCCAGCGGTGACGCGGCTGACGTCCATTGTGCCGGGGACCGATGGCGTAGCTTGGGCGAGCAGCGGGACAGCAGCGAAAAGCGGAAGGGCAAGAAGCAGTTTGCGCATGGGGGACTCCATAAATAGGGGGCGACACCGTCGTCGGTATCGCACCCCGTGATGTCAAGGCAGTCTATCGCCTTAGTTCTTTGCCTTGTCCACCAGCTTGTTCTTGGCGATCCACGGCATCATCGCGCGCAGTTTTGCTCCGGTTTCCTCGATCGGATGGGCGGCGGCGGCCTTGCGCGACGCCTTCAGCTCGGGCTGGCCCGCGCGGTTGTCGAGGACGAAATTTTTGACGAAGCGCCCTGATTGAATATCAGCCA
>CAZNEO010000119.1:0-2203 GCA_964572205.1 uncultured Sphingorhabdus sp.
CCGTCTTGGTGGGCAGGCCAGTCGAAGGCCCGCCGCGCTGGCTGTTGACGATCACCAGCGGCAGCTCGGTCATGATGGCAAGGCCCATCGCCTCGCCTTTCAGCGCGATGCCGGGGCCGGACGAACTGGTGACGCCCAGCGCGCCTGCATAGCTGGCACCAATGGCAGATGCGATAGCGGCAATTTCATCCTCCGCCTGGAAGGTGGTGATGCCAAATTCCTTCAACCGCGCCAGATGATGCAATATCGCCGAGGCAGGCGTGATAGGATAGCCGCCGAAGAACATCGGTAGTCCGGCCAGTTGCGCGCCCGCAACCAGACCATAGCTGATCGCCTCCGCCCCGGTCACCGTGCGATAGACGCCGGGCGCAGCGGCAGCCGCCTCCAGATTATATTGCTTGAGCGGCCCGGAAAGCTCTGCTGTCTCACCATAAGCATGGCCCGCATTCAGCGCGGCGATATTGGCATCGGCCAACACCTTGTTCTTCGCAAACTTCGCATTGAGCCATTCGACAATCGGCGCGCGCTTGCGCCCGAACATCCAGAGTGCAAGACCCAGTGTCCACATATTCTTGCAGCGCAGCGCTTCCTTGTTGCCCAGGCCAAAGGGCTTGACCGATTCCATCGTCAGCGCGCTGATATCGAAGGCCAGCAACTGCCATTTGGCGAGGCTGCCATCCTCCAGCGGGTTGGCGGTATATTTCGCCTTGTCCAGATTGCGCTGGGTGAATTCGCCGGTGTCGGCAATGATCAATCCGCCCGCCCGCAGCGCGCCGACATTGGTTTTCAGCGCCGCCGGGTTCATCGCCACCAGCACATCGGGTTGGTCGCCCGCGGTGGTAATATCGGTCGAGCCGAAATTGATCTGGAACGCCGAAACGCCGAACAGCGTGCCTTGCGGCGCGCGGATTTCCGCTGGGAAGTCCGGGAAAGTGGCGAAATCATTGCCCGCCAGCGCCGACGAGAGCGTAAACTGCCCGCCGGTCAGCTGCATGCCGTCGCCGCTGTCGCCCGCAAAGCGGACCACGATGGTTTCGGGCTGGCTGTTTAAGGTTTCGTCTTCGTGATGAATGCTGCGCGCCGCAGTGGCCATTTGAACTTTTCCCGCAGGTTTAATTGCTCTGTTGATCGCTCTTATGCGCGTATTCGGCGCAAATCCAAATAGGAAATCTGTCACAAAGCACAGCCGCGCTTTGTCATGGACGCACCCTGCCTGCCCGGTTAAGAAAGCAGGCTGAACGGAGAGCAAAAATGACCGAGGCGTTTGTGCGGCCCGACGTGGCCATGTTCCTGACCTTCCTCAACAGCCAGCCGGGGCCGAAAACCCATGAGGTGTCGGCAGCCGAGGCACGGCAGATGATGGTGATGATGGCGTCGCTGGCCGAGGAGCCGCTGGGCGAGTTGGCGGTGGTAAGCGATCTGGCGATCCCAGGCCCTGCAGGGACCATCCCTGCCCGGCTTTACGATACACGCGAAGACCGCGCGCCCGGCCCGATCATGGTCTTCTATCATGGCGGCGGCTTCGTGATCGGCGACTTGAACGTCTACGGCCCCTATTGCGCGGAGGTGTCGCGGCAGCTGGATATGCCGGTGATCTCCATCGACTACCGCCTAGCGCCCGAACACCCCTTCCCTGCTGCGGCGGAGGATTGCGAAGCCGCAACGCGCTGGATTGCGGAGAATATTCCCTGCACCGGCCTGGTCACCTCAGGCGATAGCGCGGGCGGCAACCTGACCATTGTCACCACCATGGCGCTGCGTGATAAACCCGCCGCTGTGCCGGTGATCGCGCAGCACCCAATCTATCCGGTGGTCACCGACAGCGACGATTGGCCCAGCATGCGCGATTTTGCCGACGGCTATCTGCTGACGGCGGACTCGATGGACTATTTCCACGCCGCCTATCAGGCCGACCCCGACGACTATCGGGGAGCGCCGTTGAAGTTCAACCATGCCGGTATGCCGCCCTCGCTGGTCACCACCGCCAGCCTCGATCCCTTGCGCGACCAGGGCGTTGCATATGTCGAGGCGTTGAAAGCCGCAGGCGTCCGCGTCGAGCATCGCAGCGCCGACGGCAACATCCATGGCCATATCACGCTGCGAAAGGCGATCCCTTCATCGCAAGAGGATGTCGCCGGGAACCTGAAAGCCTTGAAAGCCATGCTCGCCGAGGTCATGGCCGACGCATGAAGGACATTGCATC
>CAZNEO010000120.1:0-2159 GCA_964572205.1 uncultured Sphingorhabdus sp.
GTCCGTGTAAATTGTCAAATGCAACTTATTGTGCAGATCGTTTCCCGATATGGTGGACATTACCCAGATCATTGGCGGCAATGCGCGCATAGAGGCTGGCCATTGGTTCATCCTCGACCACGAAATCCTCGGTCTCGCCAAAGCCGTTAAATTCGGTCCGCATCGCGCAGCCATAGGCGCCGAGCATGCCGATTTCGATATAGTCACCAGCTTCTACGTCGGCAGGCAGCAGGAACGGGCCTGCCATATAGTCCATATCGTCGCAGGTCGGCCCGTAAAAGGCGAACTCGGCCTGTTCGTCGCTGCTGCTTTCGCGCATCAGCTCGACCGGGAAACGCCAGCCGACATGCGCGGCATCGAACAATGCGCCATAGGCGCCGTCGTTGATGTACAGCTCATTCTCGCGGCGTTTCTCGACACGGACAAGCAGCGAGGCATATTCGGCGCACAGCGCACGGCCCGGCTCGCACCACAGCTCAGCCGAATAGCTGATTGGCAGGTCTTCGAAACTGCGGTGGATCGTCTCGAAATAGGTTTCGAGCGGCGGGGGTTCCATGCCCGGATATACCGACGGGAAACCGCCACCGACATCGACGATGTCGACAGTGACCGACGCCTCGACAATCGCTGCGCGCACGCGCTCCATCGCCTCTGCAAAGGCAAGCGGCGTCATCGCCTGGCTGCCAACATGGAAAGCGATACCCAGGCTGTCCGCCACCTGGCGGGTGGCGACCAGCAGGTCGGCAACTTCGCCCGGTTCCGCACCGAATTTGGAGGCAAGGCTCAGCTTGGCATGATCCGAAGACACGCGGATACGCACGCACAGTTCAAGGTCGGTCGCCGCTACGCCATCGGTCGTGGTCGCGCGGACGATCTTTTCCAGCTCTTCCCGGCTGTCGAGGCTGAAGGTGCGCACGCCATGGTTGTGATAGGCCTGCGCGATCGCGCGCTCAGACTTCACCGGGTGCATGAAGCACAGTTTCGCATCAGGCAGGAATTTGTGCACGAGGCGCACTTCGCCAAGCGAAGCGACATCATAGTGCGTGATGCCGGCTTCCCACAGCGTTTCGAGCAACGCCGGCGAAGGGTTGGCTTTCACGGCATAGAGCGAGCGTCCCGGAAACTTCTCTACAAAGAAGCGGGCGGCGCGCGTCGCAGCATGCGGGCGAAGGAGTGTTACGGGCTCGTCCGGGCGCAGGGCGCGGACTAGGGACGCAGCATCAGGATAGTTGTGCAACTCAAGGGACCCCCAAAAAATAAACGGTAAACGACAAGGCTGCCTTGCGGTTATTGGAAGTCCCCCTGGGGCAGCGGAGGGTGCCTATATGATTCGGAGGGGTATTTGTAAAGGGGAAATGGGGCATTGAGCTGGTGGCGCTGTTGAGCGATTATTGGAATTGAAAGACTCTTTGGCCATTCGGATATCGACAAAGAATGGCAAGACTTGGCTAATGCGAAAGGCCTCCAATGGATTTTGATCGGGAAATAACCGCTGATTCGGACATTCTCAAATACCATGAGGCGTGCACGACGCATTTTCCTCACGGATCGTCGATCAAAATTGATTTTGCATCAATCGATGAGGCCTATGCTTTCCTTCAGTTTGTTGTGGACAGCCTACATGATGAGAGACAAGAATTTTTCGAAAACCTAGATCGGCATTTTAGCTCTGATGCCCAAGCAAACTCGGTGGCGATGAAGCATCTTTTGCAAATGAAAAGTGCTATTGAGTCCATAATCCAGGAATATGAGGCAGCCAGCGTTCCAATTGGATGGGAAATGCCGAAGTATCCTTGAAATTTTGCTTTTTGGTTATCAACTCAACCGATCCCGAAATTCCTCCCACCCAAATTCCCGCACGCAGCGCAGTTCGTCGGCCTCGCTGTTCCACAGCCAGATCGAGGGGAGGGGGACGCCGTTGAAGGTTGTCGTCTTCACCATCGAATAATGCGCCTGGTCGAGGAAGGCGAAGCGTTGGCCCGGCTCCACTGCAACGGGCAGGCGATAATCGCCGATAATGTCTCCAGCGAGGCAGGAAGGGCCGCCGAGGCGGATTGCGGTGCCCTCTAAGCGCTCGCCCAGCATCGCAGGGCGATAGGGCGCTTCGATCACGTCGGGCATGTGGCATGTGGCGCTGATGTCGGTGATGCCGATGGGCA
>CAZNEO010000121.1:0-2149 GCA_964572205.1 uncultured Sphingorhabdus sp.
ATTTGCAGCACAGGGCCAAAAATCTCCTGCCGATAGCTTTCCATGTCCGTGGTCACATGATCGAGCAATGTGGGGCCAATGAAATAGCCTTCCTCATGCCCTTGCAGTTTAAAGCCGCGGCCGTCGACGACCAGCTCGCTGCCTTCGTCAATGGCGGTCTGGATCCAGCCTTCAACCTTGGCCTTATGCTCGGCGGTGACCACTGGCCCATAATGCGCATCGGCATCGGTCGACACGCCAACACGTAAACCATGGATGGCAGGGATCAGCTTTTCCTTCAGCCGCTCAGCGGTATCGTCGCCCACCGGAACCACCACAGGCAATGCCATACAGCGTTCGCCCGCCGAACCATAAGCCGCGCCGGTCAGGTCGTTGACGACCTGATCCAGATCGGCATCGGGCATGACAATCCCGTGGTTTTTCGCCCCGCCCATTGCCTGCACGCGCTTGCCAGCTGCAACGCCGCGATTATAGACATAATGGGCAATGTCCGAGGAACCGACAAAGCTGACTGCGCTGATCGCCGGATGATCCAGGATCGCATCGACCATCTGTTTGTCGCCATGCACGACCTGAAATACCCCTTCGGGCATTCCTGCCTCCAAAAACAGTTCGGCCAGCCGGTTGGGCACGGAAGGATCGCGCTCCGATGGCTTCAGGATAAAGGCATTGCCCACAGCCGTCGCCATTGCCCCCATCCACAGCGGGATCATCGCCGGGAAATTGAACGGCGTAATTCCGGCACCAATGCCCAGCGGCTGGCGCATCGACCAGACATCAATTCCCGGCCCTGCGCCGTGGCTATATTCGCCTTTCTGGATATGCGGCAGGCCGCAGCAAAATTCGACAACCTCCAGCCCGCGCTGGATATCGCCCTTGCTGTCGGCAATCACCTTGCCATGTTCGGCAGACAGCAGGTGCGCCAGCTCGTCCATATTACGCTCAATCAGCGCTTTATATTCAAACATCACGCGCGCACGCCGCTGCGGGTTCATGGCCGCCCAGCCGGGCTGCGCCTTTTGTGCAGCAGCGACAGCCCGGTCGAGCACAGCAGCATCCCCCAGCGCAACACGCGCCTGAACGCCGCCATTATTGGGGTCCATCACATTGGCAAAGCGATCCGCAGCGGGCGATCCGCCGACAAGGAAATGGTCAATCTGGCGCATGGAACAATCTTCCCTGGGTAATTACATCGATGATGCGTGCCTTGCGCCAAGGCTATCAACATTGCAAGCTGGACCCCTGCCAATCGTAAACGCGATGGAAGAAAGGGGTTGGCGTGAACGCGCAAAGCTTGCTAAGCGCGCGCCCTGTGCAAGGCACCCATAGCTCAGCTGGATAGAGCGCTGCCCTCCGAAGGCAGAGGTCAGAGGTTCGAATCCTCTTGGGTGCGCCACACAGTCCATAGAATCAACGACTTAAGCGGCTTCTCAGTCGACGTCGCCATTTTTGGCGCAGTTCTGCGGACTTTCGCGCACCCAATTTTGGCAGTGAAGGCAAAATCGTCTCTGTTGAGGCGGATTGGGCTGAGATTCTCAGTCCCGTCTCAGTAGGCCAAATAACTGACTTCTGCTGGTAGTTGGTGAACTCAGATAAAACCTAGTAAGCGCTTTTGATCATCCCAGGAAAGTGGTAGCTCGGTGTCGAGAGGCTTGCGAGCTGTAATTCCACGTCGCTGACGCCCTTAGACAATCGCTACAACAATATCAGGCGCGAGGCATGCGACTCTTAGAAGTTTGCCGATCCGGATGCGACAGCGCTTGTGCTCGGCGGCGAGGACAGGAATGGATTTGTGTGGGTTGGCCTTCACAAGCGCGAGGGTGGATCAGGCATCGGTGAGCAAAGTGACCAGTCGTTCGTCCCGCATCACGGCCGAATCGCGTCCACTCGCAGGTGGAATGACCAACCGAAGTTCCTGACCACGTCGTACCTTGGCAGCAGCACACTCGCCTTCGAGGCCAAGGTGGCGCAATGAGATAGGTGACCGGCACAAAGCCGTTAAAAGTCCATCAAGATTATTGGCTGGGACTGGATCTACATAGCCCAGTGGAGGCGTAGCGGTATCGCGCACACGTGCGTCTCGTTACTTTCATTTAGAGATGGTTCAGGAACTTTCGCACGCGGGCTGGCAATAGACGGCGGCTCGAAT
>CAZNEO010000122.1:0-2148 GCA_964572205.1 uncultured Sphingorhabdus sp.
GAATAGCCCTGGCACCAGCGGATTTCGCCGCGCGCGATTTGCGGCAGGTAATGGCGTTTCTGCTCTTCACTGCCGAATTTCAGCAGCGCCGGGCCAAGCATCCAAATGCCAAAACTGTTCAGCGGGCTGCGCGCACCAGCACGCGCCATTTCCTGCCGGAAAATCTTGGCCTCTGCGGCCGATAGCCCTGCACCGCCATATTCCTTCGGCCAATCGGGGACGGTAAGGCCGGCCTCGGCGCAGCGTTCCATCCATATTTTTTGCGCTTCCGACTGGAAGATGAAATTGCGTCCGCCCCAGCAGACATCGTCATCGCCGCGTGAGGGCGTCTTCATTTCTGGCGGGCAGTTCGCCTCGATCCAGTCGCGGATTTCGGTGCGGAAGGCTTCAAGATCAGCCATGAGTCTCTCCTGATTTGATCCAAATCACTATGTCCCTTTGAACGCCTTACGCAAGCGTCAACTTGGCGAGGCCCTATTCCGTAGCGGCATTTTCACGCCCGTTGACCGGCTGCGCTTATCGCTACAGGATGTCGTCCGAGGAGAGCCCAATGAGATTCGCGGCATGAGCGTCCCCATGGCCGAAAAACTGCCGCTGCGGATAAAGCTCGGCAATGGCTTCGGGTCTGTCGCTTATGGCGTGAAGGATAATGGCTTCGCCACGCTGTTGCTTCTCTTTTACAATCAGGTGCTGGGGCTTGATGCTGCGACCGTCGGTTTCATCCTGCTGCTCGCTTTATTGGGCGATGCGCTGATCGATCCGCTAGTTGGATATTGGAGCGACAAGACGCATACGCGTTGGGGCAAGCGGCATCCGTGGATGTATGCAGCCATACTACCCATGGCAGCGGCGTGGATCATGCTCTGGCATCCGCCCGCAATGGCTCAGTCTTCGCTCTATCTGTATCTGCTGCTCTTCGCCTTCCTGATGCGGGCGGCGGTTTCAAGTTATGAAATACCGGCGCTGTCGGTGGTGCCCTCGTTGACCGCCGACTATGACGAGCGCACCTCGATTACCCGCTGGCGCTTTCTGTTCGGCTGGGCGGGCGGGTTGACGATGCTGACTTTGGCCTTTGCGGTTTTCCTGGTGCCGACCGAGGACTATCCGGTTGGGCAGCTCAACAAGGACGGTTACCAGATGTACGGCTGGGTCGGGGCGGCGTTGATGGTCGTTGCGACCAGCGTCGCAGCACTGACCACCCATAGCCGCATTGCCAGACGCCCCGACGTTGCACCGACGCACCTGCCACTGGGCGAGACGTTGCGCGAGATCCGCAGAACGCTCGCCAACCGGGCCTATCTGATCCTCATCGGCTCGTCGCTCTTCTCTTTTGTAGCACAGGGCGTCGCCTTTTCGATCACGACCTATATGCTCACCTATTTCTGGGAAATGCCGCAGGAGGGCTTTCTTGCCTATTCGGTGACGCTGTTCGTCGGCGTGATTGGGTCATTCCTTCTGGTCGGCGCGCTGCAATCGCGGATGGAGAAGCGGACCGGGGCGGTGCTGACCGGCTCATTGTCGCTGGTCATTACGTTGCTGCCCTATCTGCTCCGCGCTGCTGGCCTGTTTCCGGAAAATGGCCACCCGGCGCTGATCCCCACCCTTTTCACAATGGTCACCATCTCCAACGCGCTTGCGGTTTGCAGCATGATGCTCGGCCAGTCGATGGCCGCCGATGTTGTCGAGGATTCGCAGGCGCGCACGGGCAAACGTGATGAGGGGCTATTCTTTTCGGGCTATTTCTTCATCCAGAAATGCTCGCACGGTCTGGGCATTTTCATTTCGGGAAGCATCATCAGCATCGCAGGGCTTCCCGCCAAGGCTGTGCCCGGCGAAGTAGGCGCACCGGTGCTCTCCAGCCTGTGGATGCTCTATATGGGCGCGCTGACGGTGCTGAGTATTGGCAGCATCTACACCATCAGCAAATTCCCGATCACCCGCGCCAGCCATGCCGCCCGGCTGGCTGAACTGGCCGCGCAGAAAAAGATTGAAGCCAGCCCCACTTCGCCGCAAGGCATTTAACCGAACGATTAAGAAAAGGACGACTCGCATGGACTTCTCCCTGACCGACCGGCAAAGCTATTGGCGCGACCGCGTGCGCGATTTTATCGAGGCGAATGTCCGCCCCAATCATCACATCTATCTTCA
>CAZNEO010000123.1:0-2106 GCA_964572205.1 uncultured Sphingorhabdus sp.
CGGCACAGGCGATCAAATATGTCCGGCGGATCGAGGAACTGATCGAATGCCCGGTGGCTTTGGTCTCAACCTCGCCCGAGCGTGAGGACACGATTTTGGTGCGCGATCCTTTTGCGGGTTGACGTTAACGTAAACTGCGGGTTTAATCGACCAGTTAAACCCGCAGGAGAGCATCCATGTCCGCCACCATCGAAATCCAGAACGACATCGCCTTGATCCGCATGGACGATGGCAAGGCCAATGCGATCAATTTCGAGATGCTGGCGGCGCTGAACGCGGCGCTTGATAAGGCGGAGGGGGAAGCCAAGGCGATTGTCCTCGTCGGACGCGCGGGGCGTTTTTCGGGCGGGTTCGATCTCAATGCCTTTGCCAGCCTCGGCGGCGATGGCGTCTACAAATTGCTCGATGCGGGCGCGGAATTGCTGTTGCGGCTTTATGGCGGGCCATTGCCCGTGGTTGCTGCCTGCACCGGCCATGCGATTGCGATGGGCGTATTCATCCTGAACGCCTGCGACACCCGCGTGGGCGCGAGCGGGGATTTCAAGATCGGCGCGAACGAGGCGGTGACAGGCATGAACCTGCCCATCTTCGCGCTGGAACTCGCCCGCGACCGTATCGCGCTGCCGCACCAGACCCGCGCAACGGTGCAGGGCTTCATCTATGATCCCAAGGGCGCGGTGGAGGCAGGCTATCTCGACATGCTGGCCGAGGCGGACAAGGTGGAGGCGACGGCGCTTGGCGTGGCCGGACAATTGGCCATGCTGCCGGGCGCAAGCTATGCGTGGAACAAGCAGGCGCTGCGCAAAGGAACGCTCGACCGCATCAGGGCGAGCTTGGGGGCGCATCACAAGATCTAGGTCAGATTATTCGCGGGCTTTACAATGTGCCGCAGGGGAGCTATCGGCCCGCCTCCAATTTTCTAATGAGGTGCATGATGTTTAGAACATTCATCTTAACACCTCCGCCCTCGGAACCAAAGGGGCGGTAAGGCCCCTTTAGCCACTCTTTCCCCAACGTTGGGGCAAGGGCTTTCTCATTTTGTTGAAATGATGCGCTGCCGGGATGGACGCCCGTGCGGTGTCCCGAGGCATTTATGTATTTGCGATTTGTATCGCCGGAGCGCGCCGGGCGTGGCCGCGGTGCGTACGGCATTTTCTATGCGGCAGGCTGTGCGGGGCGCGATCATCGCAATCCGGACGTTGTTCGCAATGCCGTCCATTCGGAACTCGACTGGTTCAACGCGAACCTGCCGGTGCCGAAGGGGCGTCACTTCGTGATCAAATCAAAGAGCCGCTGGTATGATGAAGGCATTTGCTGGTTCCGCTCGGAAGCGCGGGACATGATCAGTCATGCCTGGGTGCTGGCAGCGCTGCTGCGCGATTGCGGCGTCATTATTAGCCACATCACCACCCGCGATCCGGGTCAGATACTTTATCGCGACGATTATCAGATCGTGGCGAAGCCGGGGCGCTGGACCCCGGTGGCTTGGGGGTGAGCAATCTCGCGCCCTTCTCTTTGCAGGGAGGGGCGCACATTTTCAAAGGAGAAGTACCGTGAAACATTCAGAACACAACCAAGCCTGCTTTCGAGCGGGCATCGAAACGCCGAAAGGGGTTCCCCAGCGAAACGCGCGTGAAGCGGGGGCTCCGCACGATCAAGGGTGGTGAGATCGAGTTGCTTGAACGCCTTGGCCGCAACGATCCATGTCCATGCGGTTCGGCCAAACGGTTCAAGAAGTGCTGCCTGCAAAGCCGCCGGTTTCGACGGGATGATGCGGCGGGATTATTGGCGATGAGAAAAAGGGGTGGGCTTATGCCCGCCCCAAATTCGCACAAGCCCCCGTCACCCAATCCAGAACATCCCCCTCCAACTGCGGTCCTACCACCTCCAACACTCGCTCATGATAGGCATCCCACCACTGCTGTTCCTCTGCCGTCAGCATGGAGAAATCGACTAGATTCGCGTCAATCGGCGCCCAGGTCAGGTTTTCGAAACCGAAGTAGCGGCCCTCCGCGCCCTCAATCTCGCGCTCCTCGACCAGCACGAGGTTTTCGATGCGGATGCCATATTCGCCCGCCTTGTAATAACCCGGCTCGTTGGAGATAA
>CAZNEO010000124.1:0-2102 GCA_964572205.1 uncultured Sphingorhabdus sp.
CCCGGCCGCGAATGGCGCAGTGTGGAAGATACCACGCATGATCCGATCTTCGCCGCGCGCAAGCCCAAGCCCAATAGCAGCTACGCCCGGACAGAGGATTATTATAATGAAGGCTCGCTCGTCTGGCTCGATGTCGACATGACGATCCGGCTATTGTCAAAGGGCAAGAAGTCACTGGACGATTTCGCCCGCGCCTTTTTTGGCCTGCGCGATGGCGACTGGGGCGTGCTGACCTATGATTTCGACGCCGTGGTGCGCGAGTTGAACGAAGTGCAGCCCTATGACTGGGCCGAATTCCTTGACAGCCGCATCCGCCAGCCCAACCAGCCGCCGCCGCTCGGCGGGGTCGACAAGGGCGGCTATCAGCTGGTCTGGAAAGAAGAACCCAATGTCTATGACAAGGAGCGGATGAAGGAAGGTAGCAATCTGGACCTGACCCATTCGCTGGGGATGGTGATCGACAAGGAAGGAAAGATCGGCGGCATCCTATGGGACGGGCCAGTGTTCAAAGCGGGGCTAGTGAACGGGGTGAAGATCATCGCGGTCAATGGCATCGCCTATGACAAGGAGCGACTGACAGCTGTGATCAAGGCAAAGAAGGCGATCAAATTGCTGGTTCAGCGCGGTGATCGCTACGACATCGTTGAAATCCCCTACGCAGGCGGCATGCGTTATCCGCATCTGGAAAGAGTCGACAACGGACCGACCGCCATTGATCGGCTGTTCGAGGCGAGAGCAGGCAAATGAGCGATCTTGCCGGAAAGGTTTTTGTCCTTTGCCACGGCGCATGGCATGGTGGCTGGTGCTGGCGCGAGACAGCAGCGGCCTTGCGGCAACGCGGGGCCGAAGTGCACACGCCCACGATGACAGGCATGGGTGAACGCAAACATCTGCGCGATGCCTGCAAGGGGTTGTCCACCTATATTGATGATGTCGCGACGCTGATCGAGCATGAGGATTTGCACGGCGTCATCCTTGTCGGCCACAGCTTTGGCGGCATGTGCATCGCAGCGGTTGCCGACCGGTTGCCAGCGCGGATCAGGCGACTGGTCTATCTTGATGCCTGCCTGCCACAGGATGGCCAATCGCTGCTGACGCAGAATATCGTAAACCCGCCAGAGGATAATGCCGCGATGCAGGAATTTTGGCAGGCACAGGCCGATGCCTGGTTGCCCCCTGCCCCGCTGCACGTGCTGGGCGTTGCCGACGCAGCCGACTGGGTCAAGCAGCGCGAGCTTGCCTGCATGACCGACCATCCAGTTTCTTCCTTTATCGAGCCGGTTCGCTTCACCAATGGCGGCCCACAGGCGCCGGCGACCTATGTAGTCTGCGACAGTCCGCCAATGCCCAATACCAGCTTTGTCGCGCATTATGAAAAGGTGGTCGCAGGCGATTATGGCGCGCACTGGACCGCACGGCGGATCGCCACTGGTCATATGTGCATGTTTACGGCCCTGGATGAGACTGTGGCGGTGCTCGCCGAAGCGGCATTGATGGATTGATGTTCAGCCTTTCTTCACCCGCGCCAGTAGACTAAGTAGTCGCCATGCGTATCGACCTGATCCCTGCGGGGGATAATCCGCCCGAAAGCCTGAACGTCCTGATCGAAGTGCCGATTGGCGGCGAGCCGGTGAAATATGAATTTGACAAGGCGTCGGGCGCGCTGTTCGTTGATCGCTTCCTGCACACGCCCATGCGCTATCCAGCCAATTACGGCTTTATTCCCCACACGCTGGGCGATGATGGCGATCCGCTTGACGCGCTTGTCGTAGCCCGCTCACCCATTGTCGCAGGCGCGGTTGTTAAATGCCGTCCGGTTGGCGTTCTGCTGATGGAGGATGACAAAGGCGGCGATGAAAAACTGCTTTGCGTGCCTGTTAATGCGACCTTCCCTTATTATGCCGATGTCGTGACTTATAAGGATATGCCGCCGATCGTGCTGCAGCAGATCGAGCATTTCTTCACCCATTATAAGGATTTGGAGCCCGGAAAATGGGCCAAGCTGAATGGCTGGGGCGATGTTGATGAGGCCAAACGGATCATCATGGAGTGCGTAGAACGCGCAAAGGAGCATGGCCTGTGACACGGTGGCTGATCCTTGC
>CAZNEO010000125.1:0-2071 GCA_964572205.1 uncultured Sphingorhabdus sp.
GGTTAGCCGTGAGAGCTGATCTTTCCATAATCCGCTGACGACAGGTCAGAACTCGGTATTTCATGCCCATCAACAAAAGTGAGGCTTCCACCGCGCGCAGGCGCATCCTTAAGCGGCAGGTCGGCAAGAACGAAAAGGTCCTTGCTGCCCATCCCGGCCTTGGCCTCCACAAGCGAGGTGCTCAGCGTGAACTTCATGAGGGTGCCGACGTCTTCATTGCAGGTCCGGTCAACGGTGGCCCTCAGGTTCTCGATGGCTTTCAAGCCCGATTTCGATCCTGATCCGACCAGCAAGATGCCGAAGCGGTCTTCCCCGATCCGCCCGACAATGTCGCTTTCACGCTGCGATGCGCGAATGATATCGGCCACTTCACGCAGCAGAACGGTGGTGCTGGCGTGCCCCCATTTCTCGTTGACCAGACTGAACCAGTCGAGTTGCACAATGCTAAGGCAAACGGGCATGCGCAGACTGCGCGCAGCCGCAAGCGCCGTATCGCATGCCTGTTCAAAGGCGCGCTGATCGAGAAATCCGGAGATCGTCTCGATCGCTTTGGGCGCTAGCCTTATCTCCAGCGCTTCCTTGAGTGCCACGGCCACCAGGCACAGCCCCAGGATAACCGTCACTACGGTCATGATGATCATGCTGACGACGTTCAGGTCAGACTGTTGTGCAACGAGGCGGTGAATATCGACGTGGAGCAGGTTCACGATGGCAGGTCGCGTGAGACCCAGCGCCGCGATGGCGCTCATGGTCCACATCAGGACCCAGTCCAGCACCCCTGATGGCCGCGCCATCCAAAGCAGCATGGCGCCCATGCCGAACAGCAACCCGCTGGTCGCGTTCTGCACCGACAGGGCCACACTGTCTTGCCCGTTCACCAGCGCTGCATAAAGAAGGAGTGCTGAAACGAGAGATACAACCAGCATCGCCACAAGCGGCGTTCTCACACCGAGGCGGCTGCACGCGCCCCAGACTATCGCCATGATGCTCAAACTGGCGAGGCCGTGCGCCATCGCCACGGCCCCAGCCGTGCTCCATTGCTTGAACGCAATGTGGAACGACATTGCCAAAAACAGCGCGAAAAATCCGAACGCGAATTGCAACAGATGCGTTCTGGTCTGATCGGCGCGCCACAGGCTTGCAAAGATAGCCGCAAACAACAAAGCGATGACCGGCCAGACGAGGGCTGCTGCAGGCGTTTCCAATCTACCCCCTTGGGCAACGCGGATGCGTCACTTTCACGAACACAGGCACTCTCGCTTTCCAGAGGCACGTTTTTTTGGCGGGAGACCGCCGGTTCGTCAAGCGAACCCCGGACCCGGATATGACGGTCGTATGGAAACGGAACATCGGGCTGGCCGGATGTTTCGTCCCTGCATCATGGGATGGAGCAGGCGGAGCAGTTGATCGATCATCTCGCCTGCCCGGCGCGGCATCATGAATTGATCGCATCAGGCCGCAGGCTGTTGCGAAATCGTCCTCGAATATCATCACGCCGCTCGCGGCACGCAGGCCATCTACGTCAAATGCCCCATGCGCTTTCCTTTTGCGAAAGGCGGGTTAGATTGCAGTGGACAGATCAATTTGCGGGGGTCGATGCAGGCGCGGGGCGGGAATTTCGACGAGATGTTCGATGGCGAGGGCAACACCCGCCCTGCCTATGCCGAATACTGCCGATGGTACAAGGAACAGCCGCCCGCGTTCCTGCGCCGCAAGGACCGCGAGGCGGATGACGCCTTTCGCCGCACCGGCATCACCTTCAACGTCTATGGCGAGGATGCGGCAGAAGAGCGCCTGATCCCCTTCGACATGGTGCCGCGCATCATCACCGCGAGCGAATGGCGCAAGCTCTCCCGCGGGATCGAGCAGCGGGTGCGGGCGCTCAATTCCTTCCTCTATGATCTCTACCACCGGCAGGAAATCGTGCGCGCCGGGCGTCTGCCCGAACGCCTGCTCCACCGCAATGATGCCTGGCTCGACAACATGGTCGGCTTCACCCCGCCCGGCGGCATCTATACCCATATCGTCGGGATCGATCTGGTGCGCACCGGGCCGGACGAGTTCTTCGTGC
>CAZNEO010000126.1:0-2065 GCA_964572205.1 uncultured Sphingorhabdus sp.
ACCTTGTCCATCTCGATCGCCGATTGCACCCGCGTCTGCACGCCCAATTGCTCGAGCGCATTCTGCATGGCAAGTGCGTTCATAACGGTCGCCAGCATGCCCATATAGTCTGCCTGCGCACGATCCATGCCCTTGGCCGCCCCCGCCATCCCGCGGAAGATATTGCCGCCGCCGATCACCAGGCAGATTTCAAGGCCGGTGTCTTTCGCTGCCTTCACTTCCTCGGCGACGCGAGCGACGGTTTCCGGATCGATGCCAAAGGACTGCTCGCCCATCAGCACTTCGCCCGACAATTTCAGCAGTATGCGGCGGTAAGCGCCCATATTGTCCTCTCGCCCCTTTTGCAGATGCAATTATGGCGCCCAGCTATAGGAGCGGAGCGCCATATCGCCAAGGCCTTATCCCGCCACAGCGGGATGGCCCCAAACTTAGTTACCGACAGCAGCAGCCACTTCAGCCGCAAAGTCGGACACTTCCTTTTCAATGCCTTCACCCAGCTGGAAGCGGACATAGTCGGTCAGCGTGATCGACTTGCCAGCGGCCTTCGCGGCCTGCGCCACGACATCGGCAATCGGCGTCTTGTTGTCGATGACGAACAGCTGCGAGAGGAGCGCGTTTTCCTTCGCAAACTTCTTCATCGCGCCTTCGACCATCTTTTCGACAACGTCGGCGGGCTTGCCCGATTCTGCTGCCTTTTCACGGGCAATCGCGGCTTCACGCTTCATCATTTCCTGGTCCAGATCGTCGGCGTTCAGCGCCATAGGGAACGCTGCGGCGATGTGCATGGCAAGCTGCTTGCCAAGACCGTCGAGCGTATCCGCATCGGCATCGCCCTCCAGCGCCACCAGCACGCCGATCCCACCCATGCCAGCGGTTGCGGCATTATGAACGTAGGAAACAACGCGGCCCTGTGCGACCGAGATCGTGCGCGCGCGGCGGATGACCTGGTTTTCGCCGATGGTGGCGATGTTGTTGGTCAGCACTTCCTGCACCGTACCGCCATCGGGATAGGCAGCGGCAAGGATCGTCTCGGCGTCGTTCGCGCCGAGGTCCAGCGCAACGCCGGTCACCTTGCGGACAAAGTCCTGGAACTGTTCGTTCTTGGCGACAAAGTCGGTCTGGCTGTTGACCTCGACAGCCGTGCCTTTGTTGCCATCGACGGCAACGCCGACGAGACCTTCGGCAGCCGTGCGGCTCGATTTCTTGGCAGCGGTCGCCAGACCCTTGGCGCGCAGCAAATCGACCGCAGCTTCCATGTCGCCAGCGGTTTCTTCCAGCGCCTTTTTGGCGTCCATCATGCCAGCGCCCGAACGCTCGCGCAGTTCCTTGACGGCAGAGGCAGTAATTGCAGACATTGTGTGTCCTTTCATGTGAATTTGGGCGAGGACATTTAGTCCCCGCCCGATGTCATCTTGATGTCAGATCCGGCGTGGCCGGAACGAAAAGCGATTACGCTTCGGGAGCCGCTTCTTCGCCAGTGTCGGCAGCCGGAGCTGCTTCAGCAGCGGCTTCCTCTGCTACTGGCTCAGCAACCGACGCTTCTTCAGCTACAGGTGCTTCTTCCGCCACCGGAGCAGCTTCCTCGACAAGCACCGGCTCAGCTACGGGCTCGACTTCCGCACCCAGATCGACGCCCGCGTCGCGCTTGGCACCCGTATTGCCCTTGCTCGCCGCTTCGGCAATCGCGTCGCAATACAGCCGGATCGCGCGCGCCGCATCGTCATTCGCCGGAACCGGGAAAGCGATGCCATCAGGCGAAACGTTCGAATCGAGGATGGCAACGACCGGGATACCCAGCACATTGGCTTCCTTGATCGCCAGCTCTTCCTTGTTGGCGTCGATCACGAACATCACGTCCGGAATGCCGCCCATGTCGCGGATGCCGCCGAGCGACAGTTCCAGCTTCTCGCGCTCACGGGTGAGGTTGAGCACTTCCTTCTTGGTGAGGCCCGAGGTGTCGCCCGAAAGCATTTCCTCGAGGCTCTTCAGGCGGCGGATCGAACCCGAGATGGTCTTCCAGTTGGTGAGCATGCCGCCCAGCCAGCGGTGGTTGACGAAATGCTGG
>CAZNEO010000127.1:0-2052 GCA_964572205.1 uncultured Sphingorhabdus sp.
GCGTTCTTCTTCAAGCCGGAAGAGATTGTCGGCTGATCAGTTGCGGCTTCGTCCGCGCCCTTTCTTTAGCCCGCTACCCTGCACGCATGCCCTATAGGGCTTAGCGGTCAGGGTGGTGAGCGCACAGCCAAACCACGGCCAGTCGCCAGGATTCTGCGCCGGGGTGTAATTGCCCCCTGCGTAACGCTTGGCAAAGTCAGTCTGTAGCTTCGATCCGGGGGTCAAGCGCTGTGCCAGCGCCTGAAGGCTGCTTGGGTCATAAGCAGCATAGCCATAGGCAGTGCTAAACCGATATTCCTGCGACCATGTGCCGTTCATCGTCCACACTTGATAATCTTTGGCGCGGCCATTTTGGATGTCATAATCAAAGATCGTGAAGGACGGGCGGTTACCATTATAGGGCGTGACCGATGGGGCCATGCGGATGGCGAGATAGGGCGCGTTGTCGGCGAGGACACGGAATTCGTCCATGTGGGTATGCCCGGCATAACCGCTCAGCAGTTGCGCTTTGTTTTGCGAAGTCAGCTTTATGAAGTCCAACAGCAGCATTTCGTCAAGCGTCCACAGCGTTGTCGGCGACCTGTCCCGGTGCTTGCGGCTTGAAAAGCCGTCGATCCCCGGCGGGATATGCATCAGCAATATTGACTTCCGCCCGGACGCTTGTTGCTGCGTCAGCTTGGCTGTAAGCCAATTCATTTGCGCCGCCGCCGGATCGGGCGCGCTAGCGTTGCAGCCATCGTCATATTTCCCCGACCAGAAAATGCTGAGCACAAGGAAATCGACATTGGCAACAGTTGGATGTGGCGTGCGGTAATATCCGCCAGCCTTGAAATCAGCCAGCGCTGCTGGATCATTGGCCACCACCGGCAAATCCGCACCGACAGGTGCCAAAATATCGCCACCGGGGGTTAGTTGATAATCGTCACAATCCGAGTCATTATTGCCGAGCGTCGCGATTAGCGGCAGGCCGGGAAAGGCATTGCCGATCATCAGGTTGACGAAATTCACTGTCTTTGCGGTGAAGGAACGGATCACCGCAGGATCGCTTGTGTAACTGGGCTTCAGACTGCCAAGAAAGCCGTGCGCAAGGTAGTCGCCTGTATGGATGACATAGTCATATTTTCCGGCCTTTTGCGCGGCGGCCAGCGTGGAGACGAGTAGCGCGTAATTGCTGTCCTGCCACTGGTTGCTTGCCGGGGCCTGTGCGTTTCTGGCCTGAAAGATTTGTTCCCAATCACCAACATCCGCCTGATTGAGCGCATTGAACAGTGCGGCGTCACCGCCAGCCAGCGGATCAAAATGGATGTCGGATAGGTGAAGAAACTGGCCGGTAGGAGTAGTTTGCGCGGCGACAGTTGTTGGCAGCGCAAGGGCGAGCCAGATCAACAGCATGAATCTTCTGAGCATTGCCTTGCCCTCCTTTGCGGTCATTCTCCCGGCCGTCTAATCCCCCGCGACGAAAAAGCTGATCACCCAGCCGGCATCCTTGCGTTCAAAACCAATGCGATAATCCAGATCGTCGCGCAGATAATCATTGCGGATATAGCCGGTCTTGCCCTCTGCATCGCGCACCTTGGTCCATTTGCCGTCGGGGCTTGCCTCCAGCGTCGTGACAGCTTCCCAATTGATCTTGCGCAATGAGGCGCTGGCCGTTGTCGGCTGCGCGCGCAGGTTAACTGCGGGGCCAAGCACAAGCGCGGTCCCGCCCGGGCTTTGCGCGCCCGTATCCTGACCAAAGAAATGCGGCATGGTGGGGTTGTCGCTGCCCTGATTAAAACAGCCAAGCCGGACAATTTTGTCCAGCTCCGCCCAAATGGGAGAGGCTTTGCCTGTCTCGAGTTTCCAGTTTTTGGCAAAATCCGCCTTGCCGCCTTCGCCACCAAAGGACCAACTGATGTTGGGGGAGATCATCGCAAGCAGCCCCTTTGCATCGCGGCGTTTGACAATGTCTTCAAATTTCTGCCGCAGTTCGAAATAGCCGTCGATGGACAGGCATTCGTCCTTTGGTGGGAATTGTTTTGCAGGGGCGGCTTGGGTGGCGGACGATGCGGC
>CAZNEO010000128.1:0-2027 GCA_964572205.1 uncultured Sphingorhabdus sp.
TGCAAATGCTTGGCGAGTTGCTCAGTCAGGCTTAAAGGAGCGCTCATCGGGTTACGCCCGCAAGCTTTGGAGAGGCATATTGGCTCGTACGCCGCGATATAAGGAACTGGCTGAAGAATTGCGCGCCGAGATTTTGGCGGGCGATTATTCTGCAGACAGTTTTCCAACAGAAAGTGACTTGTGCAAGCGCTACGGCGTATCGCGCTTCACGGTACGCGAAGCCTTGCGATCGCTGCAATCGGAGGGTCTTATCGCCCGCAAGCGCGGCTCCGGCACCATCATTCAGCCAGCAGTCGCGCGGGGCGGTGCGCTGCACCAACCATTGTCCAACGTTGGCGAGATCCAGCAATATGCCCGCGATACGCAGGCAAAGTTCGAGAATATGGGTGAGGCACCTTTGCCCAAGGCGATCGCCGAACAGGCTGGCACTGTCGCCGGCGGGCGCTGGACGCGCTTCAGGGGTTTGCGAACCAGCGGTGGATCGAGTCAGCCCATCGCTACAACCGAAGCCTATGTCCATGAAAGCCTTGCGGAAGCCGCCAAACATGTTGCACCCGGCGAGGAAACGATTTTCCGGCAGCTTGAGCGGTTGGCTGGTGTTCGCATCGCTGTGGTGACGCAGGACATCCAGGCAGTTGCCGCCAGCAGCGAAATTGCGAAACGGCTTGGCGTACCGAAAAGGTCGCCATGCCTGCTGATTGTCCGCTGTTATAAAGATGCGGACGGGAACATACTTGAAATCTCGGCGAACCACCATCCGGGCGAACGCTTCGCCTATTCGATGCATATCGAGGTTGATAGCTGACAGACTAGCCATCACCGTTCAATTCCGGTGCATTGCAGGGATTCCATTCTTCAGACGCGAAACGGATGGCCGGGGCAATATGATGCGCTCCGTCATGTTCCACCCACAGCCCGCGTTCGGCAATATGGGGCTCGTCCAAAGCTTCGCGAAAGTCGAGGATCGGGGCGAAGGCGACGTCCTTGTCGGCGAACCATTCGACCCACTCATCGCGGCTCTTGGCTTTAAACACTCCGCGCAGATAGGCGATCAATTCGGCCTGCTCTCCAGCTTCACGTTTTGCATGGTCGATCAGATCGGGGCGCCCAAGCGCAGTTAACAGATTCTCGGCGAATTTGATTTCGCGCCCGCCCAGGACAACATGCTTGGCGTCGCTGGTCTGGTACACCTGGTAGAATCCGGCCCCGCCGAGCGAGCGCTGCTTTGACGACACCGGAGACGGCCCGCCCATAATCGCACTCCCTGCGGTGTGGACGCACCAGGGGAGGAGGCTGTCGAACATTGCACAGTCAATATAGTCGCCCTTCCCGGTCCGTTCGCGTCCGATCAGCGCCATGAGTGTAGCGGACAAGGCCGTCAGCCCCGCCGCCATGTCCGCCGATGGAGTGCCCGGCACGACAGGGGTTCCGTCGGGCCCGTCATTCACCGACATAAATCCCGCCAGTGCCTGGGTTGCCATGTCGTGCGCCGGATGGTGCGCCAGCGCACCATGCTGCCCAAATGCAGAGATCGAGCAATAGACAATTTTGGGATTGCGCCCAGAAACGGCGGCATGGTCAAATCCGAGCCGCTGCATCACACCCGGGCGAAATCCTTCGACAAAAACGTCAGCGCCATCGATGAGTTCCCACAATCGAGCCTTACCTGCTTCGCTTTTCAGATCGAGTACAATGCTCTTCTTCCCGCGGTTGAGATTGCGGAACCAGACCGATTGTCCCGCCTCGAACGGCGCCTGTTCGCGCGCCGGATCACCCGCTGCGGCTTCGACCTTGATAACCTCCGCGCCTTGATCGGCCATCATCATTGTCATCATCGGGCCGGGCAGGAACACGCTAAGGTCGACGACCCTTATACCCGACAACTTACCCATTTCAGATCACACCCGACTGCCGCATGTCGGCAATGGCATCAGCATCATATCCGATTTCCTGCAAGATCGCATCGCTATCGGCACCGAGGAGGGGGGCTGCGCGTGCCGGAAGGCGTTTTCCGTCGAACCGGATCG
>CAZNEO010000129.1:0-2012 GCA_964572205.1 uncultured Sphingorhabdus sp.
GGTCATGCAGCCGTGCGGCCTCCTCCCCATCATCCCACACAGTCAGCGCAAGCCGAATTTCCCGGCCCAACGCCGTCTTGGTGCTCCAGTCGGAGACCAGCGCATCGGCCCTGTCTGGTGATCTTCCAGGTCCTTCATAGCCGCCACCTGAAATCAGGCCGCATAGTTCATCCTCCAGCTCTGGAAAGGCACCGGCGTGGCAGGCCTTGCCGCCTTCATAGAGTGCGGCCACCGGTTCCGCCCGCGCCGCCTTTCCGCGAGACGCGGACACCTTCTTCACCGGCATCGCCACGTCAGCGGCGCGCAACGTGCTCACCACCATGTCGCCGCCATTATTCGCCTCTGCCACCACTTTGTCGGCGCCCCAGGCTTCTGCCGCTGCAGCCACAGCCCGTGCCCAGCCTTCGGGCGAACGGCCCTTTACGCTATGGTCGGCAAGCACATAGGCCTTGTCGTCCGCACCCTTCCCCAGCACCACGATCCCGCAGGCATCGCCGCCCTTGCTGGCGGGCGGATCCACGCCAACAACGATGCGCTTCATTTCAGGCGCACTCTTCACCCGGCACCGCTCAAGCAAATCGCGTGTCCACAGGGCATCTTCATGATCCTGCATCAATTCGCCCTCTATTTCCTGCCGACCCAGCCGCGTGCCGCCGTAAAGCGCCTGCATTGTCTCCAGAAATTGCTGCGGCAGGTTCAAATTATCCCCGCTCGCCCCACCGCGCAGCACAACGCCCGGCTCCTCGGCCAGCCCCCGCAAGACAGCCACGCCGCGTGGCGTTGTCGTCACCAGCACACGCGGATGCTCACCCACGCGCAATCCCATCAGCAACATGGTCCAGCATTCCTCCGCATGGCTCCATTTCCCAAGCTCATCGCACCAGGCAAAGCCATGTTCGGGCCCGCGCAGCTTCTCATAGGCTTCGGCTGAATAGACATGCGCCACGGCGCCAGAGGGAAAGAGCAGCTCACCCTTGCTCTCGCTCCATTCCAGCCGCTCACCTGGCCGTGCAACCGAAAGGATACCGCTTGGCCCCTCCACCATCACCTTGCGCACATCATCGCGAGTAGCCCCGACCAGCGCAATGGCGGCACCCGGATGCTCCCGCGCCATGCGGCTGACCCACTGCGCCCCGGCAAGCGTCTTGCCAAAGCCGCGCCCCGCCATGATCAGCCAGACGCGCCAGTCGCCATCATCGGGATTCTGCCCCTTATGCGCCCATTGGTGCCAGCGGTGGATGAATTCGCTTCTTTGTGCGGGCTTCAAGCCGCGAAGAGCATAGAGCTGATCCTGGTCATCCTGCGCAACAAGAAAGCCAATTGGGTCCGCCTCCACTTCCTCCAGCGTCCAGTCATGCTTCTTCCGCAGTTTCATCGCCCGCCTCCTTTTGCTGGCGGCGGTGGAGAATGCGGAGCCGCTTCAACAGCTCGGCATTGGTTTGCTCCTCCGTGGCGATAGACGGCGGACGTCCGGGACGGCGCGGCGTCGTGGGTGCCTTCACCATACGATAATGTTGCTGCAACAGTCGAAGCGCCATGTCTGGGTCAATATCCGCTGCGTCCGGCAGGGCAATGTCATCAAGCCTCGGCGCTTTGCCGTCCAGCTCTTCGTCACCGATTATCGGCACCCTTATGCCGGTGCCATTGATTGCCTTTTCCAGCAGCGCGGCTTCAAGCCGGACATAGCCGCTTTCCAACGCTTCGGTAAATTGCGCCGCAAAATCAGGATCACGGCGGCGCAAGGCATAGACCGCGCAATGCGACATGCCGGAAAATTCGGCTGACTGCCGGACGTTGCAGGTGACAGATAGACAATCAAGAAAGCGCTTCCGCTTTGCCGCTGTCCAGCCGTTACGGGCAATGGCGCGCGATTGTGGCTTGCCATATCGGCTGCGCCCAACGCTGCATTCAGGCACCGGCTTTTTGGCGGATGGCGATGCGTCCACCGGCTTTTCTTTTTTGGCCATGGGGTTTCCTTTGCGTGGGAGGGGAGAGAAGAGGGCGAGAAACGA
>CAZNEO010000130.1:0-1989 GCA_964572205.1 uncultured Sphingorhabdus sp.
GGCGCCGCAGCGATCATCGTCGGCGTGCTGACATGGGCGCTACCGATCAGCCTGCCGTTGCAAGTCGCGCTCTTCGCGATCATCTCGGTGCTTACGGTTTATGCCGGCAAGCGGTTCCTGATGGGCAATCCCATTGAGTCGGACGACCCCAAGCTGAACGATCGCGGCGCGCGGTTGACAGGAGAGATCGTCACGGTTGTCGAGGCCATCGCCGATGGTCGCGGGCGCGTGAAGGTCGGCGACACCGAATGGAGCGCGCGTGGAAGCGATGCTGCCGCTGGCGCGCGGGTGCGGGTAGTCGGCTCCGATGGGGCGGTGTTGCTGGTGGAGGGCGTCAGCTAGGCCAGCAATGTTCCCCAATAATGCTTGAGAGACCCCTTTGCTATTGACAAAGCTAGCATGTTCCTGTAATGTTCTACGCTCGCTCTTTCTCATTGTTAGCCTACCTGGATTGCACGCGTTGCAACCTGCTCGGACCGGCAGTGTCGCCCAAAGTGGGCCGATCATTGTATACCGATGCGCAATGCAATAACAGGCCATACCGCGCGAACTTTGGCGAACTTTGAATTCGAAAAAGATGCGTGCAGGTGAAACCTTGGTGGAACCTTTGACGGAAAACCGCCAATTGCGGAGTTGACGCTAGCGCGCCAGCTTCCCCGCCATGCCGATAATATCGTCGAGCGGGTTGCCGTCGCCGTCCATGTCGAGCAGCGAGCCGAGGCCACCCAGGCCGCCACCAGCGGGTGCTGCCTGCTGACCGCCGCCGAGTACAGAGCCCAGAACGTTGCCAAGCAGTCCGCCGCCTCCCTGCTGACCGCCACCGCCGAGCATTCCGCCGATCAGGCCACCCAAACCGCCACCATCCGCGCCTTCGCCCTGCCCGCCGCTTTGTTTGGCGAGATAGCCCGCCACCAGCATCGCCAGCAAGGGAAGCATCTTCTTGAGGAGCGACGGATCGATCCCGGTCTGCTCCGACGCATGGCCCGCGACCGACCGACTGACATCCTTCGAGCCGAAAATCTGGCCAAGGACATCATTGCCTTTTTCTACAGGGGTCGGCTCCGGTGACAGCACGCTGTCGAGCAAGCCGCCGCCGCCAAGCTGGCCGAGCAGTCCGCCCAATCCGTCCAGGCCCGTAGGTTGCGCCTGCGCTGTCTTTTTGAACCCACCCAGGATCGATGGCAGCAGCGCGGCAGCGCCCATTTCGGCCATTTGCTCGTTGACGCCCAGCTGCTTCGCGATCGAACCGACTGCGCCAGACTGTTTCAAGATGCTCATCATGTCCATTGTCATTCTCCCGCGTTTGCCCGCAACGCTGCGCCGTTTTGCAAGCGTTTGCAAGCGAGGTAACGCTCGCGTTGCTAGCCGTTGTGCAAATTTACATATTCCGCGGCGCTTTGCTCTCCCCATTGTTACAAATCGGCTCTATCGTGCCCGCCAACCGCCATGCGGCTCCCCTGTTAGAGAGGAAATATCATGAGCATTTTCAGCAAGATCAAAGAAGCGATTTTCGGCAAGAAGGCAGTTGCAGCCGAGCCCGCCCCCGAAGTGGCCGAACCCATCATCGCCGCCCCGGCAGAACCCGCCCCCGTTGCGATGAGCGAAGTCGACGTTATCGCGCATCTGGAGGAAATCGATGCCAATGACGGCCGCGACCTCAACTGGCGAAGCTCGATCGTCGACCTGATGAAGATGCTCGGCATGGAAAGCTCGCTGCAGGAGCGCAAGGACCTTGCCATGGAGCTGGGCTATACCGGCGACCTGGAAGGCAGCGCGGAAATGAACATGTGGCTGCACAAGGCCGTGATGCGCGAACTGGCCGCCAATGGCGGCAAGGTTCCGGCGGAATTGCTGGACTGATTTTTCAGCCCTTATCGTCATCCTGAACTTGTTTCAGGATAACGCACTGTCCTTCGTTATCCTGAAACAAGTTCAGGACGACGAATATGTCGAGAAAGCCCGGCCATCGCGCCGGGCTTTTTCGTTGTG
>CAZNEO010000131.1:0-1969 GCA_964572205.1 uncultured Sphingorhabdus sp.
CATGGCTGGCCCGACCAGATGGAAAGGGCTTGATGCTGACTTCGCTGATCCTCCATATTTTACCAAGATCGGCAGTGTAGCGCGCAAGATCGAGCGGCTCGATCAGCGCCGAGTAACCAAACTGGCCTTCGAGAACATCGTGGGGAGCAGGCCCTTCATAATGGGCTACAAGCTCGACCGCTGTGATTGCAGACCGAGCGGCGTTCCCAATTTGCAGAGGCAGGGCTTTTGAGGCCTCCACATGGGCCTGCATAGTGCCACCCGCGAAGCTGTAGGCGAAGCCCAAGACGTCGTCATAACATATGCGAGTGAGTCCAATGAACCTTGCAACGGCGAGTGATGCCCCGATTATACCCGCCGTTGCTGGCCGGAAGAAACGCATGGGGCCGGTCGCGGCGAGTCCAATACCTGCGGCGACGTCCACACCTACCGCAAGACAGGTCAAAAAATGCTCAGGCTCTGAACCTCGCATTTGATCTGACATAGCAAGGAGTGCCGCCGTAACCACAGATAGCGCGTGCACGACGGCTGGCTCGTGCACCGCGTCCCATTCCAGAGAATGGATGGCATAACCATTATTAAATGCTGCTGAGTCTGCACCAACGGAGACCTCTGGAAAGAACAAACGCGACCGGCCTTCAGAGCTACCGTGAAAAATTGGCCAGACGTCATTGCCTGCCGCCCCAACCGCCAGCGTATCCGCCAGCAACCGCAACGCATCCGCCCGCACCTGCGGCGGCAACACGTGCGGCGCGGCGGCGAAATCTAATATGGCGGCGGTGTGGTTCATCCCAACCACTTCCCCAGCATCTTGTGGATCGCCCCCGGATCATCGCCTTCCAGCGCCAGCTTCACGGCCTTGTCCGCCTGCTTTTTCGACAGGCCGCCCCACGCCATCAGCGCGCGGGCCTTGTCGATGATCTGCGTTTCGCTCATTGGCCGTTCGGGGTCGCCCAGCGTGTCGATCATCTCGACCACCTGTTTGTTGCACGTGACCCGCGCGCCATAATGTTCCGGGTAGCGGGCGCTGATGTCCTTGCATTCGCGCACCGTCACCCGCGCCCGTGCCTTCGCCAGTTTGCGGATCGCCGCCGGTTCGAAATCGGCCAGGGTTGGCACACCGCTGGTCGCCAAAATCGCCACCGCATGCTGCAGCGAGAATTTTGCTTGATGCGGCGTTTTGGGGTTAGGATTGTCGCAAAAGGCTATCGCGTCCTTATAGGTCTCGACCACAATCTCGCCGTCCAGATGCCCCAGCAAAGCCTGCAACTCCAGCGCCGCATCGATCGCCGGATGCGCATGGCGACATGCACCCCATGGCTTGAAACTGACATCCCAGATGCGCCAGCGTTTTGGGAACTGCATTGGCTTGGGTGATCTGCAGGTGGCGGCGTAGAGGCCTTGCGGGCCTTCGAGAATGTAGCGCGGGCCCGGGAAACCTTTCAATGCTGTCCATGCCGCAAAATGACCATTGCTACGAGCATGTGCCAAATGCCATTGCTTTGTAACGGTTTGCTCGTGGCGCATTTGCCATAACCCGCCTGAGGTTGAGCCTGCTGTCCCAAACGCATCGGTCAACTGATTGGGTTTCAGTTCAAAGACCGAAGCAGCGGCGGCAGCGGCACCAAAGACGCCTGCCGTCGAGGTGCTGTGGTAGTGTGCATAGTGGTGACCGTCGAAGGTCTCGCCCACCGCAATGGTTGCTTCATATCCGCGCACCGCCGCATCCAAGCAATCATCCATTGGAGCATCAACGTCGCATGACGCTTCGATTGCCGCAGGCCAAGCTGTCGGTCCGGGATGCAAGATCGACGCCCGGTGCACGTCGTCCATTTCAAGAATGTTCGCCAACCAAGCTGCCGAGTAAAGTCCGGGCTGAATTGCCTCTCGCACCATCATTGCGGCGTCGCTCCCCCGCGCCCCCGCCACACATCCCAGCCAATCGAGCAAATGTAGCCGCGCCCTATCC
>CAZNEO010000132.1:0-1918 GCA_964572205.1 uncultured Sphingorhabdus sp.
CGTCAGGCTCATAACCTGAAGGTCGCAGGTTCAAATCCTGCTCCCGCAACCAAACAATGACCCGGCCTTGTGCCGGGTTTTTTGTTGGTGCGGTGCGGGCGAGATATATGCTTGCTGAGCCGTACCTGTCCGGTAAGCACCGACAACGCCGCCTATGGCCTGGCCAATGTAAAGCGCGCGGACTTTGCGCTGATGGGCCCCGACGCGCGTGTCACTGACGCGATCGAAGATCAGGGGAGCAGCCACCACTAGAGCGTCGTCTCAGCACGAGGAGCGATCAAGAAAGCGGTGATGCATAAGGCAGTCATCGGCAATTATGAAGTCGTCACGGTGAGCGCGACAGCGGCGACGGTGAAGCAGCTGATGGAGCAACTGGTCCCTGTTGCCTAACTGGTGTAGAGCCGCTCGGCTATTCTATGACGTCCAACCAATCCCCGCCCCCTACCGCCTCGCCGCGCATATTGGTCGATGCCGATGCCTGCCCGGTGAAGGAGGAAGTCTACAAGGTCGCGTGGCGTCGCAATGTGCCGGTGGTGTTGGTCCGCAACGCCCGCTTTCGCATTCCCAACCATCCCCTGATCACAAGGGTGATCGTATCGGACGCTTTCGACGCCGCCGATGACTGGATCGCGGAACAGGCCGGACCGCGCTGCATTGTTATTACGGCAGACATTTTGCTCGCCGACCGCTGCCTAAAGGCAGGGGCGGTGGTCATCGGCAACAATGGCAAGCCCTTCACCACCGCCTCCATCGGCGGAGCCATCGCGACTAGAGCCATCATGGCCGACCTGCGCGCCGGAATGGACGGAATAGGCGGAGGGCCAGCACCCTTTGCGAAAGCCGACCGATCAAGGTTTTTGCAGGCGCTGGATGAGGCTTTGGTGAGGATGGGGTGAGGATTAGCAAAACGGGGACATTCTATTTCGTGTCCTCGTCTTGCGGGTGGTTTAGGCCAGATTGAGGGAGACGAGTTTGCGGATTCAGTAAACTGCCACCGCAATTCTGGTCACGATAATCAAAAATTTTTGCGCCTCACCCCAATTTCCTGTCCGCGATGCGAATATTTGGCAATTCAGGCTCCAAATTGAAGGAGCTGATATCAACAACTGCCAACAACAGCATGTTTGGAGGCCTTTGCGGTGGACGAAGCGGAAAAAGCCATCGCGTTCGCGTTCGGACAGATGATTGACGCTGCGGATCGCCTGACATCGCTGGTGGAGGCGCGGACCGCCAGCCAGCGGCGGTCGATCATCCAATGCCGGCTGGACTTCTCCAACGCCGTGTTCAATCTGGGCAAGGCAGTCGATCTGGCGACGCAAAATGGCCAGCGGATCGATGCCGAACTCTACCGGCAATTTCGTGTAGTGTTTAATGACGCGCGCCACAAAATAGCGTTGCATCAGGCCGAATGGCCCGTGTCAGGCATCGGCCGTGACGAGGATGCCTATATCCAGAGCTCGCGGCGCGTGCGTGAAGCAAAGGACCGCTTGATCGATTTTGTGCAGACAAATCTGCTCGGGTGACGAGGCGGATTGATTGAGACTAATTTGGAGCTTTAGTAAACTGTCACCGTAATTCCGGGCGATGCCGGGGCATGTTTCCGCTCATCCCTGCTCCTGATGCGGCGGCGCAGCACTGGCTGCAACAAGGCCCATTTGGGCCAATTCATCCGGCAGAGCATATTCAATGGCGACGATATGTTCGCCGGACATGGCGCGTGCGAGCTGAATATCCTGATAGGCAATGGGCGCTTGTGCATCCAGCGAATAGAAGGTCCGCACCTTTGGCTGCGTATAGTCCTCTGGATCCTCGCCGATCACGACCGCCAGACTGTTGCTCTGCAGCCTAACGACGCTGCCTGTCGGGATTATCCCCAGGCTCTCGATAAAGGATCGCAGCAGCAGCTGGTCAAAATGCC
>CAZNEO010000133.1:0-1842 GCA_964572205.1 uncultured Sphingorhabdus sp.
ACAGCATTGCGATGCGAATGACAATGGTGGCCTGTGACCGTGCCGATCTGGTCGCGACCCTGCGCTGGGGGCATGAATGGGATATTGCAGCGGCGCATCTTGTTGCGCAGGAGGCTGGGGCTGTTGTCACCAATGCGACCGGCGGTGCGCTGATGTACAATAAGCCCAAGCCGTTAGATTTTGGGCTTATTTGTTGCGCACCAGCCATCCACGCCGCCGCCGTGGAGCGGCTGAAAGACCGGGCAGCGACTATTTTGTCAGCCTAGTCCACAAGCCGTCACGGTTCATCGCCCCGGGATCATCTTTCATTGCATCCCAAAATGCCTGCCAGACCCAGCGCAGCTTCTCACCTTTGCTGGTGTAAATCCGCTGATCCCATGCATGCTCGCCTGCCGTGCGCACCTTGCGGGCAATATCGCCATAAATCCCCGCTGCTGAAAGCACCGCCCAACGTGCGCGAAAGGGCAGGCGCGACGCGCCAACGCGCGCAGATGCCTCATATTGCCCTGCTTCATCCGCCAGCCAGCGACCGATTAGTGCCAGCTTCTTACGGTTATGCGGGCGCATATGTTCGCCGGGTCCAATGTCGAGCAGTGCCTGCCAGTCATCGGGGATATAGCAGCGGCCTGCGCCATCATCTTCTGCTATGTCGCGGGCGATATTGGCCAGCTGAAAGGCAAGGCCAAGGTCACAGGCGCGATCCAGCGTTTCTGCATCATCGTCTGGCACGCCCATCACCTTTGCCATCATGACGCCCACCGCTCCTGCCACATGGTAGCAATAACGGTACAGATCGCCTTCGCTGCGCGGGTGCCAATCGGCGGCGTCCAGCGCAAAACCTTCGATTACATCATGGGCCATTTGCTGCGTCAGCCCGCATTCGCGTGCGACAACGCCGAGGCAATCGAAGGCAGGTTCGCCAGTGTTTTCGCCCACCAATGCTCGCGCCGTGAGGTCGCGGATTGCAGCCAGCCGCTCTTGCGGATCGGCAACCTCAGCCATCGCTCCGCCATGATCCTGCCCATCGGCCATATCATCGCATTTGCGACACCAGGCATAGAGCAACCAGACGCGCTCACGGGTGGTGCGGTCGAAGAGGCGGCTGGCAAAACGGAATGACTTTGAACCGCGCGAGATGCTGTCGCGGGCGAAAGCAACCAGCGCGGCGCGATCCGTCAAAGGTCCTCGGCTTTCATCTGGAAGATGTTCTTGTGCGGCACATAATCGGCCATCTGGGCTAGCAATCCATCGAGATTGTTATCGACCAGCATGATACCGGCATGCTGTGGACGGATGAAGCCAACATCAATCATATGCCGGTTGAAGGCCACCAGCTGATCATAAAAGCCCGCAACATTCAACACGCCGACCGGCTTGCTATGATAGCCCAGTTGCGACCAGCTGATTGCTTCCCACAATTCATCCATCGTGCCGACGCCGCCGGGAATGGTGATGAACCCATCGGACAGATCGGTAAAACGAGCCTTCCTCTCATGCATGCCCGATACAACATGCAGCTCAGTGCAGCCTTTGTGGGCTACTTCTGCGCCGACCAGTGCCTCCGGAATGATCCCGATCACTTCGCCGCCTACTGCCAGTGCGCTATCAGCAACTGCGCCCATTAGCCCGAGCCTGCCACCGCCATAGACAACGCCAATGCCGCGCTCGGCAAGGCCGCGCCCTACAGCGCGTGCGGCTTCGATATAGACCGTGTTTTCAGGCGTTGCGGAACCGCAATAGACTGCCAAGCGTTTCAAGCGGCCATATCCTCCAACATTAACTTGGCCGTGGCCTTCGCACTGCCAACCACGCCCGGAATTCCTGCCCCCGGATGCGTACCCG
>CAZNEO010000134.1:0-1842 GCA_964572205.1 uncultured Sphingorhabdus sp.
GAGTTGGGGACCGTTGCGGAGGGCCAGCGCGTAGTTGAGCATCGGGCCCAGCCACCAGCCGAGCACGAAGGTCATGCCCAGCAGGAGGAGGACGCCGACGCCGCTGTTGCGGTTGGCCGCGATGGCGTACTGAAGGCCGATGACGGCACCGAGCATGACCAGGCTGGCGATGATCGGATGCTGCAGGATGATGCCGCCCGTGGACATCCCGATGAAGGCGCCGATGACAGTCGGGATCATCGTCAGAGCGACGAGGAGGTAGGTATTGCGCAGCACCTTGTTGCGCTGAACCCCCAGGGCGCGTCCGCCGGTCAGGATTTGAACATCAGGTTGCATGGATTTATCCCCTTGTTTAGTCGGAACTACGGCCCTGAGACTACCCAAGTTGGCCGTTAGTTTCAATTCGGTTCGAAATCGCCAGTGCCGGGGGTTGCCGCTATCATGTCGGTCGGGTGGCAGGCCGGCTGCGGACCCCGACGGGCAGGCTCACTTGAAGGGGCCGTGCGCGGGCCGCCTGCGCCAGGGGCGATCCGATCGCCCCTGGCGATCCTGATTTCCCGGAAGCGTGGCAGAGTGGTCGATTGCACCGGTCTTGAAAACCGGCAACGGGCAACCGTTCGTGAGTTCGAATCTCACCGCTTCCGCCAGAATGCCGACCCGTCCGATTCCTGGCTGCGGATACCGCGAGGCGCGACTGCGCCCGAACGCCCTCTGACGCAATGGCGGGGCCGTCGCAATCGTCCGGGGCGCCGCCCGAACCTGAAGCAGTCTCCCGATCATTCCCGCCCTGCCATCCGCGCGGTGCCTGGGCCCCACTCCGTTTGCCCTGACGACTGCACGCGTGGATGCGCGGCTGCCCCGGCGACTTGGGCAATCGGTTCGTAGCACTCCGAAAATCCGGTTCTCCACTTGAACCCGGGAAGGCCCGCCCGCAGGTTTGCCCTGCGTGGAGGTCAGGCCTGCCGTGGGCGCCGCGTTGCAGGGAAGGGGGCCTCCTTCGGGAGGTGCCGCCGCCTGCCGCCAGCGCCGGAATACGCGCAGCGGTGACGGGGCCCGTGCCCGGGGCAGAACCGGAGTATTCCTTCCGCGCCATAGCCCCCGGAATCGGTATCGGGCACCTTGGGCAGGCCGGGCGGGATCAGCGATCGGCATCGGACGTCTGTCCGGGCGCGCGACCCGTGATTCTTGTGACGATCCGTTTTCCCGGGAGGATTCAACTTTGTGGCGCAGCAGAGTTCTCGCGCTCACGAGGCGTGCGATTCGCGCGATCGCGCCCCGGCGTGGCGCGCTTCAACCGAGTATTCCAATGGCAGGAGAGTTCATGGGCAACGACAGCAGGTCACTTCGCGACGCCTGGGAGTTCCGGTACCGCATCGCGGCGGTACTGGAGGCCGCGAACGGCAAACTGGCTCACCACCAGGGGCGTATGCAATGGTGGGAAGGCGAACTGAACAAGGCGGATGCCGAGCTGAAGGCGAGGGGCTTCGAATATCGGGAGAATCGAACTTCGATCGGGTCCGATCTGGTCATCGTCGGGGATCCCGAACTGGCCAAACGCGTCCGGGACTGCAGGGACAAGATCTCCGAACACCGGAGCTGGACTCGCAACTACGAGACTTGGGTGCGCGCGCTGGCGGGGAGGGCGGAGATCGATCCGAAGGCGGAACTCAGTCTGCGCATCGACGACATCGTCTTCTTCGGCCTGTAGGAGTTCTCACGCCGAGGGTCCGCGGACAAGCGACATCCCGCGCGCCCCGGCGTTGTCGATCGGGCAGGCCCGCGCCAATGCCGTGTGGAACACACCGACCGAACGTTACAGATACTTGGCCGTGATCGGTGCTC
>CAZNEO010000135.1:0-1815 GCA_964572205.1 uncultured Sphingorhabdus sp.
GGAAAGTGCCGGTATCGCCGGTCATCCCCTGCGTGATGACCTTGGTGTGTTTGTTGACTAATATGCTCATTAGTTAAGCCTCTCTATCGCGTCATCTAGCCGGTTGATGGCGGCCTTCGCGTCAAATATCCAATAACGGCCGCAACCACTGCCACTCCGCCAATTAGTAAGGTCAACGGAGCGGCCATCCAAAACCAAACGAGAAGCGACGCATCCGAGGCTTCAATTGCGGACATTGCTAGTGCCAGGCCAAAGCATCCAAGAATCAGGCTTACCAAAAGCTTCCGCCTACACGTAAACGCTGACCAGACAGCGCCGGACCGCGACGCAAAAATCAGAACAAGTAGTATGGAGGTGCTCACACCAAACTCGGCTCAATACCCTTACACGCCACCAGCAGCTCCTTCACCGCATCGACGCTGACCGCAAGGTTGGCTTTGGCATCGTCGTCGAGCGCGATTTCGACCACCTTCTCCACGCCGCCTGCGCCGATTACCACCGGCACGCCGACATAGAGATTGTCGACGCCATATTGGCCGGTCAGGTGGACCGCGGCGGGCAGGACGCGTTTCTGGTCGTAGAGATAGGCTTCGGCCATCGCGATGCCGCTGGTTGCGGGGGCGTAATAGGCGCTGCCGGTGCCGAGCAAGGCGACGATCTCGCCGCCGCCGCTGCGCGTGCGCTGGACGATCGCGTCGATCCGGTCCTTGGTGGAAAAGCCCATTTCGATCAGATCGGGGACGGGGATGCCCGACACGGTCGAATATTGAATCACCGGCACCATCGTGTCGCCATGCCCGCCGAGGACGAAGCTGGTAACATCCTTGACCGAGACGTTGAATTCCTGCGCCAGAAATGTGCTGAAGCGGCTCGAATCGAGTACGCCCGCCATGCCGACGACCATATTGTGCGGCAGGCCGGAAAATTCGCGCAATGCCCAGACCATCGCGTCGAGCGGGTTGGTGATGCAGATCACGAAAGCGTTTGGCGCGTTATTTTTGATGCCCTCGCCGACTGCTTTCATCACCTTCAGGTTGATGCCGAGCAAATCGTCGCGGCTCATGCCGGGTTTGCGCGCGACACCGGCAGTGACGATGATCACGTCCGCACCCTGGATGTCCTTATAATCATTCGAGCCGATGATCTTCGCATCGAAGCCTTCGACCGGGCCGCATTGCGACAGGTCGAGCGCCTTGCCCTGCGGCACCCCCTCGACGACGTCGAACAGCACAATGTCGCCTAGATTCTTCAATGCTGCGAGGTGGGCAAGCGTGCCGCCGATATTGCCGGCGCCGATCAGCGCAATCTTCTTGCGGGCCATCAACCAAATCCTTCCATTGGGCCATTGCCGTAACGGCCCAGCCGCCACGATCTTAAGGGAATTGCCCGCGCCCCTAGGCCGATTTGGCCCTGTGGACAAGCCCATAAACGTCCAAAGTTAAGGCTTTTTCTGATATCAGTTCGCAATAGCAATAGCCACCGGAATGGAACCTTCAGACGGTGTGAACCGGCGTGAACTTATCCCGCCAGCGCCTTCACCAGATCATGCCAATGGTCGAGCGTTTCGTAAAAGCTCTTCACTGGGATCCGCTCGTCACGCCCATGGGCGCGCTCGTCATCGGGGATGACGATCCATGTGCCGTTGACGCCGTAAACCGGCAGGCCTTCGGAACGGAAGAACAGCCCATCGGTCGCGCCCTGTGACATTTGCGGGACAATCTCCGCAGCCGGATGCCGTTTGCGGACGGTATCCGTGTAGGCTTTGGTCACATCGGAACGCAAAGGCGAGGGCGGTGAGGGCTTGGCAACCTGGAT
>CAZNEO010000136.1:0-1812 GCA_964572205.1 uncultured Sphingorhabdus sp.
ACATTATCGAGACGATGCTGGGCAATGCGGTGCTGGTGTGCTGGACGCTGATCATTGGCGGCATAGCGATATTAGCGATCGAAAAATGGGCGCATCCGCCCGCGACAGGGGCTGGCGTCGCCGGCGTTCCGCTACGCACGTCCATATTGATTGGCGTCGTGCAATGTCTGGCGATGATCCCCGGCGTTTCCCGGTCTGGTGCCACAATCATGGGTGCCATGGCCTTTGGCGTGGACAGGAAAACGGCAGCGGAGTTCAGCTTTTTCCTCGCAGTACCAACGTTGAGCGGGGCAACGGTTTACCAGCTGTATAAACATGGCGGGGGGCTGACGCCGCATGACTGGGAACTGATTGGGGTAGGTTCTGCCGTGGGCTTTGTCGTCGCTTTGGTGGTGGTAAAGCTGTTCGTGGAGATTGTCACGCGGATCGGATTTGGGCCCTTTGCCTGGTACCGAATCGTTGCCGGCACGGCTGGACTACTATGGCTGGGCGCGTCTTAAGGCCGTTCCGGACCTATATTTATGAAATATAATTGCGTGCGCGACTAATCATCCTGCAAACACGATGAAATAGGTCAATATAATTGCCCTATTTGCCGGAAAAGCCTTGCTTGCTTTGCGATATTTTGCTTGGGACGGCCCGTTGAAAGGGGCCAGCCATGGCGGAGAAAATGCTAAAATTTGTCGGCACGGGCCAAGCTTTCCCCGAGAAGCGGGACGCACAGCTGCGTGCTGAGGATTTTCAGGAGATTGCAAGCCGCTACGCCCCTGACATGGCCGTCGAGCAGTCGGCGCGCTGTTCACAATGCGGTGTCCCCTATTGCTCGGTTCACTGCCCGCTGGGCAACCACATCCCCGATTGGCTGCGCCTGACCGCAGAGGGCCGTCTGCGCGAGGCCTATGAACTGTCCAACCTGACCAGCAGCATGCCCGAAATCTGCGGCCGCATCTGCCCGCAAGACCGGCTGTGCGAGGGCAATTGCGTGATCGAATTTTCCGGCCATGGTGCAGTCACTATCGGTAGCGTTGAGAAATATATTACGGACACTGCATGGGCAGAAGGCTGGGTAGAGCCGATTGAGGTCGGCCCTTCGCGAGGCATGTCGGTCGGCATTATCGGCGCAGGCCCCGGTGGACTGACCGCAGCGGAATATCTGCGTTTCGCGGGCTATGATGTGCATATCTATGATCGTTATGATCGTGCGGGCGGGCTGCTGACCTATGGCATCCCCGGCTTCAAGCTGGAGAAGGACGTCGTCATGCGCCGCATTGACCGGCTCGCAGAAGGCGGCGTGGTCTTTCACACCAATTTCGAAGTGGGCCGCGACGCCAGCCTTGATGAATTGCGCGCAAAGCATGACAGCGTGCTGATTGCGACGGGTGTCTATAAGGCCCGCGACATAAAGACGCCTGGCATCGGCCTGAATGGGATTCACGCCGCGCTCGATTATCTGACTGCCTCCAACCGCAAGGGCTTTGGCGATGCGGTAGCGGCGTTCGACGACGGCACATTGGACGCCAAGGGAAAGAATGTCGTTGTCATCGGTGGCGGCGATACCGCGATGGATTGCGTACGCACTGCCGTCCGCCAGGGCGCAAAGTCAGTCAAATGCCTCTACCGCCGCGATCGGGACAATATGCCCGGATCGCAGCGCGAAGTTGCCAATGCCGAGGAAGAGGGCGTGGAGTTTGTCTGGCTATCCGGCCCCAAGGCGTTCGACGGCAAAGATGGCATCGAAAAAGTGCATGTCAGCAAGATGCGGCTCGGCGCTCCCGATGCCAGCGGACGCCGCGCACCCGAAGCAGACCCCGA
>CAZNEO010000137.1:0-1801 GCA_964572205.1 uncultured Sphingorhabdus sp.
AGGTGAAACTATGGCGTGGTCGACCCGCGTTCCCGACGAGTAGCTCCATTCGCCAGCCGCTTCGGGAATGAACCAACCGTCTTGCGCAAGAGATGCAAGGTGACGATCACCAACTCGACTGTTGGTCTTCGGATCGGCATTGAAGTCGCCAAGGAAGACGATCTTTCGGCTCGCTGCGGCTCTGATGATTGTGGAAAGCTGTTGCCAATAGTCGCGGAGCGTGGCGGACCGTGTGTAGGCTGGTGCCCGGACTCCGACCACTTCGATGTCTGCAAGCCGCACATGCAGGAAGTTTGACTCTCCGCCTTTGTCTTCGGTGGTTGGGCCAAGAAGGTCACCAGAAGAGAGGCCGTAGCGGCTGGCGACGAGAACTTGGTTGTTCAAGTTCAACCGCTCCGACCACAGGACATGATTCAGGTTGCAGGCGGCAAGGGCATCCAAGAATGGACCGCGAGATTCCCCGTGAACATACTCGTTCAGTACCAGGACATCCGGAGTGAGTGCACTTACGACTTTGGCGACGGTGGGCTTGAGCGCGCGTTCAGCTGCTTTGTGATTGAGATTCCAAGCGATGAGCCTCACGATCGGGGAGTATGCGGCCTAACGTGTTGTAGTCATCAGTGTAAAGAGAAGTCCTACAGTCACCAGTTCCTGGATCTGCGAACGAGTTCCTCGTGAATCTCTTCGAGGCTCTTTGCTATTCGGTCTCGTAGCCCCATGCGGATCACCTCGCGCCGAGGCAGCAGCCAGAGCTTCGTCTTGAAGTCGAACCGTGCACCGCGGGCCTTTGCAGCTTGGCGCAGCGCCTCTTCGTCGTGCCGGATCTTGAAGGACACGATTGCGTCCTTGCGCTTGTCGATGGCAACCCGCTCCAGCACGAGTTCTATCGTCGTGAGCCGCTCTCGTCCGTCCGGACTTTCGCGGTAGCGCACGCAGAGCAGGTCGCTGCCGAAGCGCCGCGTGAGCTTGATGGCGCCGCGCTGCCCTGGCTTCATGTTCTTGGTGACCTTCCAGCCGCCCGTGCCGGCGGCAGGCGGATGGGCTTCGATTTCCGACATGCAGGCTTCCTCCGGCAGGGACGTTGCCTTCGACCGCGCGCTGTTTCCTGAGACGACCTTGGGTCCCAGGCATTTCGGGGCCGCGCGTGTCGGGTGGCTGTGCAGCAGGGGCTGGATATGTATAAATATACAGTATCCCGACCACTTCCCTGGAGCTCGTCATGGACCCTCGCACCCCGCCCCCGCACGCCACGCCCGAGGGCCCCCGCCCGACGCCCCGTCTGCTCGACCTCCTGCGCCTGCAGATCCGCTACATGCACTACAGCCTGCGCACCGAGGAGGCCTACGTGCACTGGGTGCGCGCCTTCATCCGCTACCACGGCCTGCGCCATCCGGCGGAGCTGTCCGGCGCGGAGGTCGAGGCCTTCCTCGGCTGGCTGGCCACCGAGCGCAACGTCGCCCCGTCGACGCACAAGCAGGCGCTGTCCGCCCTGCTGTTCCTCTACCAGAAGGTCCTGCACCAGCGCATGCCGTGGATGGAGGAGATCGGCCGGCCGCAGGGGCGCAAGCGGCTGCCGGTGGTGCTGTCGCACGACGAGGTCTCGCGCGTGCTCGCCGCGCTCGGCGACGAACGCGACCCGCGCGGCGCCGCGGCGGGCCCGATGCCGCTGATGCAGCTCTTCGGCCAGCTGCTCTACGGCACCGGCCTGCGCCTGGTCGAGGCGCTGCGCCTGCGCGTGAAGGACATCGACTTCGACCGCCGCGCGATCGTCGTGCGCGAGGGCAAGGGCGGCAAGGACCGC
>CAZNEO010000138.1:0-1795 GCA_964572205.1 uncultured Sphingorhabdus sp.
CACAGGATTAGATAAAATGCTGATGCAAACCCACGAAGCCCGCCTCTCCGCCCTGCGTGAGGAGCTGAAGCGCCGAAAATTGACCGGCTTTGTTGTCCCGATCTGCGATGAGCATATGAGCGAATATGTGGGAGACTATGCGCAGCGGCTGGGCTGGCTGACCGGTTTTGGCGGGTCTGCGGGAACGGCAGTGGTCATGCTGCACAAAGCCGCGATCTTCACCGATGGCCGCTATACGGTGCAGGTACGCCAGCAAGTGGATGGCAAGCTGTTCGATTATGTCGCGGTCGCCGAAACCAAGCCGCATCAATGGATTGGCGCCAATGCCGGCGCTGGTGACCGGATTGGCTATGATCCCTGGCTGCACACCGCCGATTGGGTGAAGCAGGCGGAAAAGGCCGCAGTCGCAGCGGGGGCGGAGCTGGTTGCCGTGGACAGCAATCCGATTGATGCCATTTGGGCGGACCAACCCCCGCGCAGCCTTGCCCCGCTTGCCGTGCATGCAGAGGAACTGGCCGGCAAATCATCCGACCAGAAGCGGCAGGAAATGGCCGCCGAGTTGCGAGCCAAGGGCATTGATATGGCAGTAATCGCCGCGCTCGATTCGGTCGCATGGACATTCAACATCCGCGGCGAAGATGTCGCAAACACCCCTGTCCCGCTCTCCTTCGCCTTGCTGCATCAGGACGGCACGGCGGAACTTTTTGTCGCGCCCGAAAAAATGACGCCAGAGGTGCAGGCGCATCTGGGCAATCAGGTGACGGTGCGCCGTTATGATGAGCTGGCACGCGAGCTTTCAACCTATGCCGGCAAGCGCGTGGGCGTTGACCCCGAACGCTCGGTCGCGGCGATTGCGCAGGCGCTGACCGCAGGCGGCGCAAAGATCATTGCCATGCGCGATCCCTCCATCCTGCCCAAGGCGATGAAGAATCCGGTGGAGCAGCAAGGCACGCGCGACGCGCATGTCCGCGATGGCGCCGCCGTCACCCGCTTTCTGAAATGGTGCAGCGAAGAGCTGATCAAGGGCGGGCATGATGAGCTCTCCGCCGCCGCCAAGCTGCGCGAATTACGTGAGGAAACCGGGCTGCTGAAGGATCTGAGCTTCCGGACAATCAGCGCCACTGGGCCGCATGGTCCCATGTGCCATTATTCGGTCAGTGAGGAGACCAATATCGGAATCGAAGCGGGTCATCTTTATCTGGTCGATAGCGGCGGGCAATATGCCGATGGCACCACCGATATTACCCGCGTGGTCGCCGTGGGTGAGCCGACGGCGGAAATGCGCAAACGCTATACGCAGGTGCTGAAAGGCCATATCGCGCTGGCAATGGCGGTCTTTCCGGTTGGCACACCGGGCGGTGCGCTCGACACGCTGGCGCGGCAGTTCCTCTGGGCCGACGGCGTCGATTATGCCCATGGCACGGGGCACGGGGTCGGCAGCTATCTGGCCGTGCATGAAGGGCCGCAGCGTATTGGCATGAGCGCTGGCGTGCAGGCCGGGACAAACGAGCCGCTGCGCGCAGGCATGATCCTGTCCAACGAGCCCGGCTATTATAAGGAAGGCGAATTTGGCATCCGCATCGAAAATCTGATTTTGGTGCAAAAGGCCGAAATTGCGGGCGCGGAAGGCGACTATCTCTGCTTTGAGAATCTGACTTGGGCGCCGCTGGAGCCGCAGCTGATTGATGTTTCGTTGCTAACCGGGGCGGAACTGGCGTGGGTGAATGATTATCACGCACAGGTGCTGGCCAAGATTGGGCCTTTGCTGACGGCGGATGAGCGGGAATGGCTGGAG
>CAZNEO010000139.1:0-1783 GCA_964572205.1 uncultured Sphingorhabdus sp.
CCTCGATAAAGCTTATCGCTCGCTCGATCCGCGCCGCATATAATGATCTCTGCCCGGTTTTCATGGGGTCGCCTCCTTTGTTCCGCCTGCATCTCTAACCGGCAGGGCGTCACACTGTCGTTCCCGATCTTGCTATATTTGCTTGCACAGCAAAGGCGATAGCGGCGCATGTCGCAAGCCTCTTTTGCCTGCACAATAATCGACTATGCTGCACAATATGGATCAGACCCAAATGCTGCTTGCCCGCATCGCCGACGCGCTCGAACGGCTGGCCCCGTCCCTTGGCGAGCCAGCGGAGCTGACAGCCCACCCCGCATATCATTGGGATGGCCAGACGCTTGCCGCCATAAGCAATTTTGCCCCGCTGCCCGAAAGCCTGATCGTCGGCGTCGACCGGCAAAAGGCCGATGTGCTGATCAACAGCCGCCGTCTGGCGTTGGGCCATGCCGCGCATGATGTGCTGCTATGGGGTGCACGCGGCATGGGGAAATCGGCGCTGGTCAAATCAGTGACGGCGGCGCTGCAGGCGGAGGGCCTGCCGCTTGCACTGGTCGAAACCACTGCCGACCAACTAGCCAGCCTGCCACAGCTGTTCGCCTTGCTGGGCGTGGCCAACCGCCGCTTCATCCTGTTTATCGACGATATGGCCTTTGACGGCGACGATAGCGGCCCGCGCCGCCTGCGCTCCATGCTGGAGGGGGGTTCGGAAGCGCGCCCGGCCAATGTCCGGCTTTACGTCACCTCCAACCGCCGCAACATAGTGGACCGCCGCGCAGAGGATGAGGACACCGCCATCAACGCCCGCGATGTCGCCGATGACCGGCTGGCGCTGGCCGACCGTTTCGGCCTGAAACTGGGCTTTCAATATCCCGATCAGGCAGCATTCCTGCAAATGGTCGCCGCCTATGCCGCGCATTTTGCGCTGGATTGGGAAGAAGCCGACGCCCTTGCCTTCGCCCAGCAGCGCGGCGGGCGATCAGGGCGCGTGGCGTGGCATTATACGGTGGAACTGGCGGGAAGGGCCGGACGGGGGTTGTAGGGGCATGGATTTTTTTAGGAGAATGTTAGGCCGCCCTAGGCAGATGTCGGCGTTGGACCGGCTGAAACGACCAGAATGGAAATGCACATCGTGCGAAAAAACACATCAGGGCATGTTCGACATTTTCAGCATTACACCAGACTATTGGCCACATCCTCGCATTTATGAACCGAACGACGCGCTGCGGATGGACGGCGATTTTGTCTCAGAGGACTTTTGCGTTATCGCCGGAACGGACTTTTTCGTTCGCTGTGTTTTCCACGTACCGGTGATCGGTATGGACCGCCCATTTGGCTTCGGGGTCTGGTCTTCGTTGTCAAAAGCAAATTTCCAGCTCTACTTCGAACATTTTTGTGAATTGACGAACGATGAATTGGGCCCGTGGTTTGGATTTTTCTCCAACCACATAAAAGGCTTTGAAGAGGTTTTAGGAGAAGAGTGTAGCGTCTATCCGAGCGCCGGAAACAAACGACCTTCAATCATCTTGCACAATGATCAGCACGCTTTGGCCATCGCTCAACGAGACGGCATTTCCCCCGAACAGATGATTCAAATTTATTGCGAGTATGGACACGAAATTTGATCGACTTCGATGTTTGATGCCTCAAAGCCCCTTCGCGTAAATCCTATACACCTTGCTCACCGTACCCCCCACAGCCTCGCCCACCGAAACCATCGGCCCATTGGATGACAGCACCCAGCCGAAATCGCCCCGCGTTGCGCCAAATTTGCTCACCGCATCGC
>CAZNEO010000140.1:0-1771 GCA_964572205.1 uncultured Sphingorhabdus sp.
GGAAGCGCGCGCCAATGGCTTCGAAATTGACGAGGCGCTAAAGCCTGCGCCGCCCTTGAAACCCGGCGTGCATGTCTATGACGATTGGGATCTGAACGACCTGCGCAACTATATCGACTGGACCCCCTTCTTCCGCGCATGGGAATTGCACGGCGTCTATCCCGGAATCCTGACCGACGATGTGGTCGGCGAAAGCGCCACCAGCCTGTTCAACGATGCACAGGCAATGCTGGACAAGATCATCAGCGAGAAGTGGCTGAGGGCGCGGGGTGTGGCAGGCCTATGGCCATGTGCGCGTGACGGCGATGATGTGGTGGTCTATATCGAAGAGACCGAAGAGCATATCCGCCTGCCCTTCCTGCGCCAGCAGATCGCCAAGCGCGAGGGTCGCGCCAATATGTGTCTGGCGGACTTCATCAGCCCCGACGGCGACTGGATTGGCGGCTTTGCAGTCACTGCGGGCCACGGTATCGGCACCAAGCTTGCCGAGTTCAAATCGCATATCGACGATTATTCGGACATTATGCTGAAGGCGCTGGCCGACCGCCTGGCCGAAGCCTTTGCCGAACGCATGCACGAACATGTGCGCAAGGAGCTGTGGGGCTATGCGGAGGGCGAGCAGCTGACCAACGAGGCGTTGATCAAAGAAGAATATCGGGGCATCCGCCCGGCCCCGGGCTATCCGGCCTGCCCCGACCATAGCCTGAAACCGACGTTGTTCGAGTTGCTAGACGCCACCCACAAAACCGGGATCACCCTGACCGAAAGCTTCGCCATGTTGCCGACGGCGGCGGTCAGCGGCTTCTACTTCGGCCACCCGCAGAGCGAATATTTTGGCGTAGCGCGGATCGGCGAGGATCAGGTGGCTGATTACGCCGCACGGCGCGGGCTGGAGCTGGACAAGGCGCGGCAATATTTAAGGCCGAATTTGAATGAGTGAGGGGTAGAATGAGAAAACTCGTCATATCCGTGATTCTTTGTGCTGGACTGAGCGGTCTGTCATTCGCCGCCAAGGAGAAGGGGCCAATGGCGACAGTTAATATGCAGAAAGGCTATGACAAAGGCGCAGGGTTGGGTGCTGGTACTGCGCAATTTTATGACTATGCCCCTGACAATCGATGCTCGGGCAGAAAGCGGCTCTATAAATTTTCGCTGATCACTGGCTCGAAGGCGAGCAAGCCCATCCCTGCGGGCCAGAAAATTGTGATTTCCGCTTATGCAAATCGCTATACCTCTGGAGGGTCGGCTGGTGCGACGCCAGGCGTCACACTCAACACTGCGACGTGTGAGAACCGCATGGAGTTTACCCCGATCGCAGGCGAAATGTATGATGTTTTTCAACGGGTTGAGGTGGCGAAGAGTTGTCGCCTCTCCATTGTGGTGTCCAGAACTGGGGAACCGCCTAACGATTTGCTGGAATTGGATCCCGCAAGCTGTACGCAAAGGTCGCGGTAAAGGATGGCGGGGTCTGAACCGGCGGGTTAGTCGGTGCGCTGTTGGAGGTTAATGCGCATTGCATCGACTGTCCCCATATCGGACTTGGCCTTTCAGCGATGGTTAATCGGCTGGCGCGCTTCATCCATATTGCCTATTTTTTGTGGGCAAATCCGCCAAGTCTTGAGGTTTCCCATGCGCCGTCCTGTCCTTTTCACTTTCGCCTTTGCAACCTTGGCTACCACTGCCACGGCGCAATCAGCCAACGCCCCCTTTCAGGTCGCGGAAACCGGGCGCGGCTATGCCAGTCTGGCGCAGGCGGTGGCAGCGATTGGGG
>CAZNEO010000141.1:0-1747 GCA_964572205.1 uncultured Sphingorhabdus sp.
CCGGCATGCACCACTTCGGGTGCGTCATGGAACAGGCGGCCGAGGCCATGCCCGCAAAATTCGCGGACCACACTATAGCGATGCCCCTCGGCATGGGTCTGGATCGCATGGGCAATATCGCCGATGCGGTTTCCGGGCTTGGCCTGCTCGATCCCCAGCATCAGGCACTCATAGGTCACCTCGACCAGCCTTTTGGCCTTGGTGGGTACATCGCCGACCAGGAACATGCGGCTGGTGTCGCCGTGCCAGCCATCGAGCATCGGCGTCACATCGATATTGACGATGTCGCCATCGCGCAACTTCTTGTCGCCGGGGATGCCGTGGCAGATCACATGGTTGATGCTGGTGCAGCAGCTATGCGTATAGCCGCGATAGCCAAGCGTCGCTGGCACCGCGCCGCCCTTCAGCGTCATTTCGCGCACAATATCGTCAATTTCGGCGGTGGTGACGCCGGGGACGACATAGCTGGTGAGGGTATCAAGAATTTCAGCGGCAAGTCGGCCTGCGGCGCGCATGCCGGCAAAGCCTTCCTCGCCATGCAATTTGATCACGCCGTCGCGGGCATGGAAGGCTTCATCGGCGGTAACGGTCGCATATTGGTTCATCTGTCGGGATATAATGGATGTTGCGCGGTTTTGCGAGGGCTGGTTTTATGGGTCTCTGCGAGAACCAAATTGCTTTGCTAAGGCACTATTCGACGCCAGGTTTAGCAGCTATGCCAATATCATGACCTCCTCCCGCATCTACACTGCCGCCCTTTGCATCATCGGCGACGAAATTCTCTCCGGCCGTACGCAGGACAAGAATATCAGCCAGATCGCGCTATGGTTGAATGTGCAGGGCATTCGCCTCCGCGAGGTGCGCGTGGTGCCTGATGTCGAGGAAGCGATTGTCGAGGCTGTCAACACGCTCCGCGCCCGCAATGATTATCTCTTCACCACTGGTGGTATCGGGCCGACGCATGATGACATCACTGTTGATGCCATCGCCAAGGCGCTGGGCGTGCCGGTGGTGCTGCATCCAGTGGCGAGGGAAATCCTTGAGCGCTATTATGAAACCCGCGGCGGCGTGAATGAAGGCCGTCTGCGCATGGCGCGGGTACCCGAGGGGGCGGACCTTATCCCCAACAAAATGTCCGGTGCGCCGGGGATAAAGGTTGCGAATATTTTCATCATGGCGGGCGTGCCGCACATTACTGCGGGCATGCTCGATGCGCTGACCGGCACGCTGGAGGGTGGCGCGCCCTTGCTGTCACACCAGATCGGCTGCTGGGTTGCGGAAAGCGAAATTGCCGCACTGCTGCGCGATACGGAAAAGGCGCATGAAGGCTGCCAGATCGGCAGCTACCCCTTTTTCCGCGATGGCCGGGTGGGGGCCAATTTTGTCGTGCGGACAACCGATGCGCATATGCTGAACCAATGTGTCGAAGCCTTAAAGGCCGGGCTGGCTGCCATGGGGCATGAAGCCATTGATGGCGGCATCTGACCTATTGCCCTTTCGTTTTGAAGATCCGGGAAATTCCCATTGTTAATGCGCCAGCAATGCAGAAGTCCACAGGGACGCGGACGATGAAAAAAATGCTCTTCCCGCTTGTGCTTGCGCTGCTGGCTCCTGCTGCCCATGGTCAGGATACCGCACCAGTTGCCGCAGAAGTAAAGGCCGAAACCCCCTGGCTTTATGAAGGCAGCGACGTTCCCGTCGATACCAGCTGGACCTTTGGCAAGCTCGACAATGGCCTGCGCTATGC
>CAZNEO010000142.1:0-1727 GCA_964572205.1 uncultured Sphingorhabdus sp.
ATGGGAGTGAGGCGCAGCCGCGCCCTTATTGCGCGCGCCCTTAGCTTAGTTTGTGCACTGCGGCAAGGATTGCTATCTGGTCGCATGCTTGATTTCAGGAAAGACGGTTTGCGGTTGTTTGCTGGCGCCTGCGACGAAGTCGAGCTTAGTCGGATCGAGTTGGCACTTGGCAATTTGTTTGACGCGGGCGCGGGCGTCAGGCTGCACGGCGTCGCAGGTCTATATCCAGCTTTGGTCTCAACTGGTCCAGTCGGCGCGGTGGCAACCGCACTGCTCGAAAGCGACGCAAAACCGGTGCGGGCCATCCTGTTTGACAAAACAGCAGAAACCAACTGGAGCCTCGCCTGGCATCAGGACCGGACCATCGTTGTGAAGAAACGCATTGACGTTGCAGGTTTTGGGCCGTGGACAGTCAAAAGCGGGTTGCTGCACTTTTCGCCGCCCATCGGTATATTGGAAGCGATGGTCACATTGCGACTGCATCTGGACGATGTCGATGAAAGCAATGCGCCTTTGCTCGCTGCAAAAGGGTCGCATCGGCTTGGCAGGATAGCCGAAGCTGACATCGCGGGGGTTGTCGATCAATCGGAAATCCATAGCAGTCTTGCGCAGCGCGGCGACATCTGGGCCTATTCGACGCCGGTATTACACGCCTCGGAAGTGGCGTATCTGCCAAGGCGGCGGCGCGTGTTGCAGGTCGATTATGCTAGCGGTGCCCTGCCAAGTGGTTTGGAGTGGCTAGGGGTTTGATGACGCAACGCTTCGCTGCGGCAAAGCCTTCGCCAGCAGCTCGCTGTTGTAGAGTGAAACTGTGTTCCTCCGCACCAGCCGCTCGCCAACATTTTTGTCAAAACCAGTCATCCAGTCCGCGGCCCTTTTTGAAAATTCTGGCAGTGTTGCAGGGGCGTTCGCCAAATCCTGCAACTGGCGCGAAGCCTTAAGCAGTTCCGCGCGTTCGCGTTCCAGGCTTGGTCCTGCATAACGTTCCGACAGCAAACCCAGCTGGTGCCGGGCCGCAGCGATCAAAAGCAGGCTGGCTTGCCGGTCGCCGCGTGCCTGCATTTCTACGGCGCCCATTACGCCCGCTTGAATCAGTGTCAGCTGGTCGTCCAGTTTTCGCGGGGCCTGCATCTTGTCGCCGCCGGGACAACTGCGGATGGCGCGGACATAGGCCGCGAGGGCGTCGAGCGTCGCGGGGCTGGGTTCGCGCCCGCCAAATTCGTCCACGATCAGCGTGCGGATAAAGGGTTCAAGCGCCTTGGCCGACGGATCGTGCGAGATTTTGCCGGGGGCGGCGAGGTCGGGGATCATTACAGGATCGAACCTGCCATTGCCGCGCGCGGCGCTGAAAAAGCTGTTGGTGACGTCGGCAGTGCCGGGCTTGTCGGAGACGCCCGCCAGCGCAAAATGAGGATTGTTACGGCCGTTGACATGGCAGCTTGCACAGTTGAGGCCCGCCTTCGCGGCTTGCCCGCCAAGCAGCGTTGGGGTGTTGAATAAAGCCTCGCCCGCCCGCACCAGCGTTGTGGTGTGCGGATCGTCAGCGAGGCAAGCCGATGGCTGGCTTGACATGGCTTCCAGCTCTGCACCGGGCGCGGTCCAGCGCAGCGTTTCGAACAGCGGCGGGATGGCGGCAAAGGCCAGCGCCGCCATCCCGCCTGCCAACATGCAAGCGATCAGCTTGCCGATGGCACTTTCTCCGATATCCAGCGGCGCAGTTCATCGGC
>CAZNEO010000143.1:0-1676 GCA_964572205.1 uncultured Sphingorhabdus sp.
CGTCAGTGCCGCCAAAGCGGTTCTTGTTGGCGCGCAGGATGCGATATTGATGGCTGCGCTCGCCCTCAAAGGCCAGCACGGTATCGACCATATGTTCGAGCACACGCGGTCCGGCAATGCTGCCATCCTTGGTAACATGGCCCACGAGCATCAGCGCAGTGCCGCGCTCCTTGGCAAAGCGGATCAACTCCTGCGCCGAGGCACGGACTTGGCTGACGGTGCCGGGAGCGCCTTCGATCAGGTCGCTGTGCATCGTCTGGATCGAATCGATCACCAGCAGCGCAGGTGGATTGGCTCCGCCCAAGGTGGTCAAAATATCGCGCACCGAGGTCGCTGCCGCCAGCTGCACCGGCGCATCGCCCAGCCCCAGCCGCCTTGCGCGCAGCCGCACCTGATCAACCGCTTCCTCTCCCGAAATATAGGCCACCGCAAGCCCGCGCCGCGCCAGATTGGCGGCCGCTTGCAACAGCAGGGTGGACTTCCCGATCCCCGGATCGCCGCCAAGCAAGGTCGCCGACCCCGGCACCAGTCCGCCGCCCAAGGCGCGGTCGAATTCTGCTATGCCGGTGGAAGCCCGATCAGGCAGTTTGATATCGCTATCGAGGCCGACCAGCGTCATCTCCCGCCCGCCCGATTGCAAATGATGCTTCATCTCGAAAACGGTTGCACCCGCTTCCTCGACCAGCGAGTTCCATGCCCCGCAATCCTCACACTGCCCCTGCCAGCGCGAAGCCACGCTTCCGCATTCCTGACAGACATAACGCTTTTTAGGTTTAGCCATGCGCCTTGCTTAGTCAGAACGTATGGAGAACGCAAGTGGGATTGCAAAACTTCAGCTTCCCTGTGCAAGCCGACTTTTTCGACCGCAATGTGGAGCTTTACACCTCTTAAACTAGCTATTGCTAGGACGTCACCCAAAGGAGACTGCCCCATGGAAAAGGCGTTTTTGAGTTTCGAAACATCTGATGAGATTCCTGAAGACCTTGATGATCAGGTTGTTGCAGCGAAACATATCATGAATGAGTTGAAGGACGCACTCGGTTCGGCTGCATTTGATTTCGTATCCGACGTAAAAGAGTGGAACAGCTATGGGTGTTATTTTGATGTCCGAATTGGCAAGGTAGAAATTATAACAATGCTTCAAGCATCTGACCAGTGGCTGATATTGAATTGGGCACATAGATCTTTTGCCGATCGCCTCCTTAAACGGAAACACGACCAAGAGGTTTTGGCAGTTCGCGCTGCAGTTATCGCTGCCGCGATTTCCATTTTTCCTCATCAAAAAATGCGGTGGCTCTCTCAAGCTGAATTCGTTGAGAACGCGCGATAATATTAGAGCCTTTCGTAAGGAACCGATTGCGTACTTTCAATGACAATTGGGGCACAGCTCTGCTTGTGGCTGCCGCCCTCAATTCCGGAACGAAGGATCAATCCTATCCAGCTTCCGCAAAAGCGCTGGCCATGCCAGCCCCTGCGAAACCATCGCCATGCCCTTCGCAGGCGTCTGACTCTCAACCTTCTCCGGCGTGCCCTGTGGCGGGTTGTAGAGGCGATCATAGCCTGCGCTGAGCATCTTCACCTGCGCATCACAGGCGCGTTCCAGGAAATAGAGCCGCAGGAAACAATCCGCCACGGTCTCGCCCACTGCCAATGTGCCGTGGTTGCGCAGGATCATG
>CAZNEO010000144.1:0-1663 GCA_964572205.1 uncultured Sphingorhabdus sp.
CACATGCCCCGTGTAGCCCACCCGTGGCGGCGTGGTGCCTGCGAACACGCCCCCGTAGGGCTCGTAGCGCGTGCGGTTCAGCAGCTGCCCGCTGGTGTTGCTCCGCGCCACCGGGCTGCCCAGCGCATCGGTGTGCACGTACTGCAGCCCGCTGGCGCTGTTCTGCTCCACGAACAGCATCCCACCCAGATGGCCGTGGTGCGTGGTGCTCGCCGGCTGCGGGCCGCCGCTGGTCGTGCTCGTCAGCAGTTGGCCGGCCTGGCTGTAGACGTAGGTGCGCACGCTGCCGTCGCCGTGCTGGCTGCGCACGCGCCGGCCCAGGCCGTCGTAGCTGTAGCTGGCCCCGCCCGCGCTGGTGCTCGCACTGGCCAGCCGGTTGGCGATGTCGAAACTGAAGCTGCTCGCCCCGCGCTGGCTGACGTTGCCCTGCAGGTCGTGCTGGTAGTTCGTCGTGCCCGCACTGTTGCTGATGCTCGTCAGCCGGTTGTTGCCGTCGTAGGCATGCGTGCTGTTCCTGGTGCCGACGACGCTGCTGCGCAGGTTGTCCAGGTTGTCGTAGCCGAAGCTGGCGCTGCCCCACAAGCTTGGCGCGTTGGCGGTGGTCAGGCGGTCCAGGCCGTCATAGCCCAGGCTGCGGCTGGTGATGCCCTGCGCCTGGTCAGTGATCGCGGTCGGGTTGCCGTTGGCGTCGTAGGCGAAGCTGTCGGAGACCAGGCTGCCGTGGGCGATGCTCTGCGGCAGGTTGCGCAGGTTCAGGCTGCGGCTGGTGAGCAGGGTGTTGCCCGAGGTGAAGCTGGCGATCTGGCCGTCGGGGTGGTGCACGATGGCGCTGGCGGCGGTGCCGAACTGGCGCGGGCGGCCCAGGGCATCGGGGTTCAGCGTGATCAGCGGGCCGCCGAGCGGGTAGCTGATGCTCGACAGGCTCGCGTTGGCGTCGTAGCTCCAGCCGATGACGTGCTGCACGCCGCCGAGCGACAAGGTCTCGCTGGTGAGCAGCCGGCGGCGGTTGTATTCGAGCGTCCAGGTCGAGGGGTGCGTGCCCGAGGTGGCGATGGTCCTCGGCCGGCCGTCGGCCCACCAGGTGCGCGTGATGCCCGGCGAGCCGTCGCCGTGGCTGACACTGGTCAGCCGGTCACGTGCGTCGTAGCCGAAGCTGGCCCGGCGCGCCGGCGTGGCGCTGGCGCGATCGCAGCTCGTGGTGGAAGGCAGCGCCAGGCCGCTGGCGCGCCAGGCGAGGTTGCCGGCCGCGTCGTAGTCCACCACCGTGGCGCCGCTCTCGGGCTCGAGGGTCTTGCACAGCAGTTGCTGGCTGTCGTAGACGTAGCTGCGCGTGGCGCTGCTGCTGCCGCCGGAAAAGCTGCCGCTGCGCGTGATGCTGCGTGCCTTGCCGAACACGTCGCGCACGATGGCGACGCTGGTGTTCTCGGGCAGCTGGATGGAGACGGGCGCGTCGGTTGCCGGTTCGTCGAAGGCCTGGAAGCTGGTGGTGCTGGCGAAGCCGCGCGCATTGGTCAGCCGGTGCTGGAAGCCCGCGAGCCAGACGTGGCTGGTGGTCAGCAGGCCGAGCTCGCTGCTGCGTTGCACGCTGGCCGGCCGGCCCAGCGCGTCGTAGCTGGTGCTGCTGCCCGGCGGGCTTGCCGACACCGAGGCGATCGAGCGTTGG
>CAZNEO010000145.1:0-1655 GCA_964572205.1 uncultured Sphingorhabdus sp.
CGATCACCTGATCCAGCGAAACTTTTGGCCGCTCCTGACTGTGGAGCGCAAGCCGGGCCGCGTTGACAGCCTTTACCGCGCCCAGCGCATTGCGTTCGATGCAGGGAATTTGAACAAGCCCGCCGACCGGATCGCAGGTCAGGCCCAGATTATGTTCCATGCCAATTTCTGCGGCGCTTGCGACCTGTGATGGCGTGCCACTCCAGATTGCGGCCAGTCCCCCGGCAGCGATTGAACAGGCCACCCCTACTTCGCCTTGGCAGCCCATTTCCGCACCAGAAATCGATGCTCGCATCTTATAGAGCAGCGCAATACCGCCCGCGGTCAGCAGAAAACGCCGTGCGACTTCGGGCTCCTGCCCTTCATTACAGCAATAATATTTGACGACCGCCGGCAATATGCCGGCAGCGCCATTGGTTGGCGCAGTCACCACGCGCCCGCCGGCGGCATTTTCCTCGTTAACGGCAAGAGCATAGACGTTCAGCCAATCGAGCAGCCGTTCTGCTTCATTGGCGCCTACGCCGCTGCTGAGCCGGGCGTATACCTCTGGCGCGCGGCGACGGACATTCAGGCCGCCGGGAAGAATCCCCTCGGTCCTGAGCCCGCGGTCGATGCAGGCAAGCATGGCAGCGGTTATTGCGTCGAGCCCGGCAAGCGTCGCCTGTCGATCACGAAAGCTGTCCTCATTGGCCAACACGATTTCGTCCACGGACAGGCCATGATTGGCACATAGATCAAGCAGCTCGGCAGCCGAGCCATAGCCGTATCGGCTGGTCTGCGCGCCTGCGATTTTGTCATTGGGCGCTGGCGACAGCAATTGTTTCTCCGACGCAAAAAACCCGCCACCGGTGGAATAATAAACCTCTTCGGCAAGCAATGTCGCTGCGGCTGAATAGGCGCGAAGAACCATGCCATTGGGATGAATTTCGGGAATGACATGTGTTTCCAGCAAGATGTCCCTTGCTTTGTCAAAGGCAATTACGGGTCCCTCAGCCAGCCGAAGCAGCCCCGTAGAGATGACCTCTGCAAGAATGGCTGGCACGGCATCGGGATCGATTTTTGACGGGCGGTAGCCAAGAAGACCCAATATTGTGGCGTCGACTGATCCATGCCCCACGCCGGTCAGCGCCAGCGAACCCTGCAATGCCACCTCGACCCTGGCTACGCTTGCCAACATGTCGCGCCGTTTCAGGTCGGCGACAAAACGCCGCGCAATCCGCATGGGGCCAACGGTGTGCGAGCTGGACGGACCGATACCGATGCGAAACAGATCAAGGATCGAAATCAACGGCGCACCACGGTTTCGGGCATTCGCAGCCAGATTGCCGCGGCTGCAAGAAATGCAACCGAGGCAAGGCTCATCACCGGCGCGCGTCCAAATGCCTCAGCCATGGGCGCGGTCACCAAAGGTGCAGTCATGCTGATCACGCGGCCCCAGTTGAAAATCGAGGCGGCAGTCGAGCGCAAATGCGGCGGGTAAAGTTCTGAAAGCCATGGACCCCAAATTGCACGACAAGACAGGATCACGCCATAGGTAAATCCGGTCAGTTCCAAAAGCCCAATAGGCATCGGCACGAAAAGATAAACTGGGATTATCGCTGCTGCCGCAACAAAGCCTCAGGCCGCGCTGCGACGGCCATAACGGTCGCTGACAA
>CAZNEO010000146.1:0-1650 GCA_964572205.1 uncultured Sphingorhabdus sp.
ACGAACATGAAGGGCAGCGCATAGAGCCCATCAACGATGCGCATCATCAACTCATCGGTGCGTCCGCCAACCCATCCGGCAATCGCGCCCCAGGCCACGCCGATCAACAGCGCCACCATCGCTGCCGCGAGCGCCACCGACAGCGTCACCCGGGTTCCCACCAGCAACCGCGCCAGTCGATCGCGCCCGAGATCATCGGTACCAAGCCAATGACCGTCGGTGAACAGGCCGACCCGGACGCTGTCCCAATCGATCGCGATATGGTCATAAGGCAGCAAAGGCGGGACAAGCAGTGCGGCCAGCGCGATTAGCGCGACGAGAATGAGCGCGGGCTTCATCCCTCGCGCATCCTGGGGTCGAGCCAGCCATAGATCAGGTCGGCGAACAGGTTGAAGAGGATGATCAACCCGGCGTAGAGCGTCACCACGCCGAGGACGAGTGGATAGTCGCGGTTCAATGCACCTTGCACGAAATAGCGACCAAGGCCGGGGAGCCCGAAGACGGTTTCGATCACCACTGCACCGGTCAGCAGCGCTGCGGCGGCCGGACCGAGATAACTCGCCACCGGCACCAGCGCGGGGCGCAGGGCGTGGCGGCGCAGAATCGTGAGCGGCGCTATCCCTCGTGCCCGTGCGGCGCGGATATGGTCGGCACCCAATTCTCCCGCCAACCCGGCCCGGGCCAATTTGGCGACCGCGCCCGTGACCGGCAACGCCAAAGCAACCACCGGCAGCACCAGCCAGTTCCATCCATCATTCTGCTCCGAAACCGGCAGCCAGCCGAGCCAGAGGCCAAAAATCAGCGCCAACAGCGGACCAGTCACAAAGGTCGGCAAGGCGGTGAGCAGCGTTGCCCCCAGCATCAGCGCTTCATCCTGCCATTTACCAGCGCGCAGTGCCGCCCATAGTCCAGCCGATATCCCCAGCAGGCTCGCCAAAACGAGCGCGCAGCCACCGATCAACAGCGATACAGGCAGCGCCTCGGCGATCAGCCCGGATACAGAGAAGTCGCGATAGACCATGCTCGGCCCGAAATCGCCTTTTGCTAGGCGGGTCAGGTAAAGCCACACTTGCTCGGGCAGGCTCTTGTCGAGGCCATAGGCTGACTCAAGAGCGGCGCGGACTTCGGGTGCCAGCGGACGCTCGCCGTCAAACGGCCCTCCGGGAGCGATGCGCATCAGGACGAAGGACAGTATAATGATCGCGAGCAGCGTCGGTATCGCCGTCATCAACCGCCGTGCAATCAACCTGCCCATATGCGATGTTTAGAGGCTCATCGCTCCAAAGCAATTGCGGACTTCGGCGATGAACAGTTCGGGCCGCTCCATCGCGGCGAAATGCCCGCCTTTTTCGAGTTCATTCCAGTATACAATATTCTTGTAGCGCGTTTCGGCCCAGCGGCGCGAGGGACGGAACAGCTCTTTGGGAAAGGCGGTGATTCCTGTCGGGACATGGATTTCAGGCAAGTTCCCCGCCGCGAAGCTATGCCAATAGAGCCGCGCCGAAGAGGCTGCGGTGGCGTTCAACCAATAGAGCATCACATTGTCGAGCAGATGATCGCGGCTGAAGACATTTTCGGGATGACCGTCGCAATCCGACCAGCCATGGAATTTTTCGATGATCCAGCACATCTGGCCCATGGGGCTGTCGG
>CAZNEO010000147.1:0-1633 GCA_964572205.1 uncultured Sphingorhabdus sp.
ACCTCGCAACCCATCCGGCAACGGCACGTCACATCGCAACCAAGCTCGCCACCCAATTTGTTGCAGACACACCGTCCGCAGCACTGGTGGCAAAGTTGGAGGCTGATTATCTGAAGAGCGGCGGCGATCTGACATCGCTCTATCGCACGCTGATCTCTGCGCCGGAAAGCTGGGCGGCAGATGCGCCCAAATTCAAGACGCCGTGGGAATGGACAGTATCTGCGCTGCGGGCACTGCAGGTGCAAGACCTGCCGGGAAGGCAACAGGCCGCCGCCGGGCTTTTCCTGCAAATGGGGCAGCCCATTTGGCGCCCCGGCTCGCCCGCGGGCTTTGGCGATCAGGCAAAGGATTGGGCGGGGCCTGCTGCGCTGATGCGCCGGGTGGAAACCGCAGGCCGCTTTGCCCGGTTGAGCGGCGGGCGGATCGACGCCCGCGTCCTTGCCCCCAAGATCCTGCCCGGCACGCTTGACCCGCGCACCGCCGAACATATCGCCCGCGCCGAAAGCCCCGAACAGGGCCTGGCGCTGCTGCTTGTCGCTCCTGAATTTTTGCGGAGATAGTATGATGCTCTCACGCCGTACCCTTATCGCTTCCGGTCTCGCAGCAGGCCTCACCTTGCCCAAAATGGCATGGGCTGCTGCCGATACTGACCGCCGCTTCATCTTCATTCTGCAACGCGGCGCTGCCGACGGGATTGGCACCCTCGCGCCGACGGGCGACCCCGCCTATGAGGCCGCACGCGGCGAATTGGCCACGACTGACGGCGTGCAATTGAACGGCCTTTTCACCCTCCACCCAGCAATGGTCGAAAGTGCGAAATTATTCGCGCAAAAGGAGGCGGCTTTCGCCCATGCCATTGCCTCCGGCTACCGCGAACGATCGCATTTTGACGGCCAGAATGTGCTCGAAAGCGGCGGCATCCGGCCCTATGGCCGCGACGATGGCTGGATGAACCGGCTGCTCACATTGCTCCCCGGTGGCGAACGCCGCGCCTTGGCGCTGGCCACAGCCATTCCGCTGGCAATGCGCGGGACCGCAGAAGTTGGCAGCTATGCGCCATCGCGCCTTCCCGATGCCGATGCCGGGCTGATGGAGCGCGTTGCCATGCTTTATGCTGAGGATGCGCAGCTTGCCCCGCTTTGGACCAGCGCCACGCAGACTGAGATGATGGCGGAAGGCATTGATCCTGCAGGCCGGGGCGGCGCGGCGGCTGGCAAGCTGGTCGCCAGCCTGATGAATGGCGCGGAAGGTGCGCGGGTCGTGATGGTCGAATCCAACGGTTGGGACACACATGTCAACCAATCGGGGCGGCTGAACGGACTGTTGAAAGGCGTTGACGACATGATCATGGCGCTTCGCACTGACCTTGGCCCGGCATGGAGCAAAACGCTGGTGTTGGTCGCAACCGAATTTGGCCGGACCGTGGCGGTCAATGGCACCAAGGGAACCGACCATGGCACGGCATCTGCCGCAATGCTCTATGGTGGCGGCTTGGGGCAAAGTGGCTTAGGGGGCGGCACGGTGATTTCAGACTGGCCGGGGCTGGCGCCGGGGCAGCTATATGAAGGCCGCGATCTAAGGCCAACGATGCGGTTTGAACGGCTGGTGATTGACACTCTGTCCGCCCATTACG
>CAZNEO010000148.1:0-1622 GCA_964572205.1 uncultured Sphingorhabdus sp.
GTCTAAAGCAAAAATCGCCATCCTGATCTCCGGCAGCGGCACCAATATGGCGGCTCTGATCTACGCCGCGAAACAGCCTGACTGCCCCTATGAAGTGGTGCTAGTCGCCAGCAACAACCCCGACGCTGCAGGCCTGAAACTGTCCGAGGCCGAGGGCATCAAAACCTTCGCCCATCCGCACAAAGGCCTGACCCGTGAGGCGCATGACGCGATCATGCATGACGCCATTGTCGCCGCGAAGGCGGAGTTCGTTGCACTCGCGGGCTATATGCGCATCCTCTCACCTGAATTTGTCGGGCAATGGGAAGGCCGGATGCTCAACATCCACCCGAGCCTGCTCCCCAAGCATAAGGGCTTGCACACGCACGAAGCCGCGCTGGCGGCGGGGGACACTAAGGCAGGCTGCACCGTCCACCTTGTCACCGCAGAACTTGATGACGGCCCGGTGCTCGGCCAGACCGAAGTGGCGATCCTGCCCGGCGACACCGCAGACAGCCTCGCCGCCCGCGTGCTGATTGCCGAGCACCAGCTCTACAGCCGTACCCTTGCCGACTATGTCATGCGCGAACGCACGCCCGAATGGCTGATCGAACAGGTCCGCATCCGCGCGATGGCGCAGCCCGAGGCGGAGGAAACACTCAGCCACGGCATGCCCTGCTTCGGCATCATCGGCGGCAAGAAGTTCGCCTATGTCAGCCGCGACCATCATGGCGACGGCAAGCTATCCTTGCTCGTCAAGATCAGCGGCGCGGAGGAGCAGGCGATGCTGATCGAACAGGACGAAGCCCGATACTACCGCCCCGCCTATTTCGGCGACGGCTGGATCGCGATCCGGCTAGACCTGGGCGACAATGACTGGGACCATATCGGCGAGTGGCTGGCCAAAAGCTGGCTGGCGGTTGCGCCGAAGAAGCTGGCGAAGCTGATGCTGGTGGCGGGGGAGTTTTAGGATGGCATAGCTTTAAGGAGCCTTCGCCAGCGCTTCTCTCAATTTCTTTCTCGAAATCCTAATCGTATCAGACGCCGATTTGGTAATGTTGTAGCCGGGTACGAAAAAACGAAGGCACACGTCTCGCTCGGACTGTCGCAGGTCGTAGCCAGCATAGGTGTTTTCAGCGTTGGAATATGGTTTCCTTGGTCCGGAACTTGGGACCAAATACACCGAATAATGGTAGCGACCATCTTTGTGACGACGCGCCGGTGCGCCCTCCCGTTTCCAATCCTCAACTGGGCGCATTTCGGCATCGAGCGGCTCAAACGCAATCATCCTACCCCAATCTTCAACCGGGCAAAAATCTGCATCTGTATATAGGCCGGGGCCAGTTTCTGCATCGGTGAGGTTAAACTCTGATGTCAGGTCAATGCGAACAAACTCGCTATAGGGTGGAGGATTATCTTGGATTCCCAACTCTGAAGGCGCTTTGGTGACAAGCCGAACATCGCCAACTTCGTAACTCCCAAGTCGCTCTCCGCAGCCGCTGAGTGCTGGCGTTGCTGCGACAGCAAACAAAAAGCAGAAAACCATTTTTTGACTGCAATGGCTCACACAATCTCCCCTGCATCCACCACTGGCCTGTCCTCCCTTGTCGCGCGATAGCGCGCGTCGGGTTCGCTTTCACCCG
>CAZNEO010000149.1:0-1616 GCA_964572205.1 uncultured Sphingorhabdus sp.
CTAGCTTCTTCGGCGCCACCGCCAGCCAGCTTTTGGCCAGCCACTCGCCGATATGTTCCCAGTCATTGTCGCCCAGGTCGAGGCGGATTGCGATCCAGCCGTCACCGAAATAGGCGGGGCGGTAGTATCGGGCTTCGTCCTGTTCGATCAGCATCGCCTGCTCCTCCGCGCCGCTGATCTTGACGAGCAAGGATAGCTTGCTGTCACCATGATGGTCGCGGCTGACATAGGCGAATTTCTTGCCGCCGATGATGCCGAAACAGGCCATGCCGTGGCTGAGCGTTTCTTCGGCCTCGGTCTGCGCCATCGCGCGGATGCGGACTTGCTCGATCAGCCATTCGGGCGTGCGTTCGCGCATGACATAGTCGGCAAGGGTACGGCTGTAGAGCTGGTGCTCGGCAATCAGCACGCGGGCGGCGAGGCTGTCTGCGGTGTCGCCGGGCAGGATCGCCACTTCGGTCTGGCCCAATATCGGGCCATCGTCGAGTTCGGCGGTGACAAGGTGGACGCTGCACCCGGCATGGCTGTCGCCCGCCTCCAATGCGCGTTCGTGCGTGTTGAGGCCTTTATATTTGGGCAGCAGGCTGGGGTGGATGTTGAGCATCCGGCCTTCCCATTGGCCGACGAACTCGGCGGACAGGATGCGCATATAGCCTGCAAGTGCGACAAAGTCCGCCTTCGCGGCGACAATAGCTTCATGCATGACCGCATCATGCTCTTCGCGCGAGAGGCCTTTGTGAGGGCAGGCGAAAATGGGGATGCCCTCTGCCTTGGCCAGCTTCAAGCCAGCGGATTCGGGGTTGTTGCTGGCGACCAGCACGACTTCATAGGGGCAGTCGGGATGCTTCGCCGCGTAGAGTAGCGCAGCCATGTTGGTGCCGCTGCCGGAGATCAGGATGGCGATTTTTGCTTTAGACACAAAAACCACCGTTCGCACTGAGCTTGTCGAAGTGCAGGTTGGCCAAACTGGGCTTCGACAGGCTCAGCCCGAACGGTGTTGTAAACCTAACCATGGTGGGTCGCACTCCACGCCCCCATCGCACTCCACGTCTCTGCGCTACCGGAAACGGTGCAGCCTTTTTCGCCCGCCGCGATATGCCCGATGCGGTGCACAGTCTCGCCAGCGGCCTCAAGCGCAGCCGTTACCGGCGCAACATCCGCCTCGGCAACCACAACCGCCATCCCGACACCGCAATTAAACGTCCGCGCCATCTCCTCCGGCTCAATATTCCCTTGTGCTTGCAGGAAAGCCATCAAGCGCGGCTGAGCCCAGGTATCGGCATCGACAAAAGCATGGAGGCCATCGGGCAGAACGCGCGGGATATTTTCCAGCAAGCCTCCGCCGGTAATGTGGGCCATCGCGTGGATTTTGCCTGCGCGCACCAGCGGCAGCAGGCTCTTCACGTAAATCCGAGTGGGGGCCATCAGCGCGTCAATCAGAATCACTTCTTGGTCGAACAGCGCGGGCCGATCGAGCTTCCAGCCTTTGTCCGCCGCCAAGCGCCGCACCAGCGAAAAGCCGTTGGAGTGCACGCCGGACGAAGCAAGGCCGAGGATCACGTCGCCTTCGGCCACCTTGTCCGCCGTCAGCACCTGATTGCGTTCGACAGCGCCGA
>CAZNEO010000150.1:0-1587 GCA_964572205.1 uncultured Sphingorhabdus sp.
TGACCACGGACATGGAAAGCTATCGGCAGGAGATTTTTGGCCCTGTGCTGCAAATCGTGCGCGCGCCTGATTTTGAAACTGCGCTCGCGCTGCCCAGCAAGCATCAATATGGCAATGGCGTCGCCATCTTTACCCGCAATGGCCACGCCGCGCGCGAATTTGCCGCGCGGGTCAATGTCGGCATGGTCGGGATCAATGTGCCGATCCCGGTGCCTGTTGCCTATCACAGCTTTGGCGGCTGGAAACGGTCGGGCTTTGGCGATACCGACCAATATGGCATGGAAGGCCTGCGGTTCTGGACCAAGGTGAAGAAAATCACCGCGCGCTGGCCCGATGGCTCGCCTGATGGCAGCAACAGCTTTATCATTCCGACGATGGGGTGATTTGGGGCGATCCATATCTGGGACAGCGCGTTACAAAATCGCGCTGGATATTTTGCCGCAAAGTTGAAACCTATGCGCCAGTGACGGAGGGCGTTTTCGAGTGGGCGGCGTGTTGCGCAAAATTGCGGTGATACCGTGGGCTTTTATCCTGCTGTTCGATCTGGCGGCGCTGCTGGCGTTCGGCCTGGCGATGGCTTTGCTCAACACCGCCGCTGGCTTGTCCGACCATGCTCCGGTTGCAGGCGACAAACGTATCGCGCTTACCTTCGACGATGCGCCGCGTGGGGCCGGGGCGTTTCTTGATCCTGCCATCCGTCCGCAAATGCTGCGCACGGCGTTGGCGCGGGCAGGGGTGAGGCAGGCGGCCTTTTTTGCCAATCCGGGACGGGTGCAACCGGGAGGGCAAAATGAAGCCGCGCTGCTTGCCTATGCGGCGGCGGGGCATGTGCTGGCGAACCATACCGCCATGCACCTCGTGCTTTCGGATGTGCCCGCCGAGCGCTTCATTGCCGATATATCCAAGGCCGAAACCTGGCTGAAGGCGCATCCCGGTTATCGCCCATGGTTCCGCTTTCCGCAGCTGGATGAGGGGAACCGGAACGCCGCCAAACGCGATGCCGTGCGCGCAGCGCTTAAGGCCATGGGCCTGCGCCATGGCTATGTTACCGCTGATGGCTGGGACTGGTACCTCGAAAGCCTGACAATCAAGGCGAAGGCGGCAGGCAAGCCCATGAACTTGGAAGCCTTGCGCGATCTTTACGTTGAAACCCACCTGCTCTCCGCCAATTTCGCCGATAGTCTTGCCCGCCGCACGCTGGGTCGCGCCCCGGCGCAGGTGCTGCTGCTGCATGAAACCGATCTGGCGGCGCTCTATATAGAGGATCTGGTCAAGGCCCTGCGCAAGGATGGCTGGACCATCATCACGGCGGATGAGGCCTATGCTGACCCCATGGGCAAGCTGCCCTTGCCAGTAAAGGCCGATGCCAACGGCACGCTGATCCAGATGCTGTCTTGGGAGCGCGGCACCAAAGGCCCACGCTGGTTTGAGCGCAACGAGGTGGAGGCTATGAACCGGCTTTTTGCCGAGCGGGTATTGAAGGCCAATTGATTGCGCTTTAGGGCGATAGCATGACCACCCAGTTCGACCTTACCGACGACCAGCTTGCCATTCAGGATATGGCGCGCAAATTTACTGCGGATCGCA
>CAZNEO010000151.1:0-1552 GCA_964572205.1 uncultured Sphingorhabdus sp.
CCAATATCTGGATTTCGATATGGCGTGGATTGAGGATGAATTTCTCGATAAACACCCGGTCGTCGCCAAAGCTGTTCAGCCCCTCGCGCTTGGTCGCCTCAAAGCCTTCGCGCACATCGGCCTCGCTATAGGCAAGCCGCATCCCCTTGCCGCCGCCGCCCGCGGTGGCTTTCATCATCACCGGATAGCCGATCTCCGCCGAAATCCGCACCGCATGTTCGGTATCCTCGATCTCGCCGACAAAGCCGGGGACGACATTGACGCCCGCCTGCATCGCCAGCTTCTTGGACTCGATCTTGTCCCCCATCGCGGCAATGGCGTTCACCGGCGGGCCGATAAAGGCGATGCCTTCCGCCGCCAGCGCCTCGGCAAAGCTGGTCCGCTCAGACAGGAAGCCATAGCCCGGATGCACCGCCTCCGCCCCGGTCGCCTTGCACGCGGCGATGATCTTCTCGGCAAGCAGATAGGACTGCGCTGCAGGCGAAGGGCCGATATGCACCGCCTCATCCGCCATCTTGACGAAAGGCGCGCGCGCATCGGCGTCCGAATAGACCGCAACGGTCGCGATCCCCATCCGGCGAGCGGTCTTGATGATCCGGCAAGCAATCTCGCCACGGTTTGCGATCAGGATTTTTTTGAACATCTTTGTGTCTTCTCGCTTTCAGCAAAACCGCTTTTTGGCGCGCAAATAGAATGCGTATGGAGGGTCTTCGCCTTGCAGCGGTTCGAAATTCCCTTCTGCCCAATTCCGCTGTTGGCTTGGTCGAACTATGACGACATCTTTGCTGCTTCCCTCACCATATTCACCAACATGATACATGATGACCCCGATGTTGCTTTTGTTGCTGACACAGTTGAAGCTCAACAGCCCCTTGTTGACGTATTTTTCTGCGGTCTCAAAATAGACGTCGCGCCAAGCACCGTTGCGCTTCTCCAGCCTGCCCCACCAGCTTGTTGAATAAACACCTTCCAACTTCTGATTGTAGACAAATTCGACGGATACCCCAGGTCTAAACTCACTTTGTCGGGACGGCTGGCGTGCTGCTACCGCTGCCTGAATTGAAAGGGGCGCGATCATTAAAGCTAACAAAAAACGCATCATTTCACTCCCCCGCTGGCGGCATATTATGCCCTAGCAGCCGCAGCACATCCGCCGCGCATTCCACGACATTGCTCCCCGGCCCGTAAATGCCCTGCACGCCTGCGTCGCGGAGGAAATCATAATCCTGCGGGGGTATGACGCCGCCGGCGATGACTTTGATGTCGCTGCGTCCCGCCTCGCGCAGGCCCTTGATCAGTTCGGGGATCAGCGTCTTGTGGCCTGCCGCAAGGCTGGAGGCGCCAACCACATCCGCGCCCGCATCCAGTGCCAGCACCACGGTTTCCTCGGGCGTTTGAAACAATGGCCCGCTGACCACGTCAAAGCCCATATCCCCGAACGCCGAGGCAATCACATTCGCGCCGCGATCATGCCCGTCTTGCCCCATTTTGGCGACGAGCAGCTTGGGTTTGCGGCCCAGGCGGCGGGTGACGGCGGTGACCCCGTCGAGCA
>CAZNEO010000152.1:0-1552 GCA_964572205.1 uncultured Sphingorhabdus sp.
GAGGATATGACATGAAAGCCAGATCAATCGCCAAGGCCGCCGTTGGCGCAGCACTCGGTTCGGTCATTGCCGAACGCACCGCTGGAAGGGGCTTGCTCGGCGCAGGTCTTGGGATTGTAGCGACAAGGCTCGCCGCCCGCTCGCTCCCCGGCGCTTTGCTCGTTGGCGGTGCCATCGCTGCAAAGTCGCTTTATGACCGGCGCAAGGAGCGGAAACAAATCCCGGCCAAGGATATGATCATCGATCAACAATAGCTGCTCAGCTGCCGCAGCCCCCGCCACAACCTCCGCCACCGCAGCCACTTGCACCGCTATCGTTGCAGTTGTCGCTACTGCCGCACCCTCCGGTCGTTACCGCGCAACCGCCGTCGTCTTTCTTTTTGTGGGCTGGATCGGTCCGCGCCTGCAATAGAATCGCAAGGCCCCCCGCAATCAGCAGGCCAATCCCAAAAAACCCGGCCACTACCCACTCGCCCTGCGTACAGGCGGCCAGCGTCAGCAGGGGCAGGATTGCATATCCAGCCTGTTTGGGAACCATCCAGTGTCGGCCCGTGGCTATCCGGCGATACCGCACACCAAAGCGCCTCTTGGCATCAGGCCAGATGTCGGCAGGCGGCGGATAGCCGAACGCCCGATGATAAGCGTCTAGGGTGCGCTGATATTGGTCCCGATAGCGATTGTCCTCCACTGCGCCGCCCGCCGTCGGCCCATGATGAAGCGCCTGCCCCAATATCTCGCCGCACAGTATGTCCCAATAGTGCCGCGAATAGGCAAGGTGAAGATGCCAGGCCTGATCGACCTCGTCCGATGGCGTCACGGGATGATCCAAAGTAGCGGCAAGATACAGAAGGCGGCGATACTCGCTGTTGACCCGTGCCGCATAGGCACTGGTCCAGCCATTTTCAGATGCCAGCCGGTTGGTGAAGCTGAGTCGCGCGCCGTCCGGCTCAATTTTCATCGTGATAAGTTTTTGCAGCAAATGCGGATTTTTCACTTTGCTTACTCCTTCTCCTTTTCTCAACTAATTTAATAGACAATATATGTGACAGGTTGATGACATGGCGAGGCATGGCTGGCGATGTTTCGCTTGAGGATTGAGGTGAAAAGGATAAGCTCCGCCCAAACAGCGTGAGAGACAGCGCAATGATCTTTTGGCTATTGGTGTCGGTTGCGGCCCCGGCTATCGCTGTAGGAGCGGCGGCTCCCGACGAGGAGACGGGCAGCGAAGAAACGCTGAAAATCGATATCCTGGTCAAACAGCCCGCCCCCGAATGCGAACCCGGCGAAGGCGATGAAATCATCGTTTGCGCGGAGCCGGTGGACCAGGAACGTTACCGGATGCGCCCAATTGAAAATGCCGGGAAATACGAAAAGGATGAGAGCAAGGCCGAGTTTAGCATTGCCGAAAATACTATAATGGCCATCGAGAACGAACAGGCCGAACTCACCGGTGGCGCGCAAAGCAAGCGGTTGATGGTGCGGGTGAAAATCGCCTTTTAGCGCTTCCCCGTCACCCAATAACCACTCGCCCCGGCCTGCCATTCCTTCACGCT
>CAZNEO010000153.1:0-1544 GCA_964572205.1 uncultured Sphingorhabdus sp.
CATACATATCGACGCGGGTGAGAAAAACGGCGCTTGCCCATCGTAGGCGCGCTGACAAAGGGGAGAGAGATTATGGCAATTCCGAGCAGCGCTGGCTCGCCTTCCGGCACGGAACAAGGGCATGTCGATGTGCCGCAATTGCAGCTGTTCGTGATGGGGCTGTTTTTCATTTTCGGCGGAATCACCAGCCTGAACGATGTGATCATCCCCAAGCTGAAGGAACTGTTCACGCTCAACTACACCCAGGCAATGCTGGTACAGTTCTGCTTCTTTACCGCCTATCTGGTGGTTGGATTGCCGGGTGCCGCGCTGGTCAAACGGATCGGCTATATGCGCGGCGCTGTCGTCGGCCTGTTGACCATGATGGCGGGATGCCTGCTGTTTATTCCGGCAAGCCAGACGGCCACCTATGGCGTTTTCCTGTTCGCGTTGTTCGTCCTCGCAAGCGGTGTGGTGGTCGTGCAGGTGGTCGCAAACCCGCTGATCTCGCTGCTCGGCAAGCCCGAAACGGCGCACAGTCGCCTGACCTTTGCGCAGGCGTTCAATTCGCTCGGCACCACGGTTTTCCCTTACTTCGGTGCGATCCTGATCCTGGGCGGGTTGGCCAATGTCACCGCCGACCAGCTTTCGGGCGCGGAGCTTGATGCCTATCGTACCGCAGAAAGCCAGGCGATTGTGCATGGCTATCTTGGGCTGGCGGTTGCGCTGGCCATCGTTGCCGCTGTTGTATGGGCCTTTCGCAAGAAGCTGCCGCATAACAGCGCCGAGGTGGAAGGCAGCGCTCTGGTCCAGCCTTCGCGCTATGCAATCGGCATTGCGTTGATCGTCGCGGGCGGTTTTGCCGCCGTTCAGGGGCACGGCGTAATCGGTTTGATCCTGATCATGCTCGCTCCGGTGATCTGGCTGTACCAGAATGCGATGCTCAAACTACCGCGCTTCAGCTTTGGCGCGCTGTGCATCTTTCTCTATGTCGGGGCTGAGGTTGCGATTGGATCGTTGATCGTCAACTATCTGATGCAGTCGCATGTCATGGGGCTGCAAGAACAGGCGGCAGGTAAGCTGATCCCGCTTTATTGGGGCGGCGCGATGGTTGGCCGTTTCATAGGCTCGGCGGTATTGCGCAAAGTCAGCCCGGGCCTGGTGCTGATGAGCTGTGCGATCGGCGCAATTGCCTTGATCACGGTGTCGACGATGACAACAGGCGCCGTTTCGGGATACAGCCTGCTGGCCATTGGCTTGGTGAACTCGATCATGTTCCCGACGATTTTCAGCCTTGCATGTGAAGGGCTGGGCCCGCGCGCCGCCGACGGATCGGGGATCATCAATGTCGCCATTTTCGGCGGTGCGGTGGTCCCGTTGATGACTGGGGTCATGGCCGATCAGACAAGCCTGTCTACCTCGATGATCCTGCCCGCGATCTGCTACGCCATCATTGCAGGTTTTGGCTTTTACGCCCGACGCCCAGCAATATGAGGCAGGCCCCTGCCGAAAGGCCCGCCAGCAAGATAAACAGCGCGTCGAAACCGTAAACCGGCACCATCGCC
>CAZNEO010000154.1:0-1529 GCA_964572205.1 uncultured Sphingorhabdus sp.
ATTAATTTGATACGGGTCAAATCCCTACGGTAAAAACCCTGTATTATTGTTGCATCGAAACCAAAAAGGGCGCAATTTGCCTCGGAAAGGAATCGTGCGATGATGCACAAACTTGTCAGCGCCCGTAGGCGCCATCCAGTGCTGGACTCAATCCGGCACAGCCCGATTGCCACTGTGGTCAGCGATCCGAACGAGGCGGATAACCCGCTGGTGGCTGTTAATCCGGCTTTTCTCGAACTGACCGGCTATGAAGAGCATGAAGTGATCGGTCGCAACTGCCGCTTCCTGCGCGGTCCCGATACGGAAAATGCGCAGACCGTGAAGCTGCGTGATGCGATATTCGAACGCCACGCGACATTGGCCGAACTTGTCAACTACCGCAAGGATGGCAGCCGCTTTCGCAACGCTGTGATGATCGCGCCTCTGTTCGATGAGAGCGGCAAAATCGAATATTTTGTCGGCTCCCAAATCGAGGTGAAAACCGCGGAGGAAAGCATCACTGTCGTTCGTCAGGAGCAAGCCGCACAGATTGTGCAGCGGCTTTCGCCCCGCCAGCGCGAGATATTGCAGCAAATGGCGCAAGGATTCCGTACCAAGCAGATCGCCTACATGCTCTCGCTGAGCGAGAAGACGGTGCAGATGCACCGGATGCTGCTGTTCAAGAAACTCGACACCTCGAACGCAGCGGACGCAGTGCGTATTGCGGTCGAGGCTGGGCTTTAGAGCGTCAAGACAGTAGTTATAGCTGACCGAAGCACAGCATTCCCTGAGGGAAAACGCTTAGGTGCATCGTCGGTATTGGCGACCAGCCGGACACCTCGTAATTTCCAGTCTGCAAGCCGGATCCCCTTCCCGTTTGCTTGCAATCCCGGCGGCGCGTGCCCTCCCTCAACTTTGCGCCGCCGGATTGCAAACATCCGGTCCTGCTCGGACTGGACCCTTTGGAAAACGCACGACTCGCCGCCACGCGCCCAAACGCTGGCGGCGATTTTTTATGCGTTATGGACCAGCCATATCCGGATTGCTCCGGCAAGCCCCGGCGGCGTTGCGCTCTTGATCCGCTCTGCGTCGATTGCCGCCACCAGCGCATTGACCGCCACCTCGCGCTCGGAGGCCGCGTGTTGCAGCATCTCCCAAAACAGCGGCTCCAGACTGATCGAGGTTTGGTGCCCGTTGATCGTGACCGAATATTTTACCGGCGGGTGATAGGGGGCGGTCATACCCTCAATACATATGCTGCCCGCCGTTGATCGACAGCGTCGACCCGGTGATGAAGCCCGCATTGTCGCTGGTCAGGAACTCCACCCCGCGCGCGATTTCGTCGGCCTGGCCGAGCCGCCCCACGGGGATTTGCGCGATGATTTTTTCCATCACATTGTCAGGAATGGTCGAGAGCATTTCGGTCGCAATATAGCCCGGCGCGATCGCATTGGCGGTGACGCCGTGCCGCGCACCTTCTGCGGCAAGTGACTTCGTGAAACCATGGATGCCTGACTTGGCGGCGGCATAGTTGACCTGGCCGATCTGCC
>CAZNEO010000155.1:0-1523 GCA_964572205.1 uncultured Sphingorhabdus sp.
GAAGGCACAGGCTGGATGTGGCGCGTGATGGAGCGGCTGCGCGAAGGCAATGCCGATGTGTCGGAAATCGACACGCTGTACGAAGTCACCAAACAGGTCGAAGGCCATACCATCTGCGCGCTGGGCGACGCGGCGGCTTGGCCGATCCAGGGGCTGATCAAGCATTTCAGGCCGGAGATGGAGCGGCGGATCGCGGTCGCCAATGGCGGCGAGATGCTGGAGGCGGCGGAATGACGCCAATGCGCCCTCAAGAAATTACTCAGCTGGCCTGGTTTGTGGTGGTGCTTCATGCGTTCGGCGCTTTGAGCGACGTTCGTGCGTTAATCGTAGTCGATATGCACTATCCTGTTTGGTTGGTATCCGGGTTTTTGGCAACAAAGTCGCTAGGCGTAATAGCCGGCGTGCTGCTGCTAAAAATGAAAAAAGTAGCGATATGGCTTTATGCGTTTGCGGTTGTGCCTTCTTTCCTAATGCTAAATTTGATTAAGAGTGAGTTTGAAGCGCAGGGTTGGATGCTCAACCTCATTGGCTCCGCGATGGTTGCCCTCTTCGCTGTAGTTGTTCGCCCACACTGGTCGAAGCTTGCTCCCAGTGCGGGTCAAAGCGGGCTATTGGAGACAAGAGGAAACAATGCCTAAAGTCACCGTAGACGGCCAAGAACTCGAAGTCCCACAGGGTGCTACCGTCCTGCAGGCGTGCGAGCTGGCGGGGAAGGAAATTCCGCGTTTCTGCTATCATGAGCGGCTGTCCATCGCGGGCAATTGCCGCATGTGTCTGGTCGAGGTTGCCCCCGGGCCGCCCAAGCCTCAGGCGAGCTGTGCGCTGCCCGCCACCGAAGGCCAGATCATCCGCACCGACAGCGCGATGGTCAAAAAGGCGCGTGAAGGGGTGATGGAGTTTCTGCTCATCAACCACCCGCTCGATTGCCCGATTTGCGACCAGGGCGGCGAATGCGATTTGCAGGACCAGTCGGTCGCCTATGGTCGCGGCGCATCGCGCTATGACGAGAACAAGCGCGCGGTGACCGAGAAATATATGGGCCCCATCGTCAAGACGGTGATGACCCGCTGCATCCAGTGCACCCGCTGCGTCCGCTTTGCCGAGGAAGTGGCTGGCGTCGAGGAAATTGGCGCGATTGGCCGCGGTGAGAATATGCAGATCACCAGCTATCTGGAACGCGCGGTGACGAGTGAGCTTTCGGGCAATGTCGTCGATCTGTGCCCGGTCGGCGCGCTGACCAGCAAGCCTTATGCCTTCAACGCGCGGCCGTGGGAGCTCAGAAAGACTCCCTCGATTGACGTCATGGACGCGGTCGGCACCAATATTCGCCTCGACAGCCGGGGCAGGGCAGTGCTGCGCGCACTGCCGCGCATCAATGAAGATGTGAATGAGGAATGGGCGTCGGACAAGACGCGCCACGCGGTTGATGGGCTTACCCACCGGCGTTTGGACAAGCCTTATGTGCGCAAGGACGGAAAGCTGGTTGCGGTTAGCTGGGCCGAGGCGTTTCAGGCGATCAAGGC